>NZ_MWVJ01000025.1 GCF_002087335.1 Pseudophaeobacter leonis
TCCCCGCCCTGCCCCTCGCGACCCTACCCCTGGCAGCTCAGAGAGCGCAGGCAGCCGAGCCACTGGGCGCAGAGGATTTCGACAGGTATACGCAGGGCAAGACCCTGTTTTATGGCTTTGATGGCACCGCCTATGGGGTCGAACGCTACCTGCCGGGCCGTCGTGTTATCTGGTCTTTTCTCGATGGCCGCTGCCAGGAGGGCATCTGGTATCAACAGGCGGATCAGATCTGTTTTGTCTATGAGCAGCGCGGTGAGCCGCAATGCTGGAGCTTTTCCCTCAGCGCCAAAGGCCTGAGCGCGCGTTTTCAGAATGACCCCGAAGCAACCGAGCTCTATGAATCAGGCGAGATCGACGAAGAGATGCTCTGCCTTGGCCCCGAGGTCGGCGTCTGAGCCTGCCATCCGCAGACGCCAGTCGTTCTCACACAGGCCTTAGTTTGGCTTTACTCTGGCTTTACTCAGGCTTTCCGCCAGACGTAAGCGCCACCCGCCCGTCTGAAAACTCGATATTGAGGGCGCCGCCTGCGGCCGCATCTGCGCAGGTGGTGACAAGGTTTTCGCCCCGGCGCACCACCGCATAGCCACGCGCCAAGGTGGCCTTGTAGCTGAGGATATCCAGCTGCCGCCCCGTCGCCAATACCTGCTGGCGCTGCCGGTCGATGCGTAAAAGCTGCGCCGCCTCCAGCCGCTGCGCAAGGCCCGCCAGCTGCTCCTTCTGACGCGCCGCCTCTTGCGAAATGGGTCGCAGGCTCAACCGGCTGGACAGATTGCGCAGACGATCCCTGCGGGCTGCAACCAGCTGCCGCAACGTGGCTGGCCGCAGCGCTGCCGAGGCGCGGCTCAGAGTGACGTGGCGGCTCTGCACCCCCGCAACCAGCGCGCGCGGCAAACGCTCCGCCGCATGATCCAGGCGCTGGCGTGGCGTCTCAAGCAGGCTTTCGGGGCGCGGCATGGCGCGCGCCAGATCGTCCAGACGCTGACGCCGCTGCTGCACCGCCTGCCCCGTGCCGCGCAACAGGCGCGCGCCCTGCCCCTCGACCCACGCCATCAGCCCCAGCCGCACCGGCACCGCCAGTTCCGCCGCCGCCGTGGGAGTAGGGGCACGTTTGTCAGAGACAAAATCAATCAGGGTTGTGTCGGTCTCATGTCCCACCGCCGAGATCAGCGGGATTTCAGAGGCCGCCGCCGCACGCGCCACCACTTCTTCGTTAAAGCCCCAAAGATCCTCGATGGATCCGCCCCCCCGCGCCACAATGATCAAATCCGGCCGCGGCAAAGCGCCGCCGGGGGTCAGCCGGTTAAAGCCTTGGATCGCCCGCGCCACCTCTGAGGCACAATTGCTGCCCTGCACGGCCACGGGCCAGACCAGAACCTTACGCGGGAAGCGCTCCCGCAGCCGGTGCAGAATGTCCCGGATCACAGCCCCCGAGGGCGAGGTCACAACGCCAATGATATGCGGCAGATAGGGGAGAGGCCGTTTCCGCTCAGGCGCAAAAAGCCCCTCTGCCTCGAGCTGTTTCTTGCGCTTTTCCAACAGCGCCATCAATGCGCCCTGGCCCGCAACCGCGACCTCATCCACGTTCATATTGTACTTTGACTGGGCCCCAAAGGCCGTGAGGCGACCTGTGACCACCACCTCAAGCCCTTCTTCGGGCACCACGGCAAGGCTGGAGATCTGCCCCTTCCAGGTGGTGCAGGCCAGCACGGACCGGTCGTCTTTGATGTCGTAATACAAATGGCCCGAGCGCGCTTTGAACACGCGGCCAACCGCACCGCGCACCCGAATGCGGCCAAAGGTGCCCTCCAGCGTGCGCTTTACCTCGCCAGAGAGTTCGGAGACGCTGAATTCAGGCGCATTCTGGCCAGATGCTGGGCCGGGTGTAGGATCGTCAAAAAGGTCGGACACGGGATCTGCTCTCCTGCGGCGCCTGAGGGTCGTTTTCAGGGCGCGCTTTCTCTTCTGGTTCTTGTTTTGCGGGCCTGCGCAGCATAGAACCCGCCGCAAGCAAGGCAAGCCCGGCGCGCGGCCCCGGGGTTCATGGGCACATCTGATCACATTCCGTCACCAGACAGGAATGGATCAGCAGATCGGAGAAGACGCGATGAATATCCTTATCCTCGGCAGCGGCGGGCGTGAACATGCCCTGGCCTGGGCGGTCATGCAAAACCCAAAATGCGACAAACTCATCGTCGCACCCGGTAATGCCGGCATCGCTCAGATCGCTGAATGCGCCAGCCTCGACATCATGGATGGCGCTGCGGTCACGGTGTTTGTCGAAGAGAACGCCATTGGTTTCGTCATCATTGGCCCCGAGGCCCCGCTGGCCAGTGGCGTGGCGGACCGGCTGCGTGACGCAGGCGTGCTGGTTTTTGGCCCCTCCGAGGCCGCCGCGCGCCTTGAGGCCTCAAAAAGCTTTACCAAGGAAGTCTGCGATGCCGCAAAGGCGCCAACCGCAGGCTATGGCCATTTTACCGATGCGCAGGCTGCCAAGGCCCATATCCGCAAACACGGTGCCCCCACAGTGGTCAAGGCAGACGGGTTGGCAGCCGGCAAGGGCGTGATCATCGCCATGAACGAAGATGAGGCGCTGGCCGCCATCGACGACATGTTTGGCGGTGCCTTTGGCGGCGCCGGGGCCGAGGTGGTAATTGAGGAGTTCATGGAAGGCGAAGAGGCCTCGCTTTTTGTGCTGGTCGATGGGGAAGACGTGCTGTCGATTGGATCGGCTCAGGACCATAAACGTGTGGGCGAAGGCGATACCGGCCCCAACACCGGCGGCATGGGCGCCTACTCGCCGGCCCCTGTTCTGACCCCCGAGATCGAAGCCCGCGCCATGGAAGAGATTGTAAAGCCGACAATGCGGATCATGGCAGAGCGTGGCATGCCCTATCAGGGCGTGCTCTATGTGGGGCTGATGATCAAGGACGGGCTGCCGCGTCTGGTGGAATACAATGTGCGCTTTGGCGATCCTGAATGTCAGGTGCTGATGATGCGTCTTGGCGCCCAGGCGCTGGATCTGATGCAGGCCGCCGCCGAGGGGCGTTTACAGCAGGCCCAGGTCAACTGGGGCGATGATCACGCCATCACTGTTGTCATGGCTGCCAATGGCTATCCCGGAGCCTATGAAAAAGGCAGTCAGATCAAGGGCCTTGAGGCGCTTCCCGAGGACAGCTCAAACATGGTGTTTCATGCCGGCACAGCGCGCCTTGATGGCGCAATTGTCGCGACTGGCGGCCGTGTTCTCAACGTGACCGCACGCGGCGACAGCCTGCAAGAAGCCCGCGACCGGGCCTATGCCATGGCGGATCAGATCGACTGGCCTGCGGGATTTTTCCGCCGCGATATCGGCTGGCGCGCACTGGACTAGGGCGCTGGACTGGCCACTGGACGGGGCACTGGACGGGGCACTGGACGAGCGCCCTGTTGCACCGGTTCAGCGCTGCTGCACTGAACCTCGCAAAAGCCCGGACGCGTCGGGCTTTTGGCATAGACAGGGTGCGGCCTTGGCCATGGTGCCCTGCGCCGCGCCTGCCCGGACCTGATTGACCTGACCTGATTGACCAACCTGTCCGGCCCGGCCTGACGAAAATGAGGCCTGATTGGCCGCCTTTGATAGAGGCCCGACGCTCAATTTGAGCTTTTATTGGCCCAGCCGCCATCCCCCCCTCACAAGCGCAGAGGCTTTCAATGATTATACGCGAAAAAACAGGTCCTTACGAACTGCTCTTTGCCACCCAGGGCTCGGTCCTGCCGCGCGTTGGGTTGCGGATTTTGGCGGTCTCCCTCCTGGCGCTGTTGATTGTCTGGGTCGACGCGGCTGTCATTGCGCTGCCCCATACCAATGTGGCGCCCTTTGCGGTCTTTGGCGTTGCCCTCTCTCTGTTCCTGGGGTTTCGCAATAACGCCGCTTATGATCGCTGGTGGGAAGGACGCAGGCTTTGGGGGCAATTGGTCGCCGATGTGCGCGCCCTGGCGCGAGACTGCACCATGTTTCTGCCCGATGAGACCGCGCGCCATGAGGTTCTCAGGCTGGCCCTGGCGTTTTTGCACCTGCACCGGGTCAATCTGCGCAAGATTGCCGACAGCTCTGCGGCAAAAGACTGGGCGGGGCAGGATTTCTCTGCGCAGCCGCATCCGCCCTGCGCGGCCCTTGATGCGGCCTGTGCCAGGGCCGCTCTCGCGGCACCGGATGGCTTTGCCCGCAAGGCACTGGCAGAGCGGTTTGCCGCAATCGCCCTGGCACAGGCAGGTTGCGAACGGATTGCGGCCACGCCATTGCCCTACGTCTATTCCCTCTTGGTGTTTCGCACCACCTACCTCTATTGCCTGCTCATCCCCTTTGCGCTGATTGATGATGCCGGTTGGATGACGCCAGTCTTTGTGGGCATCGTTGCCTATGTGTTTTTTGGCCTCGCCGAGGTCACCGAAGAGCTGGCCCATCCCTTTGGTGAAACGGTGAATGGCCTGCCGCTGGACGCCATGTGCCGGACAGTGGAAATCTCGCTGGCCCCGCATTTGGGCATCAAGGCCCCAGCGCCGCTGGCCCCAGAGGGCTACTACCAGAGCTAAGGGTTTAAAACGCCACGTTTGTGCGCCCGCAGGCGCTGCCAAAGCTGTTTCCACAGAGACATGCAGGCGATACAGTCTGCACAGTTCTTGGAGGATTGATGGAACAACAGCCCAGCTCTGACAGGCTTGACCAGCTCTATGAGGCACGCGATCTGGCCAGGCTGGCCTTTGATTTTGCGCCTGTTGGCATTGTGGTCACCGAAAACCGGGTGTTGCGAGAGTGCAATCAGCGCTTTTGTGAGATGTTCGGCTATCCGCGTGACGCGCTTTTGGATCAGCTTTTTGCCTTTTTGTACCCCTCACAGGAAGAGTTCCAGAACCTGCGCACCCGCGGCGACAAAAGCCTGAGCCAGGGCAATCCCTATTGGGACGAGCGGGTGATGCGACGCAGATGCGGCGATTTGTTTTGGGTCCGGGTGCGGGGCCATACCTTTACACCGGATGCGCCATTGGGCCGCGCCGTCTGGAGCTTTGCCGACCTGTCTGGCCTGCGCCCCTATCTGCCCCTGACTCGCCGCGAACGTGAGGTTTATTCCTTGCTCGGAGAAGGTCAGACCAGCAAAGAGATCGCCCGCTCTCTGAACCTCAGCTATCGCACGGTTGAGGTGCATCGCGCCAGGTTGCTCAAAAAAATGGGGGTGAACAATACCGCCAGCCTGTTTTCGTCGCTGGGCGATATTGGCGGTGATCATGTGGTGGGCAACAACAGTCCGTGATCAGCCCACAAACGCCGCAGCAAAAAGCGACTATGCGCCACCATCAGACAGCTGTTGATCCCCAGATGAAATCCCCCCGCCGTCTTGCCGCCAGCGACATCGCCGCGCTTGATGCTGCCCGGACGCTGATCCAGGACAGTTTCAGCTAGATGGAGCGCCGGATTGATCCGCCCTCTTCCGTGCGCCAGCTCACATTGGAGGCTATGGCTCAACACTGCCAGACGGGCGAAATCTGGTGCCTTGGCACGCCAGTTTTCGCCTGCGGTTTTCTGACCCCGCGCGCAGACTGCCTGTATCTTGGCAAGCTCGCCGTTGCTGAAGCAAGACGGCGCACGGGTAAGACTGCGCACGGGGGTGTCGCGTTTCCTGGTGGAGCACGCCTGTGAGCGGGCGTTGCAGCTGGGCGGTGCAGTTCTTGAGCTGCAAGTACGCGTTGAGCTGGTAGTAAATCAAGCGGCCTTTACGCGGCTCGGCTTTGGTAAGACAGCCGAAACCGCACATTCAGGGTTTGAGCGACCAACCCCACTGACCCTACAACGACGCGTCTGATTTAGCCCCGCAAGCCTGACTTATCCCGCAAGAGGGGGGGGCTCCCGCGCGCGGCCTGGCATTCATAGAATGCCGCCGCCCTTGGGCCGGGCGCCGTGCCTGGGGCACGGCGCGGTAGCGGCTAACGCAATCCCGGGGAAAGACGTGTCGGATCGGCAGCAATCACCGGCAGGCCAGCGCTGCCTGCAAACTGGCAGGCCCCGAAAAGACCCCGATGTCACGGCTGTTAATCTGACCATTGCTCAGACGTGATGCAACCAACCGTTGCCAGTTTGCGTCGACCGTGACCATCTCAGGACCATTTGCACAGGTTCGAATCCCGGATGTAATGAAATTATCACCGATCCGATGGTTCGTAAGTCCCGTTTTCGACGATACTTCTCTGAGACCACGGGCTTCAAAGCGCCAGACCCGCAGGGTTTTGGCCAGATGTGGCCGGTCTATATAAGCCAGCTCAACACGGCCGTCACCATCCAGATCCGCTGCCCCAATTGGGGCCAGCCAGCGATTGCTACGCCCAATATGCGGCGTCTCGGCGATCTTTCCATCGGCACCATACAGCGCCAGGGCCGCACCGAGCGCCATATCCGTTTCGACCACCATGACCGCATTAAGGCGACCGTCCAGGTTGAGGTCGATCAGTCGCGGTTCCAGGTCTTCAAACACATGGTCAGCAGGAAGTGGAATTTCCAGCCCCCAAGGCGCGCCGCCCTGACCAACAAAGCGCAGGGAAAGCCCGGACCACTCAATCGCATCGCCCAAAACACCATGAGCATACCGTGTTGTAGGATGCGTAAATTCCGCCGCAAGGAGTTCATCCGTCCAACCAGGGCTCAAATGGCCGATATCATCCGGCCCTATTCCCTCGGCTGACAGCGGGGCAGCTGCGACACTCAGCACCAGCCACAGGCACTGCCCTCGCCCCGCGCGGCGCGCAAAACGGGACCACAAGCGCGACATAAGACGCCGCGCTATGACCCGCCTTGTCATCAGATCTGCTTTTCTGGCATCTGAACGATCAACCCTTCCAGCTCATCCGTCACCTTCACCTGGCAGGTCAGACGAGAGCGGATGGGGTCAGGCTCAAAGGCAAAATCCAACAGGTCTTCTTCCATATCGTCCTTGGCGGGGAGTTTCTCTACCCAGTCTGGATGAATATAGACATGACAGGTCGAACAGGCGCATGCCCCGCCGCAATCTGCCTCAATGCCCGGAATGTTATTGTCGCGGGCCCCTTCCATCACGGTGAGGCCATTGGCCACGTCCACAACATGCTCGGTGCCATTGTGTTCGACATAGGTGATCTTTGCCATAGTCTGATTTTCCCCTTCTCGGTACTCGATAAACTGTGTAGCCAAGGCCCCGCGCCGGCACCAGCCCAATTTGCGCCGTAGCATGACCCGACTGGGCTGCTGCGGCAAATTTTCTTCTTTTGTCCGAATTCATCCACGCAATCCGTGAAATCAGCCCAAACAAAAAGATCACTCAGCCCCCAACAATTCCCCCGGTCTCGCCACCTCCCGGCTCAAACCCCGTCAGAGCGACCGGACCCTGCCGCCTTTCAGTGCCAGAAAGGCCAACGATAGCCACTCAATCCGCGCGCCCTAGCTCACCGACAGGGCCGCAGCGGTGATCCGGCCTTTGCGCCCTCTCAGGATCTGGTCTAGTCTCACGCCAAACGGCGACGCAGACACATCGCCCAGCGGGATCGAGTACCAAAAGGCATGACCAGACCACTATTTTTCCTTGTTTCGACCCTCTCGCTGGCAGCCCTGACCCACCTTGGAGCCTGCACGCCGACATCGCCGGTAGCGCCGCCGGAGCAGGCCCAGCCAGAGGCTCCGCCCGGTGCCCCGGCTGGCACCTGCTGGCACCGCAACACAAGCCCCGCCATCATCACATCCTTTACCGATCAGATCGTGGTCCAGCCTGCGGTTCTGGGAGAGGCAGACCGCATCATCCAGCCCGCCGTTTTTCGCACCGTTACCCGACAGGATATCGTGGAACCCCGGCGCGTCTCCTGGATCGAGACCCCCTGTCCGGAACAAATCACCCCCGATTTTCTGGCCTCTCTGCAACGCGCTCTCACCGCGCGCGGATACTATCGCGGCGCCGCCACCGGGCGCATGGATCGCAACACCCGCATCGCCCTGCGCCGCTATCAAAAAGAGGCCGGTCTGGACAGCAGCACCCTGTCTCTGGCCACGGCGCGTCAACTCGGCCTGATCGCCATCGCCCAGTAGACAGCCGGTAGACAGCCAGTAAGCGGCCAGGAGGCGGCCAGGAGGCGGCCGGCCAGTCGTCTGGCCGCCGCAGCAGCTCACCGCAAACAAGCCGCCCCAAACAAGTCCCCCCAAACAGTCACTGGAACAGCCCGCAGTTTCACAACGCTCTAAGCTCTGCTAGAACCCCAGCTGTCGGCATTCACCTGTCGCAAAAGCACTGCAGCCCCCTTGTGGCAAATCATAACGGAGACCCGTTACATCATGCGATATGACCGCCTGCCAGAAACCGGTTTCCTGTCCGCAGCATCCGCGCCACTGCGTGAAATGCTCGAAAGCCAGGCCAGTGAAGTACGCCTCTCCAATGGCGAGGTGCTGTTTGAGCAAGGCGACACTGGCGACGCCTTTTATGCCATTGTTGAGGGCGCGCTGGAGTTCTCAATCCTCTCTGCGTCAGGCCGCAAGCTCTCGCTGGATTTGATGCGGGCTGGCGCAGTCTTTGGCGAAATTGTGCTGTTTGACCCCGGTCCCCGCACGGCCACGGTCACCGCAGCTGAGCCCAGCCGGTTGCGACGTCTGCGCAATCGCGACATCCTGGCCCAGATCCAGCAACAGCCAGTACTCGCCGGAGATCTGCTGCGTCTTGCCGGACAACGGATGCGTTGGATGAACCTGCAGTTAAACGAGCAGGTTTTTCTGCCAATGCCGGTGCGTCTGGCCCGCAAACTGTTGTATCTGGCACCGGACAGCGGCAATGGGCGCCGGGCTCTGTCTCAGGCCGAACTGGCCGAATATGTCGGCGCCACGCGCGAGGCCGTCTCAAAAACTCTGTCGAACTGGAAACGCAGCGGCTTGATCGAAATCAGCCGTGGCGGGGTACAGATACTGGACCGCAGCGCCCTTGGGTTGCTGGCAGAACCAGAATCAATCTAGCGCTTGCGAAAAAGGACGTCGTCCAACACCCCGCTTCGCGACACTGGCTGCACCGTGTCGGCCCCAACGATAGAAATCAGGCATTGCGGCAAGCACATCAAAACTGCTGCGTGTGAATTCAGGGCACACAAAATCAACGCCCTGTGGATCTGTCCGCAAATGAGGCCAGATCCCAGTTCTTGTTTCCTGGTCCCAGGTCCGTGCTAGTTATGTTGTTTGCGCCACTCAGCTGGCCGCTCGGTCTCAGCCTGCCAGATGCCAAGGCTACCAGCCTGTGCTCTGGCGGCTTCTGGCAGGTAATAGCCCTGCTCTTCGTCAGGCCAGGCCAGACCCTCTTCAACCAAACGCGCCCCGACGTCTTCTCCATCCGCCGTGCAAGACGCGATGTAATAGCCATAGGGGTCGCGGCCATTGCCAAAACACTCGACCCGTTCCGCCGAGCGCAGGATCTCACGCACCCGGTCTTCTGACTTGGCGGCGCATTCCCACAGTCCGCCATCAGATCTGTTGCAGCGCTGCGCAATCTCTGGCGCATCAATGCCCACCAACCGTATCCTCAGAGCGCCAAGGGCAATAAAATCACCTTCGATAATACGAAAGGCCTCTCCTGGCACCGTAAGCAGAGGGTCAATAACCCCCGCAAGCTGCTGAATGCTGCGCAATTCCAGGAAAATCTTTGCCGAAATCGGATCACTTACCGGCAGCTCCTGGGCTGAAACCGTGTTCGCCGCAATCGCCAGAACAGCGCCTACAATGGTTCGTTTCATCATCTTAGTCGTCACTTTGGTTGTGGGTTTCGGACCTAGTCTTGCCAAAGATTGCATCTCAAGAGGCCAATATTTCATTAACTTCCGGCATTTTCTTTAAAGCGCGACCCCAACACAGCCTGCAAACAACCCGATCTCGCCCTCTGCGAGGCTTGGCCCCGATTTCAAAAACTGAAACTTCAAAACCTTCAGCGCAGAGCAATGCCTCTCCCACTCCTCCCCTGGGAGGCCGGTAAACAAGTAAACCTGGACTGACCAGCCGCCAGTGCCTTCCCCTGGCCACAGCTGTTTTGTTTCACTCATCAGCCTGCCTGACCGAAATCACCGAAAGGAGTTTGAAATTGTTTTTTTTTAAAATTTCTTGATCCGCTGTGAACAAGATCACAGATCCGCACGCCAATCCCTGCCACCTTAGTCGCAAGGTAGACATTATCATCCCATCCCGATGACTGCCCGTTTCAAAAGAAGAGCCATATGCCCGCCAGCATATGGCTCTTTCCCTTTCCCTGCCTGCTTCACCCGCCGCGCGCGCCCAAAGATAAAACAGCCAGCTGTCGGCGGGTCAAAACGCAAAAGGCCGAGTCAAACCCGGCCTTCTCGTGATGCTGTCGCAGGGGGTTACGCCCCTATTCGGTCAGGTTAAGCGCCACAAACCGTGGCTCACCATTGCGGCGCACCAAAAGCAGCAGCCATTTGCGCCCGGCCTCCTTGGCCTGCGAAATACGGGCCTCCAACTCGCCGATGGTTGCGATCTTTTGCTGTCCCGCCTCGGTGATGACATCGCCCGCGCGCAGACCCTTTTCCCAGGCTTCCGACACTTCATTCACCGAGAGGATAACCAGCCCCTCAGTACCGTCAGAGAGGTTCAGCTCGCTGCGCATTTTGTCGGTCAGGATCCCAATCGACAGACCCAGAAGTTCCTTTTCAGTCACCTTTGGCGCATCGTCCTCTTCGTCCTCTGACGACTCCGGCTCGCGCTCCGCATCTTCACGACGGCCCAGCGTGACCTTCAGGGTCTCGGTCTTGCCTTCCCGGTAGATCACCACGCGCACCGTCTTACCTACCTCGGTATTGCCAACGGTCCGGACCAGGCTGCGGGTGTCTTTCACAACCGCACCATCAAAGCTGAGAATCACATCGCCTGCCAGCAGACCGGCCTCTTTCGACGGACCATCAGGCACGTCGGTCACCAATGCCCCGCTTGCGTCTTCCAACCCCATCGCCTCGGCCACGTCATCGCTGACGTCCTGAATGCGCACACCCAGCCAGCCGCGACGGGTTTCGCCATATTCCTTCAGCTGTGCCACGACCTTGTGCACCACATTTGAGGCCATCGAAAAGCCAATACCGATGGAACCGCCATTGGGCGACAAAATCGCCGTGTTCACGCCAACAACAGCGCCATCCATATTGAACAATGGACCGCCAGAGTTGCCCCTGTTGATCGCCGCGTCAGTCTGAATGTAGTCGTCATACGACCCCGAAAGCTCGCGGTTACGGGCGGACACGATACCGGCAGAGACCGAAAACCCCTGCCCCAGCGGATTGCCCATAGCGACGACCCAGTCGCCAACCCGCGCCGTGTCGCTGTCGCCAAAGGTGACAAACTTCAACGGTGCAGGTGCCTCGACCTTGAGCAAGGCAATGTCAGTGTTGGGATCGGTCCCGATCACCTTGGCTGGCAACAGCTCTTTGGGCTGGCCATCGCCGGGAAAAAACTCGATCTCGATCTGGTCAGCATCCGCAATCACGTGGTTGTTGGTGACGATATAGCCGTCCTCGGAGATCACAAATCCGGACCCCAGGGCAGAAGAGCGCTGCGGGCGGTCGCTGTTGTCGCCGCCATTGCGATCCTGAAACTTCACGAAAGAAATCCTCAAAGGGAGACCCTTCGGGCACGATACCCTGCGGGCCGGTGCGCCCTTCGATCACTGTGGTGGTGGTGATATTCACCACCGCCGGGCTGACCTTGTCTGCCAGTGGCGCCAGGCTCTCAGGGCGGGCCTGCGCCGACAACACCTGGGCCAGGACCATCACGAGGCTCAACACGCCCAGCCACAGCATGCGGAACATGCCGACCTGTCTATCCTGTTCTTTTGAAACTGCAATCGCCTGAGGCTGCACAGAGGTACTCCTTGTCATCGCCATTCCTGTTGTTGCCATCTTCTTTTTCTCCTCGCCCAAGGCATCCGGTATCGTCAATCCCCCCCGCCTGCGTTCTGAGTGGCCAGATTCAGTTTGGCCAGTGTCAGTTTAGCCGGGGTCAGTTTAGCCAGTGTCAGTGTGGCCGGGATCAGCAAAACCGATCGCCTTAGGTGGCTGCGCGTTACTCTATATAAACCTGCCCTCAATGTAGGGGGAGAATTTCCCATCGCAATACCTGATAGAGCTAATCAAATCGTCGTGACTACCTATCGGGCTTGCCTGAGAGGACCTACCTGTCGGGCCTGCCTTTGCGCGCCAACGCAAGCCAAGCCCCGATAGCAGCTGCATCCCGTTGATTTTAGCACCATTCGTGATGAAAAAGTTCCTAAAAATGCAGGCCGCAAATTACCAAATTAAATTATACAGTTACCAGCCCCTAAAGCCCCGCAGACATAGGCCAGTACAGGCCACCACAGGCCATAAAAAAGGGGCTGCCCCGCAGGACAGCCCCCTTAAATTTACGCAAACAGCGCGGCAAGGCTCTTATTGAGAGCCCGCTGTGCCCCGCGAAGACTTCAGATAGTTGAAGAATTCCGAGTCCGGCGACAGCACCAGCGAAGAGTTATTCCCCTTCAGCGCGCCCTCATAGGCGTTCAGACTGCGGTAGAATTCAAAGAACTCCGGGTCACGCCCATAGGCCGCAGCAAAGATGGCGTTGCGTTCCGCATCGGCTTCACCGCGGATCACCTCGGCTTCGCGTTCCGCCTCAGAGACCAGCTCAACTTCGGTCCGGTCTGCCAGAGCCCGCACACGTTGCGCCGCCTCATCACCACGGGCGATCTCGTCCGCGGCTTCCCGTTCACGCTCTGCCCGCATCCGCGAGAAGGTTGCTTCAAGGTTGGCCTGTGGCAGGTCGGTCCGTTTCAGACGCACATCGACCACTTCGAGACCAAAGCCTTCGGCCTGGCTGATTGCCCCATTGCGAATGCGCAGCATAAGGGCGGCACGGTCCGAAGACAGGATATCGTTCGAGCTGACAGAGCCCAAAACCTCACGGGTTGCGGCCCGCATGATCTTGTCCAGACGGGTTTCAGCCCCATTGATGCCACCGGCACCAACCGCTTGGCGGAACTGTTTGACGTCGACGATTTTGTAGCGTGCAAAGGCATCTACAACCAGACGGCGGTCATCCAGAGGAGTGATCTCCAGCGGACCAACCTCAAGGCTGAGGATCCGGTCATCATAGGTCACCACCTCATCAATCAGCGGCACCTTAAAGGCAAGACCGGGGTCTTCCTTCACGTCGACCACACGACCAAAGCGCAGAACCAGCGCTTTTTCACGCTCGTCCACGATAAAGACTGAAGACAGCAGCGCCACAACAAAGAGCACTACAACGGGCAAAAGAAATGTTGTCTTTTTCATCACTCGTCTCCTGTCCGGCGCAATTCGTTGAGCGGCAGATAGGGTACAACACCCTGGCCACCTTCGCCTGTGGCCTGATCAAGAATGATCTTGTCCACATTGCCCAGAACCGCTTCCATGGTTTCCAGATAGAGCCGCTTGCGCGTCACGTCAGGCGCCTTTTGGTATTCGGTCAGAACCGCCGTAAAACGGCTGGCCTCACCCTGGGCCTCGTTGACCACCTGAGCCCGATAGCCTTCGGCCTCTTCCAGCGTTTGCGCAGATTGACCCCGCGCTGCCGCCAGTTTGCGGTTTGCATAGGCATCCGCCTGTTTTTCCAACCGGTCGCGTTCCTGACCAGCAGACTGTACGTCCCGGAAGGCGTCTTTTACAGGCTCTGGCGGATCGGCGCCGTCAAAGTTCACCCGGACGACATTCACGCCGCTATCATAGCTGTCGAGCGTCGACTGAACCAGCTCTTCCAGACGCGCGGTAATCGCACCACGATCCCGGTTCAGGATGGGGGCCAGTTCCGACTGTGCGATGATTTCACGCATGGCGGATTCAGACACCGCCTGAATGGTCGCCTGCGGATCACGCAGGTTGAACAGATACAAGGCCGGGTCGTTGATGTTCCAGACAACCTGGAAATCCACGTCGATGATATTTTCATCGCCGGTCAGCATCAGACCTGCATCGCTGCCACGCGAGCCCGCACCGATGTTTTCAGTTTGCTCAACCCGCACCGGGATCACCTCATAGGTGACCAGTGGCCAGGGGGCAAAGTTCAAGCCCGGCAAACCTGTGTCGAGATACTCGCCCAGGAACAGCTCAACAGACTGCTCTTCGGTTTTGACCGAATAAAAGCTCGCCATCCCCCAAAGAACAGCGCCCACAACAGCGGCGATGCCGATGGTGCCTTTGGTGATCAGTGGTCCACCACCGCCACCCTGGCCACCACGGCCACCGCCGCCCTGGCCATTGCCGCCACGGCCGCCCATCAGGACGCGTAGCTGCTCCTGGCCTTTTCTGACCAGCTCGTCGATTTCAGGGATCTGTGGATCCTCGGGACGCCGGCCACCGCCGCCGTTGTTCCCGCTACCATTGTTGCCACCCTGGTTTCCTCCGCCGCCAGAAGAGCCTCCGCCCCCCCAGGGGCCACCGCTATTGCCCGCCATGTTTCTCCTATCCCTTTTCTGCCGCATCCCGCGGCATGATCTTGTAAACTGTGGTCTTGTCTTTAGAATTCAAGTCGTTCGGCTTGGTTGTTTCATCGTCACCAGTTCTTCGGACATGGTGGGATGCACCGCAACCGTCCGGTCAAAGTCTTCTTTGGTTGCGCCCATTTTGACCGCAATACCCGCCAGCTGGATCATCTCACCGGCGCCCGGCGCCACAATGTGACAGCCTAGCACACGGCGCGTGGCCTTGCTCACGATCAATTTCATCAACACCTTCTGCGCCCGTCCGGCAAAACTTTGCTGCATGGGTTTGAAGGAGGCTGAATAGACCTCAACCGGCTCCTGCGCTGCGGCCTCTTCTTCGCTGAGGCCAACAGTGCCCATTTCCGGCTGGGTAAAGATCGCTGTCGGAATGAGCTCATGATCCGGGCTGGTGGGGTTGCCCTTAAAGACGGTCTCGACAAAGGCCATGCCCTCGCGGATCGCAACCGGCGTCAGGTTGGCACGGTCGGTCACATCGCCAATGGCATAGACCGAGGGCAGGCCTGTCTGGCTGTATTGATCCACCAATATCTCGCCTTTTTTGCCGCGCGCGATGCCCAGCGCCTCAAGTCCGAGATTGTCGGCATTTGGGTGGCGCCCGGTGGCATACATCACCTGATCAAACAGGCTCTCGCGGCCTTTGCTGTCGGTGACGCGGATCTTGTCGCCCTGTTTGACCATCGAGACCACATTGGTTTCCAGCTGCAGATCAACGCCGCTCTCGATCATGCCGGCAGCCACGACATTGCGGGCCTCTTCATCAAAGCCGCGCAGGATTTGCGTGCCGCGATAAAACTGCGTTGTCTTGACGCCGAGGCCGTTCATGATACCGGCAAACTCTGACGCGATATAGCCGCCGCCCACGATCAGGATCGCTTCGGGGAGTGTTTCCAGATGGAACATCTCGTTAGAGGTGATCGCCAGCTCAGACCCCGGAAACTCTGGTACCGTCGGCCAGCCACCCGTCGCGATCAGGATGTGTTTGGCCGTTTTTTGCGTACCATCTGCCAGGGCCACCGTATGGGCATCCACCAGGGTCGCACGGGAATCGTAGCTGGTCACACCATTGTTTTTCAACAGGTTCCGGTAGATACCTTCCAGCCGGTCCAGCTCGGCGTGCAGCTTGCCCTTGAAACTGTCCCAGTCAAAAGCACCGGCAGAGATATCCCAGCCATAGGCCTGCGCATCATCCACCATGGCAGAATATTCGCTGGCAAAGACCATCAGCTTTTTGGGGACACAGCCGCGAATGACGCAGGTGCCACCGTAACGGTCTTCTTCGGCCAGCGCCACTTTGGCGCCCTCTTGTGCCGCAACCCGCGCAGCCCGCACGCCACCAGAGCCACCGCCGATAACAAAAAGATCGTAGTCAAAACTCATCTAATACTGCCCTTCAATCGGAGAGGTCGGAAAACAGATTGTCGGTTTCGACAAAATCCAGCTTTTCGCGCTCTACCGTTCCTTCATTGATATCACGCACTTCGACGTTGCCATCGCCATAGCCGATGATGACGGTGTCACAGATATCGATGAACAAGCCGTTTTCAACCACGCCCGGGATTTGGTTCAACACCAAAGCAAGCTGGCGGGCGTTGCCAATCCGGTTCAGATGCAGGTCGAGGATATGGTTGCCTTCGTCCGTCACAAAGGCCACATCGCCATTCATCCGCAGGCTGGTAGAACGGCCCAAAACATCCATGGAAACAAGAGTTTCCTCGATCAATGCCTGGCTTGTCTGCCAGCCAAAGGGAATGACCTCCACCGGCAATGGAAAGGCGCCGAGGGCTTCGACCTCTTTACCGGCATCCGCAATCACAACCATTTGATCAGAGGCCGTCGCCACGATCTTTTCCTGCAGCAATGCACCACCGCCGCCTTTGATCAGATTGAGGTCCTTGTCGAACTCATCAGCGCCATCAATGGTGAGATCAAGCCACTTGGCCTCATCCAATGAGGTCACGTGAATACCAACTTCGCGCGCCAGCTCGGCTGTGCGGGTCGAGGTGGGCACGGCTGTGATCTTCAACCCCTCGTCGCGCACCATCTCGCCCAGGCAGCGCACCAGCCAGGCTGCGGTCGAGCCGGTGCCCAGACCAACGCGCATTCCGTCTTCAACCAATCCAGCCGCGCGTTTGGCTGCAACAAATTTGGCCTTGTCGATAGGGGACAGTTCTCCGGTCATTGCGGTGACTCCGTGATATGCGTTTGACTGCCTTATAAGCAAAGCCCCCGCCAAGGGCGAGCAGCAATTCTGTCGCCCCCCTGCCCCCTGCCCGCAGCAGACCGATAAACATACGTGTGAAAGGCGTGTTTCCTATTGGAAACGCCGGAAACGGGCGTTACTTGCGACATGACCCCCATTAGAACAGTGCCATGACACAGATCTATCGCCTCCACTACGCCCCTGACAATGCCTCGCTGGTGATCCGGCTGGCGCTGGAGGAGCTTGGCCTGCCCTATGAGACCCATTTGGTCGACAGAGGCACCGGAGCCCAGCGCGGGGCCGCCTATCGGGTGCTTAACCCGCAGGGGCTGATTCCCGCATTGGAAATGCCGGATGGCGCCATGTTTGAGACCGCCGCCATTCTTTTGTGGCTGGCAGATCGCCACGGGCAGATGGCGCCTGCCCCAGGTAGCCCTGCACGAGCGGATTATTTGAAATGGCTGTTTTTTGCCTCCAACACGCTGCATGCCGATCTCAGGATCCTGTTCTATCCGGAAAAATACATCGGATCCGATCGCGCAATGCGGTCGGTTTTACAAAGCAAGGTGCAGGCGCGCCTCACCATACATCTGCAACACCTCGAAGACCTGGCCGCAACACGCCCCAGCTGGTTTGGCGCCGCGTCACCCTCCGGGCTGGACTACTATCTGGCAGCGATGATGCGCTGGATGGCGCTGTATCCTGCGGATAGCGACCGGTCCTGGTATGACATCGCGTGCTATCCGCATCTTCGCAACCTTTTGATGCGTCTAGAAACCCGTCCCGCAGCTCTGGCGGCGCAGGCCGCCGAAGGGCTGGGAGCGACGCCCTTTACCCAGCCCCACCTCGCACATCCCCCCGAAGGATCAGCCACCTGATGTTCCTCTCCGTTTTTGATATGTTCAAAGTGGGCATTGGCCCCTCATCCTCGCACACAATGGGCCCGATGGTGGCCGCCGCGCGGTTCCTCGATATGATGCGCGCCTCACCCTTTGAATTTCACGGGCTGCGCGCCTCGCTGCATGGCTCCCTTGCCTTTACCGGCGTCGGACACGCCACCGACCGCGCCACCATTCTGGGGCTGGGCGGCTTTCTCCCCGACACCTATGATGACGCCAAGGCCGCAGCCTTTCTGACAGAGCTGGCCACAAGCCACCAGATGCAACCCGAAGGACTGAACAGCCTGCATTTTGATCCCAAGGCGGATTTGATCTTTGACTATGATCACAGCCTCGACGGCCACGCCAATGGCATGATCCTGATGGCCACGGATGCGCAGGGCGACGTCATTCTGCAGCAGGTGTTTTACTCCATCGGCGGAGGCTTTGTTCTGACCGAAGAAGAGCTGGCCCCCGGCAAGGACGTCGATGAGGGCGCTCCGGTTCCCTTCCCCTTTACCTCTGCGGCCATGATGCTGGAGATGGCCAATACCAGCGGCAAGTCCGTCGCGCAGATGAAGCGTGCCAACGAAGTGGCCCGCGGGGGCGCGCAAAATCTGACCAAAGGCACCGCGCGGATCTGGGAAGTGATGAACAATTGCATCGAGCGCGGTCTGGTGCGCGACGGCATTCTGCCCGGGGGCCTAAATGTGCGCCGCCGGGCCAAGGGAATCTATGACAGCCTGATGGCCGAGCGCGGCATGAACCTTGTGGCACCCCATACCATCAATGACTGGATGAGTGTCTATGCCATGGCGGTGAACGAGGAAAACGCCGCCGGTGGTCAGGTTGTCACCGCGCCCACCAATGGGGCGGCCGGCGTGCTGCCTGCTGTGCTGCGCTATTATCTCGACCATGTGCCCGGTGCCGCCGCCAGCCATATCGAAGACTTCCTGCTCACGGCGGCTGCCATCGGCGGGCTGGTCCAATTCAAAGCCTCTATCTCGGGGGCCGAGGCTGGCTGCCAGGCCGAGGTCGGCTCGGCTGCCGCTATGGCTGCAGCCGGGTTATGTGCGGTGATGGGCGGCACCCCTGAACAGGTGGAAAACGCCGCCGAGATCGCGCTTGAGCATCACCTCGGCATGACCTGTGATCCGGTCAAAGGTCTGGTGCAGGTGCCTTGTATTGAGCGCAACGGCTTGGGCGCCATCAAGGCCGTCTCTGCCGCGTCACTGGCCCTGCGCGGCGATGGCCAGCACTTTGTGCCATTGGATGCGGTGATCGAAACCATGCGTCAGACAGGCGCCGACATGAATGAGAAATACAAAGAGACCTCGCTTGGCGGGCTCGCGGTGAATGTTCCAAACTGCTGAAACCACTACAGAAGCCTCTTACAAGGCAACCATAGCTTGCACCTTTGTGCTGCTCTGCCTAGCGTGGCGCCATGACACAAAACACCGCCCAGGACCGCCCCCTGCTTGGCATCATCTTGATGCTTGGCTTTTGCCTTCTCATCCCGCTGGGGGATGCCATTGCAAAACTGCTGGCAGAACGCGTGCCCGTCGGGCAGATCGTCTTTGTGCGCTTTGCCGCACAGGCCCTGATCCTGGTGCCGGTCTCGCGGGCGCTGGGGCAGTCATTGCGCATCCCCCGGCATCTTTTGCCGCAGGTGCTGCTGCGCACCCTGCTGCAGATGGCGGGCATCACCGCCATGTTCAACGCCCTGCGCTACCTGCCGCTGGCCGATGCGGTGGCGATTGCCTTTGTCATGCCTTTCATCATGTTATTGCTGGGCAAATACGTGCTGGGTGAAGAGGTCGGCATACGCCGTCTTGCCGCCTGTGTTGTCGGCTTTGTCGGCACGCTTCTGGTGATACAGCCGAGCTTTGCTGTGGTTGGCCTGAATGCCCTGTGGCCTCTGGCGGTGGCGGTGATCTTTGCGCTGTTTATGCTGGTGACACGCCGCATTGCCAAAGACACCTCTCCGATCCCGCTACAGGCTGTCTCTGGCCTCATTGCGTCACTGCTGATGCTGCCGTTGCTGATGCTGGGTCAGGGCCTGAACCTCGACGGGCTCAGCACCACCCTGCCCGCCAGCGACAGCTGGACCTTGTTGGCCCTGGCCGGAGGGCTGGGAACCATTGCCCATCTGCTGATGACCTGGAGCCTGCGCTATGCGCCGGCCTCGACTTTGGCCTCGATGCAATATCTGGAAATCCCCATTGCCACCCTCGTGGGCTGGATGATCTTTAATGAGTTGCCTAATACGCTGGCCAGCCTGGGCATTGGCCTGACTGTGGCCGCTGGCCTCTATGCAATCCTGCGCGAGCACACCGCAGCAAAAGAAGCCGCCCTGGCCACCAGCGGTGCCTAGGAGCACAAGGCCGCCAGCGATGCGCCTAGGGCACTGGCCCGCCAGCGGCGCCTCTAGGGCAAAAGCGCCCGTATAAGCGCTGGCAGGTGCCGCCGTGGCACCATCCCCAACAGTCCCGGCCCATCAACCGAGATCGCAATGGGGCCAAGCGCGCGGTTTGAAGTGCCAATCTGACCACCTGGCGCCATCCTGAGCCCCTCCAGTGGCCATTCCAACCCGCTTGAACGCGCTGTGACAGCCTGCAGAGGAAACAGCGAAACCGTCTCATTCGCGGCACGCGGCAGCGCGATCCGGGGCGGCAGGTGAAAGATCACCTCATGGCGTCCCAGCAGCACACAGGGCGGGCCCTGATCCTGCACCAGCGAATTTAGCGCCGCCAATTGGTGATCCACCCGTCCGCCTAAAAATCCCACCGCAAGCACCAGAGGGGCACGGATCGACCGCAGCGCCTTATCAAAGTCGGTGGTGTCCTGCTCGGCCAGATGAAACAGCTGATCGGCGGGAATTTGCGCCGCGACATCCGGAGAAATCGAATCAAAATCTCCGATTACGGCCCTTGGAACGTGATTCTGTGCCAGCGCATGACCCGCACCACCGTCTGCCGCCACGAGAAAAGGCGCCAGCGAAAGCGCCCATTCCAGATCATCTTGGCCCAGATCACCGCCGCCAACCAGCGTAACTGGCCGCGTTTCGTCTACAATCAGCTTATTCATGCCGAGATTACTCGCAGATCTGGAAACCAGCCACAATCTAAACACAAAATGATACGATCAATTGCACGAAGTTGAGCAAAATTTGACGAGCTGGGCCATATTGTGAACGGCAATGACTTTGGCGAGGACGAGCGAACCGATGGTACATAGCAACAAAGTTCTGACGGTTTCCTACGGAACCTTCTCCTGCACTCTGGAGGGGTTCGAAGATTCATTCGGCACAATGAAGGCCATTGCAGAGTATTTTCGCGATCTGGCTTCGGATGATCGATACTTTGGGGCAGAGCCGCCACAGCCGGACGCCGAGATGCTGGCCCGGATTGCCCAGCGTGAGGTTGCCCGCCAGGTCGAGGCCCGCACCAGCAGCGAAGGCATTCACCTTCGCGCCTCAGCCCCAGTCGAGTCAGAGGCCGTCGCGTCAGAGGCCGTCGCGCCGACACCACAGCCTGAAGCCATCCCTGCCGCCAAAGCCCCTGAAACCACGCCCATTGCAGACAAGCCCGTTGTTGATGATACGACCCCAGCCGTCACGCCCGCAGTTGTGGGGCCAATCGTGGTTGAGGCTGCTGAGGCTGCGCCTGTTGACGTTGAAACCGGTGTTCGCGACACGACGACAGAAATCGCAGAAGAAGAACCTGTGGACCTAGCAGCGTAGATCTGTTTGAGGAAGAGGTGACAGTGGACCTCAGCAGCATTGATCTGTTTGAGGAGGATGAGACCGCCCCGCAGACCGCAGAAGATCACAGTCGCCCCGTGTCTTCCGCAAAAGACATTGCCTCCGATCCGGCCCCTCAACCGGCTGCAATTCCATCTGCCGCTCCGGCCCCCAGTCCGGCCAGTCCTGCCAGTCCGGCCGCTTCTGTCGATATGGCGACCATTGCCGCCATTTCCGCAGCAGTGGCGGGCAATGCGCCAGAGAATGCGCCCGAGGAAGACAGCCCCTCCGAAGAGGTGGAATTCTTTTCAGAGCAAGAGCTGGAGCCCGTTGCCGCAGCAGAGACATCACACAGCCCAGTACACAGCCCTGTACAGCAGCCAGTGACGCCCCGCAGCGCTGATGCCGCTCCCGCCGCAGACAGCATCGCTGCCAAGTTACAGCGGATCCGCGCCGTTGTTGCGCAGACGCCTCAAGACGACTTCTCCGAGGATGAGCATGCCGAGTCCTTTGTTGAGACCGCCCGTGCGGAACTGGCACAGACCGAGGACGACTATGACGACGCCGGTTATGAGGGCAGTGACTCTGCCAGCGATGCGGATGATGACGAAATCTCACGCGTTCTGGACCGGCTGGACCTGACCGGCGACCGCAGGCCTGCAGACCCCGCTTCAGACACGGGTGCGGAATTCGCCGCAGCCCTCGAAAGCACGTCTGAGTCCGAGGTCACGCTCTTCGACGACGCCTTTGATGAGGATGATGGTGAGGATGATGGTGAGGACGAGGGCGTGTCTGAAGCCCAGGATCAGCAGCCAGCTCCCATTGATGCAGCCGCCACTGATGCAGCGGCCATTGATCCAGCGCCCAATGATCCTGCGCCCAGTGATAGGGAGTTGGCAGACGAGACATCCCAGGAGCCGCCCCAGACCAAACGTGATATGCGTCTGGCCCGCAGGAAGCGGCGGGAAACCGCAGCTGCCAGTAGCGTTCCTGCCAGTACCGAGCCTGATGAGACACCAGCCGAGGCGCAGGCCGAGACCACGTCCCAGCGCGCAGCCCAGCCACCACAAACCGCCAAACCGAATACCGCTGCCACCCCACTGCGGGCGCGCATCGTCAAAGTGAAGCGCGCAGATCTGCAAAAAGCCATGGCTGCGGGCGACCTGGAAGAAATTGATGAGGATGAAGACCAGCAGGATAGCGCCCCTGTGGTTGAAAGCTCTTTGGACGCGGCTGACGAGGCAGAGCTGTTGCGGGAACTTGCCGAGGTCGAAGCTGATCTTCTGGCCAGCAATCAGCAGGCCGCCTCTAGCGCAGCCGACAGATCCGGCACCAACACTGCCGCCAGCCCTGAACCGGCCCGCGCTGCCGCATCAGAGCCGCGCAGCGCTCCGCAGTCTCCGGACAATGATGTATCGCGCCTGATGGCCGCAGCCGAGACCAAGCTGGAAGATCCCGACAATGCGACCTCGCGCGAGACCTACAGCCAGTTGCGGGCTGCTGTTGCAGCGGCCCAGGCGGATCGCACGGCCGGCAGCCGCAGTTTGGACGCTGCTGATGCCGAAGCCTACCGCGAGGATCTTGCCAGTGTGGTACGGCCCCGCCGCCCCGAATCCGGCAGCAACCGGGCGCCGCGCGCCCGTAGCTCAGACAGTCGCCCGGCGCCTCTCAAACTGGTCGCAGAACAGCGCATTGATCCGGCCCCGAAAGAACCCGCACAGCCGGTACAGCCCCGTCGCATCTCGGTCCTGCAGGAAGACACTCCTGCCGAGGGCCAGGGATCCTTTGCAGACTACGCCCGCGACCGGGGCGCGGCTGAATTACAGGACCTGCTTGAGGCCGCTGCCGCCTATCTCAGCTTTGTTGAGGGACGCGATCACTTCTCCCGGCCCCAGTTGATGAGCAAAGTGCGCAGCATCGGACATGCTGACTTTAACCGTGAAAACGGGCTGCGCTCCTTTGGCCAGTTGCTGCGGGAAGGCAAGATCGAACGCGCCAACAACGGCCATTTTTCCGCGACCGATGATACCGGTTTTCGCCCCTCGAAACGCGCGGCGGGGTAATCCCGCTCATCGCGCGATTGCGTGCAACGTGACTGCAAACCCCACAAAGAGTGTGACACCACCCCCCAAAGGCGGCAGCGCTTTTGGGGGGTGCTTTGCCCGCAGGACGCTCCCAGCGCGCAGCTCAGCGCTGAACATAAAAAGGCCCGATCGGAAAAATCTCCCACCGGGCCAAATTCTTGCTTGGACGCGCTGTCGCGCTACTGGTCTGCGGCGTCCGGGTCTTCTTTGCCCACGCCGCGAAAGACGAATTTGAACGGCAGGACCCAAAGCACCCCAAGCACCGCATAGATCACCAGTTCGACCAGGATAGGCGGACGCTCAAACATGGCCACCACATTGACCGCAACAATGATATAAAGCGGCATGCCGATCAACAGGACCACCAGGGCCCAGCGGCGGCGCGCCTTGTAGCTGAGGCCAGGTTTATCCGCCATCAGTCAGCAAAGGGGTCGGTCACCAGAATGGTGTCCTCCCGCTCCGGGCTGGTGGAGAGAAGCGCCACCGGGCACTCAATCAGCTCTTCCACGCGTTTGACATATTTGATGGCATTGGCTGGCAGGTCGTTCCAGCTGCGCGCGCCTTCGGTGGACTCACTCCAGCCGGGCATCTCTTCGTAAATCGGCGTACAGCGCGCCTGCTGGTCTGCCGCGGTGGGCAGATAGTCGAGACGGGTGCCGTCCAGATCATAGCCGGTGCAGATCTTCAGGGTTTCAAAGCCATCCAGCACGTCCAGCTTGGTCAGGGAAATACCGGTGATGCCAGAGGTGGCGCAGGTCTGGCGCACCAGACAGGCATCAAACCAGCCACAGCGGCGTTTGCGACCCGTGGTGGTGCCAAACTCGTGGCCCCGCTCGCCAAGACGCTGGCCATCAGCATCCTCCAGCTCGGTTGGAAAAGGGCCTTCGCCAACGCGGGTTGTATAGGCTTTGACGATGCCCAGCACATAGTCAATAGAGCCGGGACCAATGCCAACACCGGTGGCGGCCTGACCTGCGATCACATTTGACGAGGTGACAAAGGGGTAGGTGCCAAAATCAATGTCCAGCAGTGCGCCCTGAGCGCCCTCAAACAGGATCCGCTTGCCTGCTTTGCGCTTTTCATTCAGCACCTTCCAGACAGGAGCTGCGTATTTCAGGATCGCAGGGGCAACCTCGCGCAGCTGTGCTATCAGCGCGTCGCGGTCAACCGGCTCAAAGCCAAGACCCTTGCGCAGCGGGTCATGGTGCTGCAGCGCGCGATCAACGCGGGCCTCCAGTGTGGCCTCATCGGCCAGATCCGCAACCCGGATGGCGCGGCGGCCTACCTTGTCTTCATAGGCGGGGCCGATACCGCGACCGGTGGTGCCGATCTTGGTCCCCTTTGAGGCGGCCTCTTCACGGGCGCGGTCAAGTTCGCCCTGGATGGGCAGAATCAGCGGGATGTTTTCCGCAATCATCAGCGTCTCGGGCGAGATATCAACGCCCTGCGCCTGCACGGTTTCGATCTCTTTCAGCAGATGCCAGGGATCCAGCACCACACCATTGCCGATGACGCTCAGCTTGCCACCGCGCACCACGCCAGAGGGCAGCGCGTGCAGCTTGTAAACTTTGCTGTCGATCACCAGCGTATGGCCGGCATTATGACCGCCCTGAAAACGCGCAATCACATCGGCGCGTTCGCTGAGCCAGTCAACGATCTTGCCTTTTCCTTCATCGCCCCACTGGGCGCCGACTACCACGACATTGGCCATTTCAGGTCCTTTGTATGCTGGTTCAAACCAAGCTCGTATAGCGCTGCCAGCCAGCCAGTGAAACCGCAAATACGCCGCAGGGCAGCACAAGACCCGGTTTCAGGCAAATTCCCCAGCCACAAAGCGTTTAACGCGCTGATAAACGCACCGGATCACCATGCGGCGTGCCGAGATAGGCCTCTTCCCAGTCGCGCCGCACCCGTTCAACCTCCTGTGCGCTGGCATTGCCGGCCTCGGCAGGAATCGCCTCAAGCGTTTCCAGCCAGGCGTTGAAGTAGTCCGCGCCCCCGTCCAGCTGCCGGTCCAGACCGTGGCGGCGCAGTGTCTCGGAGAACCGCTCTACCCACTGCGCCCAACTGAAACGCCCCGCCTCATTCAAATGAACCGTGAGGGCAAAGACCTGGGCATGCCAGGGTTCGAGAAAGACCGAGTCGGGCGCGCTATGTGTCAGGCAATCGCTCATGCCGACGCCTCGACGTTTGGATCTGGTTCCGGGTTTGGATCTGGCTGCAGATAGCTCTGCCAGAGATCCAGAACCACCTCATCGCCGGGATGCTCCGGATGGGTCCACAACTGGGACGCCTTGAAAGCAACGGCATAAAGCGGCTCTGGCGCCTCACCAAGGCCATGCGCGCGGCTGTCCGGCAGCACATGGGCGCCATGATGCAGCATGATCCTGCCGCGTGCGCCAACGGCGTAGTCGGGCAGCCGGGTATGGCCACCATCGACCAGCGCACTCCCGCCCGGGTGGCGGGTTCGCACGGCGTCACCCACAACAAAATGCGGGGCAATGTCACTGTCGCGACTGGCGGGACCACCCTTGCCAAGGGGGGCGGCAACGGCATCGGCGCGCAACGCCCTGGAGGCCAGCACATGCAGATCATCGCCGCCCTGCCCCAACCTGTTCCCCAACAGGTCTTCGCGCGTCAGCACCCCGGTGTCGACCAGCCGATCTTCCAGCGCCGAGGTCCATTTCTCATAATAGGAAAAGCGACTGTAGTCCTTTGGCGACAGCCGCTCGCGGGCATGGCGCCACACATCTATGTTCCATTGCCCCAGCGCACCGCAGGCCAGTGTCAGAGCGAGCGCACGGGCATGCCAGTCTGTTTCAAACACCGGCGCGGCTGCGGCATCAGGCACCACTGGGCCATCACCGAATCGTCCTCCCATATCATGCAGGCGGCTCATGTCTGGGCCCCGTTTGTGGTGGGCGGCGCTGTGGTGGGCGGCAGGGCGGCAGCTGGCAGGGCGGCAAGCGCCGTGCCGATCATGGAATCGCGTGAGACAAGAGCCAACAGGTCCTCTTCTTCCATGGCATCCGTGCCAGCCGGGCGCATGGGCAGCACCAGATACCGCACCTCGGCTGTTGAATCCCAGACCCGCACAGAGGTCTCGGCAGGCAGGGTCACGCCAAACTCGGCCAGAACGGCACGCGGCGCGCGCACAGCCCGGGCGCGGTAGGCATCGGATTTATACCAGCCCGGCGGAATGCCCAGCAGTGGCCACGGATAACAGCTGCACAGGGTGCAGACGACCATATTGTGCTGCTCGGGGGTGTTCTCAACCACCACCATATGCTCGCCCTGACGGCCATAGTAGCCCAGCTCGGCCAGCACGGTATCCGCATCGGCAAGCAGGGCCGCTTTAAACACCGGATCACTCCAGGCCCTGGCAACAACGCGCGCACCGTTCTGTGGGCCGATCTTGTTTTGATAGGTATCAATGATCTCGTCCAGCGCCGCCGGGTCAATCAGCCCCTTACGCACAAGAATCGTTTCAAGGGCTTTTACGCGCAAAGCGGGCTCTGATGGCAAAAGGGCGTGCGGGTGGTCTGAATGATCATGAGGCATGGGGGCAGCCTGCCCCAGCCCCGCCACCTACGTCCAGTTACTTTTGTTACGGATCCGGGTGGTTTACCCTCCACGCGCCGCCTCTGTGCAAACTCTGGGCAAACAAAGCAAACTGAGCCCTTGCCCCGGTCGCCATTCTTGCCTATCTACCGCCCGATAGTTTTGCCAACAGCCGCAGGAACCTATGGAAAACGTTGTTCTCATCATCCATCTTCTTTTGGCTCTTGGCCTGATCGCTATCGTGCTGTTGCAGCGCTCCGAAGGCGGTGGCCTCGGAATGGGCAGTGGCGGCGGTGGCGGTGCGATGTCTGGTCGCTCGGCGGCAACCGCGCTTGGCAAAGTGACCTGGGTCCTGGCCGCAGCCTTTATTGTCACATCCATCACCCTGACCGTATTGGCCGCGCAGCGTTCTGCTGGCTCTTCTGTCGCAGACGGCATCCAGGCCCCTGTTGACGGGGCCGAGGGCGCAGCTGACGCGCCATTGGCGCCTTTGGGCAGTGATCTGTTGCCGCCCGCCGAAGGCGACAATGCGCCGCTGGTTCCCAGCGCCGACTAAAGACCTACAAGACCTAGAATTCAGACCGGGGACCGTAACAGCATCTTGCGGTTCCCTTGCGCATGTCGCGCGAATCCTATATGGGTATAGCCCCGTGGTGCAGCGGTTTTTGACAACCGTCGGGCAGCTATATTCTGACTTCTCACGGGGGCAGCCGACACTCATGGCGCGTTTCATCTTCATTACCGGTGGTGTTGTTTCATCTCTGGGCAAGGGTCTGGTAGCCGCCGCCCTTGGTGCTCTTTTACAGGCGCGCGGCTATTCCGTCCGTCTGCGTAAACTGGACCCCTATCTCAACGTCGACCCCGGCACCATGAGCCCGTTTGAACACGGCGAAGTCTTTGGCACCGATGACGGTGCCGAGACCGATCTGGACCTGGGCCACTATGAGCGGTTTACCGGCGTTCCCGCCCGCAAGACCGACTCGATCTCATCCGGCCGGGTCTACACCAACGTGCTGGAGAAAGAGCGCCGCGGCGACTATCTCGGCAAGACCATCCAGGTGATCCCGCATGTCACCAACGAGATCAAAGACTTCATCTCGATTGGCGAGGACGAGGTTGATTTCATGCTCTGCGAGATCGGCGGCACTGTTGGGGACATCGAAGGCCTGCCCTTCTTTGAAGCTATCCGTCAGTTTTCGCAGGATAAACCCCGTGGCCAGTGCCTGTTCATGCATTTGACGCTGCTGCCCTATATCAAGGCAAGCGGCGAGCTGAAGACCAAGCCAACGCAGCACTCGGTCAAAGAGCTGCGCTCTATTGGTCTGGCGCCGGATCTGCTGGTTTGCCGCTCTGAGGGTCCGATCCCAAAGAAAGAGCGCGAAAAGCTGGCGCTGTTTTGCAACGTGCGCCCCGATGCGGTCATCGCAGCACAGGATCTGAAATCCATCTATGAGGCGCCGCTGGCCTATCACCGCGAAGGCATGGATCAGGCGGTTGCGGATCCCTTTGGCATCTCCCCTGCCCCAAAACCAAACCTTGCGCGCTGGGAAGACGTCGCGGACCGGATTTACAATCCCGAAGGCGAAGTGCGGGTGGCCATTGTTGGCAAATACACCCAGCTGGAAGACGCCTATAAATCCATCGCCGAGGCGCTGACCCATGGCGGCATGGCCAATCGCGTCAAGGTAAAGATTGAATGGGTCGATGCCGAGTTGTTTGACCGCGAAGACGCCACGCCGCATCTGCAGGGCTTCCATGCGATTCTGGTGCCCGGCGGCTTTGGCGAGCGCGGCACCGAAGGCAAGATCAAGGCGGCACAGTATGCCCGTGAACATCAGGTACCCTATCTGGGGATCTGCCTCGGGATGCAGATGGCCGTGATCGAGGCCGCCCGCAACGTGGCCGGTATTGCCGAGGCCGGCTCGGAAGAGTTCGACCATGAGGCCGGCAAGAAACGGTTCGAGCCCGTTGTCTACCACCTGAAAGAATGGGCGCAGGGTAATCACAAGGTTCAGCGCAAGAGCGACGACGACAAGGGCGGCACCATGCGTCTGGGCGCCTATGACGCCACATTGGCCGAGGGCTCCAAGGTGGCTGCGATCTATGGCAGCACACATATCGAAGAACGCCATCGTCATCGCTATGAGGTCGACACCAAATACAAAGAGAAGCTGGAGGCCTGTGGTCTGAACTTCTCTGGCATGTCCCCCGATGGCAGCCTGCCGGAAATCGTGGAATGGAGCGATCATCCCTGGTTCATCGGTGTACAGTTCCACCCGGAACTGAAATCCAAACCTTTTGCGCCGCATCCCCTGTTCAAGGATTTCGTGCGCGCCGCCAAAGAGACCTCACGTCTGGTCTGATCCAGCCTGCTGCCGGGTTACGCATCTGAAACGGGCTCCTTCGGGGGCTCGTTTTTTTGTGGCGCTATCGCCAAATTGATACAGCTTGTGGCCGATCGGCGCAAAACCGTCTCCGTTAGCGCAAGCGCCCTCACCGGCAACTTGTTTCTTGCGACAGGCGCGCTATAGACAGGGCCAGATATTAAACGATTTTCGCGGAGAGACCGGATCATGGCGCAAGAGATCAACCAGGAACAGTTTGACCGTATCGCAAATGGCGCAGGCTTTATTGCGGCACTGGATCAATCCGGCGGCTCGACCCCAAAGGCGCTTGGCCTCTATGGCGTTACCGAAGATGCCTATGCAAACGACGACGAAATGTATGGCGAGATCCAGAAGATGCGCGCCCGTATCATCTGCGCGCCGGACTTCAGCTCTGGCAAGATCCTTGGCGCCATCCTGTTTGAAAAAACCATGGACAATGCCATCGACGGCACCCCAGTGCCAACGTACCTGTGGGAAAAATGCGGCGTTGTGCCATTCCTGAAGGTCGACAAGGGTCTGGCAGACGAGGCAGACGGTGTGCAGCTGATGAAACCGATGCCCGATCTGGACGCCCTGTTGGCACGCGCCGCTGAAAAAGGCATCTTTGGCACCAAGATGCGCTCGGTCGTAAAAGAAGCCAACCCGCAGGGCATCAAAAACGTCGTGGCGCAGCAGTTTGAGGTCGGTAAACAAATTGCCGCCGCTGGTCTGGTGCCAATCATTGAACCCGAAGTAGACATCCACTCTCCCACCAAAGGCGAGGCCGAGATCTTTCTGAAGGCAGAGCTGCAGGACCAGCTTGATGCTCTGCCCGAGGGCACCAAGGTTTCGCTGAAACTGACCATCCCCAATGTGGCTGGTCTGTATGACTCGCTGGCCGACCACCCCGCCGTGGTCCGTGTTGTGGCCCTGTCCGGTGGCTACAGCACCGATGACGCCTGCGCCAGGCTCTCGCAGAACAGCAAGATGATTGCCTCCTTCAGCCGGGCGCTGACCGAAGGTCTGAATGTTGCCATGTCCGATGCTGACTACAACGCCGCTCTGGGGTCAAACATCAACAAGATCTACCAGGCGTCCCTGTAACTTCAGGCCTCATTGAGGCTTCATTCAGGCCACAGCGCTTCAGACCCAGCGCTGTACCTCATATTCAGGCCGCTCCTTTGGGGCGGCCTTTTTGCCTGCCGTCTTTTTCCCTGTCGCCTTTTCCCTGTGGTTTGCGCCAGAACAGGCATCCGCCCAGCGCCCTCTGATGTGAAAATTTCGTTTTACTTTTCACGCCTCCCGTCGTCTCCTCGCATTCAGGAGATCCCGGACCAGCAAGCACGGTTTTGCTGTTTGGATGGCGACACAAATTGCGGAGAACGAGATGAAAGTAGGCTTTATTGGTTTGGGCAATGTGGGCGCTAAATTGTCCGGCTCATTGCTGCGCAATGGTATTGATCTCACCGTGCATGATCTCAACCCCGATCTGGTGGCGCAGTTTGTTGCCAAAGGCACCAAACCGGCTGAAAATCCGGCGCAACTGATGCGCGATTGCGATGCGGTGATCACCTGCCTGCCCTCGCCTGCGGCCTCTGACGCGGTGATGCAACAGATGCTGCCCGAGGTCGTGGAGGGCAAAATCTGGATGGAGATGTCCACCACCGACGAGGCCGAGGTCAAACGCCTGGGCGCTCTGGTCATCGCTGCAGGTGGCGCTGCGGTGGACTGTCCGGTCTCGGGTGGCTGCCACCGGGCAGATACCGGCAATATCGCCATCTTCGCCGGCTGTGATCGCGCCACGTTTGAGCGCATCCTGCCCTTTCTCACCACCATGGGGCGGCGTATTTTGCACACTGGAGAGCTGGGCTCTGCCTCGGTTCTGAAGGTGTTGACCAACTACCTTGCCACCGTGCATCTGGTGGCCAATGCCGAGGCTCTGGTGACAGCAAAGGCGGCCGGCATGGACCTCAACACCGCCTATGAGGCCGTCAAGATCAGCTCTGGAAACTCGTTTTCACATATCACCGAAAGTCAGGTCATCCTGAACGGCAGTCGCGATATTTCCTTCACGATGGATCTGGTCAAAAAGGACGTGGGTCTGTTTCAGCAGATCGCCGAGCGCAACGAGGTGCCGCTTGAGGTCAGCCCACTGATCGTCAAAATCTTTGACGATGGCATTGCCAGATATGGCGCGCGCGAGCTGTCACCAAAATATTATCCGCCGTCTGGAAGATGCCACGGGGCTTTCAATCCTCGCACCCGGCTTTCCGCCTGAGATGACGGATGATGAGCCCGAAGAGCCCGGCTATGAGGTGATCCCTCAGGGCAGAGCATTGCCGCTGTGACAGCATCGGCTTGCGCAAATAAGTATGGCGGCGCCAAGGACGTGACGCCGCCATCTTCTTCTGCAACCCACTGAAGGGGAAAAGAAGTTCCTGCAGTCTGGGAGGGAGGACTGCTCTCAGTCATATAGGTCTGCCAATTTCCGTTTAAAGGTCTGTTAGCGAAAAACCGGAGCACGCTTTTGCATTTGTGCCGCAATCACTTCCATCTGTTCGGGCTTGCCAATCAGGGCCACCTGTTCGGAACTCTCGCGTAGCAGCACCTCGGATTGCGCGGCACCGGATTCGGCAAAATCAATCATCCGCTTGGCAGCCCGTATGGCGTTTGGCCCCTTGTTGGCAATCTCAGCCGCAAGCGCGCGGGCATCCGCCAGCGAATCCTCTGACACAGAGGTGACCATCCCCCAGGCCAGCGCCTGCTCGGCGCCGATGGGACTGGCGGTGTATGTCAGTTGCCGCAACACATCGGTGCGCACCAGTTTGGGCAGTAGCGCCATGCCGCCCATATCCGGGATGAGGCCCCATTTCATCTCCATCACAGCCAGTTTGGTATCCGGCGCTGCAATACGGATATCCGCGCCCAGCGCCAGTTGCAGCCCGCCGCCATAGGTCGCGCCCTGCAGAGCGGCGATCACCGGGATCTCCAGGCGGCGCCAGATCATCGCGACCTCCTGCATCTCATTGGCGTCATGGTGGCTGCGTTGCATCAGCCAGGCCTCAGGGTCGGTCTTGCCCATCTGCATAAAGCTCGCAAGATCGAGCCCCGCACAAAAGCTTTTGCCTTCACCGGCCAGCACCACCACCCGCGCATCCGATGCGGCAACCTCGGCGCCTGCGGCCAGGATCGCCTTGACCATGGCATCATCCAGCGCATTCATCTTGTCGCCCCGCGTCAGGGTGACATGGGCGATATGGTCTTTGATCTCTACGGATACCCGCGCCATTGTGGCACCTCCTCATATGTTTGGTTGCGTCAAAGACTGCCCTGATTGCGACGCATGATCCAGCATAACGCCGGGGCAAACCAGTCGCGCTTGCTAGGCCACAAGAGGCAGGCTCTATTCCCTCAGAGCCTGCAATCAGATCTATGCGCCGCGCTGCGCAATCATCTCTCAGGTGGTTGTGGCTGGATTGCTGGCAGGTCGCTGACATCCCCACGCCCGAAACCCGGGCCATCCAGCGCCATGACATAGAACTGGTCTCCAACCACCAACGCACTGGTGGTGACGCCAAACCGTCCCGACGGATCCTGCAGATTGCGCAGAATAGTGCCGCTCTCATCAAACTGGATCACCATGCCCCGGTGAATTGGCGCCGGGCGCACCAGGGACCCCAGCCGCCAAATCACTTTGCGAAAAAACGGATAGGGCATCAGCACCTCAGCGGGAACGCGCGGGCTGGCAAAGGCCAGCCAGAAGGTGCCGTCGCCCTGCGCCTCAAGATTATCCGGATAGCCCGGAAGGTTGCCCAGAAACAGCTCAATCTCGCCCGCCTTTTCGCCTGTAAGCCAGAGTTTATGCACCTGGGCGCGCCCTGTTTCATTGATCAGCAGAAAATCCTCGTCCTGCGACAGCGCCACCCCATTGGTATAGACAAACCCAGTTGCGAGTTTTTCCACCGTGCCATCCGGCAGCCGGCGGGCCACATAGCCGCTGTTTGATTGCTCCCAGATGGTCAGCACCGACGTCGGCTTGGTGCCACCCATGGTTTCGGGATCAAACCGATCAGAGGAGTTTGAAAAATAAATGGTGCCGTCGCGCGCAATATCCAGCTGATTTGCATAGACAAGCGGCGTGCCATCGACCTCGCTGACCAGCGTCTCCAGCTCGCCCGGACCTGTACTCGGCCCTGTCCAGCGCAGAATGCCGCGGTAACTGTCGGCAATATAAAGTGCGCCATCCGGCCCGGCCTTCAGCCCCAAAGGACGGCCACCCAGATCCTCGATCTTTTTGGGCGCTGCACCCTCAATCCGATAGAGCCCCCCCGCAAGGTCAGTGGTGTAGATCGTGCCATCAGGCATAACCGCGAGATCCTCCGGGCCAATGGCTCCTTCGGGCAACAAAACATGATCCAGCGCCGCCATGGCGTCATTCGCCTCGAAATCGCCGGTAAAACCAGGGCCCTTCAGCGGCTCATAGACCTCCGGGTCAACCGGCACCGGCCAGAACGCAAGGTAGCCTAGGCCAAGAGCCAGACCCGCCAGCAGAATTTTTTTCATCGTACCCTCCCAGAATTTACTGCAGTCTGCTCTGGGGTGCCCCTGCAATACAAGCCTTGCCGCATCGTCATAATTTGCGCTATCTGCGCTGCATGAAAACGCCTCGCTACACCCCGCTTGCCCTTTCCCTGCCCTCCACCGTGCCCTTTGTTGGGCCAGAAACCCAGGAACGGGCACGAGGCGCTGCCTTTGCAGCCCGCCTTGGCGCCAACGAGAATGTCTTTGGCCCCTCGCCGCTGGCCGTAAAAGCCCTGCAGCTGGCCGCAAAAGACATCTGGAAATATGGCGATGCGGAAAACCATGATCTGATCGCGGCTCTGGCCGCGCATCACGACATCCCGGCGCAAAACATTATGGTGGGCGAAGGCATCGACGGCTTGCTGGGTTATCTGGTTCGTTTGCTGATCGGGCCGGGCGATGCGGTTGTCACCTCTGCAGGTGCCTATCCGACCTTCAACTATCATGTGGCGGGCTTTGGCGGCACTCTGCATATGGTGCCCTACAAAGGCGACCATGAAGACCCACAGGCCCTGTTTGCCAAGGCCGCCGAAGTCGGCGCGAAACTGGTGTATCTGTCGAACCCAGACAACCCCATGGGCAGCTGGCACTCAGGCGAAAGCCTGGTTGCTGCACTGGATGATCTGCCTGAGGGCACGCTCTTGTTGCTGGACGAAGCCTATGTGGAGTGCGCCCCGGCCGGCACCGCAGCCCCCGTCGACATCAATGATCCCCGCGTTATCCGCATGCGCACCTTCTCAAAGGCCTATGGCATGGCGGGGGCACGGGTGGGCTATGCCCTGGGACAGGCCGACCTGATCCGCGCCTTCAACAAGGTGCGCAATCATTTTGGCATGAACCGCGCCGCCCAGGCCGGCGCCTTGGCGGCCCTTTTGGATCAGGACTGGTTGGGACATGTGCTGGGCGAAATCGCTACCGCCCGCGACAGTATCAGCGAGATCGCCGCGCAAAACGGCCTGACGGCGCTGCCTTCAGCGACCAACTTTGTCACCATCGACTGCGGGCGCGACAGCGCGTTTGCCAAATCGGTGCTTGAGGCCCTGCTGGCGCAGGATATTTTTGTGCGCATGCCCTTTGCCGCGCCGCAAAACCGCTGCATCCGCGTCAGCTGTGGCCCAAAAGAAGATCTCGCCCTGTTTGCCGCCGCCCTGCCAATTGCCCTGAAAGCAGCCCGGAGTGCGTAACAGACAGCCACAGCGCCCTGAGCTGTGCCAGAAACGATAGCCGCCACACAGTTGGCGGCACTTTTACCAGGCTTTCATCCCTTCTGCGCTAGCCTCTCCAGAGCATACACGCAGGAGGGCGCGCCATGGACTATGATCGGGACACTTCACACAGGCAGCGGCCTGAGCCGCAAGAAGAGGCCACACTGGCGCTTTTTGCGACGGTGCTCTCCTTTGTCGGCCTCAATCTGATGTGGGTTTTCTTTGCCGGCTGGCTGCTGTTTGGCATGGTGCCGGCGCTGCTCTTTGCGCTGTTTCTCAACCATATGATCACCCGAATTGAGCTGAGCATGCAGCCCACAGAGACCTGACACGGCACGCGACAGAGGCACATAGCCGACCCAAAATTTCAGGTCAAACCAGCGCACCGACCAAGGCCCAGCGGCATCTCTGTAACACACTTGTCCAGTATTCAGGCCAGATGTGTAAAAAGCCCCAGATGTGCTAAAAGGCTATGCCAGCCGGCCCGGTTTGGCCAGAACTCAGTCCGGCTTGGCCAGTACACTGGCAGCCGCAGTGAGCGCCCCTGCGCCATGCGGGATATCCAGTGCCAAAAGCCCTGCATTGATACCGCCCAAAAGCCCCATGATCATATGGCCATTCACATGACCCATATGGCCAAGGCGGAAATGGCCATGCCACGCGGGACTGTCAGACGGCGCCAGTCCCAACCCGATGCCCAGAGTGAGGCCAAGGTTTTGCTCCAGCCAATGCCGCAGATCGCTGGCCCGCGGTGCGGGCAGATGTAGCGCAGTCACCGCATGCGAGCGCAGGCTAGGATCAGACACATTGAGGCGCAGGCCTTGCGCCGGATCCGCAATGTTTCCCCAGGCCTCACAGGCGGCCCATACCGCTGCGGCCAGTCGCGCATGGCGGGCCCAGACGGCCTCTACGCCTTCGCGGTGGATAAGATCAAGCGCGGCGCGCAGCCCATAGAGATGGTGCGTCGGAGCCGTGCCGCCAAAATATTGATAGAACTCCTGTGGCGTGGCGCGCGGCGTCCAGTCCCAATAGCGGCTGACCCGTGGCAGTTTCGCCCGCGCCGCCGCCGCCTTATCATTAAAAAACACAAAGCTGACACCGGCAGGCGTCATCAGCCCCTTTTGGCAGGCCGAGACCATGACATCGACGCCCCAGGCATCCATTTCAAAGCGGTCACAGCCAAGCGACGCGATGCAATCCGTCATCAACAAGGCCGGGTGCTGCGCCGTATCCATCACCGCGCGCAGAGCCGCGACATCGTTGCGGATAGAGCTGGAGGTATCCACATGCACCCCCAGCACCGCTTTGATTTCATGCGAGGGATCAGCAGCCAGACGTGTCGCCACCTTGTCCAGATCCCAGGCAGCGGCCGTGCCAAAATCGAGGATTTCGGTCTCAATCCCCAGGGCATTTGCCATTTCGGCCCAGCCGATGGCAAACCGTCCGGAGGCAGGCACCAGCACCTTATCCCCCGGCTGGAGGGTGTTCATCAGCGCCGCTTCCCAGGCGCCATGGCCGTTGGAGATATAGATCGCCACAAAATGCTGGGTTCCCGCCAGCGCCTTCAGATCCGGGATCAGGCTGTCGGTGAGACTCAGCAGCTCACCTGCATAGATATTTGGTGAGGGGCGATGCATGGCTTGCAGAACCGGATCGGGGATTACTGATGGGCCGGGAATTGCAAGATAGGGCCGCCCGCCTGATGGGTTGGCAGAAAGGGTGCCCGCTTGATTTCCAGAGGGGGTGGATGTCGCGTTCATCGATTGTATTCCCACAGGGGCCGGGCCGTTCAAATGCTGCCTGCGACCAAATTGTCAATACCGCAACTCTAGCCCTCGCCTTGCTGAGGTCAATTCCAGAATGGCGCCATTTTCCCAGCCCGTCCGCCACACCAGTTGCCGCAGCTGTCACCGCCCTGTCGCCTTACGTGTCGCCGTCCACGGCAGGGCAACAGAGAGTAGAAAGCTTGCACCCCGGCCATGAGCTGCTTAAATGGCGCAAGCAAGTCACGAGAAGGCGCCAGATGACAGTCAATTTTCGACGCTTTTCCAGCCGGAAATCCCAACTATGAGCAATGAACACACGTCCTCGCGCGAGCTATTGGGCTGGCTCTGGCGCGGCTATCTGCGCCATTACATGGGGCTTTTGGCGATCGCTGTGTTCTTTATGCTGATCGAGGGCGCCACCATGGGCGCGCTTGGCTACATGATGCAGCCAATGTTCGATCTGGTTTTTGTGGCCGGCAATACCAATGCTTTGTTCTGGGTCAGTCTGGCCTTTCTGGCGATCTTTACCATGCGCGGTGTCTCCAGCGTTACCCAGAAGGTGCTGCTGAGCAAAGTCTCGCAGAGCTCGGCTGCGCGTTTGCGCAAGGATATGCTGGCCCGCCTGATCCGTCAGGATCCTGCCTTTCACCAGACCCATGCGCCGGGGCTACTGCTGCAGCGGGTACAAAGCGACGTTGGCGCGATCAACGCGGTCTGGCAGGCCATGATCACCGGCGCCGGGCGCGATACCGTGGCCCTGATTGCTGTGTTGAGCGTGGCCATCAGCATTGACTGGCGCTGGACCGCCATTTTGCTGATCGGGGTGCCGGGGCTTTTGCTGCCGATCTCCTTGCTGCAAAAATACGTCCGTCGCCAGGCCTCTGAGGCGCGCGACCTCGGCGCTACCCTGGCCACCCGGCTGGACGAGATCTTCCACGGCATTGTGCCGATCAAACTGAACAAGCTTGAGAATTACCAACTTGGCCGGTTCTCGAAACATACCGACCGCTTTGTGAAGGCCGAGGTAAAATCCGCCTTTGGCACTTCGGCGATTTCCGGCATGACGGATATTATGGCGGGCGTCGGCTTTATGGCGGTGCTGCTCTATGGTGGATCTGAAATCATCGAGGGCGAAAAGACCGTTGGTCAGTTCATGAGCTTTTTCACCTCAATCGGCCTGTCTTTTGAGCCGATGCGCCGTCTCGCCAATATCTCGGGCATCTGGCAGGCGGCCGCCGCCGCGCTGGAACGCATCAAGGCGCTGATGGATGCACCCATCCTGCTGACAGCGCCCAAAAACCCCGCAGCCGCCCCCAAAGGCCTGCCCTCAATCAGCCTGAAGGACGTCAACCTGAACTATGGCGAGGCAAAGATCCTGCGTGGTCTGACCCTTGAGGCCGAAGCTGGCAAAACAACCGCACTGGTTGGGGCTTCAGGCGCGGGTAAGTCCACCATCTTTAACCTGCTCACCCGCATGGTTGACCCACAAACCGGCAGCGTTCAGGTTGGCGACATCAATGTTGCGGATCTGGCGACCGATGATCTGCGCGGATTGTTCTCTGTGGTGACCCAGGAAGGGCTGCTGTTTGATGAGACCCTGCGGGAAAACATTGTTCTGGGCCGCACGGATGTCAGCGACGAAGCACTGCAAAAAGCGCTGGAGGCCTCGCATGTGGCGGACTTCCTCGAAAAGCTGCCCGATGGGCTCGACACTCTGGTGGGGCCACGTGGCTCGGCACTGTCGGGTGGCCAGCGTCAACGGGTCGTGATCGCCCGCGCCTTGCTGCGCAACACGCCTGTGTTGCTGCTGGATGAGGCCACATCCGCGCTGGACGCACAGTCGGAAAAGGTGGTGCAGCAGGCGCTGGATCGTCTTGCTGGCGGACGCACAACCCTGGTGATCGCCCATCGTCTTTCGACCGTGCGCAACGCCGACAAGATCATCGTGATGGAACGCGGTCAGGTTGCCGATCAGGGCAGCCATGAAGAGCTACTGGAGCGCGGCGGCATCTATGCGGATCTCTACCGTTTGCAGTTTCAGGACGGCAAGACTCTGTTGGACCGGCACGGTATGGCCGCACAGCTTCCCGAGGCCGCAAGTCAGACTGCAGAGGCGCAGTCTGGCTGGTTCAGCCGGGTTGTGGGGCGCCTTTTGGGGTAAGCAAGCGGTACTCGACGTCTCGGCTCAGCACTGGTACGCCATAAAACGAGACCGCCATAAAACGACACTGCTACTGCCTACTTGTGGTAGCGCTGCGCCAGCTTTTTAGGATCTGCTCCAAACAAATAGCGCAACAGAGTCAGCAGGTTACCTGCGCCGCGCCGCAGCCATCCTTGCTGCTGATAGCGCTGCGCGCTGGTGCAGGCCTGCACCGGCAATGCTGTTAGCCCCTTGAGGCGGCGCACCAAAGCCACGTCTTCCATCAGCGGCTGATCCGGATATTCACCCGCCGCAAAATAGGCCTCCCGCCGGATCAGCAAGGCCTGATCCCCGTAGGGAAGCCGAAACAGCCGCGCCCGCAGATTGGCCCAGCCAGCCACGACAAAGGGCCAGGTGCCCTTGGCGCGAAAGCGCAGCTGGAAATAGCCGGCCTGCCCCTGCCCGTCACGCAGATGTGCGGCCACCACAGGGGCCCAGCCCGGCGAAAGTTGCGTGTCCGCATGCAGCACAAGGAGCCAGTCACCCCGGGCCTGCCTGCAGCTGCGCCTGAGTTGGCCGCCACGGGACGCAGGTCCCGAAACCACCTGCGCCCCCGCCTCTTCCGCCAGGGCCAGTGTCGCATCCGTTGAGCCGCCATCACTGATCACCACTTCGCGAATCAAACCCTCGGCCAGCCCCTCCATCAGAGAGCCCAGACTGCCGGGCAGCTCTGCGGCTGCATTCAGGGTGGGGATCACAACACTAATCGGTGCGGGCATGGTGATTTCCTGTTCAACTTGGGCTGCAATCCTATATCACTGGCCTATATCACTGAAACGGGACATAGCCACGCCCCTGTTTGGCCTGTTTCAATCACATCTCACCGCGCCTGTCAGGCCGGATCAATCTGGAGACCACGCCATGCGCGCGCGCAAGATCCTTCGCCTTTCCGGGGCAGATACCCGCGATTTTCTGCAGGGTTTGATCACCAATGATATCAACAAGATCGACCAGGGGCTGGTCTACGCTGCCCTGCTGACGCCACAGGGGAAATACCTGTCGGATTTTTTCCTGTCTGCTGCGGCTGAGGACGTGCTGCTGGACGTCGATGCCGAGCAGGCCGAGGCGCTGATGAAGCGGCTCACCATGTACCGCTTGCGCGCCAAAGTAGAGATCACGGCCACTGATCTGCAGGTAAAACGCGGCACTGGCCCCGCGCCAGAGGGGGCTATGAGCGACCCGCGCCATGCGGCTCTGGGCTGGCGTCTCATTGGAGCGGAGGGCGGCGATGATGGCAGCGACTGGAACGCCCTCTATGTGGCACATTGTGTGCCCCAAAGCGGCATCGAGCTGGGGCCGGACAGCTATATCCTCGAGGCCGGATTTGAGGCGCTGAACGGCGTTGATTTTCGCAAAGGCTGCTACGTGGGTCAGGAAGTCACCGCCCGCATGAAACACAAGACAGAGCTACGCAAGGGCCTGCGCCAGGTCGAGATCACGGGCACGGCTCCGGTCGGCTGCGACATCACCGCAAACGACAAACTGGTTGGCACGGTTTTCACCCAGGCCAATGGCAAGGCGATTGCCTATCTGCGGCTGGATCGCGCCAAAGGAGCGATGCAGGCAGGTGATGCCGAGATCCAACTGCTGCAGTCCTGACTGTGGCGGTGATACGAGAGCCGAGACAAGAGCCGCTGGCCTGCGGCTGCGGGTACTCATTTATTTGTCTTTTGTTCTTAATCTCTTAAGCATCAGGCACCTAGGTTTTGACCATGCCCCAGCGGAACGCTCGCGGATGGGGTGCACGCCACAGTCAAATTTGATCCTTCGGAGACATCATGCGCCGCCGCCTTACACTTGCTCTTGCAACCCTGCCTGCCCTGACAGCCCTGCCCGCCTCTGCTCAATTTTGGGAGTATGGCGCCTGGCGGGTCTATGTGGAGACCCAGGAAACCACCGAGCACACCAGCCATACCTGTTCTGCCGTGACCGGCGGCGATGGCCTGCCTTCGCTTAGCCTGACGGTACACGATCTGGATGCGGGACCACCCACCGACTATCCAGCGCCCACGCTGTATGAAAATGCCTCACGCGGACAAAACACCCAGATACAGAACGGCCAGGCGGTTGCCTTTGTCTTTGACCCACAGGCCGCCCTCTACGGCATCGCCAACGGCTATCTCGACACCGAAGGGTTTGCCCGGGCGGAGGTCGCACCGCGCTGGCAGGACACCGTCAACATGCTGTTGTGGATGAAGGCCGGGCAGTCCATCGACATTTGGACCGTGCAGCCCTATGCCGCCGGGACGCAGGTGTTGCAGGTCTCGCTCGCTGGTTTTACCGCAGCCTATGGCAAGATGATGGACGAATGCGGGTTCAGCATTCAGATTGCCGCGCCGACACATTAGGCAAAGCGCCGCTTCAAACCTGGCTTTGGCGGGCTTCACGTGTTCCCTGGGATTGTCGTCAGCGCCCAATAGCACCGTGAGAAAACCAAGGGCCGCAACGTAACGGGGCATAACAAAAGACCCCACTGCCGAAATAGAGGCAACGGGGTCTTTGCGAAATGGTCGTTCTGGCAGACAGATCTGGTGATCAGGCGCGTTCGGCGTATTCCATGGTCTCGGTGTTGACCACAATCATCTCATCCTGGCCCACAAACGGCGGCACCATAACCTTGACTCCGTTATCGAGGATCGCAGGCTTAAAGGAGTTGGCAGCTGTCTGCCCCTTTACCACAGGCTCGGTCTCAACGATCTTGCAGACCACCTTTTGCGGAATGGTCGCGTTCAGCGCTTCCTCGTCGTAGAATTCCATCACGATGGTCATGCCATCCTGCAGGAAGGGGCGGCGATCACCCAACAGGTCCGCTGGTAGCTCGATCTGCTCATAAGTCTCTGTATCCATAAAGACTAACATGCCGTCGCTCTCGTAGAGGAACTGCTGATCTTTTTGCTCTAAACGCACACGTTCGACTTTGTCGGCGCTGCGGAACCGTTCATTCAGCTTTGAGCCATTACGCAGATTACGCAGTTCAACCTGAGCGAAAGCACCGCCTTTGCCGGGTTTTACGTGATCGACCTTGACTGCGGCCCAAAGACCGTCGTTGTGCTCCAGAACATTGCCGGGGCGGATCTCGTTACCATTGATCTTGGGCATCTGAAAAATCCATCTGGGAAGGTTGATGATATCTTAAGCGTCCCTATATCTGTCGTGGTCACGGCTGGCAAGACAACGATATCTCGTAGAAACTGCGATTAAGCTATGCAAAATTTGCATGAAAGCTATGCACATACGGGCTATCCGAATCGTCACAGTTCCGTCATAAGGAACGCCACGCTGCGAATTGCAATAGCAAGACAAACAAAGGAAACGGGATGCGAGATTTCGTTGACAGCACCGCTTACAATAACGAACAGGGCAACCGGGCACGCAAGCTCTTTGCCGCTGTTGTTCTGGCTGCGTTGGATGATGCCATTGCCGATGATAAGAAATATGGTAACGGACCTGAACAGATTGCCCGCTGGGCGCGCTCACGTGATGGCCGCGAAGTTCTGAGCTGTGCCGGCATTGACCCAAATGAACGGGTTGTCGGTGGGCTGATGGATTTTGTCGGTCGGGGCGTACGGACCTCTGTTGCACTGTCTCGCGAAGAAAGCGAACGGCGCAACGCAGCTCAGGCAGAAGCAGCCTGAAACTGTTGTGGCCCAGAAGGGCCCAAAGAGACCGCAAAGTGGTACAAGAAAAGCGCGTCCTGGGGGCGCGTTTTTCTTTTTCAGCCCTCATATTTGGCCCTAAAATCCGGCCTTCATATATGACGCTCGAATTCGGCCTGCATAAAGGGCGCAGCCAGTCCGCCCTGCCCCGCGCCAAACACGCATGAAACCTGTCGGGACCTCCCCGGCACCAGACGGTTTTGTCTCTGCGCGCCCGAGCCGATCTCGCTAATATTGCAAAAAGCTCTTTTCCTCCGGGGCCTGATCGGCAATCAGACAGGGGCAACACTGGCGCTCTAAGACTGGCGCTTTCAGATTGGCGCTTTGAGAACAGGCACGATGGGAGATGGTCGATGACGGCACGCGCACTGATGATCCAGGGCACTGGCAGCAATGTTGGCAAGTCATTGCTTGTCGCCGGGCTGGCGCGCGCCTTTGTACGGCGCGGCCTGAAGGTGGCGCCGTTTAAGTCGCAAAACATGTCCAACAACGCCGCCGTCACCCCCGAAGGCGGCGAGATTGGACGCGCCCAGGCCCTGCAGGCACGCGCCGCAGGCCTGGCGCCACATGTCGATATGAATCCTGTGCTGCTAAAGCCAGAGAGTGACACGGGCGCGCAGGTCATTGTTCAGGGTAAGCGCCGGGGCACCCAGGCTGCCGGCTCTTTCATGCGCGACAAAACCGGGCTGCTGGAGGCTGCACTCGACAGCTATCACCGTCTTGCAGCCCAGGTCGATCTGGTCCTGATCGAAGGCGCAGGCTCGCCAGCCGAGACCAACCTGCGCCAAGGCGATATCGCCAATATGGGGTTTGCCTGCGCGGTGCAGGCCCCTGTCGTGCTGGTCGGCGATATCCATCGCGGCGGTGTCATTGCACAGATTGTCGGCACCCAGGCGGTGCTTGAACACCAAGACCTGGACCGCATTGTCGGATTTATCGTCAATCGGTTTCGCGGCGACATCAGCCTGTTTGATGCCGGGCGCGACGATATTGCCCGGCGTACAGGCTGGCCTGCCCTCGGGGTGGTGCCCTGGTTCTGGGGGGCCTGGAAACTGCCGGCTGAGGACATGATGGATATCGCCTCGCGCAAAGGCGGCGCCTGCAAGATTGTTGTGCCGCAACTGGAGCGCATGGCAAATTTTGACGATCTTGATCCGCTGGCGGCAGAGCCAGAGGTCACTGTCGAAATCATACCCGCAGGCAAAGCTCTGCCCGGAGATGCCGATCTGGTGCTGATCCCTGGCAGCAAATCCACCATCGGGGATCTTGCCTACCTGCGCGCGCAGGGCTGGGACATCGACATTCTGGCGCATCACCGCCGGGGCGGCCATATCCTGGGTCTTTGTGGCGGCTATCAAATGCTTGGCAAAACCATTGATGATCCACATGGCGTCGAAGGAACCCCCGGCAAGGTTGCCGGGCTTGGGCTGCTGGATGTGCATACTGTGATGTCCGACGAGAAACGGGTCACTCTGACCACGGCAACCAGCCGGGATGGCGACCTGCCTGTCAGTGGTTATGAAATCCACATGGGACGCACAACAGGCCCGGACTGCAGCCGCGCCTGGCTGCAGGTTGGCGCGCGCGCTGAGGGAGCAGCCTCGGCAGATGGCCGCGTCCTGGGCTCATACCTGCATGGTCTGTTCAGTTCCGACCCCTTCAGAGCCCGCTTCCTGTCGAGCCTCGGGTATGACAGCCACAGCCAGTATGATGCGGGTGTTGAGCAAACGCTGGACGCCCTAGCGGATCATTTGGAACAACACATTGATTTAGAGCTGCTTTTATCCCTCGCAACCGAAGTGCCGCGCCTTGAGTAGCCGCAAAAGGCCTGTCCGGAGGCAAGGCGGCGAGCCTTTGGAAGGTGCTACACGACTTAATAACACCGCACTGGCAGACAAGCGCAGTCAATAATACGCCGTGAAACAGCCCAGTTTAAATCAAGTCTTGCTAGATCGAGTCTTGCTAGATCGAGTCTGGTTACAGCAGGTCCTGTGCGGCAAGGGCGCGGTGGATTTCACGACGGACCAATTTGCGGACATTGCGCGTGATTCTCTCACCCAGGGCGCCTTGAAGCTCGCTTCGGACAATGTCAGCAACCAATTCCCGCAGACTGTCTTCATCCAGATAGCTCTCGTCGCCCGTCAGCCCCTGCAGGGCGTCCAGTGCCTCTTCGGCAACCGCATCTTGAGCCAGCTGTGCGGCATCCGCAATATCACCGCTGTCCATGCTCATGGCCTCGGCCTCTGAGCCCGCCTGACTGGCCTGACTGACCTGATGACTGGCCTGATGACTGGCCTGATGACTGGCCTGATGACTGGCCTGAGCTGCCCCGGAGTCTACTCTGGGGCTCTGCGCGGACTCTGGTGCGTCCTCAATGTGATCTTGCCATTCAAGTGTCTCGATAGTGGTCAGTGTCTCGATATTGGTGCCGGCATAGGGATCGCTTGAGGCGCCATCAGGTTCCCACTGCTCTTGCGAGCGCGCCACCTTGGCCTCTAGCTCTGCGATCTTCTGTACCACCGCCGAGACCCGCTGGCTGGAGGCGCTCTCTGTGTCAAACCCGGCTTCTGCACTCATGTCTTGGAGCCGGATTTCTTCAACATGGGCGTCTTCGCCCACCGCCTCAGCACCAACGGCCTCAACGCCAGTTGCCCCGGCCGCAGGTAGTGTCTCCTGTGCGGCTGGGGTAGCGGCTGCATACAGCGTGGCACCAGGTTGACGCCAGGGCGCAGCCTCACGGTCAACCTCACAGTTCGTCTCCCAGTCCGCCTCACGGGCAGCCTCAAGGTGATCTGGCACCGCCTCGGAGGTCAGCTCAGGGTCCGGGCTTGTCTTAGTAACCGCGTCAGTCAGCGCATCGTGGCTGTCATATGTCGCTGGATCTTCAACTGAATCGTTCGGGCTAAAGGCGACAATTTCGCCTTGGTCTAACTCAAACGCGATCCCCTGTGATATCTCCGGGGCGGCTCTCGGGGCTTGCAGAAGACTGCTCTTGCGGGGCCTCTGCCTGCGGGGCCTCTGCCTGCACGTCCCGGCCTTCAAAAACCGAACCTTCGCTCTGCTCAGGCTCACGGCGGAGTCCCTGGTCTGAACCGGAGAAATCTGCAGCATTGCTGTCGGCCCCGGATGAGGCAGGCACAGCGGCTCCTACGGTCTCAGAAGGCCGTTCCGGCACCCGCAAAGCAGGCGTCAGAACCAGTCGTGAGACCGTTTTTGAGACCTCTTGCACGGGGGCCACCGGACGCGACAAAGTGCGGCCATCCTCGCTCACCAACCGGCGGATTGAGGACAGCACATCTTCGATTTCAGCCTGGGTTACAGGATCGGACATATTTCAAAACCACTCTAGCCTTTGTGGCAAGTGTAGCTCTCCTGCCGCAATCGCACAACAACTAGGAAGACTTTTCAGTTCTTCCCCAGCGCTTTGAGCACGCGGTCCAGATCTTTGCTTTGGCGGCTCAGCTGTGCAGGCGCGCCCTTGACCAGGTTATAATACAAAGTCGGATCGTAGATTTCGACCGCCAGCCCCAGGTGCTCTGCTGTCAAAAGACCCTGTGATTGCAACAGGGAATAGGCCGCAGAGGCCTGACTGGCGCGCGACTGCACCCGCGACGTCAGAGCATTCAGCAGATCCTGTTCGGCCTGCAATACATCCAGCGTCGTCCGGGCGCCCAGCGTGGCTTCTTCGCGGATCCCATCAAAGGCGACCTGTGCGGCGCGTACACTTTCGTTCGATGACACCAGACTGGCCGTTGCCGCTTCAAGCGTGACATAGGCCGCCGCGACATCCTGTGTCACCGCGCGCTGGGTGGTAATCAACTGACCCCGCGCCGCATCCCCGCTCGCAAGGCTTGAGCGCAAGGCCGAGGCCAGAGAGCCACCGGAATAGATCGGCTGCGTAAAGGTCAGAGTGGCACCAGAGGTGTCAGAATCACCCGCGCTTCCGAGATCAGTCGTGCCGCTGATGTCTGCCGCCAGCCTGACATTTGGTCCCAGGTTTTTCCGAGCGGAATCCGCACTGTAGTCAGCCGCCTTGACGCTATGTTGCTGCGCCAGAAGGCTTGGGTGATTGCGCGCCGCGATGGCTTCGGCCGCCCCGAGCGAGGCAACCCGCTTGGGCAAAGGTGGCTGTCCGGCCGGAACACCAATATCGTTGCCAACCGCCTCAACATAGGAGGCTTTTGCAGCCAGCAGGTTGCCGCGGCTTTCGATCAGGTTGGAGCGTGCTGAGGCGAGCCGGCTTTGCGCCAGGGCAACATCGGTGCGGGTCACTTCACCCACCTCAAACCGATCCTGCGAGGCTTTCAGCTCTTCCTGCAGCAGACGCAGGTTGTTGCTTTGCAAACGCACGGTTTCTTGTTGCAAAAGGACGTTGATGTAGGCCTGGACCGCGTTGAACAAAACCTGTTGTTCAATATTGATCAGGCTTTGGCGGGTCGCCAGCACGGTTTCCTGTGCTGCAAGCTGTCTCAGCCGCGTGGCGCCGTTATCAAACAGCAGCATGCTCATGGCCAATCCAACGCTTAGCTCGTTGGTGTCGACGCCACTGCTGAGCGCCGAGGTATCCTGATAGCGATGGCCCGCGGTGATCGTCCAGTTGATAATCGGCCGAAGCCCGGCCACAGCGGTCGCCACATTTTCGTCCTGAATGCGCAGCAGAGCCCGATTTTGCTCGAGCAGGCCACTGGATTTATAGGCGCCGATCAATGCGTCAGACAGGTTGTCCGCGCTGGCAACTTTTGGCAGCACAAGCGCAAGCGCCGTTGTGCCCGCAAATACAAACGCCTTCAACAAACTCGCCGAATTCTTCTTGTCCATCGGTAGCCCTATTCGTTTGCCGCGCCGCCAGCCGCGGTAGATTGGTTATGTTTCAAACAGAACGTGCTGTACTGTTTGCTGTTCAGGTCTCAGGTCTGAGTTTTTGTCTTTCGGCACGATACAAGACCGCCCCGAAACACCAATTCTTATGAGGGGCTAATTAAAACGCGAAAGCGGCAGCCCGTTCAAAACCAGGCATCACAGGGGCTCCGTCATTGAACTCAAACCGCCAGGAAATCTGGTCACCACGTTTGTAGCCAACCTTCACCTCGCCCAAAGCGCCGTTCATAAAGATAACTGCGATCCGGCCACCATCCTTGAGCTGGTCCAGCAGGCTGTCGGGGAGTTCCTCGACGCCGCCCTGAACCATGATCACATCATATGGCCCGTGCTCTGCCGCGCCTTCAGTGAGCGCACCCACGTGAACAATCGCGTTGTCGGCGCCAGCCTCGGCCAATTGAGACTGCGCATCGGCAGACATGAACTCGTCTTGTTCGACACCAATCACCATCTGCGCCATACGCGCCGCAACCGCCGTCGAGTAGCCAAGTCCACAGCCCACATCCAGCACCAGCTCATCGCTCTGGATATCGAGAGCATCAAGCATTTTGGCCAGCGTGCGCACCTCAATCAGGGTCCGATTGTCGCCAAGGTCCATATTTTGGTCCGCATAGGCCGCCTCACGCTGCGCATCAGGCACAAAGTCCTCGCGCGCAACGGCCAGAAGGGCCTCAATGATCGGGTATTTGGTCACATCCGAAGGGCGGACCTGGGTGTCAACCATCATGCGGCGACGTTCGGCAAAGTCGGTCATATGCTAAACTCTTTTGTTCAGTCTGTTACAGAAGCTTGTGCCATATCGCTGCTTCTACAGCAACTGGCCTCAGGTGAATTGCACACCATGTTGCCCCAGAGCCTATTTCTTTTTTACGAATTTGGTCAAAATAACGATCCGCTGTCCCTCGACACGGCCTTCGATATGTTCGGGATTGTCCTGAACCAGCGAAATGCCCCGCACCGCAGTGCCCCGCTTGGCGGTGAAGCCCGCGCCCTTTACCGGCAGATCCTTGATCAGAACCACATTATCCCCCGTCGTCAGGGGGGCGCCGTTACTGTCCACATGTGCGCCAGCAGAAGACTGATTGTCGGCCCAGGCGCGGGTCTCGTCATCCAGCCACAGCTGCTGCGCCAGATCGCGCGCCCAGTCCTGATCTGATAGCCGGTCAAGGATCCGGCTTGCCAGCACCTGAACTGCAGGCTCAGGCGTCCACATGGTAGAGGACAGGCAGCGCCAATGGCTGGCCTGCAGCTCTCCGTCGATCTGCGCCTGGCAGGTGGCACAAATTTGCACCCCGGCATCATCCGGACCTCCGGGAACCGCATAAAACCGCGTCGCCTCCTCGGCAGAACACAAGGCACAGGACATAGCAAAGCTCCAATAAACTGGGTTGTGTCGCCTTACCGCCAACGCCCCCAAAAGAAAAGCCTGACCCCGTTGCCCATTTGTCTATCTGCCCGCTTGCCTATTTGCCTATCTGCCTGTTTGCGTACTGCCCCCGCCGCCGCCCGGTGTCTCCTCCGGGCGCCTGCTGCGGCGCGGACCATCATATACGCGACGCGCGCCTACTTTGCGCAGCCGCTGCAAAACGGCGTGGCGGGCAAAAGATCAAGCCGCTGAGGCGCAATAGCCTCGCCGCAGATCTGGCAATAGCCATAGGACCCCTCAACCAGACGCGCCAGGGCGGCGTCAATCTGACGGAGTTCTTCCAACTCACTCAGGCCGAGGGTTTCAAGCACCTCATCGCCCTGGCGCTCCGAAGAGCGGTCCTCCCAATCCTGCGACATTGGGGCATCCAGCGCGTGCTCGACCTCAAGCAAATGTCCGGCCAGCGCCTGGCGTCGCGCCTCAAGAGCCTGCTTACGTATTGCAAATTCCATGCATCACCCTCCCTTATCAGTGGTCTTGCACCACCTTGCTCAAGGGTAAGCGTAAAACATTGACCGAAGTCAAGAAACTCGCGTGATCTGGGGAGTATTGCGAAAACTGCACTGTAGACGAGAACACTGTATGCGGGAACACTACATGCGGGAACACCGTATGCGGGAAAACTGCATGCGAGAAAACTGGCATCAAAGATGCCGAAGCCCAGATCTGCAGCAGGTCGCCCGAAATCCAAACGGAGAACCGACGCCTAAATCAAAAGGCTAGCTGCGAACGAACCCTGCTCGGCATCGTGCCAGAATGCCTGCCCTGAGGAGGCTGCCCGCGACAAGCGCCATCGCGCGCGCCCTCATGAAGCGTTCGGCTTTAGCTGTCCATTTTAAGCGCAGAAATAAACGCTTCCTGCGGGATGTCGACCTTGCCGAACTGGCGCATTTTCTTCTTACCCTTCTTCTGTTTCTCCAGCAGTTTCTTCTTCCGGGTGGCATCACCGCCATAGCATTTAGCGGTCACGTCTTTACGCATCGCTGACAGGGTTTCACGCGCGATCACCTTGCCGCCAATGGCCGCCTGGATCGGGATCTTGAACATATGGCGCGGGATCAGGTCCTTGAGCTTTTCGACCATAGCGCGGCCACGCGCCTCGGCGCGGTCGCGGTGCACCATCATCGAAAGCGCATCAACAGGCTCGTCATTCACCAACACCGACATCTTGACCAGATTGTCAGTCTGATAGCCGGTCATCTGATAGTCAAACGAGGCATAGCCCTTGGTCACCGATTTCAGCCGGTCGTAAAAGTCAAACACCACCTCGTTCAGCGGCAGATCATAGACCGCCATGGCACGGCTACCGGCGTAGGTCAGATCCATCTGCACGCCGCGACGATCCTGGCACAGCTTCAGCACATCACCGAGGTATTCATCCGGCACCAGAATAGTCGCCTTGATGCGCGGCTCTTCCAGGTGATCGACAATCGTGAGGTCCGGCATATCGGCCGGGTTGTGCAGCTCGATCATCGTGCCATCACGCATATAGACGTGATAGACCACCGAAGGTGCCGTGGTGATCAGGTCAATGTCATATTCACGCTCCACCCGGTCGCGGATCACCTCAAGGTGCAACAGCCCCAGAAAGCCACAGCGGAACCCAAAGCCCAGCGCCGCCGATGTCTCCATCTCAAAGCTGAAAGACGCATCATTCAGCGCCAGTTCGTCGATGGCATCGCGCAGGTCTTCGAACTCGGATGAATCCACCGGGAACAGACCACAGAACCCCACCGGCTGCGCAGGCTTAAAGCCCGGCAGCACCTCTTCGGTGCCCTTTTTCTCGTGCGTAATGGTGTCGCCCACACGGGTATCACGCACCTGCTTGATCGAGGCGGTCAGGAACCCAATCTCGCCCGGCCCCAACTCATCAATGACGGTCATCTCAGGGCCGAACACGCCGATGCGGTCCACATGGTGGGTTGATCCATTGGAGAGCATCTTGATCCGCTCGCCCTTTTTCAGCACCCCGTCCATGATCCGCACCAGTACGATCACGCCCAGATAGGCGTCATACCAGCTGTCCACCAGCATCGCCTTCAGCGGCGCTTCACGAGTGCCTTTCGGCGCGGGCAGCTCATTGACAATGGCTTCAAGCGTCTCGTGAATGCCCTCGCCGGTCTTGGCCGAGACCCGAATGGCGCCAGTGGCCTCGATGCCAATGACATCTTCGATCTGCTCTGCAACCCGGTCACAGTCCGAGGCCGGCAGGTCGATCTTGTTCAGAACCGGCACGATCTCGTGGTCGGCCTCCATGGCGTGATAGACATTGGCCAATGTCTGCGCCTCAACGCCCTGCGTTGAATCGACCACCAAAAGCGAGCCCTCAACCGCGCGCATCGAGCGGGAGACTTCATAGGCAAAGTCGACGTGACCGGGGGTGTCGATCAGGTTCAGCACATAGGCCTCACCGTCGTCGGCCGTGTAGTCAATGCGCACCGTGTTGGCCTTGATGGTGATGCCGCGCTCGCGCTCGATGTCCATACTATCAAGCAGCTGCGCCTTCAGATCGCGCACCTCCACCGTGCCGGTCTCCTGGATGAGCCGGTCAGCGAGGGTGGATTTGCCATGGTCGATATGGGCGACGATGGAGAAATTGCGGATTTTGGCGAGATCTGTCATGTCTCGGGATATGAGTTGAAACCTTGCCTTGGTCAAGCGTGCGTATAGGCTGGCGCCAAGTTATTTCACCACAAATGCGTCCACAACGCAGCATTGGGGCAGATTGGCAGTGGCAGAGTTTGAAAAGATCACCGATCTGAAGCAGCTAGAGAGCTGGCTCACGACACAAGACCCCCGGATGAGTCGCGCCATCGCCGCCCGCGCCGCCCTGCGCGCCCTGCCCGCACTGATGGCACTTGGTGTCCAAACCGCCGGCAAAACGCCCGATGCCAGCTTGCTGTTATCTAGACTGCGCGCAACGCTCATATCTGGCGTTGCGAGCAGCTGCCCCATAGATATGATGCGCACCCAAAACTCGGCCCATGCTGCTGTGGCGCCCTACGCCGAAGACTCCCCAGCTTCCGCTACTGTCGCCTTCGCCTCCTCTGCCAATTTTTCAGCCTCAGACGCCGCATCGACCGTCTATACTTCCGCTCGCACCGCACTCAGTTACTCCACTTTATCCGCCCGCTACGACGCCCGCTCTGCCGCCTTCTCCGCCGCCTTCTCTGATGCCGAACGGGGTAAGGATGGCGAGGCCAGTCAGGTCTTTGCCGCGCTGCTCTGGCCCAACAGCAACGACATCGCGCAACTTCTTCAAATATGGGAAACATTTGAGGCGCGTCCCGATCCCGACGGCATCTGGAGCTTTTGGCGCGACTGGTATCGCAGCATGCTACAGGGCACGCCGATGGACTGGGACCTGCAATTGCAGGTCGCGTTGATTGACAACGCCATCTGGGAGGCTGGCCCCGAAACCGTCGCCAAGGAAATCTCCCGGATCCGCGCGAAGTTTGAGTTGGAACAAGAGGTCAAACACCTCAAAGAACAACTCACGGCCCTGAGACAAGCCACCACCTCTCCACAGATCGGTGACAATGGCGGACCGCCGCTGGATGCCCTGCCTAGCAAAGCCTTCAAGAATGACATCGTGCTACTCTGGGATGATCTGGACACGTTGGAGGCGGAGATTGCCAAGCCTGCGCCCTCACGCGCCATTCTCAAGCGCATTGGCAGGTCGCTTAGCGAAATCGCATTGCGCATCACCTCCCACTGTGGCGCTACGCTGGACGTCGCCGTCAAAGCCGGAGCAAAAACAATCGGGACAGCAGTCGGCGGGTTGGTCGTAGCTGACTACATTAAGCCCGGCGCAATCGAGGCCGTAGCTAAGGCTATTGGGACATTTCTCGCCACACTTTGAGAACGCCGAGCGGCGGGCGCGTTCCGCACCCCCCCCGGACGAACGCTTAGAGTGCCATCAAAAACGAGGCGACCAAATCTACCCTCAAGTAGTATCCTGCTAAGATCAACGCCCATTCCAAATGCCTAAGCCCCCCCGCTCAGTCGCCTGACTGGGCCGCGCCAGAATTTGCATTGCCTGTTGAAAAGCGCAATCATCTCCCAGATAGTTGCCACTGGTTACCACGCTGCCTTTTCACTCCCCACGGCAAGGCGCGTTGCGCCTTCCCAAGGTCAGCCGCGCCCCTCATCAATGCGCCCGCCCTGTCCTGCACCCGGCAAAAACCTGCGCATTTGTGAAGGGATTTTAACCAAGATTGAAACCCTCCCGCGATTTTGTCATATTCCCGCGAAACCGGACCAGTCTTTCGGCCAGTCTTCCGGCCACTCATACCGCCAGCCATACAGCCTGTGATCCGGGCATCGATACACGAGGGACACTCATGAACCTGCCACTCCCCTCCCTGCGCCATGCAGGGCTATGCGCCGTTTTGGCAGCCCAGGTTTTCACCGCGCAGGTGGCCTTTGTGCAGTCTGCCGAGGCCGGGGCGATTGAGCGCGCCTGCCGCAGCTCTGATCGCAGGGCCGCCAACCCCGCGCTGTGCAGCTGCATCCAGAAGGTCGCCAATGCCCGGCTGACCATGTCGGAACGCAAAACAGTGTCGAAATGGTTTGGTGATCCGCATCAGGCCCAGGTGGTGCGCCAGTCCAGCAACAGCCGCGATGAACACCTGTGGGAGCGCTACAAGCTCTTTGGCGATACCGCCGCCAAAACCTGCGGCTAAAGCCCTCCCACTGGCCTAGTGTCTACTGGCCTGCTGTTTCAGAATGCTGATCGGGACAGCCGCCCCCAATCGTGGCAGACAGCCTTTGCCAGGCTGCTACAGACGGCCTGCAGCGCCAAGTTTTCATAAAGCCAAAGCTGGTACCCTGACAGCTCATCTCATGCCGCATCGCAGAACGGGGCTTTGCAGGCCACCACTTTAGGGGGAACTGCAGAGCCAATGGCACCCTTGACCGGCGGGGGGGAGCCAAGGAAACTACCGCCAGCTAATAGTTTTTGGAGCATGTGCATGTTGATCAAGGGGGTTACCCTCCGGGGGCTGGAGGTTTTTGAAACTCTGGCCAAGACCGGATCCGTTGCGCAGACCGCCGAAGCGACCGGTCTCAGCCAACCTGCGGTCAGCCAACAGTTGCGTAACCTTGAAAAAGCCCTGGGCACTGATCTGGTTGATCACGGCCGCCGACCCATGGTGCCGACCTCTGCCGGGCGAAACTTTCTCGCGCGCACCCAGGCGGTGTTGTCTGAACTGCGCCTGGCCCAAAGCGAGCTATCCATGATGGACCTGAGCCATCTGCCTGCGCTCTCCATCGGATTGATTGATGACTTTGACAATGCCCTGACGCCGCGGCTTGTCACCGCCCTTGCCGAGAGCCTGACGCAGTGTCGCTTTAAAAGGATCCCCGCCTCCAGCCGGGACATTCTGCGCGCCATCGAGGCCGATGAGATCCACCTTGCCGTCACCGCCACCACGGGCGAGCCGCAGGAGCGGCTGATTGAGTTCCCTCTGGTGCGTGATCCCTTCATTCTGGTTGCTCCCAAAGGCTTCATTGCCAGCCCCGATGCGGCAGCAGGCCAGCTCAACCAACTGCCTTTTCTGCGCTACGCTCAGGACCAGCTGATCTCGCAGCAGATTGAAGCGCAGATCCAACGCCAGTCGGCTGAATTTGAGAATCGTTTTGAGATCGGCTCACATCTGGCGCTGATGGCCATGGTTGCCCGTCGCATCGGTTGGGCGGTGACAACGCCGCTTGGCTATATGCGGGCGGCGCGGTTCCACGACGACATCGAAGCCTTCCCGCTGCCGTTTGGTGAGGCTGCGCGCAGAATTTCGCTGTTCGCCAGCAAGGACTGGGCTGACCAGTTGCCACGCACCGTCGCTCAGACCACCCAGGGGCTGATCAAACGGCAGATGATAAACCCCGCCATCGCCCGCCTGCCCTGGCTGGCGCAGGACTTCAAACTGCTGGAAGAGCTCAGCTGACCCCGCCACCCCATATATTCTGAACGCAGCTAAAACGTGGCACGCGCTGTCCGGGCTTTAGTCCAGCTGCAGCTTCAGTCCTGCCGCTGCCCGTTCAATCAAATCCAGACAGCCATCGAAATCGCGCGTGTAATAGGGGTCAGGAACATGGTCCGCATTCCTGTCCAGCGCGAAATCAGTGAACAGGCGCACCGGCACCCGTTTACCAGCTGGGCGCAGCACCTCGATATCTTCGAGGTTGCTGTGATCCATTGCCACAATGAGATCAAAGCGATCAAAATCTGCGGCTATGAACTGGCGTGCCCTCAGGTCTGAGACATCCAAACCACGCGCCTTCAACGCCGCCTGCATGGGCCCATAGGGCGGCTCTCCCAAATGATAGCCTGCGGTGCCTGCACTGTCAGTTTCAACCTCGGGGCACAGCGCGCGAAACACGCCCTCGGCAGCTGGAGACCGGCAAATATTGCCCAGGCAAACAAACAGAATACGACTGGGACTGAGACGGGGACGGGGACTGACAGGCATGGCCTACCTCCTCAAAGAGCAGTCCATTTAGCGCAATAAATCCAAATCATTACAAGTGCCTCATGGCAAAATCACTGCCTTTCTATAGCTTGCTATAGCTTGGCTTCCTGCCAAAGGCAGGCTTGGAAGGCCTGCACGGCTAGGCTACGCCCAGAGAATTTTGCCATACCTCGGATCTGCTGCAGGCCTTCTGCAGCACCCGCCGCCCTCAGCCCCTCCCACCATAGCAGTGCTTCAGGAATATCCGGGCGCAACCTAAAAAGGCCAGCCCTGCAAAGGGTCGGCCTGGGCGCGACGGAGGGCTGCAGCGCAGCCTGACACCGCGCCCTCCCCTTTCTGTATCTTCAGAGGCTTTAGTTGGAGTGCTTCATATGGCCGCCATGAGCAGGCTTGCGCTCCAGATCAACTGGGATGTCGATCATGACTTCACCGGCATTTTTGAACACCAGCGTCACAGGCACCACATCGCCATGCTTCAGCTCCTGTTTCAGCCCCATGAACATCACGTGATCGCTACCACGTTGCAACATGTGGTGGCCTCCGGCAGGAATGCTAAAGCCCTCTTCCACATGCACCATCTTCATGACGCCATCGCCAGTCTCCATATGGGTGTGCAGCTCAACCCGTTTGGAAATGTCAGAGCGCGCCTCAATCAGCTGATCATCCTCAGCGCTCATATTCATGATCTCCATGAATGCAGCACCACTGGTCGACATCTTGGCCGACACCCGGGCATATTGGTCCTGCACCATGATCTTGGCGCCATCAGCATAGGCGGCGCCAGCAAAGCTCAATGCGGCAGTCGCCGCAAACAATACGGTCTTCAGGGACATTTCTGTCTCCTCTCTTAAGTGCAGGAATATTTGATAGAGTTAGGGGAGCGGTCGTCAGCCCACAGCAGGGGGTGCCCGCGCCATTGCTTCCAGTGCCACCCAATGGGTCAGCACCGGAGCCTGCCAAACGCGGTCAAACGCTTGCCCACCATAGGGCCGCAGCGCCATAGTATCCGGAGAGGCCACAGCATCCAGCAGATGCATGACGCAGTCGGGACAAAAATGGGGCGCTGTCGTGGGCTGACCTTCGTCATCGACGTAGAGGGTCACCGGCCCATTCCCGGAGCAGATAACAATCTGCCCGCTGGCATCCCGCGCGCCCTTCACACTGGCTGAGACATGCCCCGTCAGGGCAATCATCAGGGCCAGCGTCAGAGCCAGATATATCCGCAGGAAACGTGCCATATCTCAGGATATGCCCCCGCAAGGCCGCAGCTGCAAGCGCGATATCACAAAAACGGCAAAACGCCGCGCATCACAGGGATGCACGGCGCTTCGAATTCAAATGTGATAAAGATCAGGCCTGTACGGTCTGCGCCTTGGCGATCTCTTTTTTCACTTTCAGAGCGCTTGTGGACAGCTCTTCGTCTTTGGCTTTTGCCAGGAACGCGTCCAGACCACCGCGGTGATCAACAGTGCGCAGCGCAGCAGCTGAAATCTTCAGCTTGATGCCACGACCCAGAGTCTCGGACTGCAGGGTACAATCGTTCAGGTTTGGCAGAAACCGACGACGAGTTCTGTTTTTGGCATGGCTGACATTGTTGCCAGACATCGGGCCTTTTCCGGTCAGTTCGCAGCGGCGCGACATAGGTTCATCCTTCGTATCTGCGGCAGCACCCGGAATTTTCCCGAATCAGCTGCCATATCTCAAAAGGCGTGGCCAAAGGCGACGCCCGAAAACTGGTTGGATGCGTTTAGGAGGAATCGCCCCAAGGGTCAAGTCATATGACGGGGTTTTGTGGCAGTCCCCCGGTGAAATGGCTCAACCCGTTCCAACCTGTGGTTATCGTAGGCTCTATAGGGCCTATCCAGCCCCTTGGCGAGTCTCCTCTAAGGCCGCAAGCCGCGGCCTCCAACACCTGCGCCAGCCAGCCCGACAGGCAGAAAATCAGACGCCAAAGCAGGCCAAAGCAAAACAGGCCAGATACGAACAGGTCCGACCACAACAGGCCAGATCCAAACAGGCCAGGCTTTATCCTGCGACACCCAGCCCCTTTAACATGTCCTGGGCCGCCGCCGCAGGCGACGCCTCCCCGGTGGCCACCTGATCCGAAAGCGCTTTCATCCGATCCTTTGCCCAGGACGTCTCCAGCCGGGCCAAAAGCGCCTGACGCACGTCTTGCGCAAACCAATAGCGCGCCTGCTCGGCGCGGGTTGCCTCCCAGTGCCCGTGTTCGCGACGCCAGCCCGTAAGGATTTGCATTTCCTCCCAGGCCTGCGCCAGACCCGTCTCATCGAGGGCCGAGACCATTTGCGCCTTTGGAAAGCCCTGTGGATCCTGCGGCCGCTTACGCAACAGGCGCAGCGCCCCGGAATAGTCGGCGCAGGTGCGTATGGCGGCAGATTTCAGATCGCCATCGGCCTTGTTGACCAGGATGATATCCGCCATTTCCATGATGCCGCGCTTCACTCCCTGCAGCTCATCGCCGCCAGCAGGCGCCAGCAGCAGCACAAACAGATCGGACATCTGCGCCACAACGGTTTCCGACTGGCCAACGCCCACGGTCTCTATCAGCACCACATCAAACCCCGCCGCCTCACAGAGCGCCACGGCCTCGCGGGTGCGCCGCGCCACGCCGCCCAGATTGGTCTGGCTTGGCGAGGGGCGAATAAAGGCGGCTTTCTCCCGGCTCAGATGCTCCATCCGGGTCTTGTCTCCCAGAATAGATCCCCCCGTGCGGGCCGAGCTGGGATCAACTGCCAGCACCGCCACCCGCAGCCCCTGCGCCACCAGCATCATGCCAAAGCTCTCAATAAACGTGGACTTTCCCACCCCCGGTGTCCCAGACAGGCCAATACGCAGCGCCTCGCGGCCTGATTTGGCCAGTTTGCCCAGCAATGCGGTCGCCAAAGCCCGGTGATCCTCACGGCCGCTTTCCACCAGAGTGATGGCACGCGCCAGCGCTCTGCGGTCCCCATTCAGGATCTTCTCACTCATCTCGGCAATATCCATGCCCGGCCTCCGGATCTTGTACAGGTCTTAGAAATTTCCGCCTAATTGACGCAGCAGCGCACCTTTTGTCCAGTGCGAAGCCGTCGCAGGGGGTGCAAGACACCTCCACAGGAGCTGCCGCGCCTCAGGCGTCGGCGTCTAGCTTTGTCCAAAGACATAGGGGGCCAGCGCGTTCAGCTCTGGACCTCAGCTCTGGACCCGGGCGCGCGCTTTAGCGATAAGCAAGCCATGACAAAAGCCTCCGGTCCAGACCTCCCCATCGATGATGCGCTGCCCGCCCTGCTGGCCGCCCTGCGCCAGAACAGCCGCGCTGTGTTGCAGGCCCCGCCCGGTGCCGGCAAAACCACCAAAGTGCCGCTGGCAATGCTGCAGGCCGGATTGACCGAGCAGCGTATCGTCATGCTTGAGCCCCGTCGTCTGGCGGCGCGCGCCGCAGCCGAGCGATGGCCGAAACTCTGGGCGAAGAGGTTGGCCAAACGGTCGGCTATCGCATTCGCGGTGAGGCAAAGACCAGCAAGGCCACCCGCATCGAAGTGGTGACCGAGGGCATCCTCACCCGCATGTTGCAGTTGGATCCTGACCTGCCGGGGATCGGCGCGGTGATCTTTGATGAATTTCACGAACGCTCCCTGAATGCCGATCTGGGGCTGGCCTTTTGCCTAGGTGGCAGGTGCTCTGCGCGACGATTTGATCCTGCTGGCAATGTCAGCCACGTTGGACGCAGCCCCGGTGGCTGCCTTGATGCAGGCACCGCTGATCACCTCAGAAGGGCGCAGCTATCCGGCGCAAACCCGCTGGCTGGACAGCCCCCTAAAACCTCAGGCCCGGCGGCTTGAGGCGCTGTGCGATCTGGTGGTGCAGGCTGAACGTGACAGCCGCGACACAGCGACAGGCGCGCAGACGGGCACGCAGACGGGCGCGCAGACGGGCGCACATATGGATACGCAAATGGGTGGCGGGATTCTGGTCTTTCTGCCCGGCGAGGGCGAGATCCGCAGGGCGGAGCAAAACCTGAGCAACCGACTGCCAGACGACTGCGTGATCCAGCCTCTGTTTGGCGCCCTGCCTTTTGCGGCGCAACAGGCCGCTATTCGCCCCGCGACAGCCGGGCGCAAGATTGTGCTGGCGACCTCGATCGCCGAGACCTCGCTCACCATTCAGGATATTCGCGTGGTGGTCGACATGGGACAGGCGCGCCGGGCCCGGTTTGATCCCGGCTCTGGCATGTCACGGCTGGTGACCGAAAAAGTCAGCCGCGCCGAGGCCACCCAGCGGCAGGGGCGCGCCGGTCGGGTGGCGCCCGGCACCAGCTATCGCCTCTGACCAAAGGTGAGGAAGGCGCCCTGGCGGCATTCCCACCGCCCGAGATCGCCTCGGCAGATCTCACCGGATTGGCGTTGGAACTGGCGCTTTGGGGGGCCGCGGCTGAGGACCTTGCCTTTTTGACACCGCCACCCGACGGCACAATAGCTGAAGCCCGCAAGCTGTTGCAGATGCTCGGCGCACTGGACGGGCAGCACCGGATGACCTCTCATGGCAAGGCGCTGGCCAGATTACCGCTGCATCCCCGGCTGGGACATATGCTGCTGCAGGCCGGACCAGAGGCGGCCGAACTGGCTGCTCTTATGGGCGAACGGGACCCGCTGCGCGCGGCCCCCGCGGATCTGGGATTGCGGCTGGAGGCCCTGAAAGACCCCAAGGGATTTCAACGCAAACGCCCCTATCAGCTCTCCTATCCTGTGGTAGAACGCATCCGCCAGGAGACACGGCGGCTGCAAAAGCAACGCAGCACAGGCAAAAAAGCCATAGGCCAATTTTCCACAGGCCAATTTTCCAAGGGCCAGACTGGAACGGACCAGACAGCCCTGTCGCCGGCCGCTATGGCCGCCCTCGCCTATCCTGACCGGGTCGGACAACGGCGCAAGGGGGATCAGCCGCGCTATGTGCTGTCGGGTGGCAAAGGCGTGCAGCTTGATCCCGGCGACACCCTCGCCGCCGCCCCTTTCATCGTGGCGCTCGACACCGATGGCAACCCGCGCGAAGCCCGCGTGCGCATGGCCGCCCAAATCACCCTGAGCGAAATTCACGACCTGTTTGGCGACCAGATCAGCTGGCAGGACCATTGCCACGGGCCCAAACGCGCCCGCCGGGTCGAGGCCCGCCAGCAACAACGCTTTGGCGCGCTCACGCTGGATGACCGGCTGTGGAAAGACGTTCCTGCCGACAAGGTGGCCGAGGCCATGCTGGACGGGGTGCGCGATCTCGGGCTGCGGATTACCGGCGCGGCGGCAAGGCTTGCGGCGCGGGTCGAGCTGCTGCGCGCCGATGGTCACGACCTGCCCGATTTCTCAAATGAGGGCTTGCTGGCGCGGCTTGACGACTGGTTGCTGCCGATGCTGGGCGGCGTAAAATCCGCCGCTGCCTGGAAACAGTTCGACCTGCTCCCGGCCCTGCGTGCCGCGCTTGACTGGCAGCAAACCCAGCTGCTGGACCGCGAGGCCCCCGGCAGTTTCACCACCCCCCTGGGGCGTAAGATCCCAATCACCTACAGCGACGAGGCTCCCGAAATTTCGGTCCGCCTGCAAGAGCTCTTTGGCGTTAGCCGTCACCCCACCGTCGGCGGCGTACCTCTAAAGATCACCCTGCTGTCGCCAGCCCAGCGCCCCATTCAAATCACCCGCGACCTACCAGGGTTCTGGACCGGCTCCTACTCTGATGTGCGCAAAGATATGCGGGCGCAATATCCCCGCCACCCCTGGCCCGAGGATCCCACGCAAGAAGACCCCACTTTGCGGGCAAAACGACGCAAATAGCGCCACCGCCGCGCGCCAGTTTACTGGCGCGCGGCTGGGCCCAACGGCGGGCGGCGTATCTGTGATGCGCCAGTTTGATCCGCCAGTCCGCGGGCGGGAGCCCCTCCCCTCCTGTTTTTGTGACTCTTACTCCCGCAGCGCAGGCAGGCCGATGCCAGTGGCCTCAAAGCCGCCATCCGCCGCCAGGATCTGCCCGGTCACAAAACTCGCCTTGTCTGACAGCAAAAAGATAATGGCTGCCGCGATCTCTGCTTCCTTGCCATAGCGATTGAGCGGCAGGGCATCGTGATATGCGGCAATGATTTCCGGGCTGTGCACGGCCATAGCCAGCTTCGTTGCAACCGGCCCCGGCGCCACAGCATTGACCCGAATGCCCAGCTCACCCAATTCCACCGCCTGCTGCAGCGTCAACTGCGCCAGCGCCGCCTTGGAGGTGCCATAGGCCACCCGCAGCGTGCTGGCCCGCAGACCCGAGATTGAGGTGATATTCACCACCGCACCGCCGCCCTCGGCCGACAACAGGTCACTAAAAGCCTGGGTCATCAGAAACGGCCCATCCAGATTGGTCTCCATCACCCGGCGCCAACGCTCAAATGTGGTTTCCCGGATCGGGCCAAAATCTGCGACACCGGCGTTGTTGACCAGCCCATCCAGCCGGCCAAAGCGCGCTGTCACCTCGGACACAGCCCGCGCCACATCCTCGGGCTTTGAAACATCCCCATCGGCCACAAGGGCCTGCGGCAACTGCTTCGCCGCTTGCGCCAGCTCGGCGCTGTCTCGATCCAAAAGCGCCACCTGCCAGCCCTCTGCCGTAAGCCCCTGCGCCGTGGCCAGGCCAATTCCGCGCGCCGCGCCGGTAATCAATGCTGTTTTCATAAACCGCCCCATCAGAAATTTGAGCAACATCTCAGACATCCTGGCCCCGGAAAGTCAATAAAGCTGCAGTGTCAGAAAAGGCGCTGAAAAAGATCTGTCTTGTTCTACGCCTTGATCCATGCCGCGCATTTTCCACACAACCTCTGGGCTAAAAGATCTAAACAGGTTGTACTTTATCCACAGCACCCCTATTTTACAGGGACTTCAATAAGATCAAGCCTCGCGACAGCAGCAAAGCAAGCGCGATATGGCCAAAAAACAATAATAGGCAGTTCAAAATGAGCAACTTTTTTACCCGGGCTTGGGAAGGAATGATCAAGCCCATTCTCTTCCGTCCCAAACGGGTTCAGGTGGCTGCTCTGTGCTATCGAACAACCACGGGTAAAAAAGAAGTTCTGATGATTACAAGTCGCGGCACCGGGCGCTGGATCCTGCCCAAGGGCTGGCCAATCAAAGGCAAAGATGGTGGTGAATCTGCCCTTCAGGAAGCCTGGGAAGAGGCAGGCGTGCAAAACGGTCGTGTCCAGGCCGACCCCATTGGCGCCTTCAGCTATGAAAAAGAGTTGAAGACCGGCCTGCCGATCCCGGTTCAGACCTTTGTCTATACCGTGGGCGACGTCGAACTGTCAGATACCTATCCCGAGGCACATCAGCGGCAACGCAAATGGTTCGCCACGCAAGAGGCCGCAAATCTGGTAAGGGAACCTGAGCTGCAGGATATTCTGCGTCAATTGTGACACTCAAGCGACATTTTTGTAACAGCCCAGCTTGTCTCTTCAGACATGCTCCCTTAGTGCGTCCTCAAACTTCCTGCCAGAGGGACACCTATCGTGAGCACCCCCCCAAACGACGCCAACCACCGCGAAACGCTTGACCGAGATCTGCACCGGTTTTCGCACCTCGAATCCGCGACCCAGTATGTCGCCCGCCCGATGGTCGCCCCCGGGATCGCGCTGATATTCATGGTCATGGCAGGTCTCGCGGCCGCTATGATCTTTGGCGGCAGCCAGACCAATATGATTGTGGTCGCCGCTGCGGTCTTTGGCGCCTATATGGCGATCAATATCGGCGCCAATGATGTGGCAAACAACATGGGGCCAGCCGTGGGCGCCAATGCTCTCACCATGGGCGGCGCCATCGTCATCGCGGCAGTTTTTGAGAGCGCAGGCGCTCTGCTGGCCGGGGGCGATGTTGTGTCCACGATCGCCAAGGGCATTATTGCCCCGCAGGTGGTGGCCACATCAGAAGTCTTCATCTGGGCCATGATGGCCGCGCTGATCTCTTCGGCGCTTTGGGTCAACCTTGCCACCTGGGTCGGAGCACCGGTCTCGACCACCCATTCGGTTGTTGGGGGTGTTATGGGGGCTGGTATTGCCGCTGCCGGCTTTGCTGCCGTCAACTGGGCCACCATGAGCAAGATCGCCGCCAGCTGGGTGATCTCGCCGGTTTTGGGCGGCGTCGTCGCCGCGCTGTTCCTGGCCCTGATCAAAGCAAAGATCATCTACCAGGAAGACAAAATCGCCGCCGCCCGCCGTTGGGTGCCGGTCCTGGTCGGCATCATGGCAGGCGCCTTTGCCGCCTATCTGGCCCTCAAAGGTCTGAAGCGTATCATCAAGATTGACCTGCAGACCGCGCTTTTGATTGGCGCCATGATTGGCGCGCTGGCCTATGTCATCACCGCACCGCTGATACGACGCCAATCTGAGGGCATGGAAAACCGCAACAAATCCCTGAAGGTGCTGTTCCGTATTCCGCTGGTGATTTCCGCCGCCCTGCTGTCCTTTGCCCATGGCGCCAATGATGTGGCCAATGCGGTTGGGCCTCTTGCCGCCATCGTACATGCCTCTGAGTTTGGCGATTTTGCCTCCAAGGTGGCCATCCCGACCTGGGTCATGGTGATCGGTGCCTTTGGCATCTCGTTTGGTCTGTTCCTGTTTGGGCCAAAGCTGATCCGCATGGTTGGCAGCCAGATCACCAAGCTGAACCCGATGCGCGCCTATTGTGTTTCGCTCTCGGCTGCGATTACCGTCATTGTCGCCAGCTGGCTGGGCCTGCCTGTCTCTTCGACCCATATCGCAGTGGGGGCAGTCTTTGGCGTTGGATTTTTCCGCGAATGGCATCACGAACGCCAGCTGCTTAAATCTGCCGTCAACCGCCCTGCGGAACTGCGCATTGCGCCCGAAGAGCGCCGCCGCCGCAAGCTGGTGCGCCGCAGCCATTTCATGACCATTGCCGCAGCCTGGGTGATTACTGTGCCCGCCGCAGCACTGCTGTCCGGCTGCATCTATCTGCTGCTGGCCACCTTCACCCACTAAGGCGCGACAGCAGAAAACTGCTAGATCTGGCCGGGCTGCATCTTTGGCAGCCCGGCCTTTTTCATCTCGGCCTGCCGGATCAGTTGCATCACCACGTCACAGATCGGTGTGGCGACACCATGCGCCTGCCCCAGGCGTTGAATTTCGCCCTGCAGCGCATCCACCTCGGTTATCCGCCCCTGTATCAGATCCTGCGCCATTGAGCTGCGCGCAGAGGGGTCAATTGTCAGCATCTGGGCCGCGATGCGGCTAAACGCCCAGGTCGGCAGGCGCAGAATATACGGGCTCATCCAAACCGGGAGTGGTGTGGTTGAGACCGGCCGCAGCCCTGCCGCCTGCATGACCCGGATCGCTTCGGCCATCTGGTCAGCCATCAGACGCCGCCACTGGCGGTTTTGCAGCTGCGTCATCAGGGCACCCCAGACAGCGCGTTCAGAGCATTATTTAGATTGATCAACAGCTTGCCCCATTGCACCCCAGAAATATCAGCGCTTTCCACCACCGCAAGGCCCGGCACCGACAGGCGGCGCCCCCAATGTCCTGGCCCTGCGGCAATCACGATGTTCCCTGAAGAGGCCCGGTGAAATACAGGCTGAGCAACAGCAGGGCTTTGATCCCCGGAAGGACTGCTTTCTTGACCTTCCATCTGTTTTGACAGCGGCGCAGGCATCTCAGGCGTCACCACATTAAAAGGCACCATTGCCGCACGCACATCCCGCCCCGGCAACATCTGCTGCAGCAAGGTGGCATTGCCCATGCCATTTTGAAAGCTGAACACCGGCGAGTAGGGCGGGGCATGCAAGGCAATCTGCTGCCCCATCGCCGCAGTGGCGCTTGTTTTCACCGCGACAATCACCAAATCTGCACCCGCAAGCACGCTGGGGTCTTCGCTGCACTGCACATGCCCCGCGCTCACCGCTTTTTTCAGACCGGAAAAATCAGTCACCGCCAGGCCCGCCTGCGCGATGGGGTCCAACACCCGCCTGCGCCCCAGCAAGGTCACAGGGTAGCCCGCAGCAGCCCAGAGCCCACCACAGAAGCATCCGATCAGCCCGGCGCCGGCAATCACGATATGTGGTGGCTTGACCCCGCTCATGCTGGCACAGTAAGCCGCTCCAGCACCTGTGCTGTTGGCAAACCCGTCCCAAACCCCGCCTGCAGCGCCGAAAGCGCACCTCCAGCACCACCTCGGCGTCGAGATCACCGCCCTTGCGGGCCGGCAGGGCAAAAGCAATCAGCGCATCCTCGACCACCTCAATCTGAAACCCGAGGTTGGCGGCCGACCGCGCGGTCGAGTTAACGCAAAATGCTGCGACACCGCCCACGATCACCAGCTTGCTGATGCCCCGCGCCCGCAGCGCCTCTGCCAGACCGGTGCCGACAAATCCAGAAGAACCCGTCTTCCAGAACACAGGCTCGCTGCTTAAAGGCTGCGCGCAGGGCATGGGCTGACCCGAGGCCAGATCGCGGCGAAACTTGCTTTGGGGACGTGGGTCATCATGCATCACATGCACAACCGGAAGGTCAGCGGCGCGAAAGCCGGCCAGCAATTGCGCGATGTTTTGCTCAACGCTCGGGTTGGCACGCGGGTTGGCGCGCGGCAGGCCAGCTGCCGTAGCATTTGCCATCTCCATCTGCATATCAACGACCAAAAGGGCCCAGCTCTGCCCCATCTGCTGATCCCGGTGCCGTTCCATGATAAAACCCCCGCGCTAGTTGAATAACGCGAGGGTTGCAGAAGTTTTTCAAATTGGCCAGTCCTCAAATTGGCCAGTCCCAGGGTCGGCCAGTCCCAAGAGCGGCCTTACGCCATGAACTGAGGTATCTCAGACGCCAAGGCACCAGCGCATGATGGCTTTTTGCGCATGCAGGCGGTTCTCGGGCTCGCCGAAGATCACCGATTGCGGCCCATCCATCACCGAAGAGGTCACCTCTTCTTGGCGGTGGGCCGGCAGGCAATGCATGAACAACGCATCCGGTTTGGCATGGGACATCAGCTCATCATTGACCTGATAGGGCCGCAGCATGTTGTGACGCCGCTCTTTCGAGGACTGGCTGTCATGCATGCTGACCCAGGTGTCCGCCACAATGAGATCGGCGCCCTCAACCGCCTTGAACGCGTCGCGCTCGATCACCACCTTTGAGCCCGCCTTACGCGCGAGGCCGACAAATTCCTCTTCCGGGTCCAGCTGCGCCGGGCCGGTAAAGGTGAGATCAAAGCCAAACTGCGCCGCCGCGTGCAAAAATGAGGCGCAGACGTTGTTGCCGTCGCCAGCCCAGACCACCTTTTTGCCCTTGATCGAGCCGCGATGCTCTTCATAGGTCTGGATATCGGCCATGATCTGGCAGGGGTGCGCGCGGTCGGTGAGGCCATTGATCACCGGCACCGAGGCATATTCAGACATCTCTGTGAGCACCGCCTCATCAAAGGTCCGGATCATGATCAGATCCACATAGCGCGACATCACCCGCGCCGTGTCGGCGATGGTCTCGCCGTGCCCCAGCTGCATGTCTTTGCCCGAGAGCACCATGCTCTGGCCGCCCATCTGACGCACGCCGACATCAAAGGAGATGCGGGTCCGGGTTGAGGGTTTTTCAAAGATCAGGGCAACCATCTGGCCCGCCAGCGGCTGCTCATCGTCCGGCATCCCCTTGGGGCGGCCCTGACGGGCCTGTTTCATCGCCTTGGCCTGATCAAGGATGCCATGCAGGTCTTTTGAACTGGTGGTGTGAATATCAAGAAAGTGGTTCATATCTTATCGCTTTTCATTTCTGCCCCGGGGCAGAAGCCCCAACTGGGAAAATAGGTTTAAGGCCCTCAGTTTGGCGTTCTCAGTTTGGCGCTTTCAGGCGGTCTCAACTTGGGTGGCGGCCTTGTCCAGACGGGTAAAGGCCTCGGCAATCTCATCGTCGCTCAGCGTAAGACGCGGCAAAAGGCGGATAACATTGTCAGCGGCCGGCACGGTGATGACCTCGCTGTCATAGCCCGCCTGCACCACGTCCATATTCACAGCCTTACATTTCAGCCCCAGCATAAGACCCGTGCCGCGCACCTCTTCAACCACCTCGGAATGCGCTGCGACCAATCCTTCGAGCTTTTGCCGCAACAGCCCCGCCTTGCGGTTTACATCCTCGAGAAAACCGGGCGCCATGACTGTTTCGACCACCGCACAGCCACCAGCACAGCCCAGCGGGTTGCCGCCATAGGTCGACCCATGGGTGCCCGCCGTCATGCCAGAGGCCGCCTCTTCGGTCGCCAGCACCGCCCCCAGTGGAAAGCCGCCGCCAATGCCCTTTGCCACCATCATGATGTCCGGGGTGATCCCGGCCCATTCATGGGCAAAAAACCTGCCGGTCCGGCCGACACCACATTGCACCTCATCAAGGATCAGCAAGATACCCGCGTCATCGCAGATCTGGCGCAGCGCCTTCATTTCCGCATCCGGCACCGGGCGAATGCCGCCCTCGCCCTGTACCGGCTCAATCAGCACCGCGGCAGTTTGCGCGCTGATCGCATTGGTCAGCCCGTCCATGTCACCAAAGGTCAGATGTACAAAGCCCGGCAACAGCGGCCCAAAGCCCTTGACCATCTTCTCGGTGCCCGCAGCCGCAATCCCGGCGGATGAGCGGCCATGGAATGAGCCATCAAAGGTGATGATCTCCACCCGCTCGGGCTGGTTTTTTTCATAAAAATACTTGCGCGCCATCTTGACCGCCAGCTCGCAGGCCTCGGTGCCCGAGTTGGTGAAAAACACCGTGTCGGCAAAGCTATGTTCAACCAGAAGATCCGCCAGTTTTTCCTGCTGCGGGATTTTGTAGAGGTTGGAGACATGCCAGAGGCTCTGCGCCGGGGTTGTCAGCACCTCAACCAGTTTCGGGTTGGCATGGCCCAGCGCATTGACCGCAATGCCCGAGCCAAGATCAAGAAATCGGCGTCCGTCCGCCTCAAACAGCCAGGAACCTTCGCCTTTTACGAACTCCAGCGGAGCACGATTATAGGTGGGCAATACGGACGCGATCATCAGGATCATCCTTTTTCACAAGTTGAGGCCAAAGCAGTGCATGAGCCAGGCCAAAGGGTCAATAATGAGAGAGTGGTTTTGTGCCACTGGGCTAAAAAACGCAGCAGGCAACAGATCGAAGTGCCGAATTACGCCAAACGGCGTCGGCGTCGAAGCAAAAGGGTATGCGTGGCTTTGATCATAACTTGGTTCCATAACGGAGCTTTTGCGGGAAAGAAAGCCCTTTCGAAACCACAACCGGACATTTTGCCAGTACAACTCACCAGTACAAATCACCAGTACAACTCACCAGTACAACTCACCAGTGCAAAGCCCGTTGATGCCCCCAGTCCCCCCAGCCTCCCCCAGTCCGCCAGTGCCCGAAATCGAGCGCGATACAAAAGGCCTTGCAAAGGCGCGGCAACCAGCGCACCCCTTGCCACATGCATAGCGCGACACCCCAAAACCCGGCTCTGGCGGCCACACTGATCACCCTCGCTTCGGTTTTTATCGCGGCGACCACCCTGCTGGCCAAGGCCCTGGGCACAGAGACGCTCGGCCCGGCGCTGCATCCGATGCAGATCAGTCATGGCCGCTTTCTCTTTGCTTTTATGGCGATCTCGGCCGCAGTTGTGAGCTTGCGGTTCAGGTTGCAGCGCCCGTTGTGGCGGCTTCATATTGGGCGCACCAGCTGCGGCTGGCTGGGCATTACGCTGATGTTTGCCTCGGTGGCCCATATTCCGCTGGCCGACGCCACCGCGATCGCCTTTTTGAACCCGGTCTTTGCCATGGCGCTGGCGATCCCGCTGCTGGGTGAGCGTGTCGGCCGGTGGCGCTGGAGTGCGGCCGGGATCGCTCTGCTTGGTGCCATGGTCCTGTTGCGTCCAACACCCGCGAGCTTTCAGCCCGCGGCTCTTTTGGCGCTCAGTGCGGCGGCAGTGATGGGATTGGAGCTGATCTTTATCAAAAAGCTCGCAGGCCGCGAGCGGCCGCTGCAGGTTTTATGGTTCAACAATGCGCTGGGAATGGCCATTGCCAGCCTGGCCTTGCTGCCTGTCTGGCAAAGCCCGAATTTTGAGCAATGGTGCGCGCTTGCGGCCCTGGGCGTGCTGATGGCCTGCGCACAGGCTTGTTTTGTCAACGGTATGGCGCGGGCTGATGCGTCTTTTGTCGCCCCTTTCAGCTATGCCACGCTGATATTTGCCACGCTCTATGACTTTCTTGGCTTTGGCGTGACCCCCGATCTGGTGACCCTGACCGGGGCTGGCATTATCCTCTCAGGCGCCGCAGTGCTGGCCTGGCGCGAGGGCCGCCAAAAACCTGTGCTGCCTACGGATCCCGTGCCTGTTGACCCAGAGCCCGTTGACCCAGAGCCCGTTGACCCAGGGCCTGTGCACCCAAGGCCTATGCCTTGAGCCGATAGCCGCTGCGCAGCATGGACCAGGCCAGCAGACAGATGCCAAAGCTGGCAGCAGAGCAGATCAACATGCCTGTCAGTGGCGCGCCGTCTGAGGTGCCAATCATGCCATAGCGCAGCCCGTCAATCAGATAAAACACCGGGTTGAACTGCGACAGCATACGCAGAACCGGCGGCAGTGCCTCAACCGAATAAAAGGTGCCGGACAAAAAGGCCAAAGGAGTCACAATAAAATTGGTGATCGCCGCCATCTGGTCGAATTTCTCGGCAAAGACACCCGCGACGATGCCCAGCCCGCCCAGGAACAACGCCCCCTGCACCACAAACCCCAACGCGACCAGCGGATGCGCCGGAATAATCTGCAAGAACAGCGCCAGCCCCAGACTGATGCCAAGGGCCACCACCGTGCCCCGCACCACAGCGCCTGCAAGATAGCCCAGCAGGATCTCCAGGCCAGACAAGGGCGGCATCAGGGTGTCGACAATATTGCCCTGCACCTTGGATATCCCGATCGAGGACGAGGTATTGGCAAAGGCATTCTGGATCACCGCCATCATCATGATGCCCGGCGCCAGAAAATGCAAAAACGGAACCCCCATGACATCGCCGCGCTTTGGGCCAATGGCGAGATTGAAAATCATCAAAAACAACGCCGCCGTCACCAGGGGCGCCAACAATGTCTGGGTCCAGACCACCCAGAACCGGGTGATTTCACGCCCTGCCAATGTTTGCAGCCCCAACCAATTCACCCGGCCAAACCGGCGCTCGCCAAGGGCTATCTGGTAGCCTGCCTGAGGGTCTAGAGGGCGATTTGACTGATGTTCTGGCATGGTTTCACCGCAATTGTTGTGTTTTCCCTGCATAGCGGCTGGGTTCTGAGGCGCAAGATGCCTTGTAACTCGCTCGCCAGTGATTAAGATAGGCACGGAATACGGAACACGATGGCGGCCGCAGGATTCTGGGGCCGCTATTAGCTTGGAAAGGCAACAGATGTCCTGGACAGACGATCGCGTCGAATTGCTCAAGAAGATGTGGGGCGAAGGTCAGTCGGCCAGCCAGATCGCCAAAGAACTGGGCGGGGTGACCCGCAATGCTGTGATTGGCAAGGTGCATCGCCTCGGCCTCTCCAATCGCACGACGACAGGTGCCAAGGCAGCCGCCGAGCCAAAGGAAAAGCCCGCAGCAGCCGCTAAACCTGCACCAAAGCCCAAACCGCAGCCCAAGACCGGGCCTGCGCGCCCGGTCACGCCGCCCCCTGCCGCCGCGACAGGCTCAGAGGCACGCCCTCTGGTGCCGATCCGCAAGCAGATCATCCCGGCAGGCCAGCCGCTGCCGCCGCAGCCCTCGGCCAACGAGATCAGCCCCGAGGCCCTCGCCAAGGTCAACGAGATCGAAAAGAAAGCAAAGCGGCTTTCTCTGATGGAATTGACCGAGCGGACCTGCAAATGGCCCGTGGGTGATCCTGCCACCGAGGATTTCTGGTTTTGTGGCTTGCCTGTGCAGCAGGGCAAACCCTATTGCGAAGCCCATGTGGGCGTTGCATTCCAACCCATGAGCGCGCGCCGCGACCGCAAACGCTAGCACGCCCCCGCATATTTCTTTTCAGAACAAAGCCCCGCCCAATCATGGTGCGGGGCTTTTTCTTTTTGCGCCTTGGCCGCGTGCTGGGCGCTGGTCGGCTCTGGTGGACAGCGAACCACGCCGCCTCACCGGCTCAACAGGTCAACCGCGCAACAGGCCACTGCCTCGACTGGCCACCAGTGCTACAGGTACTGGGGCCAGTGAACTGGCCTGTATGAGGCTGCAGAGCAACGTCGTTCTGGGCAGAGCCGAGCCCCTGTTGAGATCAGATTGCTCTCAGCCCTTGTCGGGGGCGCTGGAGGTATAATTTGGAATTGGCCTCCCTGATGCCTCATTAGGCTCGATCCCGGGCCAGTTGCCTTCAGCCAGATTGATGTTGCCCGGAATGTCCTCTTCCCAGAACCCCACCACGTTTTTGGTAATGTTCAGATAGAGCTTATTGTCGACGATGCGCCAGAGATTCGGATTTCCCGGCACCTTGCCGCCCTTGGACACGCCATAGGCGCAGTGACCATCGTATTGCGGTGCAAAATGCGCGGGGTTCTCCAGAAATTTGGCCCGGTTCGCCTCGGTCGCAAAGGCAAATTTGGCGCCATTATACTCAGCCGTAATATCAGCGCGCCCCGGAACAGCCGCCGCCTGAACCCCACCTACGGGTGCCTGATCAAGGCCACGGTAAGCCACAACATCAAACCCGGACACCGCATAGCCCGTGGCATCGACGAATTGCTCACCCGCAAAGGCAGGCAGGCCAAAACTCAGGGCGGCAAGGGTGGCAAATGCAAAACGCTTCATATCTGTTTCTCTCCTTAAGGTCCAAAAGCGCATCACGGCGCCCCCGAATTGTGATCAGCAAATAGGACCAGCAAAACCATCCCATGTCGGGGGTATGGCCAGCTGTGAGAAAGAGACTATGGCCTAGAGCGGCGCCATGAAACCGGGCTCACGTCACTGTGTTTGCGAGGGCTCTTTTTGTGATCGCGCAAAAATTTTACCCTCTCAGACCTTCCAGTCATTGGAATTTTGAGCAAGACTTATATCTCAGTGAGCACAGAGCGGCGACGCTGCATGTCGCGCGCAAAACCAAGCACTAGCAAAAGACAGGGTTCTTACCAAATGAGTGATACAACCTATACCCCGCCAGAGGTCTGGACCTGGGATTCGCAAAGCGGCGGCAAATTCGCCTCGATCAACCGTCCCATTGCCGGCGCCACCCATGACAAAGAGCTGCCTGTTGGTAAGCACCCCTACCAGCTCTACTCGCTGGCCACCCCCAACGGGGTCAAGGTCACCGTGATGCTGGAAGAGCTTCTCGCCGCGGGCCACAGTGGCGCCGAGTATGACGCCTGGCTGATCAATATCGGTGAAGGCCACCAGTTCGGCTCTGATTTTGTTGCCATCAACCCCAACTCAAAGATCCCCGCCCTGCATGACCTCAGCGGAGACACACCTTTGCGGGTGTTTGAATCCGGCTCCATGCTGGTGCATCTCGCCGAGAAATTTGGCGCGTTCCTGCCCTCCGAGGGCCCGGCCCGTACCGAAGTGATGAACTGGCTGTTCTGGCAAATGGGCAGTGCGCCCTACCTGGGTGGCGGCTTTGGTCACTTCTACGCCTATGCCCCCGAAAAGTGGCAGTATCCCATTGATCGCTTTGCGATGGAAACCAAACGGCAGCTGGACGTGCTGGACCGGCAACTGGCAGAAAACCGCTTTATCGCCGGTGACGACTACAGCATTGCCGATATCGCGATCTGGCCCTGGTATGGCCAGCTGGTGCTTGGACGGCTCTATGAAGCTGCCAAATTCCTCGATGTTGCCTCCTATGAACACGTCATGCGTTGGGCCAAAGAGGTTGATGCCCGCCCCGCCGTAAGCCGCGGCCGCATGGTGAACCGCGCCTTTGGCGAGCCGCACACTCAGCTGCGCGAGCGCCATGATGCCAAGGACTTTGACACCCAGACGCAGGACAAACTGGACGCCGCATCAGAGACCAGCTGATCCACACACGCGCGCCTGTGCGGAGACAAAACCTGTTCCGGCACATGCCGGGGCAGGATGCGGCCTCAGGACGGGACTGCAAGAGACCACCGCAAGACACCACCTCAGGACAACCGGACTTGAGGGACCGCCAGCGGTCTTTCCCACGACACGCCAAAAACTCCCCCAGACAGATCAGTCCCCTCGCCCATTGCCCCGGTGCAAATTGCCCACGCCACGCAGCGCGTGGCGCCATGCCCAACGGGAAGAGCCCTGTTAGGGGCGATGACGGGCGGGAGCGCTCCGCTGTCTCAGGTCAGAACGGTGGTTATTTCAGGATGGGAGGGCTCTCAGGATCCCCACCCGGAATGCGGGGCTGATAGATCTTTGGCTCGTCTGGCTGCGGCAGATCAAACCGCAGCCCCACCCGCGCCAAACGGGCTGACATGGGATCAGAGGCCGCAAAGAACCCCACATCCAGCGCCCCAGCCTCGATGCCCGAAAAGGTCAGCGCTTCACCAACCGCCTTGGCCAGGGCTCCTTCGGCCTCAGGCCTTGCCTCGACAAACCCCAAAAGATGCCCCTGCCCGCCGCCCTGATAGCGCAGCGATACCAGATAGGCCGAGGCAGCCAGCCCGGCCGCCGTTGCCAGTTTGCTGTCCAGTGCCGTCAGCAAGACCTCTGGCAACCCGGCGGGCGGCAACAGCTCTTCGATTGCGGCCTCCACCTGGTCCGGCGCATTCTGCAAGGTCTCATGCAGCCAGCCCACCGCCTCTGCCGCCAAAAGCGTCGAGGAGGGCGCCACCTCAAGATTGCCCCCCAGTCCAATCTGCTGCCCTGCAAGCATGTCGACAATGCCGCGCCCGGCAAGCCCGGCATAGGGGACAGCGCGGCCCGCAAACTGCGCCAGCCGCTCTTCGCGGTCAAACACCAGCACAAACCGCCCCTCGGGTGTCTCAAACAGCTCGGGCGAGATGCGATCGCCCTCAGGCTCGCAGCTTAGCATCATGAATAATTCACTATCGGCCAGGCGTTCGTAAAACCGCAGGCGCGCGCCATCGTCTTCTGGTGCGGACTGCATCGTCGCATGCGCCTGATCCAGTGGGGTTGTCTCGCTCATCTCATCAGCTCCTTTACCCGCCCCCGCAACACTGGCAGCAGCTCAGCCTCAAACCAGGGGTTTTGTTTCAACCACCCGGTATTGCGCCAGGACGGATGTGGCAAGGGAAAGACGCGTGGCGCATGTTCCCGCCAGGCTGCAACTCTCTGAGTGACCGGCGCCCTGCCACCCAGATGATACCCCTGCGCATACCCCCCAACCAAAACCGTCAGTTCGATCTCTGGCAGGCTTTGCAGCACCCGGTCGCGCCAGGTCCCGGCACAGATCGCAGGGGGGGGGAAGGTCTGATTTTTTGGCACTGTAGCCCGGAAAGCAAAAGGCCAGGGGCACAATCGCCAGCCTGCTCTGATCATAGAACTGCGCCTCATTGAGGCCCAGCCAGTGACGCAACCGATCCCCCGACGGATCCGTAAAGGGCCTGCCACTGTTGTGCACCCGCAGGCCCGGCGCCTGCCCTGCAATCAGGATCCGCGCCTGTGGCGCAAACCAGGCCACCGGTCGCGGCTGATGCGCGCTCTGCGTCGCAGCAAAGCGGTCTGCACAGATCCTGCAGGCCCGGATTTCATCGCTAAGTGTCACGCCGACCCTACCCTCCTTGCCTCTCTTGTCAGCTCTGAAGCTGCCTTTTGCTGCAACAGGCCCGTTGCAAAGCCGCCCCCATTGTTTCCAGTTTAAAAACAGTTACAAAGGACACCGTGTAATCGTTTCCACCCATAATGGTTAATCAATCCTTGAGATTTTGTGTCACCATTCGACATAATAATGCCAAAATCAGAGCCCATACCCTTAACATTCTTGGGATAATCCTAAACCCCGTCACGACAAACAGTCCCAATTGGGAGCCAACAGCCGCACAAAGCCCTCGCCAAGGGATCATAGACAACAACAGGCGAAACCGGAACAAGCGATGCTTGAGTTTGAAAATGTCAGCAAGTCCTTTTGGACGGGAACCCAGCGCAAGGTCATTCTTGACCGGGCGTCCTTTCAGGTTGAGCTGGGCAAATCTCTTGGCATCCTCGCCCCGAACGGCACCGGCAAGACGACGTTGATCAATATGATGGCAGGTCTGGAAAAGCCTGATGAAGGCGAAATCCGGCGCGATTGCAAAATATCATTCCCGCTGGGGTTTATGGGCGGCGTGGTCAGCCGACTTTCCGCCCTGGCCAATGGTCGCTACATCGCCACTCTTTATGGGCTGGATCCCGATTATGTCGAGGCCTACTGCCGCTGGCTCTGCGGGTTGGGTGAGTATTTTGACCAACCGGTTGGCACCTATTCCTCGGGGATGCGGTCGCGGTTCAGCTTTTCGCTGATGCTGGCGCTGGATTTCGATATCTATCTGATCGACGAGGGCATGCCGAGCACCACGGATGTGGAGTTTAACAAAAAGGCCGGCGCGATCCTGCAGGAACGCCTGCAAACCACGACAATCATCATCGTCTCGCATCAGGCAAAGACGCTGGAAAAGTTTGCCCGCTCCGCCGCCGTTTTGCTGGACGGGCAATTAAACATGTTTGAAACCTTGGAAGAAGCGAAGCAGCTCTATGACTATCAAACCCAAGGCTAAAAAATTCCGTATCCGCCGCAACCCGGCGAGCCCGGATGCTGCCACGGCAACAGCTGCGGCGCGCCCCATTCCTGCACCAGCTGCCGAAAGCAGCGCAGGAGCGGCCAGCGCGTCAGCCCAGCTACAACCCCACTCCAGCCCGGCCCAATCCGGCCCAGCTCAAGCCAGCCCAGACCAATCCGGCCCAGACCAGTCGGCGCAGGCCGCGTCTGCAAAGACAGGGACTGCCCTGTCAGGTGAGGTGAGTTCGGCGCGCGAAACCCGTCTTGAGACAGATATCAACCTCATCCGCAAAGAAGGGCTGACAGGGCGTCAGTTGCGCATGGCGCGCCGGGTGGCGCAAAAGCACGATCTGCCCGCCACCTCGGATTTTGACGCCGTGCGCCTGCTGCGCGAAAAAGGCATTGATCCCTTCAAGCGCGCCAACATGCTTGAACTTGTGGTGCCGCAGAACAAGGCTCATCCGGATAATACACCTGCTGCGGGCGGCGCAATGCAGCTGCCCCAGACCATGCCCGTGGCAAAGACCACCCTCCCCTCGACCGACCTGAGCCCGGCCGAGCGGCGCAACCGCGAAATTCAGGAAATCCAGCGCGATATCGCTGGGCGGCGGCGCAGCAAACTGATCCTTCTGATGGGACGCCTGGCGTTCTTTGTCATGTTGCCAACCCTGATAACCGGATATTTCTTCTACGTCGTTGCCACGCCGATGTATGCGACGAAATCCGAATTCCTGGTCCTCAAAGCCGATGGCGCCGGCGCCATCGGCGTTGTTGAGCGGCACGCAGTTTGCCACCAGTCAGGACTCCATCGCGGTGCAGGGCTACCTGCAATCCAAAGGCGCCATGCTGCGACTGGACGACGAGATGGGGTTCAAAGCCCATTTCACCCAGGACTGGATTGACCCGATCCAGCGCCTCAACCCTGATGCCACCAACGAAGAGGCCTACAAGACCTATTCGCGAAACGTAAAGATTGGCTACGATCCAACCGAAGGCGTGGTGCGTATGGAGGTCTCTGCTGCCGACCCCGAAGTCTCGGCCGAGTTCTCCCGCCGCCTGATTAGCTATGCCCAGGAAGAAGTGAACCAGCTGTCGGAACAAAAGCGGGCTGATCAGGTTGGCGATTCTGAGGCGGCGCTGGAGCTGGCCGAGGGCAAACGCCGTGAGGCGCAGGAGCGTCTGGTGCACCTGCAGCAAGATGGTATGGTTCTTGATCCCGAAGGCGTCATCCTGTCGCTGCGCTCGCAGATCAACACCTTTGAGATCCAGCTGCAGCAAAAAGAGCTGGAACTGGATGCCTTGCTCGACAACAGCCGCCCCAACCGCGCCAAGGTCGACGGTGTAAAGGCAGATATTGACCGGGTCAGCAGAGTGATTGAGCGCCTGAACGGCCGCATGACCGATGCCTCGGCTGGCGAAAACTCGCTTGCCAATCACCGGGTGCAAATTCAGATGGCGCAGGCGGATCTGGCAACCCGGGATCTGATGCTGCAATCGGCCTTGCAGCAAGTGGAATCCACCCGCATGGAGGCCAACCGCCAGGTGCGCTATCTGACCACTGCCGTGGCACCCGTGGCCAGCGAAGAGGCGACCTATCCACGCAAGTTCGAAAATACGATTTTGGCATTCCTGATCTTTTCCGGTATCTATCTGCTGTGTTCACTCACAGCGTCTATTCTCCGGGAACAGGTTTCGTCGTAAATCATGAAAAATATCCAAGTCGCCGACCTCAACATCGGCAATGATCGCCCCCTGACCATTCTGGCTGGCCCCTGCCAGCTGGAGAGCGCAGATCACGCCCAGATGATTGCGGGGTCCCTCAAGGAGGCCTGCGAGAAGGTCGGGGCACAATTTGTCTGTAAGGGCTCCTACGACAAGGCCAACCGGACCTCAATCAATGCCAAGCCAGCGCTGGGTCTGGACAAGGGGCTCGAGGTTTTGCAATCCGTAAAGGATGCCATTGGCGTGCCGGTTATCACCGACGTCCACGAGGCCGCCCACTGCGCGCCTGTGGCTGCGGTTTGTGACATCATCCAGATCCCCGCCTTCCTGTGCCGTCAGACCTCGCTTTTGCTGGCCGCAGGCCACACCGGCGCTGTGATCAATGTCAAAAAGGGACAGTTCCTTGCGCCTTGGGATATGCCCAATGTGGTTGCCAAGATTGAGAGCACCGGCAATCGCCGCATCATGCTCACGGAACGGGGCGCCTCTTTTGGCTACAACCGTCTGGTGGTCGATATGCAAAGCCTGCCCGAGATGGCCCGCACCGGCTATCCCGTGGTGATGGATGCAACCCATGCCGTCGCCCAGCCCGGTGGTCTGGGCGGTGCCTCTGGTGGCCAGCGCGAATTTGCGCCAGTTCTGGCCCGTGCGGCAGTCGCAACCGGCATTGCCTCGGTCTTTATGGAGACCCATGAAGACCCGGATAATGCCCCCTGTGACGGGCCCAATATGATTTACCTCGACCAGATGCCAAAACTTATTGAAACGCTGATGGCTTTTGACGCCCTCGCCAAAGCAAATCCAATTACGATTTAAGCCCAAAAGGGATTTTAACAGATGAAAAAGCCAAGCTCCCCGGTGCAGCAAAACACATGGAATTTTTTGCGCGACCCGATGATCACCCCAACGGGGTTTCGCGAATATGATGCGCGCTGGAAATACCCCGAAGAAATCAACCTCCCCGGCATCACGGCCCTGGGCCTTGGCCTTGGCACCCAGATGCACCGGCGCGGCATCCCGCCGGTCATTGCCGTGGCAAATGATTACCGCGACTATTCGCTGTCGATCAAACAGGCGCTGATTTTGGGCCTGATGCAGGCCGGCATTCAGGTCAAGGACATTGGCCCGGCCGTCTCTCCCATGGCCTATTTCGCCCAGTTCCACCTCGATGTGCCTGCAGTTGCAATGGTCACCGCCAGCCATAACCCCAACGGCTGGACCGGCGTCAAAATGGGTTTTGAACGCCCCCTGACCATTGCAACCGACGAGATGTCAGAGCTGCGTGATATCGTGCTGAACGGCGAGACCGAAGCCCGTCCAGGTGGATCATATGAGTTTGTCGATGGTGTCAAAGAGGCCTACCTCGACGATCTGGTCGGCGACTTCAAAATGACCCGCAAGCTCAAGGTGGTCTGCGCCACCGGCAATGGCACCGCCTCGGCCTTTGGCCCGGAGCTGTTTGAGCGTATCGGCGTCGAAGTGGTGCCCAGCCATAATGAGCTGGACTACACCTTCCCGCACTACAACCCCAACCCCGAAGCCATGGAGATGCTGCATGACATGTCTGCCAGCGTCAAAGCCTCGGGCGCCGATATGGCGCTGGGGTTTGACGGCGATGGCGACCGGTGCGGCGTGGTGGATGATGAGGGTGAAGAGATCTTTGCCGACAAGGTGGGCGTCATCATGGCGCGTGATCTGAGCAAGATTTACCCCAATGCGACCTTTGTGGCAGACGTCAAATCCACCGGCCTGTTTGCCTCGGACCCCGAGCTGATCAAAAACGGCGTCACCGTAGATTATTGGAAAACCGGCCACAGCCATATGAAGCGCCGGGTCAAAGAGATCGGCGCCCTGGCGGGGTTCGAAAAATCCGGCCACTACTTTCTGGCTGAGCCCATTGGCCGTGGCTATGACTGTGGCATGCGCGTCGCTGTCGAGATCTGCAAGCTGATGGAACGCAACCCGGACATGTCGATGTCGGACCTGCGCAAGGCCCTGCCCAAGACCTGGTCGACTCCAACCATGTCACCCTATTGTTCCGACACGGAAAAATACACGGTGCTGGAGCGTCTGGTGGAAAAGCTGGTCGCGAAACACGCCGCCGGAGAGCCCCTTGCCGGGCGCGCCATCAAAGAAGTGGTGACGGTGAATGGCGCCCGCGTCATCCTCGACAATGGCTCTTGGGGACTGGTGCGCGCCTCCTCCAATACGCCGAATTTGGTGGTGGTTTGCGAAAGCTCTGACAGCGAAGCCGAGATGCGGGCCATTTTTGCCGATATTGATGCCGTGATCCGCACCGAGCCGCTGGTTGGCGATTATGACCAAACAATCTAAACCGGTCTGAGGGATTTCCCCTGCCTTGCGGCAGGCGACCCGGGCTCGCCTATCGGCGAGCCCGTTTTACATTGTGGCACAGTCGTTTTGATACTGGTCATTTAGCACGGTCTTTTGGCACTAGCCTTATAGCAGCGGCCTGCTGTGAGGCGGTCTCTTTCTACATTTGAAACGATGCCGCCAAGCCAAAAAAACCTTTGGATGAAAACACCCTCGCGTCAGTCCCTTTTCAGCAAACGCAGCAATTGGTCCTTCGCTTCCTGCTCAATACGATCACGGATCACCTCGTTGAGATCCTGTTCCGGAGCAATCTCAGTCTCCAGCTCCTCTTCGAGTTTCTGTCGCAAACGATCCTTAGCTTCCTGCTCAGCCGCATCGATTTGTGGCTGCAGAGCCCCTTGCAGATCTGGGCGGATTTTGGGTTTCGACCAGGAGCCGGTGATGGCCACCGGAATAGACAACCCTGCCGCTCCGTTCACACCAGAAATCGTCGGCGTAAAGAGATAGTCAAGATCCTGTGCTGCCAGCCCAATGCGCCCGGCCCCCTCTGCCCGCAGCCCTTTGAGAGTAATCAACAAATCATCGTTCTGCAGATTGCCTTTGCTGAGCGTATAGCTGCCGGTCAACTGGTCAAACACCGTACTGCCACCGTTGCCCTGCCCCGAGCGCATCAACTCCTCAAGGTCAAAGCCGGAGAAGAACCCCTTGCTGATCTCAACCCAGCCTTTGCCGGACAGCGTGCGCATCAGCGCATCCAGCGAGTTGCCGGAGGCCAGGTATTCCAGCTCGCCCAGCGCCGAGCCATTTAGACGCTCATAGCCTGCGACCTCGCCCAGCGCCTTTTCCAGCCGGATATCATTGTAGGTCAGCTTTCCCCCGACAGAAAACCCATTGCGATTATTCGCCACCAACTGCCCATGCACCTCTCCACCAAACAGAGCCGCCGGTTGCAGCTTTAGCACGCCGCGGGCCCGATCCAGCGTCACGGAGAGCTTACTGGCGCCAAACTGGTAGCCAGCCGCAGTGAGGCTCTGAAAACTCAGCACCGCTGTGCCATTGGCCAGAGCCAGCCCAGAGGCATCAATCGGCTCTTTTGACCAGCCCGAAGAGGCAGCGCCCCCTGTCCCCGTCGCCTCAGCAGACGCAGAAGCGTCTGTCAGCCCCGGAATCTTCAAATGGCCGCCATTGAGCTGGGCGGTGAACTGCGGCACCTCGCTAAAGGCAATATCAGCGGCGCCTTCCAAATGGTTGCCATCCAGGTCCAACGCCATGTCGCGCAGGGCAAGGCGGCCATCTGTCGTATAGGTGGCATCGGCGCCAATGCTCATGGCCTGGCCCAGCCCCCTGGGCAGGATGATCCCGGCCTGACCCAAAGCCGCCAGAAAGGCGCTGGTATTGGTGGTCTTTGCCGTCACCCGCCCCGTCGCGGCCCCGGTCAGATCCGCCCTGCCGTCAAACCGCAAAAATCCGCCTTCTGCATTCACAGTCGCCCCTACTGATGCGACATCGCCGCTCAGGAATGCCGCAAAGGTTCCGACCTCGGCGACAACATGCAGCGGCTCCCCAGCGGGCCGCAGGGTCAGGTCCATATTCACTGTGCCGCTGGGATCTGGCCATTGCAGCTCCAGATCCACCGACGACATCTCGACCGGCGCGCCCTCCTGCGGCTGATAGCGCAGCGAGGCCCCGGTGAGGGAGAGCTTTTCAATGCTAATCGGTAACGCGGCTGTCTGGTTTTCCGCTTCAGCCGCAGGGGCGCTGACAGCGGTCTCGCCACTCCCCAGCACCCAGTTACCCAAACCATCGGCGCGCTCGGACAGATTGAGATGGGGCAGCCATGCCGAGATCTCGGTCACACGCACCTTGCCAAGCAACAGATCCGACCCTGAAATTCCTATCGACAAACGCTGGGCTGTCAGCATCGGCTCCGGCCCGGCCCAGTCGGCATTGGACAGCGTCACCCCGTCGGAGTTCACCCCCAGAATCGGCCAGAGCGTAAAACGCACCTCGCCCTGAAAGGTCAGCTTACGCCCGGTCTGTGCCTCGATCTGGTCCGCAGCCCATGCCGCGCCTTTCTCACCCGGCAACAAAAGCAACACCGTCACGAGAAGCGCTACGGTTATCACCAAGGCGCTCACTATCCGAAAAACCAACCGCATATTCCGCTCCTGCCCTTTGTTTTAAAACAGATTAGAGCAAGTGGCCGCAGGCGCAATGAAGCATTGCAAATCAAACCGCAGCAATTCGCCCCCCGCTTTGGCAACAGACCTGCCCTGCCCGCGCCGCCACCCACAGCCTGGCCTGTGCTAAATCCTCCATTCCCAAATGGTCGCGCCCGTACTATATGCGCAGCCATGACCAGCAATCCGCCAGAACTTCGCCCCGACCTCGCCCCCAAACCCCTCTTGGGGGATGGCCCCCGTGCAGGCCAGCCAACGCTTGGCATGGTTTCCCTTGGCTGCCCCAAGGCGCTGGTCGACAGCGAGCGGATTTTGACCCGTCTGCGCGCCGAAGGCTATGGCATCTCGCCTGACTATGCAGGCGCCGATGCGGTGATCGTCAATACCTGCGGCTTTCTGGACAGCGCCAAGGCCGAAAGCCTGGATGCCATCGGCGAAGCCCTGAAGGAAAACGGCAAGGTAATCGTCACCGGCTGTCTGGGCGCTGAGCCGGACTACATCCGCGAGCATCACCCGCGCATTCTGGCTGTCACCGGCCCGCATCAATACGAGCAGGTGCTGGACGCGGTGCATGCGGCAGTCCCTGCCGACCCAAACCCCTTTATTGATCTGCTGCCTGCCACCGGCGTGCAGCTGACACCGCGCCATTTCAGCTATCTGAAGATCTCGGAAGGCTGCAATCACAAATGCAAGTTCTGCATTATCCCCGACATGCGCGGCCGTCTTGCCTCGCGCCCGGCCCATGCGGTGTTGCGCGAAGCTGACAAGCTGGTCAAGGCTGGCGTGCGCGAGCTTCTGGTGATCTCACAGGACACCTCGGCCTATGGGTTGGATCGCAAATATGACGTGAACCCCTGGAACGCGGGCGAAGTGCGCAGCCATATCCTCGATCTGTCGCGCGAACTGGGCAAACTCGCCCCCGCGGATGAGCTCTGGGTGCGGCTGCATTACGTCTACCCCTACCCGCATGTGCGCGACCTAATCCCGCTGATGGCCGACCCCGAGAACGCCCTGCTGCCCTATATGGATATCCCCTTCCAGCACGCGCACCCGGATGTGCTGCGGCGCATGGCACGGCCCGCGGCCGGTGCCAAAACGCTGGACGAGATCGCAGCCTGGCGCGCCATTTGCCCCGATATCACCCTGCGCTCCACCTTTATTGTCGGCTACCCCGGTGAGACCGAGGCCGAGTTCCAGCACCTGCTGGACTGGATGGATGAGGCGCAGCTGGACCGGATTGGCTGTTTCAAATATGAAAACGTCGCTGGTGCGCGCTCTAACGCGCTGCCGGACCATGTGGCAGAAGAGGTCAAGCAAGAGCGCTGGGAGCGCTTCATGGAGAAAGCGCAGGCTATTTCCGAGGCCAAGCTGCAGGCAAAAGTCGGCCAGACCCTGAAGGTTATCGTCGATGACATTGACGAAGAGGGCATCGCCACCTGCCGCACCAAGGCCGACGCGCCGGAGATCGACGGCAATCTGTTTATCGACGAGGGCACTGCGGGCTTGTCCGTTGGCGATCTCGTCACGGTCGAGGTCGATGAGGCTGGCGATTATGACCTTTGGGGATGCCTTGCCAAATAACCTCTGCCGGTGGGGGGCTCACGCAATTTGCACGCTCCCCCGCATATGAACCGAAAATGCGGTAGAAAATACGACAGCAAATTACGCCTGCGTCATCGCCCACTTCTGTGCCCACTTCTGTCTCTGGTCAAGAACTACGGCTAAGAAAGAGACCCGGGCAAATGAGTGCGCGCTCTGCGCAGGCCTTGCGTGTTATGGACCTTGCGCTTTTTAGACAGTCTCTTCTTTGAGAAAGTCGAGCAGGTCGCGGTTGCGGCAGTAGTCAGGCGCCGCCGAGATCTCAGCCATACCACCGGAGAGCTGCGCCGCGCAGTCCGTGGGGTGTGCACAGCGGCTGCAGCGCAGCACAGCCTCGGAGATTTCGTCGAACTGAAGTCGGCCGGAAACGGCCTCTTCCGGCAGGTCCAGTCCCACGGCCCGGCTCATGTCGTCGAACAGGGCGGCATGGGTTTTAAGGATCGCATATTGGCGCATGGCTCTTCTCCCGCATGGTCTGATGCATCAGCGTTACATGGGGGGGCACAAATTTGCTTTGATGCAGATCAACCCGAGGTGGAGGCCGATACCGGGACAGGCGGCCCGCCCGCCTCTGTCCACCGTCTCTCTACCGTTTCTGTCAGGCAAACTCCGACAGGCGGTCTCCGTCTGGCGGCCCCTGTCAACTGACCTTTGTCAGCTGGCCTGTTGGGCGGGCAGATCATCAAGATAGACCCGCACCGCATCCTGAACCCGGCGAAACCGGTCGCCGCCCAGCTTTTTGCCACCATACCAGCGTGTCACAATGATGATATGATCACGCAACTCTGCGCGCTCAAGCATCCGCAGGATCACCATGGCCGCACCGCTTTCGCCGTCATCCGCCTTTAGCCCTCCGGTCGGCAACACAGCCGCCCAGGTGTTATGTGTCGCCTTGGCATAACTGCGCTCGCTCTTCAGGGCGGCAAGGACCAGATCGACATCGGCCCGGGCGGTGACCGGGGCGCCACTGACCGCATAGCGCGAGCCACGGTCCGTCAGCACGACCCCCAACTGTGTCAGAGCGGGTTGGTTTTCCGATTTGGTCATATCCGCGCGCTCCAATCTTGTTGTCAGATCTTGTTGTCAGACCAGCCTCAGGCGCTGGTTCTCTGCACTACAGTGTTTAGCAAAGCGCAACGCGCTGTCTTTCACCAACAGTCTTTTGGCCCGTAGGTTAGCTCCCAGGATTGAGCTCTGGTATTCACTTTGGCGCTCACTGGCCTCAGTTCAGCCCATAGCGGTCGATCGTCTGCTGTACCACCCGCACCCGGTCCGGGTTAGCAGGATGGGTGCCCAAAAATCTATCACCGGGATCCGGCAAGCGATAGAAGAACTGAATGCCAACGCTGGGGCGATAGCCGGCCTTATGGGTGATCAAGGTGCCCAACTCGTCGGCCTCCAGCTCAAAGTTCTTTGAGTAGCTGCGCGCCCCGACCGAGGCACCGATATCCTGGGCATTGGAAATTTCCGCCGCAGAGCCCCCAGCCAGGCTTGCAAGCCCCGCCAGCAAGACCGCCCCCGCAACCGCATTTTGCTGCTGACGCATAAGATGCCCGCGAATGTGATGTGCCGCCTCATGGGACATGACAAAGGCCAGCTCGTCCCGGTTGGCGATCTGCGCCAGCATCGCCTGCGTAAAGGTGATCACCGGCCGGCCAGATTTATCAAGGCTTTGATAGGCATTGGGCGGCGCTTTGGGGTTCGGATCTATCTGAATCAGGAAATCGCAATTCATCCCCGACGTCATCTCCCGGCAACTGCGTTCTGCCACGGGCTCCACGTGGCGCGTCACCGTCGCAAAGGCCTTGCGCGCCTCGGCTGGCGCCATGCCAGACAGGTTTTGCGCAGAGGCCGCAGAGGCCCCTGTGGGCGACGCTGAGCTGGGTGAGGGAACGTCGAGAGACAGATCACAGCCAGCCAGCAAGAGCGATGTCACGGCAAAAGTCAGTTTACAAATGGAGCGGCGCATGTCGGATCCTCTGATGCTGCGAAGAGATAATAAGCCGCATTCAAAGCAAGGCACAATCACAGTTCACGGCTTTTCAGTGCTGCCGCAAAAAACCTCAGCACCGCGAGCATGCTCTGCCATCGGGATGGCAGATGCCAAAAAGACATTTAATCCGGCACGCGGCGTCCACTGCTGCTGCATCGGCTTGCAAGATCTTCGCAAAGCAGGCAGTCTTATCCCATGTTTAGCATCGAACATGAATTTGACAGCACCACCGTGACCCTGGTGGACGAAGGCGCCAGCCCGCTGCAGGAAGATATTACGCTGAACGCTTTTGCGGAATGCGTCACTGTCGAACAATTGGATCCGCGCACAGATCAGGTGCAAAAAATCACTTTGTCCTATACGCAAGTCCAGGACCTCGCCGCAGCATTAGACCTCCCCGAGGGTGTCTACCGACTGATGCAGGATAAGGTCTGAGCTCTCCCTCTGGGTCTGACGCCCGCGATGCCCCCCGCGATACCCCCTGTCTGAGGCCGCTTGAGGTGGCCAATCTGGCGTGATGATCACTACGGCCTGCGAGCCTTGATCAGGCAGGTCATTTTTCTTTGGCTTCCCCATCGCCCGACAATAGCCTGACAAGAGCCCGACTGTGCCTCACGTCACAGGTGTACCCATAGACAATTTTCGGATGAGCAGGTTAAAACCAAGGCGCCCTTTGGCAAAAGCCCAGCCAAATTGCGCCGCTCTGGGACTGACTGCCGTGAGCCGGCAAAAAAACAACCGCGCAAGGCCTCTTCCCCTTGAAATTCCACCTTGAGATGCGGAGGTTGCTGGCATTGATGTAAAAAGGCTTTACATATGACACAACGCAATGACGCCGCCCTAGAGTTCCTTTTGTCGCGCCGTTCCCGCCCCGCCAAAACACTGGTCGCCCCGGTGCCGACACGCGCAGAACTGCTGCCCCTGCTCACGGCTGCCGCCCGCACACCGGACCATGGCAAGCTCGAACCCTGGCGGTTTGTCGTGATCCAGGGCGCAGCAATGCCCCGGCTGGCAGATCTCGCGGTACAGGCTGGAGAGCGCCTTGGGAAATCCGGCGATGACATCGCCAAGGCCCGGAGCCAGTTTGACCTCGGCCACCTGGCAGTGGCGGTCGTTGAGGTGCAAAAGCCAAGCCCAAAGGTCCCTGCAATCGAGCAAAGCTACAGCGCAGGTGCTGTTTGCCTGGCGCTGGTGAACGCTGCGCTGGCGGCGGGTTGGGGAGCAAACTGGCTTTCGGGTTGGGCCAGCCATGACCGGCACTTTTGCCAGCAGGCCTTTGGCCTTGCCGACAATGAACGGATCGCCGGGTTCATTCATATCGCCACGCAGGGCGCCACGCCACCAGAACGCCCACGCCCGGATCTGTCTGACCTGACGACATGGATGCAAGAATGATTTTTTACTCTTTTTTCAAAACGCTGGGCCAGACAGGTGATCCAAGGTTTCGCCGGGTTCTATTCATCGGGATCGGATTGACGCTGGTGCTGCTGATCCTTGCCTCCGTCGGCTTTATGATGCTGGTGCAATGGCTGACGGCCTCGGTCGTCACCTTGCCTTTTGTCGGCGACGTCACCTGGTTTGACGAAGTTTTCTCCATCGGAACTGTCGTTTTGATGGCTGTGCTGTCGATCTTTCTGATGGTGCCGGTGGCCTCGGCTATCACCTCGATGTTTCTCGACGATGTGGCACAGGCGGTAGAAGACAAGCATTACCCACATCTCCCGGCTGTCGCGCCAATTCCCCTTTCGGCCGCGATAAAAGAGACTTTAAACTTTCTTGGCTTGTTACTGGGCGCCAATGTCCTCGCCCTGATCCTCTATGCTCTGTTCCCGCCAGCCGCCCCTTTCATCTTCTGGGCGCTGAACGGGTTTTTGCTGGGGCGCGAGTATTTCACACTTGCAGCGACACGGCGCGTGGGCCCCGTTGAGGCAAAAAAAATGTGGCGTCAACACACAGGGACAATCTTGGCTGGCTGGAACGCTCATGGCCATGCCGCTCTCTATTCCTTTGGTCAATCTGGTGATCCCGATCCTGGGCGCGGCCACCTTCACCCATCTTTTTCACGCGCTTTGGCGCGAGTTTTAGCGGGCTGATCCCTGTTTGAGCACATCATAAACCGAAGCCCCTCCTCTTTAAATCCAATCTCTCCCGCGCCCGCAGGTGCTTCGGCTGCGCCGAAACCCCTTGGCGGCCTTGGGCCCGGCACCGCGCCTATGGCGCGGTGCCGGGCCCAAGGGGAGGAGATCTTTTGTAAAAAGATCGACGACGGGCGGGAGCGCTCCCTTAAAGAGGCATAGTGCCGTGCCAAAAAGTGCAGCGCGGCCCTCGGATCGACAGCAAGGCAGCCTTCAGCCTCGAAAGTTCAGCGACACCTTACTTAGGGTCCGGCAACCGGTTGAACCAGTCAAAGTCATTGACGCTGATAATCCCGGACAGAATAATACCAGCAATCACCACCCAAAGCAGCGCAGCAACCACAGTTGTGATCACCGCCTTTTGCTGCAGGTAGTGATTTTCTGGCGCACCAGCATGGGTTCCGGGCACGATCTCGCCCTTGTCGCCCTGGGTTTCAATGCGGATCGGAATAATGACCAGGAAGGTCAAAAACCAGATCACCGCAAACAGAACCAACCCGGATGTAATTGCCATAGTGCTTTTTCCTTACAACCCCTGCCCCAAACCAGAGCAAGGCTCAGACTACTCTCAAACCTGCTCGAGTTCCACCAGGCAGCCGTTGAAATCCTTTGGGTGCAGGAACAAAACCGGCTTGCCATGGGCGCCAATCTTCGGCTCTCCGGATCCCAAAACCCGGGCCCCTTCAGACAAAAGATGGTCCCGTGCCGCCAGGATGTCTTCGACCTCATAACAAATGTGGTGAATACCCCCAGCCGGGTTTTTCTCCAAAAAGCTGTTGATCGGAGAGTTTTCACCCAGTGGGTAAAGCAACTCGATCTTGGTGTTGGGAAGTTCGATAAAAACAACCGTGACCCCGTGATCGGGCTCGTCCTGCGGTGCCCCCACCTGAGCACCAAGAGTGCTGCGATACTGCGCCGATGCGGCCTCTAGGTCGGGAACGGCAATGGCTACATGGTTCAGTCGCCCAATCATAATCTCACGTCTCCTTGGCAATACTATTGGTTGCCGTCTTATGCTCAATTGTCGCCGCCCTTCGCAAGTGCGCCAATGCGCCCAGTCTCCTGTTTCACGCAGGGTTCTGCCCTCTGCTCACATACGGTCCCAGGCGGCTTTGTCACCGGTCGAGCCCGTTAACTTCGAATTAGCCTCAAATTTATAACGTCTAGTCGTATCCCGTGAGGAGTTATGAGTAATGGACGATTCGGAACTGTTTGCTGCCGCCCAAAGACTGCCAAGTGCCCGCCGACCCTTGTTGGGTCTGACCATTCTGGTCATCGAGGACAGCCGCTATGCCTGTGAGGCTCTGCGCCTGCTGTGCCTGCGAAGTGGGGCGCGCATTCGACGCGCAGATTGCCTGAAATCGGCGCGCCGCCATTTGCAGGTCTATCGCCCCTCGGTGGTGATTGCCGATGTTGGCCTGCCCGATGGCTCAGGGCTGGAGCTGATTGAGGAAATGAACGCCGCCAATCCCAGGGTACGGATCATTCTCGCTATCTCAGGTGATGAAAACGTCGAGGCCGCAACCCTCGCGGCTGGTGCCGATGGGTTTCTGGCCAAGCCAATTACCTCCCTGGCAGCCTTCCAGCAAGCCATCCTGTCGCGCCTGCCGGATGACCGCCAACCAACTGGCCCCCGCCAGTTGAGTGACGAAACAGTCGAGCCCGATCCGCTCGCCTTTCGCGATGACATGGCCCATGCGGCGGATGTGCTGAACGACACCAAGGAAGAAAAGACGCTGGACTACCTGGCTCAGTTCCTGGGTGGCGTGGCGCGCAGCGCCGGAGATGGACCGCTGGCGACGGCTGCAGACAACCTCGCGCGGGCCAGAATGGAGGGGCGTCCCGTTGCCAGCGATGCCGCAATGATTGCCGGACTTGTACAAGAACGCCTGGAAAGAAAGATAACGCTCTGATCATGATAGAGATTTTTGTGACTAGCATGGCCACACTGGCCATTGTTCTCTACTTTCAGGCGCGACACTGTGCGCGGATCATTCGCCGCAACCGGGACAATGCTCGCGACGGCCAGCACTCTTTGCTGGTGCATCCTACAGAACAGTAGGGCCTCTGGACCCCCTTTTGCATGGCACAGGCCGCTATAGCCGCAACCCAATACAGAGCGGCCATGATGCGCGAAGGCCCGAAACGAAGGCCCGAAACGAAGGTCGGCATTTGCGGCTTTAACGCAAGAGGCCGGGATCCTGTCCCATCTGCAATCCCGGAAAGACCTGGCGTTCCAGATCGCTCTGGCTGGTTTGGGTCAGTCCTCGCATCACCCAGGCGGCCGCTTCGCGGACGTCACCGGTTGGCATCAGATCGCGGCGATTATACAACGACGCCTCATCCAGTCCCGGCCAGCGGCCATAAACACGCCCGCCGCGGATCGCTCCACCGGCCAAAACCATCGCCCCCCCCGTGCCATGATCCGTACCACCAGTGCCATTTTCACGCACCGTACGACCAAACTCCGTCATGGCAACAATCGCGGTCTTGTCCCAGACCGAGGCACCGACACCCTGTTTTAACGCCAGGATGCTGTCGCTAAGCCGCACCAAAGCCGCAGTCAGCGCGCCTTTCTGGCGGCTGTGCGTATCCCAGCCATTCAATGAAAACGACGCAATCCGGGTCTCCCCGCGCAGCTGCTCGGCCGCAAATTCGGCCAGTTTGAGATGCGCCTTGCCACGCTGTGGTTTTGGCATCTCCATTGCTCCCGCCATCATCTCCTGCATGTCGTCACCGGGTTCGGGCAGGCCCACAACGCCATCGTCGTCACGCGACAGCGCCAGCGCCTCTGCCAGAGCCGAGGTAAACAGTGGATCCTGTTGCATCAAAAGCCCCGCCAACTGTTCCGCCTGAGGGCTGAGCAAAAGATCCGCATCCGGTGACCAGTCGGACGCCGGTGCCGTGCCCTGCAAAAGCTGCAGATCGCCCTGCCCAATGGCAAAGGCCGTTCGCGCTGATATGCCGGTCTTCAGTTGCAGCAGCCGGTTCAGCCAGCCATCATGCCGCTCTCCCAGACCTACGGTGCCCGCTTCCAAAAGGTCCTGCCCGTCGAAGTGACTGCGCCGGGCCCGGTATGGGGTTGAAACCGCCTGGACAAAGCCAAGCTCCTCTTGCTGCCACAGGGGCATCAAAGGGGCCAGCGCCGGGGGCATCGCATAAAAACCATCCAGAACAAGCCCATCACTCAAAGGCCCATCACCCAAAGGCCCGCCGCCCAGCGTTGTCCGCAGCCCGCCATAGCCTGGATCGCCATAGGGGCGCAGCACATCCAGCCCGTCCATGCCGCCGCGCAAAATGATCACCACCAGACGCCGATCCCAGGGGGCGGCGGCAAAACTCACCGGTGTTATCAGCGGGCTCGCGGCCAGAGAGCAGCCCAACAGGGTACTGCGGGTCAAAAATTTCCTGCGTGACAGCGTCATGCTACATCCACCATTAATTGCCCCTATCGCCGTTGAAAGGCAGGAGAGGACAATTTCAGACCAATCGCTTCGGCGCGTGTTTCGGCAGCCGAGGCGACAAACTGAACCCGCTCATCCGCGCGACTGCCGAGGCTAAGGCGTGCAAACTCCTGCGGTTGTGGCAGGCTCTCCACCAGACGTCTTGGCGCCGCCATCGCCCATCTGAGCCGGGCTGACAGGCCCTGAGGCGTGATCCAGGCGGCATCGGCCTCGTCCCAGCCATCCGGCCCAGAGGAGGCCTGCCAGTTCTGGCCCATCAGTTTCATCGGCGCGGCAAAGTTCTGTCGGATCCGTTTGGCCTTCCAGGCGGTCAGATCCGCGACATCCACGCCCAGAGCACGACAGGTTGAGGCCTTGAAATCAAAGGGCGGTTTTACGTTTTCCAGCTCAGCATCCCAGGCGCGGGGATGGTTCAGAAGCACGCCGTAGACCATGCCCAGATGGCCGCCACTCTGGCGATAGGCCGCGCTCAGATCCGCAACCAGATCCGGATGCGGATCATCCCGGGTGAAATGCACCGCCAGCTTCCAGGCGATGTGACGCGCTGTTGCGGGGTGCACGGCCAGATCCCGCAGAACCTGCAGCACCGGCTCCAGAGAGGCTTTGTCGCCGCCATATGTCTTGCCCAGCACCGTCTCGGCGCCCGGCTCAACCAGAGCCCGGTCAAACAAGAACCCCTTGCGGACACGGTAAGTAAGCCCCGTGAATAATTCGGCCAGTTGGCGCACATCTCCCTGGCTATAGGCGCCATCAACCCCAAGAGTGTGGAGCTCCAGCACCTCACGGGCGAGATTCTCATTGAGGCCGCCACGCCCGCCCTGATTTTGCGAGCGTTTGCTTTGCGCGCCGCGAGACCGGTTTTGATCCAGGTAGTGCAACATCAAGGGATTCGTCACCGCAGAGATCAGCAGATCCTCAAAGCGCCCGGCAATAAAGGGTCTGATTGAGGTCTCCACATAGCCATAGGCCAGCGGGCGCAGCGCCTGGTTCTTGCCCTGCGCGGTAAAATGATCAGCCCAGAACAGGCTCAGCCTTTCGCGAAAAGCGTCCTCAGTTGTCACATGGCGCAACAGAAGCTGACGAAACCAGAGATTGCGCTGCTGCAAATGGTCCTTGCGGTAGCGCTTAAATGTTTTTTCGGCCTGCTCGGCCTGATCCGTGCCGCCCTTTTGGCGGTAGAGCTTGCGAAGTTTGCTGTAGGTGAGGGCCGCGGCCAATCCGGCATCCGTGCCTGCAATAGGGAAATCGCGGGCAGCCACATCCTGCCCCGTCAGCCGCGTCAGCATAGCCTCGGTCGAGGCCGGTGGTATGATGCCCGGTGCGAGGCCACAGCCAAAGCGGATCTCTGCCAGTTCCGGATCAAATTCCATTGCCCAAAGATCCTACCTTGCACCGCGTTGCACCTATCATACCCCCCAGAGGCACCATGCACAAAGCCCGGAAATAAGCTTAAGCAGAATTCCGCATGCCATAGAAAAAGGGCCCAGGAATACTCCGGGCCCTTAAGGTCTTGACGATTTTTCAGGTGATTACTGATCCTGTGGGATCACCCGCAGTCCAAGCTCCATCAACTGCTCGGCCATGGGCTCAGAGGGGGCCGACATCATCAGATCTTCGGCGCGCTGATTCATCGGGAACATGATGACCTCGCGGATGTTGGCCTCATCCGCCAGCAGCATCACCATACGGTCGATGCCGGCAGCACACCCGCCGTGGGGTGGCGCGCCGTACTGAAAAGCATTGACCATGCCGCCAAAGCGTTTTTCGACCTCATCCTTGCCATAGCCGGCAATCTCGAAGGCCTTGAACATGATTTCCGGACGGTGGTTCCGGATCGCGCCCGAGACCAGCTCGTAGCCGTTGCAGGCCAGATCATACTGGTAGCCCAGCACCTTCAGCGGATCGCCCTGCAGCGCCTCCATGCCGCCCTGCGGCATCGAGAAGGGGTTGTGCTCAAAGTCGATCTTGCCGGTTTCCTCGTCTGCCTCGTAGATCGGGAAATCAACGATCCAGGCAAAGGCAAAGCGGTCTTTGTCGGTCAGGCCCAGCTCATCGCCAATCACCGTGCGCGCACGGCCCGCAACGGATTCAAAGGCTTTGGGCTTACCGCCCAGGAAGAAGGCGGCATCGCCCATCTCAAGACCCAGTTGCTGACGGATCGCTTCGGTGCGCTCGGGGCCGATGTTCTTGGCCAGAGGACCGGCGGCCTCCATGCCCAAGGTGATCTCCCCGGCTTTGACCTTGGCGTTCACTTCTTTCACGGTGATGCCCTGCTCCTGCGCGATGGCATCAGCGGACTGTTTGCGCCAGAAGATATAGCCCATGCCGGGCAGACCTTCTTTTTGCGCAAAGGCATTCATCCGGTCGCAGAACTTGCGCGAGCCGCCTTTGGGCGCGGGAATGGCACGCACCTCGGTGCCCTCTTGCTCCAGAAGTTTGGCGAAGATCGCAAAGCCGGATCCGGCAAAATGTTCAGACACCACCTGCATCTTGATCGGGTTACGCAGGTCGGGCTTGTCAGAGCCATACCAGAGGGCCGCGTCCTTGTAGGAGATCTGCGGCCATTCACTGTCGACCTTGCGGCCGCCACCGAATTCCTCAAACACGCCCTGCATCACCGGCTGGATGGTGTCGAAAACATCCTGCTGGGTGACAAAAGACATCTCGAGGTCGAGCTGGTAGAAATCTGTCGGCGAGCGGTCGGCGCGCGGGTCTTCATCGCGGAAACAAGGCGCGATCTGGAAGTATTTGTCAAAGCCCGAGACCATCATCAGCTGTTTGAACTGCTGTGGCGCCTGCGGCAGGGCGTAGAATTTGCCCGGATGCTGGCGCGATGGCACCAGAAAATCACGTGCGCCTTCCGGAGAGGAAGCGGTAATGATCGGGGTTTGATACTCGTTGAAGCCCTTGTTCCACATGCGCTTGCGGATCGAGGAGACCATGTTGGAGCGCAGCAGCATGTTGTGCTGCATCTTCTCGCGGCGCAGATCCAGGTAGCGATAGCGCAGGCGGGTTTCTTCCGGGTATTCCTGATCGCCAAAGACCATCAAGGGCAGCTCTTCGGATTTCCCCAGCACTTCGATGTCGCGAATAAAGACCTCGATCGCGCCGGTGGGCAGTTTGTCGTTCACCAGGCTCTCGTCGCGCGCCAGCACATTGCCATCAATGCGGATACACCATTCCGAGCGCACCTTTTCGATCTCGGCAAAGACCGGGCTGTCGGGGTCGGCCATCACCTGAGTGATGCCATAGTGGTCACGCAGATCGATGAACAGCAAGCCGCCGTGATCGCGGACGCGATGGACCCAACCGGACAGGCGAACATTTTCGCCCACGTTGGATTTGTTCAGTTCGGCGCAGGTATGGCTGCGATAGGCATGCATGGCGTGACCTTTCGGTATGCTGTCTGGTCTTTGGGCGGCCGTCATTCGGAATATGCGCACTGGCACCTCGAATTCGGCGCGGAATTCGTCTGGGCCGATACACAGGGTTGCGCAGGCGTTGTCAAGCAAACCCACGGTTTTTCCGCCCAGACCAGAGCTTTTTCCCCCCAGCCCAGAGCTTTTCCGCTCTGCCTGCTCTGAGCAGCCCTCTGCAGGGCTTTAGCCGCGAAGGGCGCAGGACATACATCCCAGTGCAGCAGCACCACGGATAAGGACAACGACAGCACTGGCAACAGATCGCAAAAAGGCGGCAATTCGATGCGCATGCGCGATCCCTCTTGCACCTTTTTACGCTACCCCTATAACGCAGGACAATTTGGGCGCTTGGGGCTGCCCGACTCGCCAACACTCACTGACCGACCTGGGCACGCCGCCCGGGCCTGCCGCGCGCACATAATCGAAGGAAGCTAACCCATGCCAAAAAGAACCGACATCCAGTCGATCATGATCATTGGTGCGGGGCCCATCATCATCGGGCAGGCCTGCGAATTCGACTATTCTGGTGCTCAGGCCTGCAAAGCCCTGAAAGAAGAGGGTTACCGCGTCATTCTGGTGAACTCCAACCCGGCCACGATCATGACCGATCCCGGCCTGGCCGATGCCACCTATATCGAGCCGATCACACCAGAAGTGGTCGCCAAGATCATCGAGAAAGAACGTCCCGACGCGCTGCTGCCAACCATGGGCGGCCAGACCGGCCTCAATACATCCTTGGCGCTGGAAGAAATGGGGGTGCTGGAAGAATTTGGCGTCGAGATGATTGGTGCCACCCGCGACGCCATCGAGATGGCCGAGGATCGCAAACTGTTCCGTGACGCCATGGACCGGTTGGGTATTGAGAACCCCCGCGCCACCATCGTCACCGCGCCCAAGCTGGAAGACGGCAAGGCCGACCTCAATGAGGGTGTGCGTATCGCCCTGGAATCGCTGGAAGACATTGGCCTGCCTGCGATCATCCGCCCGGCATTCACAATGGGCGGCACCGGCGGTGGCGTAGCCTATAACCGCGCAGACTATGAGCACTTCTGCCGTACCGGCATGGATGCGTCCCCCGTGAACCAGATCCTGGTCGACGAGAGCCTGCTGGGCTGGAAAGAGTTTGAAATGGAAGTGGTCCGCGACAAAGCGGATAACGCCATCATCGTCTGCGCCATTGAAAACATCGATCCCATGGGCGTGCACACAGGTGATTCGATCACCGTGGCCCCGGCCCTGACGCTGACCGACAAAGAATACCAGATCATGCGGACCCATTCGATCAACGTGCTGCGTGAGATCGGCGTTGAGACCGGCGGCTCCAACGTGCAATGGGCGGTGAACCCGGCCGATGGCCGCATGGTGGTGATCGAGATGAACCCGCGGGTGTCGCGCTCTTCCGCGCTGGCCTCCAAGGCGACCGGCTTTCCGATTGCCAAAATCGCCGCAAAACTGGCGGTCGGCTATACGCTGGACGAGCTGGACAACGACATCACCAAGGTGACCCCGGCCTCGTTTGAGCCATCGATCGTCTACGTCGTAACCAAAATCCCAAAGTTCGCCTTTGAGAAATTCCCCGGCTCAGAGCTCTATCTCACCACCGCGATGAAATCCGTGGGCGAGGCCATGTCTATTGGCCGCACCATCCATGAATCGATGCAAAAAGCACTGGCCTCGATGGAATCGGGTCTCACCGGCTTTGACGAGGTTGAGATCCCCGGCCTCACCATTGGCACCTGGGAAATTGCCACTGACAAGGCGGCAGTGATCAAGGCAATCAGCCAGCAGACCCCGGACCGCCTGCGCACCATTGCGCAGGCGATGCGTCATGGGTTGAGCAACGACGAGATCTTTGGTGTCACCAAATTTGACCCTTGGTTCCTGGATCGCATCCGCGAGATCATCGATGCCGAGGCCGAGGTGCGCCAAAATGGCCTGCCAACTGGCGAACAGGCCCTGCGCCACCTCAAGATGCTTGGCTTTACCGATGCACGACTGGCAAACCTGACGGATGCGTCAGAGAAGTCCGTCCGCGACGCCCGTATCGCCCAGGGCGTCACTGCTGTCTTTAAACGTATCGACACCTGCGCCGCCGAATTTGAGGCCCAGACCCCCTATATGTATTCCACCTATGAGGCCCCGATGATGGGCGAGGTGGAATGCGAAACCCGGCCCTCGGATCGCAAAAAGGTGGTCATTCTGGGCGGCGGTCCAAACCGGATCGGTCAGGGCATCGAATTTGACTATTGCTGCTGCCACGCCTGCTACGCGCTGACGGATGCGGGCTATGAGACCATCATGGTCAACTGCAACCCCGAGACGGTTTCGACCGACTATGACACCTCGGACCGGCTGTATTTTGAACCCCTCACCTTTGAACATGTGATGGAGATCCTGCGGGTAGAGCAGGAAACGGCACGCTGCACGGTGTCATCGTACAGTTTGGCGGCCAGACGCCGCTGAAACTGGCCAATGCGCTGGAGCAGGAAGGCATTCCGATCCTTGGCACCTCGCCTGATGCCATTGACCTTGCTGAAGACCGCGAACGCTTTCAGGAGCTGGTGACCAATCTGGGCCTGAAACAGCCGCATAACGGCATTGCGTCTACGGATGCGCAAGCGCTAGAGATCGCTGAGGAAATCGGATTTCCTCTGGTCATTCGCCCCTCGTATGTTCTGGGCGGACGCGCGATGGAGATCGTGCGCGACATGGACCAGCTGCGCCGCTACATCGCCGAGGCGGTGGTTGTGTCAGGCGACAGCCCTGTTTTGCTCGACAGCTACCTTTCTGGCGCGGTTGAGCTGGATGTGGATGCGATCTGCGACGGCACTGACGTGCATGTGGCCGGCATCATGCAGCATATTGAGGAGGCCGGCGTGCATTCGGGCGACAGTGCCTGTTCCCTGCCGCCCTACTCGCTCTCCAAGGATGTCATTGAGGAAATCAAGGTACAAACCTATGCTCTGGCCCGCGCGCTGAATGTGGTCGGCCTGATGAACATCCAGTTTGCCATCAAAGACGGCGACATCTACCTCATCGAGGTCAACCCGCGCGCCAGCCGTACCGTGCCCTTTGTCGCCAAGGCGACAGACAGCGCCATCGCGTCCATCGCGGCGCGCGTCATGGCGGGCGCGAAACTCAGCACCTTCCCGCACCGTGGCGCCCATAAGCCCGATGCTGGCTATGAA
>NZ_MWVJ01000026.1 GCF_002087335.1 Pseudophaeobacter leonis
CAGCCCTTTCTAGACATTAGCCAATGTACCGCAGCGACTACACTGCAGGCGCGGCATTCTGTGACCAGGGTCCCGAAAGCAGACGCTCAGATAGCTAAGGCGGCCGAAGTCGATTCTGCGGTACTACAGGTGCCATTGTTCCGGCTGTTGGCACTGCCGTATTTGGGATTTAACGACAATTGTATACGCGTTTGTCCATCAGACAAGCGCCATCACGTAGCCCGAAGTCTCTACTTGTGAATGTGGGGCCTTCAGCGTGGGGGAGCGTCCTGCTCACCTCAGAGGTGAGCAGGTTTTCATCCGCGCCCTGCAAGTCTACCGCGTCGGCCTGGCGCTCCAACTCCGCCATTTCGGAAACGAGATCACCCTCTCCGGTTGTGACCATTGCGGCCTCTCCGCTTCCTGCTTCTAGGCGCCTAAGCTCTTCCTCACTGTTGCATTCTGCGGTCGGGGTGTGCGGGAAGCGAACACCATCCGGAAAGACGATTTCCTGGGCCGGATTCGGTATCGTTACTCCAGCAGTCTGTAGCCCACCTTTGACCTGCCGCCTAAGCGCCGATCGAACCTTGAAAACCGAATACAATCTTCCGTCAAACCAGAACTGCACCCGAATGCTTACCTTTGACGGACCCAGTTCGTCGACCAGAGCATTCGGCTCGGGGTCTTCGAGCTCCGCTGGGTGCGCGCGGAGCGCCTGAATGATGATCTCCTGAGACTTCAGGATGGAATCTTCGTATCCGATACTGACGGTGAACTCGGCTCGCCGATTTGGATTGGTGGAGAAATTCTTGATAATACTTTTGAAAATTAAAGTGTTTGGAATTTGCACATGATTTCCATCCAGCGTCAGCAAGACAGTCGTGCGGATGTTGAGGTTCTGGACAAGGCCCTGATGCTCGCCCACCTGGATCCAGTCGCCCGCACGAAAAGGATTTCGTATGCTGAGAAGGATGCTTGCGAGAGAATTCTCAGCAATATCACGGAAGGCAAGGCCCAGCACGATACCGACGAGGCCCGTTCCTCCCAACACGGTAATGGCTAGGCGCGTGAGGCCAGCAATTTGAAGCACCAGGTAAATACCGATCAAGATCACGGGTATCGACAATGTGCGTGCCACAAGCTGCAGGAGCAGTGGAGACGCAATACGCCGACGAAGCGAATGACGTGCCAAAACAGCAACGCCGAGCGACAAGGCCCACGCGCACAGCAGAATAAGGACCGAGACGACCGGTTAACGGCGCAAACCATTGAACCTGATCGCTTAGCCGATCGATCTCGCGCCACGTCGGTGTCAGGTCCCAGCTAACTTGTGGATTCACCTCAATTCGCTTGACGACGGCCACAACGCCCTCAGTTCTGAGAGCCAACTGGCGTGACCATTCCTTCCGCTCTTCGGTTTCGGTTTGGCCGTCGAGAAAAACGATGCCCTCTCGCACGGAAATGGCAAGGGGTCCAAACCACCTACTGGCGACCACAATCCGCCGTAGTCGATTTTCGATCTCCGCGTCAAACACACCGGGCGCTACAGAGACGTCCTTTTGCGGATCACTGGCGACCTCATCCAGCATGTTCGGCGATGTCTGCGCCTGTACTGGTCGACTTGCAGGCATGAGCGCAAACGCGAGCAATATTGCCAGGCAGCCGAAAGCTCGTAGCACAGAGCCGTAAAGAAACGCGCATCTTGTTTTCATCGATACTTCTGCCTGTAGAGGTTATCGGACGATCATCTTTACATCAGTTCGAAATATAGCAATTGGGCACATCGCCGCTGCGTGAGGACTGTATGCTGTTTTCGAAAACCGCCACTTGAGCTACTCTCAAAAAATGGACAGCTTCGGGCGCAGTCAAGCTACACTCTATTCCTGCTGATGGGTTGAGTCGATTATTTCTCAGCCAATAGACCACAGCTGGTGGCCTGCGGCCAAGGTCTACATTGTGCTAGCAACCTTCATTGACCGGCCTAATGTAGAGCTTCAGCGCGACGATCCTAGTGCTGCAGCGCCGCAAGTCCGCTTCGAGCCCACTTTGACAGATGCTGCATCGCGCTCAGATGACCGTCAATTGGCGCGATTCGGTCGTTCATGCCGAAACGAATCCCAACGAAGATACTTCCGATTGCGCGCCTGAATTGCATTGGCGGACAAGCACAGTGGTTACATTCTCATCAGTACTCGGGCCGCCCTTATCAGGACCATTGGGTTAAGGTCGGTGCGTGCTACGGGCGGCGGTGGATCGACGCGGCCCGTCAGGGCCGCCGCGGCGGTGCGCGCGGAGCGGATGGAGTATTCCACCGTGAAGACGCAATCGCGGGGCTGTTCGCAGAATTGCCCGATCACCGCAAAATTTCGCGCACCGATGGGGCGAATGTCAGGGCGGTCGCCCGGCTTGTGGGGCATGAACTGGCTGGTGATATAAGGCATTCGACACGGCAGAACGCGCGCGTCGTCGAACCAAGTTGCCTGCGCTGCATCAAGTTTCAGATGCCCGCATAGCTCGCTGATGATCTCGTTGCCTGTCGCCTCCCACATCGGTTTGCTGACGAAGTCGCCGAGCCGATCGCCGCGCAATCCATAACCCCAAAAGGTGTAGGTGCCATGTTCTTGACCTCGGAAATGCGGCTGGTGGAACAGCACGACCGACAGCGTCCAACCAGAATCAGCGAAAGTGATCAGTCCGCCAGTGCCTGTCCGATTGTTCGTGAAATCCTCCATAAACCCGAAGAAATCCGGGCGATCCATTGTTACCGTAAACGAATGCCATGCGGTCTTGCTGGTGTCGCCACAGAACGCGTCGGGGCGGCCGAAACCTTCGTGCGTAGCCGCAAGCTTGCGCCACAGCGCCCATGCCCCACCTTCTTGGTCCGCAATATCCGGGGCGCGGTCGTTCGTACCCTCTGCGCTCGCGTCCGTCATCGAACCCAGCGTGAGGTATGCGCGGTCATCGTCGCTGACCTTCACTCTCCGACCGTCGCCCAAAGTGAGGGCCGTGACACGACGGTCCCGCCGAGTTCCCTCGATCATAACGTCAGTGACCTGCCTGCCGGTATCGATCCTGACTTCCCGATCCCGCAGCCATGTTACGATGGGGACGATCAGGGAATCATACTGATTGAAGCGCGTACGTAGAATGCCCGCGACTCGCGTGAAACCGGGAAAGAGGTGGATGAACCGCCGCAGATAGCGCCTCATTTCAGTCAGCGCATGCCACGGCTGAAAAGAGAACATCGTTGACCACATCAGCCAGAAATTGCTCTCGAAGAAGGACGGCTCGAACCATTCCTCAATGCTGCGTCCCGCGAGACTGCGTTCCGTCCGAAGGATGAGGCGGTAGATATCGACAATGTCCTGCGCACCCAGCGTCAGATCATAGCGGTCTTCAGCCGGTCGCCCGTCCCGAACGAGGCGACAGTTGGACGACCCTGGCACCATGCGATTGAAGGCCTTGATATCCTCAGTGACGCTGAGATATGAATCCTTCGGGGACGGGAGCGTGTCCAGAAGTTCGAACGTACACGCGAAGTGTTCCTCGAACATGCGACCACCGCGAATCATATATCCGGTCTCGGCGTCGCCCGACCCGTCCAGCGATCCACCAGCAATCCCGAGCTGCTCGTAGATGGGGATGTTCTTGCCTCCGACCCCTGCGTCGCGGATCAAGTAGACGGCAGTTGCCAGTCCGGCGATGCCACCGCCGATGATGTGGTGTTGCTCAAGCAATGTTGCTTTTGACATTTGCCATTGCCCTTCCGGTTTGGAACTTGGGCAAGTTAGCTCCAGACGAAGGGCATCGCGTTGACATGGATCAGTCTGGCGCCGGACTTGCGACTGTTCGGTTCAAGGACCTCTGCATGTCACGCCAATCGCAGCTTACTGAAAGCCGGATCGCCGGAGGGAGTTGTTAGTTAAACGGCAGGTAAGGGTCGCAAAGCGGGAGTTGATGAAAATAATGCAAGCAACTGCTTAGTCCGAACTTCTGCCCTCCAACTCCAAAATTTCGCCGCACCTCTCATCAATGACCGCTTCTCATGCGGCATCGCAGCGGTCGCAGGCTGTGTTCCCAGGCCGAAAGACAGACTTTGCAAATGTCGCTACCTGCCGCATAGC
>NZ_MWVJ01000027.1 GCF_002087335.1 Pseudophaeobacter leonis
GTCGATGCCGATGGCCACTATACCTATACCAACAGGCGGCTGAGCTCGGTCTTTCCAAGTCGCCCCTCCGACATTTTGGAGATGCATATTTCCGACGCCCTTGGCCCGCAGGCCTATGGCAAGATCGAGCCGCATCTGATGGCAGCCTACCAGGGCGAAAGCCCCGTTTTTGAGTTCACCGAAGCCCATGACAGCCGCCGGATCCGGGTGGCCTTTACCCCTGACAAAAGCGGCGGAGTCTATATTTTGTCGATGGATGTCACCGAAGAAACCCAGGCCCGCGTTGCGCTGCAACAGGCGCGGCGGCGTGAAATGGCGGCGCAGATGACCTCGGGGCTGGCGCATGATTTCTCCAACCTGCTGACCATTATCCTCGGCATGCAGAGCAAGCTGGACAAAATGGAGCTGCCACCCCAGGGCCGCGAGATGGTGCGCGGCACGCTGTCGGCGGCGCGGCGCGGCGGGCGGCTGCTTAACCGGATTGCCGAAATGACCAGCCAACGCACCCTGCGCCCACAAGCCACCAATATGCATGCGCTTTTGTCCGAGCTAAAGATCCTCGCCACGCCGTCCCTGCCGCAGGGACTGGGGCTCAGCGTGCTGGACAATACTCCGGATGTGCTGCTGTTGCTGGATGCCGGTAAGCTGCAGGATGCGCTGCTCAACCTGATCCTGAACGCCCGGGACGCCTGTGGCGTCAACGGTCAGATCACCGTCAGCGCCCATGTGATGGGACAGGTCTGGCTGGAGATCAGCGTCTCTGACACCGGCCCCGGCTTCTCAGCCGACGCACTGGCGAATGCGCTCAATCCGTTTTTCACCACCAAGGGCAGCGAGGGCTCCGGCCTTGGGCTGCCCATGGTCTATGATATGGCAAAATCCGCAGGCGGCGACATGCGGGTCGGCAATACGGTCTCGGGCGCCAGTGTCACGCTGCGCCTGCCCTACCGGCTGGCGCCTGACGCCAAAGGCGGCCTTGCCCTGCTGGTGGAAGACAGCGAAGAGCTGCGCGCCACCTTCCGGGATATGCTGATTGATCTTGGCTACTCGGTGGTCGAAGCCACCAGTGTTGATGAGGCCGCAGCATTGGCCGTTGATATCCCCGATATCGCACTGGTATTGTCGGATGTGCGTCTTGAGGGCGAGGCCACCGGAATTGATCTGGCGCAACGCCTGAAAGGCTCTGGTCTGCCAATGATTCTGATGACCTCGCTGCCGCCCAGTGATCCACAGTTTCGCATGGCCTTAAAGGCTGGACCGGTGCTGCAAAAAACCTTTGATGCCCAGCAACTGTCCGCCCTCATCAACCCGGAGACACCAGCATGACCGCGCCTCTTGTCACCATTCTGGACGACGAGCCGGAAATTCGCCAGATCCTCACCGATTGCCTCGAAGAGGCGGGGTTCCGCACCCAGAGCTTTGCCCGCGCCCGCGAATTTGAGGCCTCGTTAAAGCGGGTGACGCCGGATGTCTGCCTGGTGGACCTGTCGCTGCCGGACGTGGATGGGCTGACCCTGGTCCACCGGCTGGCGCTGGAACAGGGCGCCGCCGTCATCATCATCTCGGGTCGCGCACAGGTGCAGGATCGTGTCACCGGGCTGGAACTCGGCGCCGATGACTATATCACCAAACCCTTTGACCCCACCGAGGTGGTCGCCCGTATCCGGGCCCGCCTGCGCTCAGGCCCCCGCAGCCAGCCGGTCAGCGGGAATTCTGCCAGCTTTGCCGGATGGACCGCCCATTTTGACCGCTACATTCTCGAAGATGACAGCGGTGCGGAAACTCCATTCTCCCATGCCGAGGGGGAAGTCCTGCGCCTGTTCCTCGACAGCCCAAAACGCCTGATCTCACGGGCCCAGATGCAAGAAAGCCTGGGCGGCGGCGCCGGAGACAGTTTTGATCGCGCCATGGATGTGCGGGTGTCGCGCCTGCGCACCAAGCTGCGCGAAGACCCCAAAAACCCGCGACTGATCAAAACCATATACGGGGCTGGCTACATTTTTCTCGGCGATGTGAGCTGGAGCTGAGCCCTGAACTGAGCCCTGCGGTGCCGCCAAAAAGATACTGTCATCTGCCTCTTGCCGGGACGAATCGCTCGGTATAGAATCACCGCATGGCCACCTGTCTGCTCTATAGCCAAGCGCAAAGCCGCCGCTCCCGGTTTTACCGGATTGAACTGGCTCTGAACCTGTTTTCCGAGGTCTCTGTTCTGCGGGAATGGGGCATGGCGGGCAGCAATGGCCAATGCGCCATCAATATCTACGACAATCTGCGCGACGCCTCTCTGGCGGCGGACAAACACCGCAATCGCATGTTGAAACGCGGCTACGCCCGCGGCTGATCCTGCGATACGCCCCGCTTTGCCCGACGCGCAGGCCGGGTCAAACAGGGCGCATATTGGCTTTCAGGGCGCATAGTGGCTTTGCTACAAAGAGAGCGCAGCGCGGTTCAGAACCTCCAGCCCCTTTACCAGATCTGCCTCTTTGGTATCTTCGTCAAAGGCGTGGCTGATGCCGCCAATCGAGGGCACAAACAGCATCGCCGAGGGGATCACCTGCGCCACATTGGCCGCGTCATGCAGCGCTCCAGAGGGCAGATCCAGCCATTTTCCCGGCGCCAGCGCCTCGGCCGAGTCGCGCAGGGCCGCCTTCAGGCGCGCATCCATCGCGGCGGGTGCAATGCCGCCGATATCGCCCAGCTCGACCTTCACTTGCAGATCCCGTGCGATCTCACCTGCGACCTCACAAACGGTCTGTTCCATTTTGTCCAGTCGCGTCGCATCGCCATCGCGCCATTGCAGGGAAAAGACGGCGCATCCCGGCACCACCGAGGATGCATTGGGCGAAATATCTGCGTAGCCAAGGGTCCAGACCGTGGCAGCGGTGGCCAGTGCAGCAAAACGAGCATTGATCCGCTGATTGAACTCACTGAGCGCCTGAAAGGCATCTTGCCGCAGCGCCATCGGCGTGGTGCCGGCATGGTTCTGGCGTCCGAGAATTCTGATGCGCACCTCGCGGATCCCGACAATGTCACTCACGACACCGATCTGGGTGCCAGCAGCATCCATTCCAGGACCCTGTTCGATGTGCATCTCAATGAAACCATGAAACATATCATGCGGCAGGAAATCCCTGGCCCGGCCAGACATCCGGGCCCGAACGGCGCCCAAAGCCAGACCATCGTTGTCAGTCAACGTGTCTGCCTCTGCCAGCGAAATCTTCCCGGTCCACACATCCGAGCCGGTCAGAATACCAAACCGGCCCTCTTCATCCTGAAAATTCACCACCGAGATGGGTGGCCCACCGGCTTCCTTTGCCGCGCGGGCGATTTCCAGACCGGCAACAACCCCCAAAGCGCCATCCAGCCAGCCACCCTCGGGCTGGCTGTCGCTATGGGATCCGATCAACAGCGATTTTGGCCCATTGACGCCAAAAAGGTTGCCAATGGGATCAAAATGCACATCGAGATCAGCCTCAGCCATCCGCGACGCCAACCAGCGGCGGGCCGCAATATCCACAGCGGAAAAGGCCGGACGTATCACCCCTTTACCCACGCCAGATGCTCCAAAGGACCGCAAACAGTGCAAATCTTCGAGAAAACGATCGGTGTTCAGGGCCATGGTTTTACCTTTGTTTTTGGGTAGCTAGCGGGTGCCACCAGTCCTTGCGCATTCTGCGTTAACTATTTTTATTCCACGCCTTTCCTCCCTGCGCAATGGCACTCTCCACCATCCCGCCCATTTAACCATACCTGAGGCAAAATAGCACAAAACGAACAATTTCACCCCTCTTTCACGGAGACCAACATCAGGGCGCTTTCGACGCATGGAAAACTTCTGCTCGCGGCGAAACCCTCTCTTCCATGTCGCTGGCTGCTCACTTATGAAATTCACACACAGAAATGGGATGCGCCGCATGACACACATCACCCTGATCCGCCACGGGCAGGCCAACACAGAGGCTCGCGATGAAGTCAGCTATGACCGTTTGAGCGATCTTGGCCACCAGCAGGCAGCCTGGCTCGGGAGCCATCTGGAGGCCAGCGGCGCGCATCATCCCCGGATCTATTCAGGCACTCTGACCCGCCATATCGAGACCGCTTCGGGTATGGGGTACGGCCAGGTCACCCAGGATGCGCGCCTGAACGAGATGGAATATTTCACCATGGCGCAGTTGATGGAGGCGCAGTACGGGCTGGCAGTGCCGCAGGAGCGCGAGGGTTTTATTGCGCATCTGCCAAAGGTATTCAAAGCCTGGGCTGCAGGCGAGATCGACAGCCCACCCGAAAGCTGGGAGGATTTTGAGACCCGCACCCAGTCGGTTTTGTCAGAGATTTCTGACGGCGACGGGCCTGCACTGGTGGTGACCTCGGGGGGCTTTATCTCGATGGCGATGCGTCAGGCCATGGGGCTGGATACCAATGGAATGGCGCGTATGGCCCTGGCGATCATGAATACCTCGATGCACCGCCTGTTCCCTATCGGTGGTCATCTGAGCCCGGTTCTGTTCAACTCGGTCCCGCATCTGGAGACCCCCGAACGTCAATACGCACAAACACATCTGTAGGCATGCCAAAGCCCCAGCCAGGAGATCAAAATGCAGCTCTACTTTGCACCCCATACCATCTCGGTTGCTGTCGCTATCGCCCTGGAAGAGGCCGGTCTCGACTATGAGGCCATCAAGATTGATTTTGCCGCCAAAGAACAGATGAGCGAGGCCTATGCCCAGATCAATCCCAAGGGCCGGGTGCCTGCCCTGGCGATTGACGGCGGCATCCTGACCGAAGCTGGCGCCTTGCTGGAGTATATCGCCGATCTCTCCCCCGCAGCAGAGCTGCGCCCCAGTGATCCGCTGCTGCTGGCCCGGATGCGGGAAGTGATGTACTATCTCGCCTCGACAATGCATGTGAACCACGCGCATAAAATGCGCGGCAGCCGCTGGGCCAGCAAGACCTCCAGTTACAAGGATATGCAGGCACGCGTGCCCGAGACCATGACCGCGTCCTGTGCGCATATCAGCCAATTCGGGCTGCGGGGCCCCTTTGTACTGGGCGATACCGTCAGCCTGGCGGATTGCTATCTCTATGTGATCTGCACCTGGCTGAACGGCGATGGGGTTGAGCTTGCAGGTATTCCAAAAATCCAATCCTTCATGACGGCAATGGAGCAGCGCCCTTCGGTGCGCGCGGTCACTGCCAAAGGAATGCTTTAAAGGACGCGACTATGACACATCTCTGGGTACGGGCCGAACAGCGCCCCAATGAAGACCGCGTGGGCCTGACACCCGAAGGCGCCAAGGCGCTCCTGTCAGGCGGCATCAAGGTCACGGTCGAGGAGAGCGCGGTGCGTGCGATCCCTCTGCAGGGCTATATCGATGTCGGCTGCGACATTGCTGCCGAGAACTCCTGGCCTACGGCCCCTCTCGACGCCATCATCTTTGGCCTGAAGGAGCTGCCGGAAGACGGCACCCCCCTGCGCATCGCCACATCATGTTTGGCCATGCCTTTAAGGGCCAGCATTCCGGCAAAGCCCTGCTGCAGCGGTTTCAGGCCGGGGGTGGCACCCTATATGATCTGGAGTATCTGGTGGATGAAACGGGCCGACGCGTTGCCGCCTTTGGCTATTGGGCTGGCTATGCCGGGGCTGCCGTGACGCTGAAAAGCTGGTGCGCCCAGCAGAGGGGGGAAATCTGTGCGCCCGTTGGTATCTATCCTGGCAAGGATGCGCTGCTGACCGAGCTGGGGGCTGAGCTGGACGCAATCGCGGCGGCACGCCCCTCGGCCATTGTCATCGGCGCCATGGGACGCGTTGGCACTGGCGCTGCGGATCTCTGCGAGGCCATGGGTGTTGCGGTGACAAAATGGGACATGGCTGAGACCGCCAGTGGTGGCCCCTTCCCCGAGGTTTTGCAGCATGATCTGTTTCTCAACTGCATCTTTGCCCGCCCCGGAACACCTGTATTTGTGCCCAAAGAAGCCCTGACTGCAGAGCGCCGCCTGACTGCAATCGGCGATGTCGCCTGCGACCCGGACAGTGATTACAACCCGGTGCCCGTCTACAATCAGGCCACCAGCTGGGACGCCCGGGTACTGCGCGTCGCAACAGATCCCGTGATGGATGTGATGGCAATCGACAACCTGCCTTCAATCCTGCCGGTAGAAAGCTCGCAAGACTATGCCAGCCAGCTGCTCCCCTCGCTGTTGACGCTGAGCGATCTGACCGAGGGCGTCTGGGGCCGGGCCGAGGCAACATTTCGCGAATTTGTCCCCGCCTGATGGAACTTTATGTCGGATATATCGCGGCCTTTCTTGGCACCGTCTGCTGGCTGCCGCAGGCCTGGAAAGCCTGGGCCAGCCGCGACACCTCTGGCCTGTCGCTACCGTCAAATCTGTTGTTTCTGCTCACGGTTACCCTGTGGTTCTGCTACGGGCTGATGGTCGGGGACATGCCAATCATCATTGCCAATATCTGTGCCATCCTCATTGTGATCAGCATTGTGGCGGCCAAACTGCGCTATAAATAAGGGAGAACTCTCATGACAATTCATTGGTGTGGCACCGGCCTTTCGGCCATCCCCGGCCTGCGTCGCCTGCTAGAGGCCGGTCACGATGTTGCGGTCTGGAACCGCACGGCGGACAAGGCCCGCGAGGCAGTGGGCGATCTCACCTCCAACATCCATGTCTTTGACATCAACAATCTCGGTGAGATGCTCAGCCCGGCGGATGTTGTGGTCTCGATGCTGCCCGGCGACTGGCATGTGCCGCTGGCTGAACTGGCGATCTCCTAGGGGGCGCATTTTGTTTCCTCGTCTTATATCGCGCCGGAAATGCGCGCCCTCGACGACAAAGCCCGCGCCGCAGGCGTCGCGCTGGTCAACGAGGTGGGTTTGGATCCTGGCATCGACCACCTGATGGCCCATGCGCTGGGGGATGAGTAAAAAGCCTCGGAAGCCTTTGATCCCGCCAATGAGATCAGCTTTCTGTCCTATTGCGGCGGCATCCCAAAGACGCCCAACCCGTTTCGCTACCAATTCAGCTGGTCGCCGCTTGGCGTGCTAAAGGCCCTGCGCTCGCCGTCAAAATCGATCCGGGATTTCAAAGAGCTGGACGTAGCCCGTCCCTGGGACGCGATCTCGACCTTTGCTGCCCCCCTGCCCAGCCCTGAGAGCTTTGAGGTTTATCCCAACCGCGATTCACTACCCTTTATCGGTCAGTACGCGTTTGGCACGGACTGGAAAGTAAAGGAATTCGTGCGCGGCACCCTGCGTCTGAATGGCTGGACGGACGCCTGGGATGGTGTCTTTAAAGAGGTCGAAGCCCTGGAAGGCGCAGCAGGCGACGCCCGCCTCAAAGAGATGTCTGACCAGTTCTGGGACGAGAACTCCTATGACGAGGGAGAGCCTGACCGGGTGGTGCTATGCGTCGATCTGAAGGCCGAAAAAGACGGCAAACCCGTCTGGCACAAGACCTATGTGATGGATGCCTGGGGCGACGAGCGTGGCACAGCCATGGCGCGTCTGGTGTCTTTCCCGGTGTCCTTTGCCATTGAGGCCGTGATGAACGGAAAAATCGCGCCCGGTGTGCATGCTGCTCCCAGCGATCCGGCTCTGGTGCAGGACTGGATGGGCAAGATCGGCACGCTGGCACAGCATCTGGAAGTCCGCGACCGCATCGCCTGATTGCCTAGCGGATTGCCTAATTGACTGCCTAATTGATTGCCAGTCAGCCAAAACCCTGAAGGGCCTGCCAACGCGGGCCCTTTTTTGATTGCCTGTCTCAGCATCCCCCGCGCCCGACCGTCTCAGGTGCTGTTTGCACCCCTTGAAAAAAGACCCGGCCCGGTTGTGTGGTCTGCCCCCAGTGTCTGAAGGCTATGGGATGAGCAAAATCAGAAGTTTCGCAACACCAAAGGGCACCATTCTTTTCAGCCCTAGTCCTGACTGCCCTGGTTTTCTGGCCCAGAGAAAGGCATCCATCAAGGTCACCCTGACCATTAGCATTAGGCTCGATTGCTGTGCTGTATCACCTGGCGTGCTTCAGACACCTAGAAGCATGCCCGCGACCTAGCGGCCGATGACATCCCCCTCGACGCCCTGCACATCCACGCCCAATGCCTCCAAACCAGCTTCGATATTATCCGCCAGATGCGGTGTGCCAATCAGGTAATCCGCAGTCGGTGTTGTGGCTTCGCTCTTTGCCGTCGCAATGGCGTCTTGCAGCTCTTCGGCCTCGAAACTGCCGCGCCCAATCCACATAATCGCTGTGAGCTCGGCCTGTTCATCCGGACCCAGCCGCTCGATAAAGGCCCGCAATTCACCTTCCGCACGCCCCAGTTCCCGCGCCATCAGCGCGACCTGCGCCACCCTGCGTGTTGAGATCTCTAGCATTGTTTCTCTCCTTCTGTTCGCCGCTTGCCACCATCAGACAGCAGCACTGGGTCAGCGTCTTTGATCTGAGGCAAGAAAAAACCTCTGTGCCGCATCAGAGCCCCTGAGGGTCCACAAGCTCCCGCCCGAAGATTTCGAGCCCACTGCTGCGCCCGCGCAGATGCACCGGCGGCAGCCCAGCCCAACCCTCGCGCGCGGGCTCTGCTGCCGCAGCCTTCAGCACCGCCGCCGAGGCAATGACCCCGGCACCGGCCGTTTTGGTCAGCTCTTCCAGTCGCGCCGAGGTATTCACAGTATCGCCAAAAACCGAATACTCCAAACGCTCGGCATCTCCGACCACGCCGGAAAAGACCTCACCAAAGTGCAAGCCAATGCCAACCCGGACCGGATCCAGCCCCATGGCCCGCCGCGCGTCTCCCCAGTCCTGCAGCTCACGCAGCAGGGCATCAACACAGCTCAGAGCCTGACGGGCTGCGTTTTCCTCTTCAAACAGGATCATCGCCGCATCGCCAATAAACTTGTCAATCATGCCACCATGATCTGCGACTGCCAGATGCACCCGCCTGCGAAATTCGCTTATATAGGCGCCAACCTCTTCCGGCGCGCGCCCCTCAGACCAATTGGTAAAGCCGCGAATATCCACAAACATCACTGCCATCTCATGCTGTTTTCCCCGGCGCAGCTCGCTCAGCCCGCCATCGGCCAGTCGGTCTGCCATCTGCGCCGGCAGATACCGGGTCAGATTGGCACGCGCCTGCGCGTCCTCGATGGAGTTGTGCAGCAACTTGCGCGTCCGGTATGCGGCGGCGATCAGAACAACACCACCCAAAGCAATCATGGTCACGCGCACGACATTCGGCGGCAACATGACCATATCCTTTACCCGATCGGCAATATGAGGCGTAATCGCCTCCGGCTGCCACAGCATCAGATAGCCGAGGCCCGCCACCGTCAGAGCGACACAATAGGCCTGCAGGTAGGGGTTAAAGCGCAGTACTGAAAACGCGAGGATTACCGGCACCAGCCAGGTGGGCGGCAAAAGAAACGTAAGCTCTCCCGGCAGCCCGGTATTGATCAGCCCCGCCCAGGTGTTGGCCAGCATGAACAAACAATCCAACGTGACCGCAGGCCAGACCATCCAACTGCGAAACCGCCCTGATGTCGCCAGCCAAAGGGCCAGCCCCCCCAACAGAAAATAAGACACCAGGGTACAAAGGGCCAAAATCCACTGCACCCGGAGATAGGGCAGCGTCTGCACCTCCTGACCTTTTACCGCAAAGAGAAAAGCAAACAGCAGGCACAGCGCCACGCCGATCCGCAGCACGGCCACCAGCCGCTCGACTTCGACCTCGGCTTTGCGCAGCAAAGCACTGTCCAGTGCGTTTTGCCTCATGTCTCTTTTGCCTCCAGCGGCACAACATGGACCGTCCGCTCTGGGGCGATGTCTTCAAAATCAAAACTGTCCAGCCGTTGCGCGCGGCTCCCTGCCTTTTCGGCACTGAGCTTGATCTCCGCGATATCCTTGATCGCCAGGCCAAAATGACGATCCAGATTGCCCACCCGGTCCCCCAACCGCGCCACATCGCGGTGCAAATGCCCCAGTTCAGCGCGAATGGCCCCGGCCTGCTCGCGCATGCGCGCGTCTTTAAGAATAGCCCGCATGGTGTTCAGCGTCGCCATGCAGGTGGTGGGCGAGACAATCCAGACCTTGGCGGCAAACCCCTCACGCACCAGGGCGGTGAAATTGGCGTGCAGCTCGGCATAGACCGCCTCGGACGGCAGGAACATCAGGGCTCCCTCGGCGGTCTCGCCTTCAATGATGTATTTCTCCGAGATCGCGCTGATATGCGCCCGCAGTGCCGCCTTCATCTGCCGGATCGCATAGGCTTTTTCGTCGCGCGTCTCGGCCCGGTGCAGCGCCTCATAGGGTTCCAGCGGAAATTTGGAATCGATCACGATCGGACCGGGCGGGTTGGGCAGGTGCACCAGGCAGTCGGCCCGCTTGCCGTTGCTCAGGGTGGCCTGCATCGTGTAGCTGCCCGCCGGCAGCGCCTTGGACACGATATCATTCAGCTGGATCTCGCCAAAAGCCCCACGAGTCTGTTTGTTCGACAGGATATCCTGCAGCGACAGCACATCCCCCGAGAGTTTGGTGATATTGTCCTGCGCCTTGTCGATCACCGCCCGACGTTCCTGCAGCTGGGTGAGCGAGGTCACCGTGCGTTTGCTGCAGCCATTCAGGCTTTCGTGCATGCGTTCCTGCATCTCCGCCATCGCCTGCGCCTGACGCCGCGCGTTGTCAGCCAGCCGGTCATTCATGTGCTGCTGAACATCCGTCAGGCGGGCCTCAACGGTCTGCACCATCTGCACCTGCGCCGTCGCCTGGGTGTCCGAAACACGCTGCAAGCCACCGCGCAGCTGCTGCACCGACTGTCCCAACTGAGTGATCTGCTGGCTCAGTGGCACCATGGCCCGCGCCACACGTCCCGAAGCCCGGAGCGACAGTACCAGCAAAACAAACAAAACCCCGGCAAATCCGGCCGCCAACAAGATCAGTGCCCCGATCTCATTCATTGCCTCTACAGCCGCGCCCATGCCCTCCATCAACTCCGCCCAAACAGCCGCTCAATATCGGCAAGCTTCAGCTCCACATAGGTGGGGCGGCCATGGTTGCACTGGCCGGAATGCGGCGTCGCCTCCATTTCGCGCAGCAGCGCGTTCATCTCTGCGCCGCGCATCCGGCGCCCCGACCGGATCGAGCCATGACAGGCCACCCGGCTCAGAATCGCTTCCAGCCGCGCCTGCACCAGCTGGCTTTCGCCCTGATCATCCAGCTCATCCAGAATGTCTTTTACCATGGCCTCGGCATTCACTTCTCCCAGCAGCGCAGGTGTTTCACGCACCGCCAGGGCATTTCCGCCGAAAGCCTCAATCCCAAGGCCGAATTTTCTCAGCTCCTCGGCATGGGCCAGGATGCGGGCGCAGTCATTGCTGCCCAGCTCAACAATTTCCGGGATCAGCAGCGCCTGCGCCGCGACACCGTTCTGCGCCATCTGGTTCTTCAGCTTTTCATAGACCAGACGTTCATGGGCCGCATGCTGGTCGACAATGACCATGCCGTCCCGGGTCTGGGCGATGATGTAGTTTTCATGCACCTGCCCGCGTGCCGCCCCCAATGGCAACTGCTCGGCCCCGGTCGCGGGGCTCTCGGGCGCATCCGGCGTCGGCCCCGGGGCCTCAGTCACCCGCCCACTGTACTCTCCCTGCAGCTCGGCAAACCCTGCGGTGGCGGGTGGTGGCGGCGCGGGCACAAAATCCGGGCGCTGCCCGGCATAAGAGGCCGTTCTGGCCCCCAAAGACGCACGATCCATCTGATAAACGCGAGGCGCGCCACTGGCAGTGGCCACTTCGGGGCGCATAGCCCCCCAGTGTGGCGCCTGCAACGGTGGTTGAGGCGCGATGGCCTGCTTCCGCCAGCGCGTGGCGCAGGGCCGAGACAATCAGCCCGCGCGCAAGACCCGGATCGCGAAAGCGCACTTCGGATTTGGCCGGGTGTACGTTCACATCCACCAGGGTTGGGTCACAATCAACGAACAGCGCGGCCGCAGGGTGCCGGTCGCGGCTGAGAAAGTCAAAATAGGCACCGCGCAGCGCACCGGTCAGCATCTTGTCCTTCACGGGTCGGCTGTTCACAAACAGAAACTGCGCCACCGCAGCGCCACGGGAATAGGTCGGCAGGGCGGCATAGCCAAACAGGCGAATGCCGTCGCGGGTAGCATCAATGCGCAGGGCGTTTTCAGCAAACTCGCGCCCCAGTACCGCGGCAAGACGCCCATGCAGCGCGTCAAACAGATCGCCCGTCAGCGGATCCGCCCGAAAGGTCACCCGGCCTTCGCCACCGCCCGAAACATCCCGCAAGGTAAAACCAACCGAGGGCTCGGCCATGGCCAGGCGTTTGACCACATCATTTATCGCCTGCGATTCCGCCCGGTCTGTGCGCATGAATTTCAACCGCGCCGGGGTGGCATAAAACAGATCACTCAGCTCAACGATGGTGCCCGCCCGCAGACCGGCAGGGCGCACCGGATCCATCTTACCGCCCGAGACCCTGATCTGCGCCGCCTCATGGCCTGCAGCCCGGCTGGTGATGGTCAGACGGCCCACCGCGCCCAGACTGGGCAGGGCCTCGCCGCGAAAGCCAAAGGTATGGATATTGAGCAGGTCTGAGCCGTCAATCTTTGAGGTGGCATGGCGCGACAGCGCCAGCGGCAGATCTTCGGGAGTCATGCCACAGCCATCATCCGTCACCCGGATCGGGGTTTTGCCGCCTTCGGCAATCTCGATGGTGATCCGCTGGGCGCCGGCATCAATCGCGTTTTCCACCAGTTCCTTCACCGCCGAGGCCGGGCGTTCCACCACCTCACCTGCGGCAATCCGGTTGATGGCGCTGTCGTCCAGCTGGCGAATGGTTGGGCGATGCGTATCGCCGATATTGGGGTCTTGGCTGCTCATACCGCTAAATTTAGCAGCTTCATCCGATTCTGCCATGGCATTTCGAACAAGAGGGGAACAAAGTTCACAGCAGCTATACTAGCACTAGCCCCCGTGGTCAGAGCAACAGCTCGTCAGACACCTGCCGGCGCACCTGCGCGGCTGCGACAGGGGCCAAATTTGGCAGCACCTGCCAGGATCAGGCCCGAAACCGTGGCGATCATGCCCGCCGCGCTGACGGCATCAGAAGCCCCAAGCCATATTGGCCCATAGCCGCCCAGGACATAGCCCAGCACCGCCGAGAGCACGGCAAAAAGCACGCTCCAGCCCAGTTGCCCTTCCAGCCGGTTGGTCATCATCCGCGCCGCCGCAGGCGGGCAGATGAACATGGCAAGAACAATGATCGAGCCCACCGCATCAAAGGCCGCCACCGCCGCCACCGCGGCCGTAATCACCAACCCGAGCCCCAGCAAATTGGTGCGAATGCCCATGGTGCGGGCAAAGCCCTCATCAACGGAGAAATCTTCAACGGGCGCCAGAACAAGGCAATAAACAGGCACACCGCAACAAGCGTCAGCGCCATACGCGGCAGCTCTACCGGCACATACCGCAGTGCTTCGCTGTCCATGAGCGAAGACCAGCCGGTGGCATCCAGCCAGATCAGGCTTTCGAGATTGCCATAAAGCGCATGCTCCACATCCAGATGCACCGCCGAGGTGTCGGACTGCTCGAGCAACAGCACCCCAAGGGCAAACATGGTGGTAAAGACCACCCCCATGGCAGCGCCCGGCTCGATCCGGCCCAGACGGCGGATCGCCTCGATCAGCACCACGGCAACAACAGCCGCACCGGCCGCGCCCAGCATCATGGGCCAGGCGGAAATCGCCCCCGTCAACAGAAAGGCCACGACAATCCCCGGCAAGACCACATGGCTTATGGCATCGCCAATCAGCGCCTGGCGCCGCAGCAGCAGAAAGTTGCCCGGCAGGGCGCAGGCCACGGCGGCAAAAATACCAATCAGCATCGGCGTCAGGGACAGGGGGACAAATTCTTCACCGCTCATGACAGCACCTCGCCCGGGCCATCAATACGACCATCAATACGACCACCAATACGGCGGTCAATGTCCAGAATCTGGTCCTGCGTCAGAACCGTTTCAATATCGCGTAGCCCATCATAGAGCGCGGCTGCCGCCTCATGCGCCATATCCGCGCGCACCACCTCCCAGCGTTTTTCATCGCGCAGCGCTTTTGCTGCGCGGGCGCGGCCCCTGGTGGTTGCCACACCGTCCGCGCGCACCAGCCCGGCGCGGCGCAACAGGCGCAAGGTGAGGCCCTCGTAGATCGCCTGTCCCTGTGCCAGCGCCAGCAGACCCTGCCGCAGATGCACCCGGCGCTGGAACCGCAAATGCCGCAGCACCGCAGCCAGCACGCCACGGTTTGGCGCCAGAAACAACGAGAGCGCAAAGAAGGCAAAGCTCACCAGAACAATGATCGGCCCGGTTGGCAGATTGGGCGCCGCCGCCGACAAGGCCGCGCCAATATAGGCCGCCACGCCGCCAAACAGCCCGGCCAAAAGCACCACCTGATCGGATCTTTCGGTCCAGAACCGCGCGGTCACGGCAGGAATGATCAGCAGTGCCACAATCAGGATCAGACCAACGATTTTCAGCCCCACAACGGTCACCGCCATCACCAGCCCCATCATCAGCAGATCAATGCGCTCAACCGGCAGGCCACGCGCCGCAGCATACTCGGGATCAAACGCCACCAATGTCATGGGCCGCCGGGTCAGCAACACCAAAAGCAGCGTCACAGCACCACCTGCGGCAATCACCAGCGCATCGCTATAGAGCATGCCCGCAGTGGAGCCGAGCAAAAAGCCCTCAAGCCCGGCCTGTCGGCCAACACCCAGCGTCTGGATCACCGTCAACAGCACCATGCCAAAGCCAAAGAACACCGAGAGCACCGCGCCAATAGCCGCGTCTTCGGCCAGACGCGTGTTGCGGGTCAGCCAGTTCATGCACCAAAGACCAAGGCCGGCCGAGACGGCCGAGCCCAGCAACAGCCCCGCCAGATTGCGGCCATCGCCGCCAAGAAACGCCATCAGCAAAAAGGCGATGCAGACGCCGGGCAGCGTGGCATGGCTCACTGCGTCCGAAACCAGCGCCCGTTTGCGCAGAAACAAAAAGGTGCCGGTAATGCCAGCGGCCGTGCCCAAAAGGGCTGCGCCAATGGCAACCAGCGTCGCATTGTAGCCAAGCTGCAGCAAAAGTGCGTCCAAGAGCATGTGCCGTTCCTTTAGCCTTGGGTCAGGTGATCGAGCTGAGTGGTGGCAAGGCGTCCGCCATAGGCCGCCTGCAGGGTTGCTTCGGTAAAGGCCTGCGCCACCGGGCCTTCGGCGACACGGCGCGTGTTGATCAGGAAAACATTGTCGAAATAGTCCACCACGGTGGCCAGATCGTGATGCACCACGACCACGGTCTTGCCCGCTTCGCGCAGGGATTTCAGCACCGAGATAATGGCCTTCTCCGTCGCCGCATCGACCCCGGCAAAGGGTTCATCCAGCAGATACAGGTCAGCCTCCTGGGCCAGCGCCCGCGCCAGAAACACCCGCTGTTGCTGCCCGCCTGAGAGCTGACCAATCTGGCGGCTGGCAAAATCAGCCATGCCAACCCGCTCCAGACAGCTCAGCGCCTTGGCGCGGTGGCTGGCCTTGGTCCGCCCCAACAGGCCCAGCTCACGGTAGAGGCCCATCAGCACCACGTCGATCACCCGCGTGGGAAAGTCCCAGTCGACACTGGCGCGCTGCGGCACATAGGCAATGCGGGCGCGTTGCTCTGCAAGAGGGCGACCAAAGATCGTCCCCCGGCCGGACACCGGAGCCACGATACCCAAAGCCGCCTTTAGCAAGGTGGATTTACCGGCACCATTGGGCCCAATGATTGCCGTCATCTGGCCCGGCTCTACCGTCATATCAACGGAAAACACCGCCGGCTTCTCGCCATAGCTGACCGTGAGACCACGAATTGCCAGAGGGCTTTGCGCGGCGAGGGCCTCCTGACCCTGCAGCATCTCGCGGCTGACATCCCTGTCAGATTTTGCAAGTCCAACTGTCATCTTCAAAGCCCCGCCGAGAGTTTGCCATCCATGCCGCGCGCAGGCACATCAGCGCCCAACGCATTGGCGATAGTGGTGATATTGTGGTCCAGCATCCCAAGGTAGGTGCCCTCGTAGGTGCCTTCGGATCCCATCGCATCCGAGAACAGCTCACCGCCAACAGCGACCTGATGGCCTCGGGCTGCTGCGCCTTCGATCAGTGCGCGCATCGAGCGGTCCGAGACCGAGCTTTCAACAAACACCGCTGTGATACCACGTGCCACCAGCAGGTTGACCAGCTCACCGATCCGGTTCAGGCTGGCCTGAGACTGGGTAGAGATCCCCTGAACGCCCAAAACCTCAAACCCGTAGTCCCGGCCAAAATAGCCAAAGGCATCATGCGCCGTCAGCAAAACACGGTTGCTGTCTGGCCCCTGGACAGGGCGTCATCTCCATAGGCGACAAGGCGATCCAAATCAGCCAGATGCGCCGTGGTATTGGCAGCAAACAGCTCAGCAGAGTCGGGACGTGCATCACTGAGGGCTTTTTGCACCTGCACCACCACCAGCTTCCACATTGCAGGCGTCATCCAGACGTGGGGGTCGAATTTGTCGGCATAATCATCATGACCGCGCAACAGCTCCTTTGGCAGCCCTTCGGCCACCGCCACCACCGTGCGCTTGCGCTCCAGATCATGAAAGAAGGACTGCATCTGCGCCTCAAGATAGAGACCATGCCAAAGCACAAGATCAGCCCGGGTCATTGCCACAATGTCAGACCGGGTTTGACGGTAGGAATGCGGGTCTACCCCCGGCCCCATCAGCGCTATCACCCCGACCGCACAGCCGCCGATCTGGCGCACCGCATCGGCGATCATTCCCGTGGTGGCGACCACCCGCAACGGCGCCTCAGCCTGGGCGCGCGTAACAGCCAAAGGGGCCGCAAAGAACATCATCAACACCAGTAGAGCCAAGTTTTTAAACCGCATGGGCCGGAGCCTCCTTTATTCACGTCTCACGCTGAATATGAGAACCATTCGCAAGACAGTCAATGCTATTGCGACTTATTCGCAAAAAAGCACGTCGTTTTTGTCCAAAGAGTCAAATTTGCCGCCAGCAAACCCCGGTTTACTTGCCAATATGCCGCACCCGTGCGACTTTCGCGCAGAACTCTGTTGAGGATCCCCGGAATGGAAAGCCAAACCTTGGAACACACGACTCCCCTGGCGCTGGCACAAGAGCCACGCAACCCTGGCATGGCGCTCGACCTTGACTGGGTCGCAACTGTGCAGGCCAATACCTCCGCGATCGAGCGGCGCTGCGCCACTCTGTCGGCACGGCGCAGCGTTAAAAAGGACTATCAGGCGGCCTGGTTGCTAAAGGCTGTGACCTGCATCGACCTCACCACCCTGTCCGGTGATGACACCGAAGAGCGGGTGCGGCGGCTTTGCGCCAAGGCACGTCAGCCCATTCGCGGCGACATCATGCAGGCGCTCGACATGCCGCCGATCACCACCGGCGCGATCTGCGTCTACCACGAAATGATCGCCGCCGCCGTTGCCGCCCTGAAAGGCACCGGTATTCCCGTCGCTGCGGTCTCAACCGGGTTTCCCGCCGGGCTGTCGCCGTTTCATCTGCGGGTCGCCGAGATCGGGGAAAGCGTCAAGGCTGGTGCCAAAGAGATCGACATCGTGATCTCGCGCCGCCATGTGCTGTCCGGCAACTGGCAGGCGCTCTATGACGAGATGAAGGCCTTTCGCGCCGCCTGTGGGGACGCCCACGTCAAGGCGCTCCTGGCCACCGGAGAGCTGGGAAGCCTGCGCAATGTGGCCCGCGCCTCGCTGATCTGCATGATGGCGGGTGCCGATTTCATCAAGACCTCCACCGGCAAGGAGAGCGTCAACGCCACCCTGCCCGTCAGTCTGGTGATGATCCGTGCCATTCGCGACTATTAGGAGCGCACCGGCTTTCGGGTTGGCTATAAGCCCGCCGGCGGCATCTCAAAGGCCAAAGACGCGCTGGTCTACCTCTCTCTTATCAAAGAAGAGCTGGGCGACCGCTGGTTGCAGCCAGATCTGTTCCGCTTTGGCGCCTCCTCGTTGTTGAACGACATCGAGCGCCAGCTGGAGCATCACGTCACCGGAGCCTACTCCGCAAGCTACCGCCACGCGTCGGCCTGAAGGACGATCAGACATGACTATCAAAGAGAAATTTGACACCATGAACTATGGACCTGCACCCGAAAGCGCCGCCGAGGCGCTGGCCTGGCTGGTCGACCAGGGCGACCGGTTTGGCCATTTCATCAACGGCGCCTTCACGGCACCCCATGATGGATTTGACAGCAAAAACCCCGCCACGGGAGAGGTGCTGGCGACGCTCAGCCAGGCCTCGCAGGCCGATGTCGATGCTGCAGTCGAGGCCGCCCGCCGGGCGAAACCCAAATGGGAAAAGCTGGTGGTCCGGGGCGTGCCCGCGTGCTTTATGCCATTGCCCGCCTGCTGCAAAAGCATTCCCGCCTGTTCGCCGTGCTTGAAACGCTGGACAACGGCAAACCGATCCGCGAAAGCCGCGATATTGATATCCCGCTGGCGCAACGGCATTTCTATTATCACGCCGGTATGGCCCAGCTGATGGAGAGCGAGCTGCCTGAGGCCGAGGCTCTGGGCGTTTGCGGCCAGATCATCCCCTGGAACTTTCCGCTGCTGATGCTGGCCTGGAAAGTGGCGCCAGCCCTTGCCATGGGCAATACCGTGGTGCTGAAACCGGCGGAATATACCTCGCTCACCGGCCTGCTGTTTGCCGATATCTGCCAGCAGGCCGGGGTGCCCAAAGGTGTTGTGAACATCGTCACCGGTGATGGCGCGGTTGGCGAGATGATCGTGGCGGCTGAGGTGGACAAGATCGCCTTTACCGGCTCCACCTCGGTCGGGCGGCGCATCCGCGAGGCCACGGCTGGTTCGGGCAAGGCGCTGACGCTCGAGCTGGGTGGAAAATCGCCCTATATCGTGTTTGACGATGCTGATCTGGATTCTGCGGTTGAGGGCCTGGTGGATGCCATCTGGTTCAATCAGGGTCAGGTCTGCTGCGCCGGCTCGCGCCTGTTGGTGCAAGAAGGCATTGCCGAGCGATTCTACGCCAAACTGAAGGCCCGCATGGACAAGCTGCGCCTTGGCAGCCCGTTGGACAAATCCATCGACATCGGGGCAATGGTCGACCCGGTACAGCTGGAAACCGTGTCAGCCATGGTCGCCGCAAACGAGGCTGGTGAGACCTATCAGCCCAGCCTGCGCCTGCCGCAACAGGGCTGCTATTACCCGCCAACCCTGATCCAGGGGCTGGCGCCATCAGACCCTCTGATGCAGGAAGAAATCTTTGGCCCGGTGCTGGTCTCCTGCACCTGCCGCAGCCCGGCCGAGGCCGTGGAGCTGGCAAACAACAGCCGCTACGGGCTTGCCGCCACGGTCTGGAGCGAGAACATCAATCTGGCGCTGGATCTGGCGCCAAAACTGGTGGCCGGTGTGGTCTGGATCAATGGCACCAATATGTTCGACGCCGCTGCCGGCTTTGGCGGCCTGCGCGAAAGCGGCTTTGGCCGCGAAGGCGGCTGGGAGGGCTTGAGCGCCTATACCCGCCCAAAGGGCAAAACCAAGACCCTGGCGCATATACCCGCCTTTGAAGGTAAAGCCGGCGGCCATGCAGCCGATGCGGTTGACCGCACAGCAAAGATGTATATCGGCGGCAAACAGGCGCGCCCTGACAGCGGCTATTCCAAAGCCATCTACAACAGCCACGGAGCACTTTTGGGCCATGTCGGCATTGCCAGCCGCAAAGACATCCGCAACGCGGTTGAGGCCGCAGCCGGTGCCAAAGCCTGGTCCAGAACCACTGGCCACCTGCGGGCGCAGATCCTGTACTACATCGGGGAGAACCTGTCGGCCCGCGCCGAAGAGTTTGCCCATCGTATTGATGCTATGACCGGCAAAAAGGGCGGCAAACGTGAGGTGGAACTGTCGATCGAGCGCCTGTTCACCGCCGCCGCCTGGGCCGATAAATACGACGGCCAGGCCCATGGCGTGCCCATGCGCGCTGTCGCTTTGGCGATGAAGGAACCCGTCGGGGTGATTGGTGCCTTCTGCGCTGATGAAGCGCCGCTGCTGGGGCTGGTGTCGGTGATGGCGCCTGCACTGGCGATGGGCAACCGGGTGGTGCTGGCCGCCTCAACCGCCTTCCCGCTGGCTGCCACCGACTTTTTCCAGGTGCTGGAAACCTCGGATGTGCCTGCCGGTGTCGTCAATATCCTGACCGGTGAGGCCGGGGATCTGGCGCAGCCCATGGCGGCGCATATGAATGTGGACGCGGTCTGGAGTTTCTCATCCTCGGACCTTGCAACACCCATTGAGGCGGCCTCGGCCCTCAACCTCAAGCGCACCTGGGTCAACAATGCAGCCGCCATTGACTGGAGCCTTGATCACAGCCGGGCCTTCCTGCAACAGGCAACCGAGATAAAGAATATCTGGGTTCCCTACGGGGAGTAGGCTCCAAGGGCGCAAGGGCGGGCTGGCGGGCAATGCCCTCTGTCCCGAATGCGGTCTTCTTATGTGATATCGAAAAGGCCGGGGAATGCCCCCGGCCCTTTTTGTTTCCGCTCTCTGGTCTTTGGTTCCGTCTGCGCAGGTGCAAACCTGGTGCAAAAGACTGGACCTAAACAAGACCGAGCTTCACGAAAGGCTGGCGGTCAGTTGCTGGAGATCAGCCCTTCCGGGCGTCCGACCACCACAAAATGCAGCGCATCCGGCAGCAAGACCTCTCCGGCCACCCGGTTGATCTCTTCCAGCGTGACCGCGTTGACCTTGTCATTGCGGGTTTTCACATAGTCCATTGGCAGTTCGTCCATTTGCATCCCCACCAGGATTGACGCGATCTGGCCGTTGCCATCAAACCGCAAAGGATAGGCGCCCGTGAGATAGGTCTTGGCATCCGTCAGCTCCTTTTGCGTGACGCCCGCGCTTGCTAGGCGCTGCCACTCATCCTGAATCACCTCAACCGCCTCGGCCATTTTGGCGTTTGCTGATCCGAGCTGTCCCATGTAGATCGCAGCGAGATCCTGCGGCAACAGGTAGGAATAAACCCCGTAGGTGAGGCCCCGCTTGGCGCGCACTTCCTTCATCAGGCGGCTGTCAAACGAGCCGCCTCCCAAAATCTGGTTCATAATATAGGCGGCAAAGAAGCGCGGATCATCGCGCTCAATCCCCGTGTGACCAAACAGCGCCACCGACTGTGGCGTGTCATAGTCAACGATGCTGACGCCGCCTGTGATGGCGACTGTGGCAGGGCCCGGAAGCGGCGCACCTGTGGCGGGCAAATCTGCCAGCAGACTGTCCAGCAGCGCGCCCAGCTCTGACGCCGTGATATCACCAACCGCGCTCACATAGAGCCGGTCGCGGGCAAAAATCGCCTCATGGGCATCAAAGATGTCCTGACGGCTCAGCGCTGAGACGCTGTCAATTGTGCCATGTCCACCGCTGCCATAGGGATGATCACCATAGGCCATCTGGGCAAAGGCCTCACTTGCGATCTTGTTGGGGTCTTTCAGGTCCGACCGCAGCCCGGCCAGCACCTGTGCGCGCACCCGGTCCAATGCGTCCTGATCAAAACGCGGCATGTGAATGGCCTGACGCAGCAGAGCAATCGCCTCATCCCGGTTTTCGCTGAGGAACCGCGCCGAAATAGACAGGCTGTCGCGATCGCTGCTGTAGCCAAAACTCGCCGCCAGGTTCTCTACGGCGCGGGAATACTCCTGCGCCTGCATCTGACCAGAGCCCTCTTCCAGCAACCCGGCCATCAGATAGGTGGCGCCCCGTTTGCCCGGTGCATCCAGTGATGTGCCACCGCGAAAGCGCAGCTCAAGGGCTGCAAAGGGAATCGAGTGATCCTCAACAAGCCAGGCGGTGATGCCGCCGGGAGAGGTCACCTCGTCGATCTTGATTTCCGCTTGCGCCGGCAAAGCCAGCGCGCAGATCCAGGCAAAAAGTGACGCCTTCAGGGCCTTTGTCAAAACTGTCAGGCGCATCATTTCCCCTCCTCCTGCCGCATCATCCATCCGGTTACCGAAGCCTCGGGGCGCAGCAGTTCCTGCGCGGCGGCAATAATTTCATCAGAGGTGACAGATTGCAGGACCTGCGGCCAGCGCTGCACATCCTCCACCGTCAACCCCGTGGTCAGGGCGCGGCCATAGCGATTGGCAATGCCATCCACATTGTCGCGCGCATAAATCTCAGAGGCGCGCAGCTGCAGTTTGATCCGGTCAAGCTGCTCGGCATCGACGCCCTGCTCCATGAACAGGGCCAGGCTCGCATCCAGCGCCGCTTCGGCCTCCTCAAGGCTGACGCCATCGGCAGGAACAATCAGAAAATCAAAGCTGGTCGCATCCAGCGAGGTGCCGGAATAATAGGCCCCGGTATGCACCGCCACCTGCTGGTCGAATTGCAGCGCATTGGCAAGATAAGAGGTCGTGCCGCCGCCCAGAAGCTGCGACAACAGATACAGGGCAGCTGCCTTTTCCTGGGCACCCGCGTCCCGTTCTGGCGCCAGATAGGAGCGCTGCACAAAGGGCTGCGCCACGCGCGGATCCTTAAAGATCAGGCGGCGCTCGGCGTTCTGCGGCGGCTCTTTACTGCGCAGAAGGGTTGCGGGCAGATCCGGGTTGGCCGGAATGACCCCATAATAGGTCTCGGCCAGCGATTTCACTTCTTCGGGATCTACATCGCCCGAGACCACCAGAATGGCATTATTGGGCGCGTAATAGGTGCCATAGAAAGACAGCGCATCCGCCATATCCAACTCTTCCATCTCGTGCCGCCAGCCGATGACCGGTTGGCCATAGCGATGGTTGAGGAACTGTGCCGCGTTCAACTGCTCGGAAAACAGGGCGCGGGGGCTGTTATCGGTGCGCTGGTTGCGCTCTTCCAGAATAACTTCGCGCTCGGTGACGATATCCTGTTCGGCGAGGCGCAGATTGACCATGCGGTCGCTCTCCATCCGCATCATCAGCTCAAGCCGATCCGAGGCCACGCGCTGAAAATAGGCGGTATAGTCATAGCTGGTAAAGGCATTGTCGCGGCCACCATTGGCCGCCACGGTTGCAGACAGCTCTCCTGAGGCCATTGTATCGGTGCCCTTGAACAAAAGGTGTTCCAGAAAATGGGCAACCCCAGATTGGCCAACCGGCTCATCTGCGGACCCGGCCCGGTACCAGACCATATGCTGCACCACCGGCACCCGGTGATCCTCGACCACCACGACCTCCATGCCGTTTTCAAGAGCAAAAGTCGTGACCAGTTCATCCAGTCCTGATGCACTCTGCTGTGTCTGGGCCAGAGCCCCGCTCAGAGCCCCTGTCAGGCTGGCGCTCAGCACGGCGGCCGCCAGGGCAATCCGTGGGATCATGCGGCTTTCTCCTTTTTGTCGCGCCCAACCCTGCCGGGTTTTGGCACATTTTTGAGCTTTTAATTGTTCGATCTGACTGCAAAATCCTTGTCACGCGCGCAACGCACGACGGGGTAAAAAGACCTGCAGACAGACAATTTCTGGCGTCCGGTCCTGAACATCCGTTCCTGCGCAGAGGCAACCGGCCCGGCTATAGGTAACCTACGCCGAAAAGGCCCGGGTGCAAGTAAGACTGTCGCAAACGTGAGAATTGGCCACAGCTTTAGATCTGTCAGGGAGAGAAGAGATGTTACCCAACCAACGCCCTTGTTCATGGCACCATAGCCTACGGGAGCAAGGTTAAAAAACAGCCCCCCAATTCCAGCCCAGCTCAGCCCAAGTCCAGTCCCAGCCCTATCTCCACATCAAAGGCGACAGGTGCGCCACACAGAACAGCCCGGTTCAAACCTGACCTAAATCTGGCGCTCAGTCTTTTACGCGTGCGGGTGGTGCGGAAGGCGTTGCCACACCTGCCCGGCGAAAGGCTGCATTGGCGGCAAATGGATCCAGGGTCTGCTTTGAATAGATCTGCTCGTAGCGATCCACCGGTGCGATTTTGATTTTGCCCCCCCGGCGCTTGCGCTTGAGGAAGGCCGCATCTTCGCTCGCCAGGGTCTGGCGCACATCCGCCGCCACGCCGTAGCGGCTGGAGGCGGTTACCAGACCAGCATCGCTGGCTGGAATGGCGGTGCCGGGCACCAGGGCAGACGGCTTGCCGCCAAGGGGTGCAACCGCATCGGCCTGCGGGGTGGGATCCGTCAGATTTGCGCCACCGGGGGTTGGCACCGGCAAGGCGGCATAGTCCGTCGGCGCGGTCAGCGGTTTGGGAGGCAGGATCAGAAATTCATCCGGGCCCGTGCCGGTTGCGCGAATATCGCGCAGCTCTTTTTGCACGCAGCCGGACATCGCCACCGCACCAATCAGACCCATCATTGCCAGAGGAATACGCATTTCCCCAATACTCCCGCCAGTTTCAACGCGGTTTTAGCCTATTTCCCGAGGGAGGTCACGCAGGCTTTTTCATTCGGCCCTCAAACAGGATCAAACCCGCAGCGCCGGCAAAAATGAACACATCGGCCAGATTGAACACAAAGGGATTGTTGAGGCCGCAGCAGGACATATTGAGGAAATCCAGCACATAGCCATAGAGCAGGCGATCCGCCACATTGCCCAGCGCACCACCAATCACCAGCCCCGCCGAGATCCGCATCAGGGCGCCCTTGTCAGGGCCCCGGCCAACCCAGATCACCAAGGCCAGGCAAATCACCAGCGACAGCCCGATCAAAAGCCAGCGCGCCAGCTCATCGCCGCCGCCAAACAGGCCAAAATTGATGCCGGCGTTTTCGCCATAGCGAAAATTCAGCAGCGGCGGCAGCACGTCAATGCTGAGGCGCTGAGACAGGCCCATCCAGTGGATAACCAGATATTTGCTGGCCTGATCCAACAGAAAGGCCCAGAAGGCGCCCCAAAAAATCATACGTGCTGCTGCCATTTTTATATTCGCGTCCCGTTTAGTGGCGAAAGTGGTTAGTGGCGGAAGTGGCGCATGCCGGTAAAGACCATCGCAATGCCAGCCTCGTTGGCCGCCGCAATCACCTCGTCATCGCGCATCGAGCCACCGGGCTGGATCACGCAGGTGGCACCCGCAGCTGCCGCTTCGAGCAGGCCATCCGCAAAGGGGAAGAACGCGTCCGAGGCCACGGCAGAGCCTTTGGCGAGGCTCGCGTCCAGACCCAGCTCATCCGCCATGCGCTGCGCCTTGGAGGCCGCCACATTGGCACTGTCGAGACGGCTCATCTGGCCCGCACCAACGCCCACGGTGGCATTACCTTTGACATAAACGATGGCATTGGATTTGACGTGTTTTGCGACCTTCCAGGCAAACAACAGGTCCTGCATCTGCTCTTCGGTGGGCGCTTTTTCGGTGACAACCTTGAGGTCATCAATGCCGACATAGCCCACGTCCTTGTCCTGCACCAGAACGCCGCCGCCAACCTGTTTGTAGGCCGTGAGCGCCGCACGCGTATCAGGAAGACCATCGGGCAGCAGCAGGCGCAGGTCCTTTTTGGCAGCAAAGATCGCTTTGGCCTCATCGGATGATCCCGGCGCAATCACCACCTCGGTAAAGATCTCGACGATCTTGGCTGCGGTTTCTGCATCCAGCACCTGATTCAGCGCCACAATACCGCCAAAGGCCGAGGTGCGGTCGCAGTCAAACGCCTTTTGGTAGGCTTCCACCAGAGTGGCGCCCTTGGCGACACCGCAGGGGTTGGCGTGTTTGATGATCGCCACGGCTGCGGTCTCGGCTGGGTCAAACTCGGCGACCAGCTCATAGGCCGCATCCGTGTCATTGATGTTGTTGTAAGAGAGCTCTTTGCCCTGCAACTGCTGCGCTGTGGCCACGCCGGGACGACCCGAGCCATCAGTATAAAACGCCGCTTTCTGGTGGCTGTTTTCGCCATAGCGCAGGGTCTGCTTCAGCTCACCGGCAAAGGCACGGCGACGGGGCGCTTCCAGCTCCAGCGCGCCGGCAAACCAGGTGGAAACGGCCGCGTCATAGGCGGCGGTGCGGGCATAGGCGATCTGCGCCAGCTTTTTACGGAACGCGGGGGACGTCGCGCCACCGTTTTGGTCCATATCGGCCAGCAGAGTGTCATAGTCAGCAACATCCACAACCACGGTGACATCACCATGGTTTTTGGCAGCGGCGCGAATCATCGCAGGGCCGCCAATGTCGATGTTCTCGATGCAGGTGTCATAATCAGCACCCTTGGCCACGGTCTCTTCAAACGGGTAGAGGTTCACGACCAACAGATCGATCGGAGCTATGCCGTGTTCCTGCATGGCTTTGACGTGATCGGCATTGTCGCGCAGCGCCAGCAGCCCGCCATGCACCCCATGGTGCATGGTCTTTACCCGGCCATCCATCATTTCAGGAAAGCCCGTGATATCAGCCACGTCTTTGACCGTGAGGCCAGCCTCACGCAGGGCCTTGGCAGAGCCCCCGGTGGACAAAAGCTCAACGCCGCGCGCAGCGAGCGCCGTGCCGAGGTCAAGGAGACCGGTCTTATCGGATACGGATAGCAGGGCACGGCGGATGGGGGTCTGGTCAGTCATGGCAGGGCGGGCCTTCACAGGCTCAAGTAGGCTCAGTCAAAAATCTCGGGCTCATCCCGAGTCAGGTCACGCACCGCAACAGCCGTCTCTTGGGCCTTGCTGAGCGTCCACCGGACGCGTGTCGCATACTCGATTGCGCGGCCAGATAAAACGATCTGCTTTGCCGCACGGGGCTTTAATCGCGTTTTTTCAAGATAAACACTGGGTTCCAGCTTCATTTCGCAACTGCCATCGTGGCGAAACACCCAGATTTCCCCACTTCTGAGGGCCATCGAGACCGCAGCCCCGCCCAGATCGAGGGCAGAATCCACCTCGGGGTGCAGGTGCAGACGCAGCTCAAACGCAACGCCCGCGCTGCCGGCGCCATCCAGAACCCTGGAAAAGACCCGCTTTGCCGGCTCCTCAATGGCCACCAAGAGGTCTTCCCCCGCAAGGCCACGACCATCATCCGACAGCTCAAGGGTGCGGGCATGGGTGAGGCCAAAATCGCGCAGATAGCCATCATGGCCGCCCTGGAAACGATTGCCATCCGCGACCTCTTCGAGAGCGACCTGCACCTGGGTTGGCGCATCCACCAGCAACTCCTGGCCGGTGGTGCGATCCGCAGGTGCCAAGCGGGCACTGGAGTGACCGGCAAGGCACAGCGTCGAATGCGACGGCGTGGCCCGGCCTGCGCGGCGCCACTCAAGGCCAAATGTCTCGCCAGAGCCACAGCTCACGATCAGGGGGCGCCGCCCCGAGGTCAGCTCAAACGCCAGGGTTGAGGCATGGCCGTTGCCCGATGCAGCCCCTTTGGGCGGGACAGCGGCGTCAATGACAACCGAGGTACGGCGGGCCGACAGGCGGGCATAGCCCATGGCCAGCCCGTCGCGATAGCCGCCCGACACATGACTGGCAGCCAGCGCGTGATCCAGCCAGCCCTCGAGCCCGCGCCCGCCGCCGTGGAACCGCGCCAACCCGCCATCGGCGTGACGCAGGGTGCGCAGGGCCGGTGCGATGCGTTCAATCGCAGCCGTCTGCGCCGCAGGCACCGAGCGCCCGGCCTCATGCAGGGCGGCAGCGGCCCAGGTCAGCAGGGCGAAAACCTCCAAAAGCTCTTCGGGATTGCGGGTCGGCACACCGCCCTGCGCATCAATCTGGCTGTCGCATTCTGCGGCCAGCGCCCGAATGGCCGGATCCGCCAGCTCTTCGCGCCCCTGCAGCGCCAGCCCGGCATAGATCAGTCCGGTCAGCGCCTCAAAACGCGGCAGTCCCGGCGAAGCCCCCTGCCAGCGCTGCGACAAAAACCAGGTTTGCTGGGACAGGGATTGATAAAAGACCTCGGTCTCGGCGCGATCCTTGCTGCTGAGCAGGAACAAAGCGTGGTTGATCCAGCGGATCACCCGCCGCCCGGTCAGATCCGGCGACCAGGCCAGGGCCGATCCCAGTCCCGCGCCATTGGTTTCAATCCAGCCCCAGACCCATTTCTGCGCCTTGACGCGGGCCTGAATGTCGCCAACCGCCGCCAGATCATCAAGCCAGGAAAAGCCCTGACGCTCGGCCTCAAAGGCGGCATCCGGCGCGTTTACTTCCCACAGACCCGTGGTTTCTGATTCGACCAGAAAGCCGGCAAAGAGCAGATTTCCCGCCACCAGCTGCCGGCCACGTGCAAAACTGCCAATGGTCCGCGGCTCGGGCTGCGACACGAACCCGGTCGCTGCTGGCTGCTTGCGAGCGCGCCAGGCGTATAGCCTATTCATCATACGGGTCCCGCGACCCGCTACTCTATCGTATCTGGACATGCGCTCTGCCTCACGCCTTCTGTGCTATTAAGTGCCGGCGTTTAGGCAAAAGAATAGCGGCGTTGGCGCGTCAAGTCACCGATGAATACGTCCTGACAGGGATCCTCAGGCAGATTTGCGCAAAAGCGCCATGTAAAAACCGTCCATACCGCCCTGTTCAGGCCAGTAATCCGGACGCAGACGCAGCCCGCCTTCTTCGGTGATCCAGGCAGGATCAGTCCCAAGGCCATCCAGCGCCGCGCGATCCACCGTCATATCCGGGAACATCTCAAGCGCCTCTTCAATCTGGCATTCGCCTTCGTCCGGCAGCAGCGAGCAGGTGCAAAACACCATGCGACCGCCGGGTTTGACCAGGCTCCATGCATGCACCAGCATCCGCGCCTGCAGCTCGATCAGCTCACCAAAGGCGCTGCCGTCCTTGGCATGGGGCAGGTCGGGGTGGCGGCGAATGGTGCCTGTGGCAGAACAGGGCGCATCCAGCAGCACCGCATCATACTGCCCGGCCTGCTCAAGCGCGTCGCCCACCACCAGGTCAGCCACAAGACCGGTCCGGGTGAGGTTCTCGCGCAGACGTTCCATGCGCGTCGCCGAGGCGTCAACTGCAGTCACACTGGCACCACTGGCGGCCATCTGCATGGTTTTGCCACCGGGGGCAGCGCAGAGATCCAGCACGCGTTCGCCCGCTTGCGCGCGCAAAATCTGCGCCGGCAAAGCGGCAGCGGCATCCTGTACCCACCAATCGCCGGCCTCGTATCCCGCCAAGGCTGAAACCTGCCCCGCCTCA
>NZ_MWVJ01000028.1 GCF_002087335.1 Pseudophaeobacter leonis
GCAAGGCTTTCGGAATGGCCTGCGTTTAGAATATCTTCCTGTGAACCTGTATATGTATGCTCAGCGCCATTGGAATATACCGGGGTCGGGATAACTGCGGCCATGCTCAGGGTCCTCCTTGGAATGACGAATATCTCTTGGAACGCTACAACTAGATCGTGAGTCCAAAGTGGCAACAATAAGGCAATCCAGGTGACAAGCGGATCTTAGCTCAAAATTAAAGGTGTCGCCCAGTAGGTTGAATTTAAACATTTATTGAGTTTCTCTCACATTGCTCGGTTGGAGGATGTGGCAGTAGTGCGGCGGAATTTTGTCAACAATGGCAGAACTATGATGCCGTGCCTTAAAGCTTACTAAAGTCGGGCGCAGGTGTCGCCCGGTTCGTGCCGCCGTCGCTGTCGAGGCGGATAAAAGTATCCCGCCCACACCCGACTGGAAACGCCTCTGAGTGAGCCCAAAATGCGCAGCGTTCGTACGCGAGCGTCTGAACCGGCCAGGATCATCGACGGCGGCCTTGGAAGTGAGTGCTACAATCGGGCCAACACCCGGTACGGTCATCATGCGCATACAAACATCATCTTGAGATGCCGCAGGTTTCACGCGTCGGTCGAGCTCAAGATAGTGTCGGAACAAGACAGTCCGTGCATCAAGTTATTGTATGATCGCATGGGCAAGAACGTCATCCAACTCGATCATAGGTCGCACCAGTGAGCGCGCGACCTTTGGGCTGGGAGCTGACCTCTAGACGTTTTGACAAACCTTGACTGCGACCAACCGGGCAGGGGAATAGATCCCTGCTGGATGCCGATGGCGCATTGCGTAGATCGCGTCCTTTTCAACGACGCCCTTCCTGGGGGAATGTCCCTTCATAGACGGCCCAATCCAGTCATTGGCCGACGGACGCGATGCCGACGTGTTGCTGTCGGATTGCGGCCATTCATGCTCCGGGCCGTGTTGCGGAACAAGTGCAGTGCAAAGATCAGGTTGGCGGGGGCGATTTTTTCGGCGATGCTATGAGTGCTTTTTCGATTGATTTGATCAGGGTCGCACGCGAGATGGGCTTCATGACTCTGATGTCCTCTGGACGCAGCCCGTTGCCGTGTACGGTCGCCTCGTTCGCGAAACCGGACATGAATATCGCGGGAAGTGATGGCTTGGATCAGGCGGAGTTCCTTTGCCAGATTAGGGCCCTGCAATCTTCCCGGCATTACAATGTCGGTGAGCAACAGATCAATTGGGCCGCTGCGTTCAAACAGCGCAAGTGCCGCGTCGCCCGAGTTTGCCGATATCACCTGATATCCATTTCGTTCCAGGATCGTTACAATGATAGTCATCAAAACCGGCTCATCCTCGACAACCAAAATGCGGGTTCCGCTGGTGACCTGGGGAAGGGCTGTTGCCGCCGCATCGGATTTGTCCTCCTTCGTGTCAAAAACCGCCGGAAAATAGAGCTTAAAAGTCGTGCCCTTTCCCACTTCGGAATAAACACGAATGCTTCCGCCCGATTGTTTCATAAATCCCTGAACCATGGAGAGACCCAATCCAGAGCCTTTACCGGGGCCTTTTGTGCTGAAAAACGGCTCGAATACACTGTGAATATTTTGCGGCGGGATCCCCTCGCCGGTGTCCGAAATCGCCAGCATGACATACCGGCCCGGCTCAATATCTTCGTGCCGGGATTCAACGTATTCTTCGTCAATCCTAAGGTTCGCCGTTTCGATCGTGAGCCTGCCGCCATCGGTCATTGCGTCACGGGCGTTCAGGATAAGATTGAGTATCGCATTTTCGGTAGAGCTTAGGTCGCATTTGACCTTCCAAAGCCCGGCCAAGAGAGAGGTTTCGACCTCTACCGTTGCAGGCAGTGCTCTTGAGCTCCAGTTCTTGGTGTTGCGGACAACATCGTTCAGATTGGTGACTTTTGGTTCAAGCCGGGCGCGGCGTGCGAAACTCAGCATGTTCTTGGTAAGGTCGGACCCGCGAGTAACCGCTTCAATGGCTGGCTTAAGCAACGCGGTGGCGCTTTCGACAGAGTCTGCATCAGACATCAATTCAAGACTTCCGAGAATGATGGCAAGAAGATTGTTGAAATCATGCGCCACGCCGCCGGTCAACTGACCAATCGCTTCAAGCTTTTGCGATTGGCGCAGCGCATCCTCGGTCGCTTGAGATTCACTGATATCCATCAAAACACCATGCGTCCGTAGCAGGCGTCCGGTGTCGTCGTAAACGCCTTCGGTCAGGAAACGAAAGTGTCGGGTCGTCTTCTCATCGAGTACCACACGGGCAACTATATTGAACCCTGTGGTTTTTCCTTTCATGTCCGCAAGCGCGCCTGCAAATTCCTCCCTGTCATCGGGATGTATCCAATCCATTGAGGCATCTAGGCTATTTGAAACACGCAAGAAATCCTCGACTGAACTGCCAAAAAACTCGGCCATTTCAGGTGAGCAATATTCGTAACAATCAAGCAGATTGTCCCAAATCCAATGTCCGGTGCGAGCAAGATGCGCCGCCCGGCGATATCGCGCCTCACTCTCTGCGATTTGGACCGCTTGCGCCTTTTGCAGTGTGACATCGTGAATGGCGGAAATAAAATGAAGCGGCGAGATCGGCGTTGGGCCGGGCACAGCAGCAACGCTGGCTTGCCCATAGATCAGATCACCAGACTTGGTAATATACCGCTTCTCGACTTCAAGAAGCTGAACCTTGCCAGACCCCAGGTTTTCAAGATTGGTTTCAGAATCTTCAATGTCACCCGGGTGGGTGAAATCGCGTATGTTCATCGCGAGCAGCTCTTGCTGGTCATAGCCCAAAAGCTGGCACAGCCTGTCATTGACCGCTTTGACGGCGCCATCGGTCTCCAGGATCAACATCGCGATATTTGCTGTTTCAAAAATGGCGTGGAAGCGTTTTTCAGCCTCAAACCGATCTGTGATATCGGAACCTGTTCCCCGGTAGCCGGTAAAATTTCCCTGTTCATCAAAGACAGGCTTGCCACTCATTTCGCCAAGCCGTGGCTGCCCTGATGGCAATCTGTACCAGTGGTGAAAGCTGCGAAACGGGCGGCGTTCTTTCAGGTCACGCTCGTGCGCCTTGAAGTTCTCGCTCTCGGGTTCCAGCGAAATATTCTTGCGACTACTTCCAGACAAGTCGGCGACCGTATAGCCACTTATCTCTTCGAAACGATCTGAAAACTTGGTGTAGTTCAAATCGGCATCCATCTCCCACTGCCAATCTGATGCGGCCTCTGCAAAGTCCAGAAATCTCTCACTGGCCAGTGTGAGCGAGGCGTTAGACTTGTCGAGTTGCTGGATCAAAGCCGCGATAAATAGCCCCGGCAAAAACAACACAAGCAGGGAAGCCTGCGAAATATGGACCGAGACAAGAGCCCCGAACCGGTCGTCGATTACAGAGCCTGCCCACCGGTCAAGACCTGACAAAATGATGACCGCCATTGTTATCAGATTAACGACGGCGGCCCCAGGGACCTGAAAGCGTAATGCGGCATATAGCAGAATGGGGCTGAGCAGGTACAATAATGAAACGGTATTTTCACGCTCGACATTATACACAAGCAAAGCATACGCCAGTACAGCCGCCGCGAGTGTGACCAGCCCAAGCTCGGCCAGGCGGAGCGGCGATAGATGTCGATAGCCCAAAATGCGCGGCAGCGTCAGAACCGCTGGGACAATGACGGCAACGCCAACCGCGCCAGAAGCCGCCCGGGTCATCCAAGTGGTAAAGAACTCACCTTCAAAAGCGAAATGAGTAAGGCTCGCGCCAAAAAATCCGCCGATGGTTTGCCCGATGACAGCCGCCACAACGATCAGAACAGCAATTTCTTTCATCGTATCCAGGCGTGCAGGAGCCGCGCCAAAGCGTCGAAACAAGACCGCCCCTGTTAATGTCCCAATTAAGTCCCCGAAGGGGTATGTGACGGCGAACCCAAAAGTCTTTTCCAATGCCAGATTTGCACCAACCTGGGACAGGTAGAAAATACCAAGATACGGCAACCATCGTTTTGCGGGCAGCCAGAGCAACGCTGCCAGCAACATACCGTTGGCCAACCACACCAACCGCTATATCGTTGGTTAGTCCAACCCGTTCGGTTCCGAATAAACTGCTGTAATAGGCTGCGATTCCCAGCAATGCTGCGATCAGAAGGTCTTGTCGAAGTAGAATTTTACTCACTGAATGCAAGTCCTATGGTTTTCGCAATGATATTGGCCTTATAGAAACCTAGAACATTTTCGCCTGAGCTTCCAGAATGGCGGGGAAAAGAGGTTTCCGCACGTAAAAAGGGCAGAAATCCAGCCAGCGCCTATGGGACTTTTGAGATTGGGAATTTGCGGCGATCAGTGTGTTTATGCATCACACCATAAGAATGGATCCCTTAGCGACGTACAACTGAATTGCTATTTCGTCGTTTGTTTGGACAGACAGATTACGGCGCTCAGCCGTGGGGATCTCTATGGACGGCAAGGGCCGTTTCTTGGACGAGTATCTTCGTCGAACGGCTGTGGCGGTCCCTGAAATATGAATGCGTCTGCCTGCAGGTCTGGGAAACCGGATCACAAGCGCAGGCTGGCGTCAGAAAATGGATCGAGTTCTACAACCAAAACGCCCGTATTCTGCGATTGGCGGCAGGCCACCTGACGTGGTCTCTTAGCAGAGAACTGAAACAACCGAGCCCGATCTGCAGGGGCAAAGAGTAGCGTAAACGACGCCACAAACGGTCCAGCAAATAGGGAGTAGCTCAGCTGTGCCGCGCGGTTGAGGCTGCGGCAACAGCGATGCTGGTGACATAAGTGGACTAATTTGATCGAGATCAGTACGACACTACAAAGCATAAATTAGCTTCGGCGAAGACAACTGAACATTGCCGGTGTTCTTTTACGGAGTTTGTCGCATGGGTGATGTCTTTGTCTCGCTGAACGATCAATTGTTGCGTATGCAGTGGTTGTCGGATCTGGTTGCTCTCTTGGTGCGAGATGGGTTTGGTCTGGATCCAACAAGCCAGATTGGCGGCAGCGTTCATTTTTTCATCTATGACGTTATCAAGATATTCATTCTGCTCTCGGTTTTGATCTTCAGCATTTCCTATGTGCAGAGTTATTTTCCGCCCGAGCGCACCCGCCGTATTCTTGGGCAGCGTCAGGGTTGGGGGCGAATATTCTTGCAGCCCTGTTGGGCACCATTACGCCGTTTTGTTCCTGCTCATCCATTCCGCTGTTCATTGGCTTTACCAGTGCGGGCCTGCCGCTGGCGGTGACGTTTTCATTTCTGATCTCTTCGCCACTGGTCGATCTGGCTTCGGTGATCCTGTTGGCAAGTATCTTCAACTGGAGCATCGCCTTGGCCTATGTCGTCATCGGGCTGGTGCTGGCCGTCTTGGGCGGCACCCTGATCGGACGTTTGAAACTGGAAAATCAGGTAGAGGAATTTGTCTACCAAAGCCCGGTGAGTGACCATGGCGATGGTGGCGTCATCAGTCGTCGCGCAAGGCTGGCATATGCCGCAGATCAAGTCGTTGAGATTATCCACCGGGTTTGGCTGTATGTTTTTATCGGTGTCGGCATTGGCGCGGCGATCCATAACTGGATTCCGGAAGCCTTCATTTCATCCCTGCTGGGGCAGGACAAATGGTGGTCGGTCCTGGTGGCAACGCTTGCAGGCATTCCGATGTATGCCGACATCTTTGGCACCTTGCCCATCGCCGAAGCCCTGGTGCAAAAGGGCGTTGGGCTGGGCACAGCCCTCACCTTTATGATGGCCGTTACCGCCTTGTCTTTGCCCTCGATGATCATGCTCAAACGGGTGGTGAAACTGCCTCTGCTGGTGATCTTTGTTGGCATCGTCACTGTTGGAATCATACTGATCGGCTATATTTTCAACGCGACCGCCCCTCTATTTATCTGAACAGGAGAAACGGCATGATCATTAAGATATTGGGCTCCGGCTGCAAAAAATGCCTTGCTTTGGCTGAGAACGTCGAGACGGCCGCACAGGCGGCGGGTGTCGATGTGAAAATTGAGAAGGTCACGGATATTGTTGCCATCGCGGGCTTTGGGATCATGTCGACGCCCGGTCTGGTGATCGATGGCAAAGTCGTTTCGGCTGGACGTGTTCTCAAACCGTCTGAAATTGGCGCTCTCCTCAAGGCTGCCTAATGTAGCAGGGCCGCCAATGACAGGACCGCCAGTGACTGGGGGCTGTGACTGCGATCTGCCTCTGAACAAAAGGTGCTGTCTCCTGGCACGCTACAGGGCGGCCCGCAGTCCTAATCTACAAATGGGGTGGAGCCGTCCCAAGCTGCACTGTTTCCCACCGTTGCCACAACTGGTGGCGCAACAGGCGCCACAATTGGGGTAGTTGATGTTGGCGGCGTGGTTACGACGTGGGTCTGCCCAATTGCTGCAGCCGTCAGGCCATCTCCCCGCGATGCACAGGAGCCTGAAATAATCTTGTATTTCGCAGGAGGGCGGGCGCTGGACCCGGGCGGCAGGTGGTCTCGTGGCTATCGTAAAAGTATCACAAAATTACCTTGCCATGTTAAATTTGACTTCAATTTTCCATAGCTATATCAGTTCGCTGGTCAGCCATCGAATCCGACAGCTCGCAGTTCCACTCCCTCATGCGAAACGGATTATGAAATGGCATTCCGCAAAGATGTGACGTTTAGCGTCCTGGTAAACCTGTTGCTAAGCACCAGCTTGGGAACGATGGCTGTGGCACAAGACAGCCCAATCTACCTTGGCGAGGTTACCCTCTCGTCTGACCGTGCTGGCGGCACAATCCTCGATATTCCAGCCAATGTGACCGTCATCGACGAAGAGCAGCTGATACAGCGTGGCGTCAATGATCTTGAGGATCTGCTGCGCCATGAGCCAGGCGTTGATATCGCGCGGCAAACCTCGGCGACGGACCCCTTCAATACCATTGGTGGCGTCACCATTCGCGGGGTTGGCGGCAACCGTGCCCCCTGCAGGTTGATGGCTCGCGCGTGGCCGAACGGATCACCGATGGGACGCGCGACTATTTTGATTTTTCCTTCACCAAACAGGCCGAGATCGTACGGGGTCCGGCCTCTGTGTTGTGGGGATCGGACGCCCTGGGGGGATTGCTGGCGGTTGAGACACTGGACCCCGAAGATGTGCTGAATGGCGAAGAGCGTAGCGGGAGAGCAAGTCTGAGCTACGGCAGTTTGAGTGATCGGCTTTCGAGCGAAGTTCTTGTGGCGCAGCAGTTCACGCCAAACCTTGCCTTTATGCTTGGCTATAAACGGGAACAGGGCCATGAGATTGAAAAATCCAACGCCCGCGATGATGGCGGCATCTACGGCTGCCCCCGCAATATCAGCTATGGGGCCACCACCTGCGCTGAGCTGGACCCAACCGATACGACCACAGACCGTGTGCTGGCCAAACTGGTCTGGGCTCCGACAGTGGATCATCGCCTGGAATTCAGAGCCGACTATCTTGGACGTCAGACAGATGTGCAGCAAAAGCAGGATCTTGGCCCGGTTGTCTCCAGCTTTACTGGTGCTGCGACCGGCGAAGTCATCCATAGCCGCGACCGCCATCTTGACCTGTCGCGCCAGCGCTATGGTCTGGAACATAGCTGGACCCCGGCCTCGGGGTGGCTCAACGAGCTGAAAACAACCTTTGCCTACACGCCGCACAGCTATGAAAGCACCAGCTATAAAAATACCACCTCTGCGGCAGGGGATGCGGTCAGAACAAAGGATATTCTGAATTATTCCGAAGACTTCTTTGAGCTCGACATCCAGGCAACCAAGGAATTCGCCACCCGAGGCCTGCAGCACTATCTCGTCTTTGGCTTTGACGGTGATATTGCAGAATCCACCTATGAGCGCATCTCACAGGTCAACAACATCACACAAGACAGCTTTACGGAGACCCGCGCCGGGGGCTTTAACTTTGCCGACGCAAAGACCACCCGCGCCGATATCTATATTCAGGACAGGATTGATTTTGGCGGTGGCAAGTTTGAGCTGACACCGGGCCTGCGCTACGCTACCTACGAGATCCTGCCAAAGCCAAACAGCGACTACCAGGTGGTGCCGGGTGATGAGCCGCAGCTGCGCGACGACAGCGCATTGCTGGCCAGTCTTGGCGCACAATACCGCTTCAACGATAACGTCTCGGTCTGGGCGAAATATGGCGAAGGGTTCAAAATGCCGACCGCCCAGCAATTGTTCCAATCACTGGACGGGGCGTTCTTTGATCTGGTGCCTTCCCCAAACCTGCGCCCTGAATCGGTCAAAAGCTACGAGGTTGGTCTGCGCTACGAACAATCGCGGGGCTTTACCGCAGTGAACCTGTTCAAATCGGACTACGCAGACTTTATCGAAAGCTTCTACAATATCCCCGGCACCAGCAAATACACCTATCGCAATCTGAATGAGGTCTCGATTTGGGGGGTGGAAATGTCCGGCGGATGGGATCTGAGCGGCAGCACCTGGCTGGGGTATTCGGCCTCCTGGCAAAAGGGCGAACAAAAAGCCACCGCAAGCGCGTCTGAAACCCCGCATAATCTGGCGCCGCTGACTGCAAGCTTCACGCTTGGTCATGATTTCGAAAAATATGACCTGTCGGTTGAGGCGGTTGGCACCATCGCAGGCTCCGTCAAAGAGACCGCGACGGCGGATGGGTTCAAACCCTCCGGCTATGCGATCCTGGATCTCTATGGCAAGTGGCGGGTCAAAGGCCCGGCGACGCTCAACTTTGGGATCAAGAACGTCTTTGACAAGCGTAACTTTACCGCGGATGCCATCGGGCGCACGACCACGCCGTCGGACGCTGTGGCACGCAGCAACCCAATTGAGCTGATGACCGGCGCGGGCAGAAGCTTCCAGGTTAGCCTGAACCTGGATTTCTGATGCGCGTTTTGTTTGGGCGGCTGTATCGCCTGAGCCTGCTTGTGGCCCAGGGGCCGCAAGCCTGGCGCGGGCTTGTGATCTACGCCACTGTACTGTGGCTGAGCTTTGTTGGCGTGTGGTCCAGCGTGATGATGATTTCCTGGTACAAACGGTTTTATGATGCGGTTCAGGCGCTGGACCTTGCAGCGACGCTGACAGAGCTGGGGGTGTTCTTTGCCATTGTCGGCCTGCAGGTTGCGCTGTTCATTGTGGGGGACTACCTGCGCAAGCGCTTGTTTCTGGCCTGGCGGTCGAACCTGACAGATAAGGTGACAGCGGCCTGGACCAGTTCGCAGGCCTACTGGCATCTGCGCCCGGGACTGTCGCCAAAGGCCGTGGACAACCCAGACCAACGTGTCGCAGAAGATTGCCGCGTCTTTGTCGACAAACTGCTGCTGCTCTCGCTGGATTTCATTGGAAACTGCGTCTCCATCGTCAGCTATACTGTTGTGCTTTGGGGGCTCACCGATTTTACCCTTTCCCTGCCGTTCTTTGGCGCAGCGATTGAGGTGTCGCACTATCTGGTCTGGCTGGCTCTGCTCTATGTGGCGCTGTCAACGGCCATCACCCATGTGATGGGGCACCAGCTTAAACCTTTGTTTTTCGATCAGGAAAAGCGCGAAGCGGATTTTCGCTATGCCCTGATACAGCTGCGGGACAACGCGACAGAGATTGCACAGTCCGGTGGCGAAGCCGCCGAACGCCGCAGGCTGGACAGCCGGTTTCAGGGGATCCGGCAAAACTGGTTCAAACTGATCCGCCGTGAAGCCATCCTGAATGTTTTTCATCGCCCCTATTTTCAGACGGCCTTGCGGATCCCGATGTTCTTTTCCTTGCCCGCCTATTTTGCCGGCTTTGTCACCTTTGGGGGCATGATGCAGCTTGCCGGGGCCTTTGGCCGGGTAACGCAGACCCTCAGCTGGTTTATTTTCAAATACAAAACCCTGGCCGAGATCGCAGCCGTGGCTGAACGCCTGGATGAGCTGATGGCAAACACCCGCGCGCCTGCGCCGATGCCCGGGGCAAGGCGTGATATCCGGCAGGGGCTGTCTCCTGATAAGGCGCTGCATATTCACGGCCTGACCCCCAGCACGCCGCAAGCGCGGGATCTGGCAAGGGTTCCGGATTTCACCATTAAGCCCGGAAAAACCGTCTGGATCACCGGCCCCTCAGGCAGTGGGAAAACCACGCTATTGGCGGCGATTTCAGGTCTTTGGTGCTATGGTCAGGGAGAGGTTTTAAAACCCGAGGCAAAGTTTCTTTTTCTGCCGCAAAAGCCCTATCTGATCCCAGAAAGTCTAAGTGCTGCAGCCTGTTACCCGATGGACCCCTCAGAGGTGGGTGCGGATGAAATTCGCGCGGTGCTGGCGCGTGTTGGCTTGCAACACCGGTTGGCGATGCTGGACGTCACCGGCCCCGCCGCTCTTGAGGGGTTGTCGATGGGCGAGAGGCAGCGCCTCGCCATTGCCCGTGTGCTGTTGAACCGCCCCGACTGGATCATTCTGGACGAGGCCACCAGCGCTCTGGATGCTGCGAGCGAAACCGAAATGCTGACACTGATCCGCGAGGCATTGCCCGCTGCAACGCTGGTCTGTGTCTCTCATACTGAGCCCCCACGCGCTTGCGCCGTTTGACACCTGGCAAATTGGGGATGTTCACGAAGGGGAGAGGATATCAAAATGACCACCCAGACAGACACGGAAACGCCCGCACAAACGCTGAAAGGCCGCTGGCTGCTTGCCAATGCGGACCCTGTGGAGGTGCTGCAAAAACTGCCGCAACTGGACCGGATTATGCTGGCCATTCGCCAGGAGGATCTGCTGCATGAACGGCTGGGCATCATAACGGATGTCAGGGTTGGGGCGGATCAGATTACCATCTCAGGGGATGCCGAGATCACCCATATCCCGCGGCATCGTTTTGCCAAGACATACCTCGACATCAGCGTTGAAATGCGGGGCAAACTCTACCCCCGGCTGGAATTTCATGACGCGTATGACAGCTATCTTTTCTCGGTGACCGGACTGGAGGGCGGCGCGGCCTTTTTGCCCGCGCTGATGGGGTTTGAGCGCAGCGAAGTCGCGATGAAACCCGTGGTGAAATCTGAAGGGGCCAGTGAAGGGGCCAGTGAAGGGGCCAGTCAAGGGGCCAGCGCAGAGGTCGCCGAGGATGACGCAGGACTGGCGCTGCTGGCCCGGTTTCAGGACAGCGGCGCGACAATTGAGGTCCGCGTTACCAACCATGACATCACGCCGGTCTGGCAAGGTCAGATTGACAAAATCATGCCAATGGGCGGGTTTGTGAACATCATAACCAAGCCCTTTCATTTGCATCTCAAGGCCGGGCACGTAGCATACTGGCAGAGCGAAAATGGCGTCCACCAGGCCATCGGCCAGAACGGCTGTCCCATCGGATTGGAGATCAAAGAGCTATGAGTGCAGGAACCTGGTTTATTCCCGGCACAGCAGAGCCTGTCAGCTACGCGGATATTCTGGCGCGCGCCGCGAAACAGCAGGCTGTGTTATTGGGCGAGAGCCACGACAAGGCCGAAAACCACCGCTGGCAGATGCATGTTTGTGCCGGGCTTTTGGCGCATAGACGCGATCTGGTGATTGGCTTTGAAATGTTCCCGGCGCGTCTCAACTCCGTTCTGGCTGAATGGGTGGCGGGCACGCTCAGCGAAGAGGAATTTCTCGACAAAGCCGAATGGGGCAGGGTCTGGGGCTTTGCGGCCGATCTGTACATGCCAATCTTTCGGTTTGCGCGGGATTTGGGATTGAGATGATTGGACTGAACTGTCGCGGTGGTCTGGTAAGCGAGGTTGGCAAAGACGGCTGGGACAGTATTCCGGATGAGGCCCGCGAAGGTCTGAGTCCCGCCAAACCCGCCAGCGCGCAATACCGGCAGTATCTCTTTGAGATCACCGGTGGCCAGCGCGAGGGCCGTGCGGCACAGTCTGCCATGGATCCTGAATTCGACCGCTTCACGCGGGCGCAGCAGGTTTGGGACCGGGCCTTTGCCTGCCGGATTGCTGATCGGGCTGCCCAGTCTGACAGCCCGCTTGTGGTTGGGATCATCGGGCGTGGCCACCTTGAATTTGGTGGCGGCACCCCAGCACAGCTGGATGACCTGGGGCTGAGGAACAGGATGATCCTGCTTCCGCAGCCCGAGGGCGCCCCCCATCGAGAGGGGCAGGCGGATGCAATCTGCCTGATGCCAGATGCCTGATCCCAGTTTCGTGATGTCAGCAATTGGCGCTATGCTGTCAGCTCTGGGGCGAAGAGGCCCTGATATTAGTCCTGATCCGGTTGGAAAACCTCCTCAATAGTCAGGTCGAAAAGGCGCGCGATGCTGAATGCCAAAGGCAAGCTTGGATCATATCGGCCGCGCTCTAGGGCGTTGACGGTCTGTCGGGAGACGTCGAGTTTTTCCGCCAGACTGGCCGGCGACCAATTGCGATTTTTGCGCAGTTCTTGGATGCGATTGTTCATCCGTAGCGCACGCGGCCCAGCACAACGCCAACAACCCAAAGTGTTGCCATGATCGGCCACACCACAAACATTGAAAGCTTGGGAAATCCCAGACCCTCAAAGAAACCGTAGCTAAAGGTAATCAAGGCCGTTCCTGCAAAGGACAACACCAAGGCCTCGAACTGCAGTTTGCGTTGCAACTCGTCCAGTTGGCCAATGGATCTAACGATCACGCCGCAAATGAAAATTACAGGCACTATGGGGGCGAGCGAAAGCATGATGCGAACAGCAGAATTTTCGATGCCATTGCTGAGCAGTATGTTGGACGCGACCAATGTGGCCGCATAGACCGTTAATCCAGCTATCATTGCGAAAAACAGGGTGCGTTTCATGGCGGACCCCTATGTAAAGTCTGCTTTACTTATTCTTTCCAGGGCAGGAGTTGTCAAGTAGACTTTACATAAGGCGAGGGCGGCAGTGGCAAACTGCTTTGCGGCGCCTTTTAATATAGGCGCCGGGGTCGCCACTTTTTCCGGCAATTGCTTGACTTCAATCACCGGGCTGTATTTCCTCACCAAAACGGGTTTCAAACCGGGTGACCGGATGAGGGCTTAAAACGCAGATTTTTCGCGACGACTATCGCTGAAGGTTCAAATTATGTTTCGGGCATAGCCTGCTGTGAGAGATGAAGCGGCGCTCTCTTCACAGGTCAGCAATGACACACAGGATGAATTTGGTATGCGTTGTGAGGGGGCACCGGATCAATCTGGGGTTCCGCCAGATTAGTACTGTCAATTTGTAACGTGAATGGACACAGACGTGAGCGCACTTGAGCAAATCAAAGACTTGAGGACCCGGATGGGGCAGTCGATTATTGGCCAGCTGGACGTCGTTGACCGGTTGATCATAGGCCTTTTGGCCAACGGCAATCTGCTGATCGAAGGCTTGCCGGGACTTGCCAAGACGCGTGCCGTCAAGGCGATGGCCAAAAACATTGACGCCGCGTTCAGTCGCATTCAGTTCACACCAGACCTGCTTCCGTCCGATGTGACCGGGACCGAGGTCTACCATCAGTCGTCAGATGGCGCCGAGTTCAAGTTTGATCCGGGGCCGATTTTTGCCAATATCGTGCTGGCAGACGAAATCAACCGCGCCCCGGCAAAGGTGCAGGCCGCCCTGCTGGAAGCGATGGAGGAGCGGCAGGTGACCGTTGCGGGCACCACCCACGCGCTGCCGCCGCTGTTTATCGTCATGGCGACACAGAACCCGATCGAGCAAGATGGCACCTACCCGTTGCCCGAAGCGCAGATGGACCGCTTTTTGATGCATGTCCGGGTTGACTACCCCTCTGTCGGCGAAGAGGTGCAGGTGATCCGGCTGGTGCGCGATGAGGAAACTGCCAAGCAAAAGGCAGATGCCGGGATCAAAACCGCCAAGAAGCAAAAGCCGCCTGCCATTCCGCAAGAAGCCGTGTTTCAGGCCCGCAGCGAGATTGCTGATGTGCATGTGTCAGAGGCTATGGAGCGGTATATGGCTGATCTGGTTTGTGGCACGCGGACCCCGGCTGCGCTGTCTGACGATCTGGCGCGCTGGATTGAGATCGGCGGCAGCCCGCGCGCCTCTCTGGCTTTTGACAAATGCGGCCGCGCGCATGCCTGGCTTTCGGGGCGCGACTACGTCGACCCACAGGATGTGCGCGCGGTGGCGCATGATGTGCTGCGGCACCGGCTGACCCTGTCCTATGAGGCGCAGGGAGAGGGTGTTTCGCCCGACGATGTCACGGATATGCTGCTCGCTAAGGTGGCTCTGCCCTAAGGACACAGAATGCTCGGCGACCCTGACCCTCGCATCCACGTCGATCTTGCGCATCTGCGCGCGCTGAAAGGGCGCGCGCAGTCGATCTCCTTTCGACCGCGCCAGCCCTCGCACAGTATTCTCAACGGACAGCATGCCTCAAAGATCAAGGGCCGGGGCATGAATTTTGAAGAGCTGCGCCACTATTCCAGTGGCGATGATGTGCGCATGATCGACTGGAAAGTCACGGCCCGCACCGGGGCTCCCTATGTGCGTGTCTACACCGAGGAACGCGATCGTCAGGTGCTCTTGGTCGTTGATCAGCGCATGTCAATGTTCTTTGGTAGCGTTCATAATATGAAGTCGGTCACAGCGGCAGAGGCGGCGGCGGTTGCCGCCTTTCGCATCCGTGACACGGGGGACCGTGTGGGGGGGATTGTCTTTACGACACGGATCTGCACGAGGTGCGCCCTCAGTCCTCCATGCGGTCACTGAACCGCTTTCTCAGCGTTCTGAGCCAGGCAAACTGCCAGCTCAATGCCAATGCGCCGGTGGTCGCACCGATGCCTCTGAGCACGCCCCTGGCGGCCGCAGCGCGGATCGTAAAGTCGGGCGCGCTGGTGATTGTCTTCAGCGATTTTGACGGTTGGGATGACGCCACCGAAAAGTATCTTCGCAGCATCACCCAGCACAATGAGTTGATCCTGTTCAGCGTGCTTGACCCCATGTCGCAACAGCTGCCGCCTGACCTGGATATCGTGGTTTCTGACGGGGTGCTGCAGGCGCAAATCAACGGGGGCTTTGAAACGGTGAAGCGCAGGCTGGCTGATTTCACCTCGGGGCGTCTTGCATCACTGTTTTCATTTTCCCAGCGATATGGCGTGCCGGTCGTGCCGCTGAGCGCAGCCAAAGACACGCTGCCACAGCTATTGCACCTGCTGGGCGGGGCAAGCCGATGAGCGATGATCTGGCGGGCCTCAGCCTGGTGGAGCTATACGACCAGCTGCTGATGCCAGCGCCACCTGGGCCCGTGGCCATGTGGCCGCAGACCGTGGGGTGGGTCTGGCTGGTGCTTGGTCTTGTTGCTCTGCTTGCCCTTGCCGTCGGGAAGCTGGTCGCCTGGCGGCGGGCCACGCGGTATCGCCGCGCCGCACTGGCAGAGCTGCGCCTCGCAGGCGACGACCCGGTGGCGATTGCCATCATCCTGCGCCGAGCGGCATTGTCCGGGTTTCCGCGGGACGCGGTTGCTGGCTTGCATGGCTCTGACTGGCTGGCCTTTCTTGATTGCGCGACGCACAGGGTTCAGTTTGGCGGCACTGCGGCAGGAGAGGTTCTGAAACAGGCGCCCTACAGGCCTCAGGCGCCCCATAAAGATCTGCCGGACATGGCGGCTGCATGGATCAGAACCCACCGTGTGCCTGGGGTACATGGGGTGCCGGGGGCGGGTGCGTGATGCTGTCATTTGCCGCGCCTTTTGTTTTTCTGCTGCTTCCGGCTCCCTTATTGGTCTGGTGGTTTGCGCCGCCGCACCGCGAGCAGGCGCAGGCCCTGCGTGTGCCGTTTTTCCACAGCATCGCCGCCGCCGCCGGGCAGACGCCGTCGCAAGGGGCTATCGTGCGCCGCCGGGGCAGGTGGCAGATGGCGGTCGCGATCCTGTGCTGGTGTCTGGCCGTGACCGGACTGGCACGCCCTGAAATACTGGGTGACCCCCTGATGATCGATAAGGCAGCACGCGATCTGGTGCTGGCGGTGGATATCTCGGGCTCTATGGATGCGCGCGATTTGCAGGATGAGGACGGTAAGCCAGTGCAGCGGCTCGCTGCGGTAAAAGCGGTGATCAATGATTTTACCGCAGAGCGCGAAGGCGACCGGATTGCTCTGATTGTGTTTGGCTCCAACGCCTATCTGCAGACGCCCTTTACCGAAGACTTGCAGGGGGTCGCCGCACTGATGGCGCAGACCGAAGTCGGCATGGCCGGGCCGCATACAGCGATTGGCGATGCGATTGGACTGGCGCTCCGAACCTTTGAGGCGTCTGATATAGAACAGAAATTGCTGGTTTTGCTCAGTGATGGCGCGGATACCAACAGCCTGATGAGTCCGCTGAATGCGACCGAGATTGCCGCCAGCGCCGGAGTGAAGATTTATACCATCGGTGTGGGGAACCCGCAGGCCAGCGGCCACAACCGGGTGGATCTTGACGCGCTTGAGGCCATCGCCACACGGGCAGACGGTAATTTTTTTGTCGCCGAAGACACGGAGGGGCTGCGCGAAATCTACGCCGAGATTGACCGGCTGAACCCGCGTGAGGTCGAAACCGTCACGGTTCAGCCCAAAGAGAGTATCGGCTCCTATCTGTTTGCAGCTGCGGCCAGTCTGGGCATCGCGCTGTTGGCGGGGCTGATGGTGTCGACAGGAATGAGGACTGGACAGAGGACTGGGCAGAGGGCGGACCATGGCTGACGTCTTTGCAGTGTTCCATTTCCTGCGCCCCTATTGGTTGCTTGCACTTGTGCCCGTTGTGGCCCTGTGGTGGCAGCTGCGGCCCCGACGCAGGATTGAGGGCAAGGTCACACAGGGTGTGGCGCCGCATCTTGCCCGGGCGCTGACCGTGGGTTTTGAGGAGGGGCGGCGGATATATCCCATCGACGGGCTGGCGCTGGCGCTGGTGTTGTTGGTACTGGCTGCGGCTGGCCCGACATGGAGCCGCCTTGCCAATCCCTTGCTGGCGCAAACTGCCCCCTTGGCCGTGGTGCTCAAGGTCCCACCCTCGATGGAAAACACCGATGTCCAGCCGTCGCGACATAAGCGCGCCTCTTTCAAGATACTGGATCTGATCGAGCGCCGCACCGGGGCTCAGACGGCGCTTATCGCCTATGCAGGCTCGGCGCATCGGGTGACACCGCTGACCGAAGACCCCAATATCCTGCGCTCTTACCTGTCGGGGCTGGCGCCTGCTATCATGCCAAAAGAAGGAGACCGTGCCGACCAGGCGCTGGCGCTGGCGCAGATGGAGCTTGCCCGCTCGCAGACGCCCGGCGCGATCCTTTTTGTGCTGGATGACTTTAATCCCTCCAATCTGCGCGCGTTCACACAGGCCGCATCAGATCGGCCGCCGGTGATTTTTTTCGTGCTGGGCGGGCAGGCGGGGACACTTCGTCAGATCAGAGACATTCAAAACGCAAGTTTCGTTCAGGTCACGCCGGATGACAGCGATCTTGACCAGATCGAGCGGCGGGTGCTGTCGGCCTATCGTGAGGCATTGCTGGCAGATACCACTCAACAGTGGGACGACAGGGGCTGGCTGTTGGCCCGGCCGGCGATTTTGCTGTTTCTGCCATGGTTCCGTCGGGGGTGGACACTGCAGTGGGTGCTTGTCTTCCTGCTTTGTGTGCCAGCTGCAAAACCGGCACAGGCCGAGGGTTGGCTGGGCTGGCGGGACTGGTTTCTGACGCCTGATCAGCAGGGCCAGATTGGCCATGAACAACCGTGATTTCACGGCGGCGGCTGACCTGTTCCATGATCCTGCATGGCGCGCCTATGCGCTGTTGCGCGCCGGGCGCTACGCGGAGGCGGCTGAAACCTACGGCTTTATCGAGACTGCGGCGGCGGCCAATGGCGAAGGGGTCGCGCTGTTGCGCCATCGCCAGTATCGGGACGGGGTGCGTGCCTTTGAGAAGGCGCTTATGCGCGACCCGACGCAGGCGGCCGCGCAGGCCAATCTCAAGGTGGCCCAAGCCATTGTTGACTATGTCGAGAGCGCGCAGCTGGCGTCGGACACCGGCGAGGAAGGCGGTATCGGCGCGGATGATATCGTTTTTGACAATGAAAGCGGCCAGGGCGACGAGATGCTGCTGGATCGCGCAGAGGCGGATGGATTGGCTGCCGGATTGAGCACGCAAGACTGGACGCGGGCCGTTGACACCCAGGTGGGCGATTTTCTGGCGACACGGTTTTTGCTGGAAGCCGTAAGGGGGGCTGAATGATGCGCCTACGTGCGGTGCCGACCGGCCTCGTGCTCCGTCTGATGTCCGGCTTGATGTCTGGTCTGATGTTGGGCCTGATGTTAGGCCTGATGGCCGGCGCAGCTTACGCGCAGGATCCGCAGATTTCGGTGTCCGCCGAGCAGGACGAGGTCGTCGTTGGCCAGCCCTTTATCCTGCGGGTTGAGGTTCTGGTGCCGACATTCATGCCCAGGGCGCCGGTTTTTCCGACATTCGAGATGCCCGGCCTGATCGTGCGCTTACCAGAGCGGTCGACATCACCGATCAGCAGGCGGATCAAGGGGGAGACCTGGGCGGGTGTGCAGCGGACCTATCGTATCTATCCGATGCAGGCAGGACAGACGGATATCCCGCCGCAGCTTTTGTCGATTGTCTATAAAGACCCGGAATCCAACAAAGATCTGTCGCTTGAGATCGAGGTGCCGCCGACACGGATCGTGGCAGCTGTGCCAGCTGGCGCGCGGACCCTGGACCCTTTGATCCTGGCGCGGGGCCTGGAGATAGAGCAAAGCTGGCAGCTGCAGCAGGGGGAGCTTGCTGTGGGCGATGCGGTGGTGCGGCGGCTGGAGGTTTCCGTAAACGGTGCCAGCGCGCTCTTTGTGCCCCCATTGCTGCAGGCAGCGGCACCGCAGGCATCGACGACAGATCCGGCGGGTGAGGATGCGACGGCATTGGCTGATTTTCTGACCTATCCGGAGGACGCTCAAGTCACAGAACACATGGAGCGTGGGGTGATGTCGGGCACGCGCATCGAACAAGTGAGCTATATCGCGCAGAGCGGCGGTAGAGCCG
>NZ_MWVJ01000029.1 GCF_002087335.1 Pseudophaeobacter leonis
GTTTGTGGCGTCCTGGCTTGGGTCCAGCAAAACACCGCTGTGATCCGTCTTGGCCCGGTATGACTGGAAGTCTACAGGCGAGTAAAAGGATTGACCGGCGCTGTAATCCCCGCCGCTAACCCATGCGTCAGCCGCAGCTCCGCCCGCTGCTGCCTCGGTCGCCGCAGAGCGTTCCCCAATCCACGCAATGGCCGCTGTGATCTCTCCGGCGAATACAACGATCCAGGCCAGAAAGGGACCGAAGGCAGCAGAAAAGCCGGAAGCTAGCCGGTTGGGCGCTTCTGGCGGCGGCGTGACTGTGGGCGTTGTCATACGATACTCTCCAATTCGATGGAGCCCTCGGACGTATCCGCGTAACGGGCGATGGGCTGGAAGTTTTGAAAAAAGCCATAAACAGCGTAGTCGTTTTGCCGGAACCGGCTGTCAGCCGCGAACACGGTCAACTTGGCGCGCCTGCTTTTCAGGCGGCTGCGCAGGTAGGCCGCTGCGGAGGTCTGGAAGGAAAAGGCCACTGTCATCAAATCCGCAGAGTCGCGCTCTTGCACCGCGTACCGCCCGAAGTCGTCGCGCTCTTTGCGGGAGAAGTCTGTGAGGCCTAGCGGAACCTGATCGAGAGCGTCGCCAATGACCTCTTTGCGGCCAATGACAATCTGCCCCACCTCGACCGCACCACCGGGCTGTGACACCGTGATTGTGACTGTAGGGGCGAAGAACGGCGGGATATCCGTCACCACCAGAGTTTCAATTCGGATGATAGGACTGAAGAAATAGCTGTAGGCATCCACAACACCCGTTTCGTCCTGCAGAATATGGGTCTGATTGTAGACCTCGCCCACATCGCTGTCCGTCACGACGATTGAAACCGTCGCCGCTGAGACGCCAAACAGCGCCACGCTGTCCACCATGCCATCAGCCTGAATGACCCACTCAGCCGCCTCCGGCTGCACTGTTGGATCTCCAATGTAGTTATCAAAGGCCTTCCAACGGTTTGTAGACGTTTGGACCACCCAACCCACTTTTTCTGTGTCCGTCACCGGATCAACAGCCCCGCCATTCCCCGGTCCCGACGCTGCCGACGCTTTAAAGATCGAATGCGTATCGCCTTTGACAATGATCAGACTTTCAGCAGCATAATCCGCGCCTGCGTCCCACTCCGGGTGGTCGTCTTCCAGGACAGTGGAAGAAACCAGCTTTGCGGCGCTGATCTCTTCCGGCTCAATCATTTTGAAGCTCATGCTGTTTTGACCTCTAGTGATCCATTGCGATGCCAGTCAGTCTGGATATGCGCTGATTTTCCGGTGTTGATATTGGTTTCGCGGGCATGGGCCTCCAGACGTTCCAGCCGCGCGCCCAGATCTTGGCCCAATCCATTTACCGCCTGCACAACATCCCGATTATCGCCCCCAAAGGTCTGGCCTTTGTGGTGATCAACAACGGTCTCACGCGGATGCAGCATCGCCAGGAAACCACCCTCGCCATCCAGACCGCCAGAACGAGATCCCGCAGGGTTTTTCCCTCCCGCCCAGTCCGCGCGCCCATTGCGGGGGATCTGTGATGCAGGCCGACAGCCAGAAAACCTACAACGCCGCGCAGGACCTGCTTCAACGCGGCACCCCATTTGGCCGCGTTGTTCTGTTTCGCACTCTGGGTGGCATCACACGCCAGCCCGACACAGACGCATTCCTGCCAGAAGAGGACGTTTGGCAGGCTGACCTTTTCGGCATCTTGCGCACAGGTGACTGCTGCGATGAGGCGATCCAACAATGGGCCCGCGCGGCACAGGCCAGCATTGCGCGCCGCGCCACAGATGGACGCCCAGACTGCCCCTACAACGGCACCGGCCCTGCCCCGGCCCTTGACCAACACCCGCAGCGTGAGCGCTGCACGGGGGCGCGGCAACACTAGCCCACCACTCACAATCACCCGCCGCGCCCCGCTATACGCCAACAGGAGGCACCACCTTGGATCATCCCATTACAGCAGACAAAGCACCAAAGCGCGCCGCAATGCTGGCGAATGATGTGGCCTTTCAGCGCTACGCAGCCCCCCGCAATGGCTTCCCCGGTGAAACATTCCAACCATCCGCCGCGACAGAGCATCTGCGCAATGTCTGCGGCATCACCAGCCGCAGACAACTGGCAACAGATCCGACCGCGTTCAGGAATTTCCAGGCTATGCATACCGATTTTGAAGTGTGGTCTGGTCGCCTGCCCGCCCCGCGCCAGTAGCCGGGAAACCCCGTGAAAGACCTTTCAGATATCGCGATCAGTGCAGTGGCAGCGGCTGTACAAGACCTGATGGAACAGGAGCCAAAAGAAGCTCCATTCGAGCTAGGCGCGCCCTGGACCCACCACCCGAACCCCGAGGAACTGGAAAGGCTGGCAAAGCTCCACCGCCGCATTCAACGCAAGCAACGCGCCCTCTCAGCCCTCATAGGAGAACGCAAAACAATCATGGACCGATGCATCCGCAGACAGCGCCGCACCAAAGGCAAAAACTGATCTCTCTTCCTGCCCCCCCACCGATCAGCGGGGCAGCAACGGAAACCAGGAGGACACGATGACCCTAGACCACATGCAACTGGCCCTGAATGGCGACCTGGGCGAGGTCATCATGGTGCTGATCAGCCGTAAAACACAGGCAGAATGCAGCGCCCGATTTGTTCAGGTCGCCAACCGTCACAATCAAATGCACTGCCTCAAGCGCTCCACCCGCCAAACCGAGACCGGCTGTCAGTCAACAGCTTGGTTCACCGAACGCGCACCGGCAGCGGCATCATGAAGACCTTGAAAGTTCTTATCGGATGCGAAACCAGCGGCGAGGTACGGCGCGCTTTTCTGGATCGGGGACACGAGGCATGGTCTTGCGATCTGCTGCCCGCGCAGGACCGCAGCAACCGTCACATGCAATGCGACGTAGGTGACGTTCTGGATATGGGCTGGGATCTGCTGGCCGTGATGCATCCTCCCTGCACCCGCCTCTGCAACAGCGGAGTGCGCTGGCTGCACAAACCACCCAAGGGTCGCACACTGGACGAAATGTGGGCGGATCTCGACCAGGGCGCAGATCTGTTTTCTGCCTGCTGGAACGCCCCAATTCAGCGCGTGGCGGTGGAGAACCCCGTCATGCACAAACACGCAAAACAGCGGATCGTGAACTTTGAACCCGCAGCGCAACATGTGCAGCCCCACTGGTTTGGGGAACCCGCATTCAAGTCCACAGGGCTTTACCTGCGCGGCCTGCCCAACCTCACCCCGACCAACAAGCTGACTCCACCCGAGAAGGGCACAGAAGAGCATAAGCGCTGGTCAGCGATCCATCGCGCCCCACCCGGTGAACTGCGCTGGCAGATCCGCAGCAAGACCTTTCCTGGGATCGCTCGTGCAATGGCCAGCCAGTGGGGGGATCACGCAGCCAACCAGGAGCCGGGCGGCATGACCAAACCCGAGATAACCCCGCATCACCACTGCACCCCCTACCCCTTAGACGGAACCCAACCATGAACGAAAAAGTGAAACACATCCACCTCGATACCCATGAAGTAAATGAGAAAATGGATAGAACTAAGAAGGGGTATTTCCGATGAACACTCTTTGGCTTTTGACTGCGAAGTATGAGGGGAAGCCAGTGGTTTCTGCCGACGAAGTCCGCCAAGACTATTTTGGGGGCATGAACCGTGAAGTGTTCCTCAAAAAGGTGGACAGCGGAGAGATCCCCCTCCCCCTTACACGGCTTGGGTCTGGTCAGAAGGCTACCAAATGCGTCCACATCACCGACCTTGCCCAGTACATTGACGCTTGCACCCTACAGGCAAGAAAAGAGCTGAAACGGAAAATCAGCTAGGCAATAGGAAGGCCAAGGTATGCCTCACAGTATGCCTTCTTTGCAGGAATTATTTTTTATATTATTTTTCAGTAACTTAAAGATCACAAAATCCGGTTACAAATCGACCACTTAAGAGGACAAGCCTCTTACAAATCAATGACCTACCATATTACAGGGGCATCTCACCCCAGATAAGCCAAGTCCGTTTCACCGCAATTTCGCTGCTTTTACGACCCTTCCGCTTTGATGGTCCGCCTCGGGGCATGCCTTGGATCTCAGGGCATAGCCTTTCAAAGGGCCATCATGGGAACGATTGCAGAGCAAAAGCTGTTGCACGCACCTTATGCCTATAAGGCCCAAATTATTCTCAGACGCAAGGGAGAACCCACATAGCCAGTATGCCGGCAGCTTCCTCGCAGCGCGACAGCCGACGCCAGCATGCAAAGGCCGCAAAAGCAACGACACGCGCCCGCAGGTCTCAGACAGGCCCGAGTAGCATGGCTCCCAGAGCTCAAAAATCCAGCTAAGGCTTATGCTTGCGGTGTCGGAACATAATTCGGCCCGATCCCGAAATCGAATCGGAGAGACCGACGCCGGCCGCTCTCTGAACGCGATCCTCTGCTGACAGGACCTCAGGGCAGCGAGGTCAGGACAGCGGGCTCAGTGCTGGATGCGGATTGGGGCCGGGTTGAGGCAGGGGGACGCCATTTGTTTCGTTTTATGCGCGCCATCAGGTGAGGCGGCCGTAGAACGTCTGCCTTGCGGATTCTGAAAGGGAGATGCCCGGCTCAGCATTATACGCCAGAACAGCCAGCATCCGTGTCCGGCGGCCCGCATTCGGCGCGACACGGGGATAGAGTTACGACCGCGGGAGAAAACCAAGGTGCCGGCCTGCGCTTTCAGCGATTGCACCGGGGTCTTGCCATCAAGAATATCATCAACAGCGCCAAAGCCCATCTCTCCGCTATCCGCATCGCGCACAGCCGTGACATATTCGAACTGACCACCCGCCTCAGGGGCTTGCACCATGAGTGTGATGGCGAAAGACGAGTTGTCAAAGTGCCAGCCAAGCTCTTGTCCCGTCTCGTGAAAGTGCAGATTGATCGACGAGAGCGGGTCGGCATATGGGTGCAGCTGCTCTTCGCCCAACACATCACACAGGAAGCTCTTAAAAGACGGGTCATCATAGAGTTCACGCAGCGCTGACTCCTGTGGCATCAGATCGTCGGTGATGCAGCCCTTGGAGGATGTGACAAGCCGGTTTCGGGCGTGAGTGCTGGGATAGGCGGGGTCGGGCTTGCTCAGGTAAACACTGTGCCGCTCTGTTTTTGCGTAAACCTTGCTGCGGCTGGCTTCTCCCTCATCTCTGATGGATGTGATGGCTTCAGGCAGAACAAAGCCCGGCATGACGAACACGCCGTTGTCGTCAAACTCTTTTTTGCAGGCAGCACGGAACTTCGGATCAGCAATCGGGAAGCTGCGTAAATCGACGATTTGGGTCAGACTCATCTGGGTCTCCATGCTCGCAGGATTGGTCACAAACTAATTATCGGGCTTTAAATGATTAGCAAAGCGGTTGTGCCAGTCGCACTGGTTGAGGGTTTTTCTGCGACACGCATCTGGATTGCGTCCGGTCAGGAGCGAGAGGTCAATGCAACACGTGCGCCGGTAATTTCCTTTTGCCAATCCCTGTTTCAACAGCTCTGCCAGACCACCCTAACCGGACCCAATATCGACGGCACGTGGCGAGAGCCAATCTCCGCCATCGGTCTGGCGACATCAGTAAGGCGGCATCGGTAAGGCAACAGGGATCGCAAAATCAGTCTTTGCGATGGTTTCTCAGCGCCGTCTCGATCGCCTTGATCAGATCTGATCGCCGTATCGGCTTCATCAGCCGGATATCTTCCGGTCGCAGACCGTTGCCATGCACTGCGGCCTCGCGTGCGTAGCCAGACATAAAGACAAAGGGAATATCCTCGCGGATCTCCCGCACCCTACGCGACAATGTGGTTCCCTGCAGCTTACCCGGCATGACAATATCCGTCACAATCAGATCAAACGACTGATCTGCATCAAAAATACGTGCGGCCTCATCTCCCGTTGACGCCGTTTGGACCAGATAGCCCTCTTTGGTCAAAACCGTGCAAAGATTTTCCAGCAGCATTGCTTCATCTTCAACCAGCAGAATTCTGGCGCCCTTTGTCCCCGAGAGCTCGACATCCTGCTGGTGGATAACCCGTGTCTGCTCTTCTGTGCCGGTAAAGGCCGGGAAATACAGCTTGAACGTGGTTCCGGTACCGGGTTCAGAGTAGACGCGAACCGTACCCTCGGATTGTTTCATAAACCCAATGATCATCGCCAGTCCGAGACCGGTGCCCGCGCCTGGCTCTTTGGTTGTGAAGAAGGGCTCAAAAATGCGTTCCTGCGTTTCAGCATCAATACCAACGCCTGTGTCACTAAAGGCCAAAAGCACATAGCGCCCCGGCTCGATGCTTTCTCCACGTTCATCTATATAGTCTTCTTCGATCCGAACATTCGAGGTCTCAATAGTAATCTTCCCCCCCTCCGGCAGGGCATCGCGGGCATTCACCACAAGGTTCAGCAAGGCCCCAACAGTTGAGCCTTCATCCGCCTTGATTTTCCACAGGTTTGCCAAAAAGGAGGTCTCAATTTCAATATTGGCGGGGATCGCCCCCGAGAACCAGTTTTTGGAATTTCGCACCAGATTGTTCAGATCCAGAACCTGCGGCTCAAGCGGCGCCTGACGCGAATAGGCAAGCATATTGCGGGTCAGCTCAGCGCCCTGCAGTGTTGCGGAAATCGCATTGTCAACATGAGCAAGTTTCTCATCATCGGTGACCTCACTGTGCAGCAATTCAAGACTGCCCAGAATGACGGCCAGCAGATTGTTGAAATCATGTGCGACACCGCCTGTGAGCTGCCCAATGCTTTTCTGGCGTTCCGACTGTTGCAAAAGCTCTGCCTTAACCTTTGTGTCTTCTTCAGCATAGACTTCACGGGACACATCCAACATCAGACAATGCCACAGGGTCGCCCCGTTTTCATAGTCTCGTGGGCGCGCACTGAGCTGCACCCATTTTGCGAGCCCGGATTTTGTCGTGGTCGCGAGCCGCATGTTGATAGTGGTCTTATTCTTGATGGAATCTGGGATTTTCGCTTCAATTTCAGCCCGCGCACTGTGACCTAAGCGATCAAAAAGCGCATCAATGTCCTGTTCAATCTCCTCCGGCTCAACCCCCCAGAAGGCCCGGCTTCCATCGCTCATCCTCAGGACTTTGTGCGTGCCATCGGGATATCTGACATATTCAAACAGCAACCCCGGAGATATTCTGCGCCATTGTCCGCCACCAGGCCTCTGCCTGATCGCGCCCCGCGTCGCTTTTGATCCGTCTGGCCGACTCTGTGGTCAGGGCCTGAAAGGTTGAATCCCACAGATAGTGATAGAAGGCTCCGACGACGGCCACCCAAGAGGCGGACAGTGCCATGCCGATCAACAAAATAATCCAGTTCGTACTGTCTGCAGCATATTCCGCCGCTGAGACAACCGGCTCAATCACACCGCGCAGGTTCATCGCGACAAGCGTGGCCAAGCCCAACATAACAAGGGTAAGCACCGCCACCGCAGCACGCGCCCCCCACACAATGCCGGCGATGCCAGGCAAAACAGCCAATAGCGTAAGGGCCGGGGCCATCATCCCATAGCGGTAAACCCCGATCAGCCCGGTGGCGATTAAGAAGGAAAAACAGACAGACCCCACCAGCCATACAGGCAGAAACCTGCGCAACAGCAGTGACAACGTCGCAAGAAACATCCAGGCAGTTTGCACCACAAAGATCGTGGTCGTCCCGAATTGTACAGCCCTGGAGATCTGCATAAAGAAGCCAATAATGAGTGCCCCGAGCAGAATATTCAAAGAGCTTTGGATGAGCCTGTTTTGACGTTCGCGCTGGTCGCTCAAAATATCGTTCACGGTCACATCCTGGCTGGGGAAGACTGGGCCTTAGGAATGCATCTTCAGTGAGAGGCTTGCCCCTGTCAAATAAAACTCGTTTCTGGGTTGACCAACCGAGACTTAGCCTCGCCCCGCTGCGCGCAGGCTTTTGAGCTCATGCTCTCCTTCCAAGGCATGTGGCGCTCCGCGGCATTCTTTGGCGCACAATGGCCTGACCGGGCCGCGCGGCGCGGCGACCGCTCTGCCTGCCCTGCCCCCCGACATAGGGGAAACAGGACAGGGTCAGCATCAGGCCCCTTCAAAAGCAGGCCTCTTCAGCATCAGGCCTCGTCTTCAGAGATGCCGTGCTTTTGGAACACCTTGCCCTGAAACATAAAGAAGGCAAACATCGAAACCGGCAGGCCGAAAGTCTTGAAATAGACCCAAACATCCGTGCTTTGGCTGCGCCAGATCACCTCGTTCGCCACTGCAAGCGTGAGGAAAAACAGACAGATACGGCGGGTCAGGATCATCCAGCCTTCCTGATCCAGCGGCATCAGCTCTTCCATCACCAGCTTCAGATAGCTTTGCCCGCGCAGCAGACCAACCCCAAGGGCGCCCCCAAACAGCAGATAGATCAGCGTCGGTTTCATCTTGAAAAACCGCTCATCATTGAGCCAGACCGACAGCCCGCCCATAAAGACCACCAGGATCAGCGTCGCCACCTGCATCCGCGACAGATGCCCGGTCAGTTTCCACAGCGCCAGCGTGGCCAGAACCATCAGCGGGATGAAGGCGGCCGTGACGACGATAAATCCCTTGTACTCATGCCCCGCGATCAAAAACACCTCGTCACGCAGTTTCAGATAGCCGATGAAAAACAACACGACAGGGCCAAACTCCAGCACCATTTTAAGCGTTGGATTGATCTTCTTGGCCGTATTCTTTTCGCCGGTCATAGGCTCTCCTGTAGCTGTCTGTTCACTGTCTGTAGGCTATCTGTGCCCCGCGGGCACGCGCGACGATTTCAGCCGCCCATCTCCACTATCACGGCGCCCAGCGCGATCAAAGCCATCAAGGCAATGCGACGGGGGCCTACGGTTTCTTTCAGCACCAGCCAGCCGATCAGGGCGGCAAACACGGTTGAGGTCTCCCGCAGCACCGCCGCCTCGCCGACCTTGTCCAGCCGGGTCGCCAGCATCACCGCGCCATACGAGGCAAAGGCCACCAGGCCGCCAAACACGCCCTTGATGGCCAGCGGAGCCAGGGCCGGGCGCTGCGCCATGCGGCGCCAGCGATAGTAGGCATAGGGCGGCATCGCCAGACCATCGATCATGAAAAACCAGGCCAAAAATGTAAACGGATCGGCGGTGGCGCGAATGCCATAGGCGTCATAGGTGGTGTAAAGCGCCACAAACAGCCCCGTCACAAGAGCGAGAAACATCGCCAGCCCCAGGGGCTCGCGGTGGGTTTCCAGATAGCGGTAATTATAGGCAGCCAGACCAAAGATCCCAGCCAGCAACACCCCAACGCCCGCCCATTGCACAACGGAAAAGGTCTCGCCAAACAGATAGTAAGAGCCAATCACCGTAAACAACGGCCCGGTGCCGCGCACCACCGGGTAGACAACCGTGTAGCTGCCCTTGGTATAGGCCAATGCCTGCAATACCTTATAGGCCACATGAATGACCCAGACGACCGCAAAGATCGGCCACATATGCGGCTCCGGCCAGGGCACCACAAACAGCGCCAGTGGCGCCGCCATCAACCCGTAAGAGGCATCAATAGCCCCGCGCGACAGCCAGGGGTCGTGCTTGCCCTTTTGCAGCGCGCCAAAGACCGCATGCAAAAACGCCGCCATCAAGGCCAGCCAGAGTGCCACCTGATGGCCAGCCTCGGTGCCCTCCAGGGAGATCAGCCAGTCGCTCATGAAAGACCCTTTGGTTGGGACAGGAGACCGCCCGAAGGGGCTATGATCACGACTGCTCCAGCCCGGTCAGGGCAGCGGCAAATTCCTCGGGATCAAACGGCGCCAGATCGTCGATCTGCTCTCCCACCCCGATGGCATGGATCGGCAGGCCAAACTTATCCGCCAGCGCCACCAGTACGCCGCCCTTGGCTGTGCCGTCCAGTTTGGTCATCACCAGCCCCGAGACATCCGCCAGTTTCTCAAAGGTCTCGACCTGACGCAGGGCATTTTGGCCGGTGGTGGCATCCAGCACCAGCAAGGTGTTATGCGGCGCGGTCTCATCCTTTTTGCGAATGACGCGAATGATCTTGGCCAGCTCTTCCATCAGGTCCGCCCGGTTCTGCAAACGCCCGGCGGTGTCGATCATCAACAAATCTGCGCCCTCATCCTGCGCCCGTGTCATGGCATCATAGGCCAGGCTTGCCGGGTCCGAGCCCTCGGGCGCGGTCAGAACCGGCACGCCAGCACGGTCGCCCCAGACCTGAAGCTGCTCCACAGCCGCGGCGCGAAAGGTGTCGCCTGCGGCAATCACCACCTTTTTTCCCGAGGCCTTGAACTGACTGGCCAATTTGCCAATGGTGGTGGTCTTGCCAGAGCCATTGACCCCAACCACCAGCACCACCTGCGGCCGGTGGGCATAGATCGGCATCGGCTTGGCCACCTGTTCCATCACCCGGGCGATTTCAGCTGCCAGCAATTCCTTGATCTCACGGGCAGAGAGTTTTTTGCCCATGCGGCCTTCGGCCATATTGGCGGTGACGCGCAGGGCGGTGTCCACGCCCATGTCGGCAGCAATCAGCAGCTCTTCCAGCTGCTCCAGCATATCATCATCAAGAACCCGGCGCTGTTCTGCGCGGCCTGCTCCACGCCCGACAAGACGCCCCAGAATGCCCGCAGGTTTTGCTTTTGCTGACTCTTGTGTCGCCACGCCACTGGTGGGCTGCGCCGGAGCAACCTGCTGCGGTTCAGCTGCAGCAGGCGCTGCTTCAGGCCGTGCTGCGGCCTGCACGTCTGGGGCCTCAACGTCTGGGGCATGTGCCTCTGGGGCATGTGCCTCTGCGCCCTCATCGACAATGGCGTCCAGCCCCTCGTCCAGCTTTGACGAGGATTTGAACAAGCGCTCCTTGAGCTTTGAGAAAAACGCCATCAGGGCCTCCGCAAAAGGGTTTCCCCTTCACCTAATGCGGATTGCACCGGGTTGCAAAGCGGATGCGGCCCCGCATCTAGGAAAAAGACAGATAAAACCCGGCCTGTGCCCCCCAATAGAGCGGCCAGACCACATAGGGCGTATAGCGCCGCAGCCAGTGATCCTCGCGCAACACAAAGGTTTCAAAGGCCAAAACCACATCCGAGGCCACAAAGGCCAGCGCGGCTGGCAAGACCCAGAACAGCGCCTCTGCTGTCAGACTAAGTGCTGCCAGCCCCATGCCAAGGATGATCGGGATATAGCCCATGACCGGGATCTTCAGCTCTCCGGCTCTGGGGGCCAGAACCCGCACCATAACAATGCCCAGCGCGATAAAACCAAGGGTAAGCCCCAGGCCGGCAATTTCCCAGATCCGGCTGAGATCACGGCTCTCCTGCCTCAGAAACAGCAGCACATAGGCGAGATGTCCGGCGGCAAAGGCGCCCACCCCGGCCATAAAGGACGTCTCCCCCTGCCGCGACAGGAAATATTCCCCCAGGGCACAAAGCCCCAGCGCCGCCACCAGCCAAAACGGAGCGCCAGCTATGCCCGCCGCCAGTGCCAGCAGGGCCACCGACGCGGTTTTCAACACACTGCGCAGCACAGATGGCGCCCGGGCTGTAAAGCCAAGATAGCCTATCGCCGCCAGCAGAGCGGTAACTTCTAAAAGGTCGACAATGGTCATCAGAATCTCTCCATAACGGGCGACAATGGGCTGCGGTAGTGGGCTGCAGTGGGCTGCGCGAGGCGCCCCTCTGGTGCAGAGCTTGCCCGCATGGGGCTGCGGGGTCAAAGATGACCCAGGGAAAGCCGCCAGGGCAAAGGCGGTCAGGGCAAAGGTAATCGCGCCGCCGCTTGCGCCCGCAAGTTTAACTGCAAGAGGCTGGGTTGAAACACTTGGCCTAGTGGCGCGGCCTCTGCCACAGTTACGATATGCACAGACAGATGATTCTCTTCGCCGCTCTCCCCGCCCTGCCCCTCGCGAACCCTACCCC
>NZ_MWVJ01000003.1 GCF_002087335.1 Pseudophaeobacter leonis
TCTGGCGCTTGAGATCCCGCGGCGGGGAAAAATTTAAGCCTGCCGCACGGTCTATTGCGGCTCCGTTTTGAAAACCCTGTCACCGGGGCTGCGGGTGGGCTGGGTGGTGGCGGCAAAGCCGGTGATTGCGCAGCTGGTGCTGATGAAGCAGGCGGCAGACCTGCATTCCCCCACGATCAACCAAATGGCGGTGCATCAGGTGGCAGAACAGGGCTTTGCCGCCCATGTTGCAACGCTGCGGCGGGCCTATGGCAGCCGCCGCGATGCCATGCTCGCAGCCCTGCAAGAGACTATGCCAGAGGGCGTGAGCTGGACGCGCCCCGAAGGTGGGATGTTTGTCTGGCTGACCCTGCCAAAGGAGAGTGATGCGGCAGAGCTTTTGACGCGGGCGCTCGAGAGCGAAAACATCGCTTTTGTCCCGGGTCAGGCCTTTTTTGCCGATGGAGCCGGGCGCAATACGCTGCGCCTCAGCTTTTCGGCTCTGAATGAGGCGGACATCCGCACCGGCATCAGTCGTTTGGCGCGGCTGCTTCGCCACCCGTGAGGCGCGGATTTCCCAAAGGGCGGCATGTTTTTGTGGTATTCTCGCTCTGATTGCATCAGGGTTCAGGGGTCATGCGTATCCTGTCGTTCATCCTGCCCATTGGTGTGCTGTGCAGCCTTGCTGCCTGCACCGACCCCTCGCCGCATTTTCAGGGCGTCAGTCCACGCGGGTGAGCGTGGGGGGCAGCACCTTTGATATCCGGGTGCGGGGCAACCTGGCCGAGGCGATCCGGATCAATCCGCAATATGCACCGCGTCTGGGACCCCTGCGCCAGCAGGCCGCGCAGGCGATGGCGGTGGTTAGTGGTTGCCCTGTTACGGGGGTGCTGGGGGATCAGGCGCTGATGACAGGGGTGCTGGACTGCCCGGAAACAGCGTCCTGACATCAGCGTTTTCCACCAGATAGGGCCGACTTCGGGCGCCAGACAGGCCTTGGCCCCACCGTTAGCGTTGACAGCTGCGCTGAGAAGCTGCTGGACTCATGGCAATAAGAATCAGGCAGGGGCGAAATTGCGCTTTTCCAAACTCAGGCTGACGGGCTTTAAGAGCTTTGTAGATCCGACCGATTTGATTATCGGCGACGGCCTCACGGGTGTGGTGGGTCCAAATGGCTGTGGCAAGTCAAACCTGCTGGAGGCGCTGCGCTGGGTGATGGGCGAGACCCGCGCCAAGGCGATGCGCGGCGGCGGCATGGAGGATGTGATCTTTGCCGGCACCACCTCGCGCGCGGCGCGCAATTTTGCCGAGGTGAACCTGCTGATCGACAATTCGGACCGGCTGGCGCCCTCTGGGTTCAATGAGGCGGATCAGCTGGAAATTGTGCGCAGGATCACCCGTGATGTGGGCAGCGCCTATAAATCCAACGGCAAGGACGTGCGGGCGCGCGATGTACAGATGCTCTTTGCCGATGCCTCAACGGGGGCGCATTCCCCGGCGCTGGTGCGTCAGGGGCAGATCTCAGAGCTGATCAACGCCAAACCCAAGGCGCGCCGCCGTATTCTGGAAGAGGCGGCAGGCATCTCGGGTCTGTACCAGCGCCGCCACGAGGCCGAGCTGAAGCTGAAAAACACCGAGCAGAACCTGCTGCGGGTTGAGGATGTGGTGGAGCAACTGGCGGGCCAGTTGGGGCAGCTGTCGCGGCAGGCCCGTCAGGCGCAACGCTACCGCGACATTGGCGAAAAGCTGCGTCTGGCTGAGGGAATGCTGCTGTACCGCCGCTGGCGCGAGGCGGATGACGCGCGCCTGAGTGCAGAGCAGGATCTGACCATTCGCCTCACGCAGGCAGCCAAGGGCGAGGCACTGTCGCGCGCCGCCGCTGCCAATCGCGCCGAGGCCGAAGAAGGCCTGCCGCCGCTGCGCGAGGAGCAGGCGATTGCCGCCGCCATCCTGCAGCGACTGGTGGTGCAACGGGATTCCCTTGGTGATCAGGAAGCGCAGGCGCGCCAAGCCATCGAGCGGCTGGTCAGCCGCATCCAGCAGCTGGGCAATGACATCGACCGCAAAGGCAGCCTCAACCGCGATGCCGGCGAGACCATCGAACGGCTCGACTGGGAGCAAAAGGAGCTGGCAAAGGCGGCAGAAGGCCATGACGACCGGCTGAGCGAGGCGGCAGAGCTGGCGCGCGAGGCGGCTAAAATCCTGGAGGCCCGCGAGGACCATCTGACCCAGCTGAACGAGGATGCGGCGCGGCTCTCGGCGCGCTACCAGTCGGCGCAGCGGCTGGTCGAGGATTGTCGCCGCACCCTGAGCCGCGCTGAAACGGAAGGGGCGACAGCCCGGAACGCACAGGATCAGGCCGGTGAGGCGCTGGAGCTGGCAGGCGAGGCGTTCGAGGCGGCTCTGGCGACCGAAGAAGAGGCCCGCGAGGCTGTCGAGATGGCAGAAGAGGCGCTGGCGGCGGCAGATGAGACCCGCACCGAGACCCAGTCGCTTGAGTCGGCGGCACGGGCGCAACGCTCTGAGGCCGAGGGCGAGCTGGGGGCGATCCGCGCCGAGGTGACGGCGCTGGCCAAACTGCTGGAACGTGACACTGCCGAAAGCGGCCAGATCCTCGATGCACTCAGCGTCTCACCCGGCTATGAAAAGGCGCTGGGAGCCGCATTGGCGGATGATCTGCGCGCGCCGCTGGCAGCTGTGGACGGGCCAAGCGGCTGGATAGAGCTGCCAGGCTATGCGCGTGATGTGCCGCTGCCGGACGGGGTCGAACCCCTTGCCAAACATGTCTCGGGCCCAGCGGCCCTGGCGCGGCGCATCGGCCAGATTGGTCTGGTCGACAGTGATACCGCCCGCGGGCTGCAGGCAGATCTGCAACCGGGCCAGCGGCTGGTGACGCTGGAGGGCGATATCTGGCGCTGGGACGGCTACCGCGCCTGGGCCGAAGATGCGCCAAGTGCTGCCGCCCTCAGGCTGGAACAGCTGAACCGGCTGGAGCAGCTGAAGCAGGAACTGGAACGCATCAGTGCCAGGGCGGAGGGCACCCGTGCCGCCCATGAGGTGCTGATGCGGCGCCTCGAAGAGGTCACTCAGGCGGATCAGAACGCACGGCAAGCCCGCCGGGTGGCGGACCAGCGGGTTGCCGATGCCGCCCGCGCCCTCAGCCGCGCCGAAGCCGAGCGCAATCTGGCCGAGGGCAAGCTGGAAACCCTGGGGATTGCCGTGGCGCGCCACAGCGAGGATGCAATGGGGGCGCGGTTGCAACTGGCCGAGGCCGAAAGGGCGCAGGCGGATCTTGGCGATCTGGAGGCTGCCCGCGCAGCTGTCGAAGACAGCAAACATGCGGTTGAGGCGGCCCGGATCACCATGCTCACCCATCGCTCAAGCCATGATGAGCTGCGCCGCGATGGCGAGGCGCGCACCAAGCGGGCGCAGCAAGTGACCAAGGATCTGTCGGGGTGGCGTCACCGGTTGGAGACCGCCGAACGCCGCATCGCTGAGCTGGCAGAACGCCGTGAGGCCTCGCAGGAAGAGCTGGAGGACGCCCATGCGGTGCCGATGGAGATTGCCGAAAAACGCGAAGAGCTGAGCGAAGCGATCGAGGATGCGCAAGAGCGCAGGACTGCGGCCTCGGAGGCGTTGATCACCGCTGAGGCGGAGCTGCGCGAGCGGGTGCAGATCGAACGCGACGCCGAGCGTCTGGCCTCGGAAGGGCGCGAGGCGCGGGCCCGTTCAGAAGCGCTGTGTGAAGCCGCGCGCGAGACCGTGACGCATGCCGCCGAACGGATCAGCGAGGATCAGCACTGCACACCGGAGGCGCTGCTGCAGCAGCTTGCGGTGAACCCGGATGAGATTTCGGGGGCTGATGAGCTGGAAGCCGAGGTCAACCGCCACAAGCGCCAGCGGGATGCTTTGGGGGCTGTGAACCTGCGCGCCGAAGAGGACGCCCGCGAAATTCAGGTGGAACATGATGAGCTGGTTTCAGAAAAATCCGACCTGGAAGAGGCGATCAAAACGCTGCGCAGCGGTATTGCCAGCCTGAACCGCGAGGGGCGCGAGCGGCTACTGACGGCCTTTGAGGAGGTGAACGCCAGTTTTGCCAATCTCTTTACGCATCTGTTTGGCGGCGGCGAGGCGAATCTGGTGATGGTCGAAAGCGATGACCCCCTTGATGCCGGGCTCGAAATCATGTGTCAGCCGCCGGGCAAGAAGCTATCGACCCTGTCGCTGCTGTCGGGCGGCGAGCAGACCCTCACGGCCATGGCATTGATCTTTGCGGTCTTTTTGTCAAACCCGGCGCCGATCTGCGTGCTCGACGAGGTGGACGCGCCGCTGGATGATGCCAATGTGACGCGGTTTTGCGATCTGCTGGATGAGATGTGCCGCCAGACTGACACGCGGTTTCTGATCATCACCCACCACGCGGTTACCATGGCGCGGATGGATCGGCTTTTTGGCGTCACGATGCAGGAAAAGGGTGTAAGCCAGCTGGTTTCCGTGGATCTGAAAAAGGCCGAGGCTCTTGTCGCCTAGGCCGCCGGGCAGGGATGTAAAGAGAGAGTACGGGCTTGCTCCCGGAAGTGCTTTTGGGGAAAACAGAGAAAAACAGACCCTTATCTTTTACGTTGAAAGCTTTGTATGGAAGGCGCAAGACATCAGGGCCAGCGTTGGAAAATCCTATTGGAGGAAACTATGAAACTTGCGAAACTCATCGCAGCGGCAATTCTTGCGGTCAGCCCTGTCGCCAGTCAGGCTGAGACGCTGACGGCAAGAACGTCCAGCAGCATTGAGGGCTTTTTTCTGAACGAAGGCGCCGAGGTTGAGGTGCTGGAAGACAATGTTGGCGACCCGCAGCTGGAGGTTGACTACTATGGCACCGAGTTCACGGTTTTCTACTATGGCTGCGACAATGGCGCGGATTGCGATTCCATCCAGTTCTACTCAGGCTATGCAATGGGCGGCAGCGTACGGCTGAAAACGCTCAACGAGTATAATGCGGAAAAGCGCTGGGTGCGCGCCTATGTGGCGGAGGATGGGGCGGTAAAGCTGGAAATGGACGTCTTTCTGGGCAAGGACGGCGTGAGCGCCGATGATTTTGCCACCATGGTCAGCCTCTGGTCGCGGCATATGGCCGATTTTGAAGGCGTTATTGGCTTTGTAAACTAGCACCGCTGGCGGTCTTGATCAGAGCTTCGGCGCCCGGGCGGCGCTGTTGAGCCTTCTGATTTACGCGCGACGGTCCACGATGGCACAGGTGATTTGGGGGGGGCATGAGAGATTTCATGCCCTTTGTTTGTTTGGCACTGAGGACACAAGGATCAGCTGCAAAACGCACCGTGCCCTCGAGGGGGCACAGCGCTGCTAGAGGCGTTTGAGCAGAGCAGGTGTTGGCCAGGCATCGGCGGGCAGGCCGAGGCGCTGCTGTTCGCGCTGGATCGCGGCCCGTGTCTTGGCGCCAAGAATACCATCTATCTTGCCCACATCATGGCCAAGGCTCTGCAGTTTTTGCTGCAACTGCTTCATCTGGGCGCCGTTTAGCCCCTGTTCGGGGTTACCCTCATCCTAGATCGCCGCGCCCCCCAGGCGATTGGCAAAATAGGCCGCCGTCAGCACATAGGTAAAGCTTTGATTCCACTCAAAATAGACGTCAAAGTTTGGATAGGCGAGAAAGGCCGGCCCCCGGTGGCCCTGTGGCAAAAGCAGCGAGGCCTGCATGTTTCTGGCGGCCAAAGAGCCGTGCTTGGCGCGCAGCCCCAGGTGCTGCCAGTCCTTGACCGAAAGTTTGCTATGGGTGCCTGATTTTGCCAGATCAAGGCCCGCAGGAATGGTGACCACCGGCAGCCAGGGCTGCCCCGCCTGCCAGCCCAGATGCGACAGCATTTTGGCACCAGACATCAAGGCATCCGGGGCCGAGGTCTTGAGGCTGACCTGGCCATCACCGTCGGCATCGACGCCATTGTCGATGATGTCTTGCGGCAGCATCTGCACCATGCCGATCTCGCCTGCCCAGGCCCCCGTGGTGCGGGCCGGGTCAAAATTGCCCCGTTTGTACAACTCCAGGGCCGAAAAGATTTGCGGGCGGAACAGCTCGGGCCGGCGGCAATCATGGGCCAGGGTGATCAGCGCGTTGCGGGTGTTGAAATCACCCTGAAAGCCGCCGTAATCGGTCTCAAAGGCCCAGAAGGCCAGCAAAACCCCCCGGTCGATACCATAGGTCGTCTCAATACGGCGAAAGGTGCTGTCATATTTTTTCGCCATGGCACGGCCCTGATCAATGCGGTTTTGCGAGATCAGGCGGCGGGAGAAATCAATGAAGGGTTTTTGGAACACACCCTGGGCACGGTCGGCCTTCAGAACCTTGGGATCCTGCTGCGCGCCTTTGAAGAACCCATTGACCGTGGCGGTGTCATAGCCTGCAGTGACGGCCTCTTGTTTCAGGGATTTGACAAAGCCTGAAAAGCTGCCACCGCACTGGGCAAAAACCGCGCCCGGCATCAAGAGGGCGGCAAGGGTGAGGGGCAATAGGCGCATTGGGGGCAATCCTTCTGGAAACTCTCAAACACCGTATGTGCTAAAAGATGAGCGCAATAGCAACCGTTAGCGCCAAAGCAAGCGCCCATGTTTTCCACAGGATCTCGCAGCAGCGCAGGATGGCGGGGCCGGTAATGCCCTTGGCGCCGGTCTCATTCACCCAGGGAAAATCCCGCATTTTGCCGTCATAGGAACGCGGTCCGGCCAGCGAGAGGCCAAGAGCGCGGGCCATGGCGGCCTCGGGCCAGCCTGCGTTGGGCGAGCGATGCTTGCGGGCGTCGCGGATGATGCCGCGCCAGTCGCGCAGGCAGCCGCCCACGATGGCCATCATCAGACCGGTGAGACGCGCCGGGATCAGGTTGACCAGATCATCCAGTCGCGCCGTGGCCCAGCCGAACTGGGCATAGCGGGCGTTGCGATAGCCAATCATACTGTCGCCGGTGTTGATCATTTTATAGGCCAGCAGACCGGGCAGGCCAGCGACAAGAAACCAAAAGGCCGGGGCAATAACCCCATCCGACATGTTTTCAGCGCCGCTCTCGATGGCCGAGCGGGTGACCTGCGGGCCCGTCATCCTGTCGGTGTCGCGGCTGACGATCATGGCCACCGCGTCGCGCCCCTGAACCAGGGATTGGCTGAGCCCCAGTGCCACAGCGCGCAGATGGTCGACCAGCGAGCGCTGCGCCAAAAGGATCGCGGCGATGATCACCTCAACCAGTTGCCCAAACAGCGACAAGAGCCCTCCCAGAGTGAGCCCGATGGCGACCAGACAGGCAGCCGTCACAACGCCTTTGACGCGCCGGGCGCTGCCGGTGTTCAGGCGTGTTTCCAGCCAGGAGACGCATTTTCCCATCAAGACCGCCGGGTGGGGCAGGCGCGACCAGAGCCAGTCCGGCTCTCCCAGCAGAGCGTCCAGCAGCAAGGCCAGCATCAGGAGTTCAGCGGTGTTCATCAGGCGGTGTCCATCAGGCAGCACTCATAGGGCGGTTTCAAGACGGTCCCAGCCGTCTTGCGGTGGCAGGCCGAGGCGCAGATAGGTTTTGGAGTAGGGAAAGATGCGGCTCCAGATATGGGCATGCGCCAGCCGGTCCTGCCAGGCGGCAGCTTCGCTCACCTCGTAGAGACGAAACAGGTCGGTGCCGCCCACCAGTCTGGCCCCGCGGGCGGCGGCAAGCTGGTCCAGCCGCAGGGCGTCACGCGCCAGATTCTGTCGCGTGGTGGCGGCCCAGTCCTGATCCTGCAGCGCCTTTAGGCCGGTCTTGAGCGCCGGGCCAGAGACGGCCCAGGGCCCCTGCAGATTGGACAGCTTTTGGATCAGGGCTGGGCAGCCAATGGCAAAACCCAGCCGCATGCCGGCCAGCCCCCAGAACTTGCCAAAGCTCTTGAGAGTGATCACGCCGGGCCTTGCGGCCAGGTGAATGAGGCTCTGATCCGGGCAGACATCGCAGAAACTCTCGTCGATAATGGTGAGCGGCGCTGCCAGCTCGTGCTCCTGCCAGAGGCGGCCATCCGGGTTGTTGGGGTGCACCGCAACACGGGCCTCGGCGGGCTCGCTTTCGGCAATCGCCCAGCCATGGTTGGCAAAGGCCGCCGCATGTTCATTGTAGGTGGGCGTCTCGATCTTGACCCAGCGCGGATCCGCGAGGCCAGGGATCAGCGCAATCAGCGCCGATGCACCGGGGGCGGGCAGCACGGCAGCGCTCTCGGGCACCTGCCAGAAATCGCGGGCCGCAGCGATCAGCGCCGTGCTTGCGGCTGTATCCGGCAGCTCGGTCCAGTCCGAGGCAGAGAGCGCAGGAAGGGGGTAGGGGGTCGGGTTGATGCCGGTGGAGAGGTCGATCCAGTCGGCGCGGCTGCCACCATAGCGCAGAATGGCTGCGCTCAGATTGCCGCCGTGGTCCCGCTGGGTGGCACCCGTTTCGATCTGGGCAGCACTCGTGTGATTTTGGTTTTCAACAGCACTTGCCGACATAAAAGAAGGCCCCGACCCAGGAGTTCCGTCAGCGCAACCTGCGCCCATTCAGTGTGGTATGAAACAGTGAGCCCCATAAGGCAAGCACGCGTCACAATCTATTGGTGCGCTTTTTACGAGCTTCGGTCCCGTATACAAGGCCGTAGGACGACTTAACCGCGCCGATGTGGTTCCAGCCAGTTTATATCCGGATTTACCGGTATGATCCGGTAGGGATTTATGGTGTCGTGGCTGTAGTGGTAGTGCCGCACGATATGCGCCATGCCGATGGTCGCGGCCACGCCGGGATATTGGTATAGCTCACGGCAATAGGCCCAGAGATTTGGGTAGTCGACAATCCTCTTATGATTGCATTTGAAGTGCAGATGATACACCGGGTCAAACCGCACCAGGGTGGTGAACAGCCGCCAATCGGCCTCGGTCAGCTGCGCCCCCATCAGATAGCGGTGCTGCGACAGCAGATCCTCAAGCCAGTCCAGCGCGGCAAACAGCGGCTGGACGGCGGCATCATAGGCCGCCTGACTGGTGGCAAAGCCACATTTGTAGACGCCATTGTTGACCGCGTCATAGACCCGCGCATTCACCGCCTCGATGGGCTCGCGCAGCTCTTCCGGCCAAAAGTCCAGATCATTGCCTGTCACCGTGTCAAAGGCCGAGTTGAACATGCGAATGATATCGGCGCTCTCGTTTGACACGATGGTTTCGCGCGTCTTGTCCCAGAGGATCGGCACAGTGACACGGCCGGTGTATTTGGCATCGGCGCGGGTATAGATCTGATGCGCATGGCTGCTGCCAAACAGATGATCGCCAGTGGCGCCATGGGCGTCGCGCTCAAATGTCCAGCCTTCGCCCAGCATATCTGGGTGCACCACCGAGATGGAGATATGATCCTCCAGACCTTTGAGGGCGCGAAAGATCAGGGTGCGATGGGCCCAGGGGCAGGCCAGCGACACATAGAGATGATAGCGGCCGCTCTCTGCCTTGAAGCCATCCTGACCGGTTGGCCCGGCGCTGCCGTCTGCGGTCACCCAGTTGCGGAACTGCGCCTCGGAGCGCTTGAAAGCGCCGCCGGTGGATTCGGTATCGTACCATTGGTCGTTCCAGACCCCGTCAATCAGCAGTCCCATGAGCGCCTCTCCTCAACATATGTGGCTGACCAGCTAGATAGGCGCAGACGCCTCCCCAGCCTATCTTTTTTGTCGCGCAGTGGCTCTGCATGGCTGCACAGCCTGTCTCTGCAAGGCTGCCTGCGTCTATTCGTTTTGCCGCAGGCTGTTTCAAAATGTTCACTTGATTTTATCTGGTTGTCGGGCACCCTGAAGGCGAAGATACAAAGCCGACCCTGCTGCGATTCTCGTCGTTCCACTGCTTGCTCAAAGGGCCACTGCCATGACCACCTATGTTCCAAAAGCCGTTCAAGAGGCGCTGGACGCTGCCCGCGTTTCGGGATTGAAAAAGAAAAGCCGCCTGCGGGTGGCTGTGGATGGCGGGTTTTGTCCGGTGTTGCGGGTCTGGAAAACCGGGTTTCGGTCGAGGAAGAAAACGCCCCCCAACTGCGCGGCCTGGTGGATCTCTACGATGGATCCCGGCATTTGTCGCAGTGTCTGATTGTCGCCTCCGAGGCCGAGGGCGGCGAGATGCGCTATGAATTCAAACGCTCCACTGCAGCCTCCGACAGCGCACCAATTGATTTCTACCGCGCCCCGGATGCGCCGGTTGGCCTGTTGGGCCATGACGGAGCCGAGGGCCGTCTCTGACCTGCAGGGGCAGGGCATTCGTCAGATATTGCGCCGCTGAACATGTTTCACAGCAGGTTTTGGCTCTGTCCGGCCTCTGTCCCTCCCCTGTCTTTCCAGATCGTATACCCGGCTGGATCAGGCTCTGATCAGGAGGGGATCCACCCGCGCGACCAGCGCGGTGCGGTCAGGCGCAGCGGGTTGCGGGCCATAGCGATGCCATAGCCCGCAGCCAAGAGCCGCGACAAGACAGTGCGCGACGCCGGTTAAGCCCCGGCGTATTGCGCGCCTACTGCAGATCGGCAAAGGCCTTGGCCAGACGGTCTGCGGCCTCAATCACCCGGCTGCGCTGGGTGCCCATGTTAAAGCGCAGAAAACTCTCGCCGCCGGTGCCAAATGTGGTGCCGTGATTGGCAGCAATGCCCGCGCCCTGTTCCACCCGTTTGGTGAACTCCTCGCGGCTCATGCCGGTGCCGGAGAAATCGACCCAGGACAGGTAGGTGGCCTGCAGCTTCATCGAGCTGAGACCGGGGATTTCGGCAATGGCGGCATCAAACACCTGACGGTTGCCATCAATGTAGGCGACCAGCGCATCAGCCCATTTGGCACCTTCAGGGGAGTAGGCCGCGGCGGTGGCCATCTGACCGGCAGAATTGGCCGCCAGCGCCAGCGCCAGCATGCGGCGGCGGAATTTTTCGCGCAGATCCGGGTCTGGAATGATGACCTGGCCTGTGTGCAGCCCGGCAAAGTTGAAGGTCTTGGAGGGGGCGGTCAGCATCAGCAGCCGGTCGGTAATGTCAGGCACCGCGTTTTGCATCGGAATATGGGTCGCGCCCTCAAAGACCAGATCGTGGTGGATCTCATCCGACAGCAGAATGAGATCGTGCCGCTTGGCAAAATCGGCCACCGCCTGCAGCTCATCCTGGGTCCAGACCCGGCCACCGGGGTTATGCGGCGAACACAGGATGACCATCTTTTCAGTGCCGGTCATCTGCGCATCATAGGCTTCCATGTCCATCTCATAGCGGCCATCGCGATTGATCATCTCGCATTCGACCACCTTGCGGCCGGCATTTTTGATCACCTTGGCAAAGGCATGGTAGACAGGGCTGAACACCACAATGCCGTCACCCGGCTGGGTAAAGCTGTCGAGACACATGCCAACACCGTTCACGAGCCCAGTGGTGGTAAATATGGCATCGGCCTCAACAGCCCAGCCATGGCGGTTTTGCATCCACCAGCGGATGGCATCCTTATAGGGGGTGTCGCAGTTCACATAGCCATAGATGCCATGATCCGCCATTTCGCGCATTTTGTCGCTGACCATCGGGGGCACGGCAAAATCCATGTCGGCAACCCACATGGCCAGCCCGGTGTCGGGCGAGACGCCATAGAGGCTCTCCATTGAATCCCATTTGATGCAATGGGTGCCGCGACGATCAATGATGCTGTCAAAATCCATGAGGGAAAACTCCGCTTGATTGCCAGCGAAGCTAACGGCAAATGCGCCATGTGCAAGAGGATCCGCGTCTCAGCCAGCAACAGAGGGGCAGGTAGCGGAGAAAAGCGGCATAGGACTCGATGTCACGCAGGCGTTGCAGTGCGGGGGGCAATGACCTAAATCACCCTGATGAAACACCCGATCCTGATCCATCCCGATCCCCGTTTGAAAAAGATCTGTGCCCCGGTCACGGATCTGTCGGATAAGCTGCGCCTGCTGGCTGACGATATGCTGGAAACCATGTATGCCGCGCCTGGCATCGGTCTGGCCGCGCCGCAGATTGGCGTGCTGGAACGTCTGATCGTGCTGGACTGCGAAAAAGAAGAGGGTGTGGCTGCCAAACCTCTGGTGATGTTCAACCCGGAAATCATTGCCGCCTCAGACGAGACCAACGTCTACGAGGAAGGTTGCCTGTCGATCCCCGATCAATACGCCGAAGTCACCCGCCCCAAGAGGTTGAGGTGGAATGGCTGAACCGCGACGGCAATCTGCAGCGCGAAACGTTCGACGGGCTCTGGGCCACCTGCGTGCAGCATGAAATCGACCATCTCGATGGCAAGCTGTTCATTGATTACCTGAAACCGCTCAAGCGGCAGATGATCACGCGCAAGATGCAAAAGCTCAAACGCGAACAGGCGCGGGGCTGAGGGCGATGGCGCGGATGCCGATCCTGCAATGGCCCGATGCCGGTCTGTCCACGCGCTGCACCCCGGTGGGCGACGAGGATCTGACCGGCCTTATCGCCGATATGTTCGAGACCATGTATGCCGCCCCCGGCCGTGGGCTGGCGGCGCCGCAGGTCGGCGTGCTGAAGCGGCTGTTTGTGATGGAAGCCACCTGGAAAGAGGGCTTGGCAACGCCGCTTGTCATGATCAACCCCGAAATCCTCTCGTTTGGCGATCTGCAAGAACCCGGCGATGAGGGCTGCCTGTCGATCCCCGGCGTGGTGACGCCGGTGCTGCGCCCGACCACTGTTGTGCTGCGCTGGCAGGCTGCAGACCGGCACTGGCAGCAAGAGGCGTTTGATGGTTTTGCCGCGCGGTGCATTCAACATGAATATGACCATCTCGACGGGCTTGTGACCTTTGACCGGCTCACGCCTCAGGCGCGTGCCAAAGCCGAAGCCACCTATGCCCGCCAACTGGAGAGCGAAACATGACCGCACGCATCTGCCTGCCCTGGCCTGATAAGCACCTGCGCACCCCGGCTGCCGAGGTGGGCGAGATCACCGACGAGATCCGCGCCATCTGGCAGGATATGATCGACACCATGGAGGCGATGCCCGGCGTTGGCCTTGGCGCCAATCAGATCGGGGTGATGCTGCGGCTTGCGGTGGTGGATGGCTCAAAGGCGCGCGGCCGTGTCGTGCGCATGGCCAACCCCGAGGTGCTGCATGCCTCTACCCAGCTGCGCGAACACGAAGAAGCCAGCCCCAATCTGCCCGGCGTGTCGGCCAAGATCAAACGCCCGCGCGCCGTCACGGTGCGCTACATGGATGAGACCGGCGCCACGGTTGAACGTGATTTTGTCGGGGTTGAGGCCACCAGCGTGCAGCACCAGATCGACCATCTGAATGGCAAGCTCTACTTTGATCACCTGAGCAAGATGAAACGCGACATGCTGATCAAGAAATCCAAGAAACTGAACGGCTAGGCCGGGGAGCATATGATGCGGGTTATCTTTATGGGAACGCCGGATTTTTCGGTGCCGGTTCTGGATGCGCTGGTCGCAGCAGGCCACGAGATTGCCGCCGTCTATTGCCAGCCACCCCGCCCTGCCGGGCGCGGCAAAAAGGACCGGCCCACCCCGGTGCATGCCCGCGCGCTTGAGCTGGGATTTGAGGTGCGCCACCCGGTTTCGCTGAAGGGCACGGCCGAGCAAGAGGCTTTTGCCGCGCTGCAGGCGGATATTGCCGTTGTTGTCGCCTATGGGCTGATCCTGCCGCAGGCGGTGTTGGATGCACCCAAACGCGGCTGCCTCAATATTCACGCCAGCCTGTTGCCCCGTTGGCGCGGCGCAGCACCTATTCACCGCGCCATTATGGCCGGCGATGAGGAAACCGGCGTCTGCATCATGCAGATGGAGGCCGGGCTGGACACCGGCCCCGTTTTGTTGCGTGAGGGCACCCCGATTGGCGATGAGGAAACCACCGATCAGTTGCACGATCGTCTGTCTGCGATGGGGGCCTCATTGATTGTCACGGCGCTGCGCCATCTCGATGGGCTGACGCCCGAGGTGCAGCCCGAAGAGGGCGTCACCTATGCTGCCAAGATCGACAAGGGCGAGGCTGAGATCGACTGGAGCCAGCCGGCCGTCGAGGTGGATCGCAAGATCCGCGGCCTCTCGCCTTTTCCCGGAGCCTGGGTTGAGATTGACGGCCAGCGCGTGAAACTGCTGGCCTCAAAACTGGCATCTGGCGCGGGTGCTGCCGGTGAGGTTCTGGACGGTGACAGCCTGACCGTGGCCTGTGGATCCGGCGCGGTCGAGCTGTTGCGCTTGCAAAGGGCCGGCAAAGGCGCGCAGGATCGCGAGGTGTTCACGCGGGGCTTTCCCCTTGTGACGGGGCGACAGCTGACGCCACAGCAGTGACGGGAGGGCCGGGATGTTTCTGACCATGATAGGCACCGTGGTGATTGCCGGGATCACCGGCTACGCCTCTGAGAAAAGCGGCTTTACCCGGAACGGCTATCTGCCCTCGATCATCATCTGTGTCGGCGGCGCCTTCCTGTTTTACTTTGTGCGCATTATGTTTGGCCTTGGCTTTGCCTCGCCGGGCATAAATGCCATCCTGTCGTCTGTTGGTGCCTTGATCATCGTGCCGTTTCACTGGAGGCGCTAAACTGGAGACGTTAGACAGGCGGCGTAACATAGGCGACCTTAACGGAGAGCGGTCATGAGCATAATATTCCTGGTCATCATAGGCGCTGCAGCAGGGTTTCTGGCGACGCGGCTGATGGGGATCGAATCTGATATCATCACCACAGTGGCCATTGGCATTGCCGGCGCGCTGATTGGTGGCTTTTTGCTGCGGGCGCTGCTTGCGGTCATGGGCATGGCGGCCGGATTTGTCGGCGCGGTGCTGGGCGCATTGGTGCTGATCTGGCTCTGGCAGACCTATATCAAGCGCTGATGCAAGCGATAGCTGCGGGCAGGGCGTGTTAGCTGCGCGGAGGGCGGCTTTTGTAGACCGGCAGGTGCCAGCCAAAGGCGATAGAGCCCGCCCGCAACACCCAGCACACCACCGCACAGAGGATCAGCGCCAGGCCTGAACTGACGCCAAAGGTGACAGCGCTGACCGCAACAATGGCGCCGCTCATGGCGCAGGTGACATAGAGTTCACCCTGTTTCAGCACCAAAGGCACCTCACCAACCACCACATCGCGCATCAACCCGCCCAGGCTGCCGGTGGTCATACCCATCAGCACCACGATGACAGCGGGCTTGTCCAGCGCCATGGCGGCGCCGGTGCCGGCAGAGACTGCAATGGCGAGGGCAAAACTGTCGAGCCAGATCACCCAGCGCATGCGGCTTTCGACCAGATGCGCGGTGAAGAACACGACAACCGCAGCCATACTTGCCAGCAGGATATGATTGGGGTCAGACACCCAGAACACCTGTTCACGGTTCAGCACAAGATCCCGCACCGTGCCGCCGCCCACGGCCGTCAGGCAGGAGATAAAGGCAAAGCCGACGATATCCAGCTGGGCGCGGCTGGCGACCAGCGCGCCAGAGAGGCCAAAGACCAGAACCGAGGCATAGTCGAGCAGGGTGACAAAGCTCATTGTTGCTGGCCTGTGGAGTCCGGTCGGGGTTCCGGCGCGGCGCTCATGATCTGGCTTTGCCCTTTTTGAACGGGGCCATGCCGGCACGGGCGAGCTCGTCGGCGCGCTCGTTCTCGGGGTGGCCTGCATGGCCCTTGACCCATTCCCAAGTGACCTGATGGCGGCTTTGGGCCTCGTCCAGGCGCTGCCACAGCTCGACATTTTTCACTGGCTTTCTGGCGGCGTTTTTCCAGCCGTTCTTTTTCCAGCCATGGATCCAGCCGGTGATGCCATTCTTGACGTAATTGCTGTCGGTGACGATAGTCAGCGCCGAGGGACGCGCCAGGCTTTCCAGCGCATTGATCGCCGCCAACAGCTCCATCCGGTTGTTGGTGGTATTGGCCTCGCCGCCCTTGAGTTCGCGTTCCGTGACGATGCTGTCGCCCTCTTTCGCCTGCAACAAGGCACCCCAGCCGCCGGGGCCGGGATTGCCGGAGCAGGCGCCATCGGTATAGGCATAGAGATCAGCCATGTGTGGCCACCGAAATCCAGCGCGCCAGTGCGCCATCCATACCTTCGCTTTCGCCAAACGCGCAGTTCAGCACGGTAAACCCGGCGGTTTTGAGCAGGTTTTTCAAGTCGTCTTCCTCGTAGTAAGTATAGAGCCGCCCAAGGGCGTCACGGGCTTCGCCTTTACCCAGCTTGAGGGCGATATAAAAGACTCCCTGTGGTTTCACCGCGCGTTTTATCGCAGCCAGATGGCCGGGCATGGCGTCCCGCGCGGCATGCAGCAGGCTGAAATTGGCCCAGACCCCGTCATAGACGGCCTCTGCCCCGAGCGCATCAAAACTGGCCTGCCAGGCGGTCACCCCGGCCAGAGCATTCGCCAGAGTGACCATCTCGCCCGAGGCATCCATAGCTTCGGCCCGCAAGCCTGCCGCTGCCATGACAGCAGCCGATGTGCCGGGGCCGCAGCCCAGATCCAGCACCCGGCCCCGTGCCGGGCAGGCGGTAATGAACTCAAGCAGGCGCGGATCATTGCTGAGATAGTCCTGATTTCGCGCGGCATAGTCTGCGGCCCGGTCATCATAGATACGGAGGGTTTCTGCGTCGCTCATCACGGGGCCTTACGGTTGGAACGTTTCATCAGGGCAGGGCTTTGGTCCGGCGCGTTCTGATTTATGCGCGTCCGGGGCTATGCGCACTCAGGGCTATGCGCGTTCAAGCGCCAGCCGCGCGGCGAGGGCGGCAAAGATACCGGCAAAGCCGCGGTTGAGCCATTTCACCACCGTTTCAGAGCCCAAAACGAAGTGCCGCGCCTGGGCGGCAAAATAGCCGTAGAGCACAAAGATCACAAAGGTCAGCGCCATGAAGACAGCCCCAAGCAGTGACATCTCCAGAGTGGCCGCGCCAGGGTCTCCGGACAGAAACGGCGGCAGCAGAGCAAGGAAGAACACGGATAATTTGGGGTTCAGAATATTGATCAGGGCGCCGCGCTGGGCGATGCGCAGCGGCGACTGTGCTTTGGTCTGCGAGGAAATCGTCAGCGCGCCCCCGGAGCGCAGCGCCTGCCAGGCCAGATACAGCAGATAGAGCACCCCGAGAATTTTCACCACCTGAAACAACACAGCCGAGCTGTGCAACACGGCTGCCAGTCCCAGAGTGGCCGCCACGAGATGCGGCAGAATACCAAAGGTGCAGCCCAGTGCCGCCCAGAGGGCAGCGCGGGCGCCCTGTCCCAGACCCAGGGCTAGCGTGTAGAGCACACCGGTTCCAGGCGCGAGAACCACAACAATTGCCGTGATCAGAAAGTGCATGGAAATCACAAGTTCATCCTCTCCATCGGGACTGCTGCACGGGTCAGTTTTCACCGGCTGGTTTTAGCAGGCCCGTATTCACAAGCCTGTATTCACAAACCCACATTTACAGGCCCGTTTTAACTGACCAGCCCACGCAGCCTAAGGCGAAGAGGCGCAGGCGTAAACAGGTTGGCGTAGCAGGACGCCGTGTCAGGTGCAGAGATTTGGGTGGGACCAGATGTTCACTTGGCCAGTTGGCGACCAGGCCAGTTGGCGACCAGGCTAGTTGGCTAGTTGGCGACCTGGCGAGTTGGCTGGCGCAATACGCGCGGTACTTTGAATTCGACGCGCTCTACCGCTGTTTCGACCACCTCTACCGTGACATCATAGCGGGCGCGAAAGGCGTCGATGACCTCGTTGACCAGCAGCTCGGGGGCCGAGGCGCCGGCCGTAATGGCCACCGAAGAGATCCCCTCCAAAGCGCGCCAGTCGATGTTTTCGGCCCGTTGAACCAATTGCGCATAGTTGCAGCCTGCCTTGGCGCCCACCTCGACCAGTCGGCGCGAGTTTGACGAGTTTGGTGCCCCAACCACCAGCAGGGCATCAGATTTTGGTGCCACGGCCTTGACCGCTTCTTGCCGGTTGGTGGTGGCGTAGCAGATGTCTTCTTTGTGCGGCCCGACAATGGCGGGAAACCGTGCCTCAAGGGCGGCAACGATCCCCTTGGTGTCATCCACCGACAGCGTGGTCTGGGTGACATAGGCAAGCTGGTTCGGGTCGCGCACCTGCACCTCGGCCACATCTTCGGGAGTTTCCACCAGGATCACTTCGCCCTCGGGCAACTGCCCCATGGTGCCGACGGTTTCAGGATGGCCCTTATGGCCGATCATGATCATCTGCAGTCCCTGGTCAGCATGGCGCTGCGCCTCAATATGGACCTTGCTGACCAGGGGGCAGGTGGCATCCACATAGACCATCTTGCGGGCCTCAGCTGCGGCCGGTACCGATTTTGGCACGCCGTGGGCGGAAAAGATTACCGGGCGATCCTCGGGGCATTCATCCAGCTCTTCGACAAAGATCGCGCCCTTGGCCCGCAGCCCGTCCACCACATATTTGTTGTGCACAATTTCGTGGCGCACATAGACCGGTGCGCCCCATTGTTCCAGCGCCAGCTCCACAAGCTTGATGGCGCGGTCAACGCCGGCACAAAAGCCGCGCGGCGCAGCCAGATACAGTGTGAGGGCAGATTGGGTCATGGGCGTCTCCTTGGGGGCAGAAGTAAGGCTTTGCCGGGCCAAGGTCCAGTCCGGGAAGACGCGCTGGGCTGGATGTGACCTTTCACGATGTGGTTCCCGCTGCGGTGAGGCGGCCAGGAGGCCGAAACGCAGTTGTTTATGGGCTGTTCACAAATGTTATTCAGAAAGGAGAATATTAACAGATCTTCTGCATTCTCTCCGCGAAACGGCTTGTGGTCCGGCTCCCGGACCGCAGGCGATTCTATGCGTGTTTAGGTGTTTGGGTGAGTGCTGGTCGTGTTTCCAGTGAAAAGGCCAGTGAAAAGGACAGAGAAGCGGCATGTCTGAAGAAATGGGTCACAGTGAAAATAAGCTTGCGACCAGCCGGGACAATTTTCAGATTGAGGCCCATCGGGTCACCATGGAGCGCCGGTTTAAAACCGTTAGCGCGGCTTCCAATGGGGTGGTGGTTCTGGGCCTGTTGTGGGCGTTTGTCGGCATTGTCGTAAACGAGCCCCTCATGGTGGGGATTGCGTCGATTGCCGTTGGCGGCTCGGCTGCTGCGCGTATGCTGATCCTGACAAAGCACAAACTGATCGCACGTCTCATTTGGTACTGCACCGGATTGACTGCGGTAATGTGCTCTGTTTTCACCATGCCGCCGTCGAGCAATGTAGAGCTGTTTTTTGCGGTGCTGCTGGGAGGGCCCTTTATGACGTTCTCGCTGCGGCGGGAAAAACCTGTGATCATTGTGTTGCTCGCGATCGTTCTGCTGAGCTGGCTGTTGTTCCGGTTTCTTGGGCATGACTTTTTTTTCCCACCGATTCTGGGAGGGGGCATTCCGGAACGCTATCTGTCAGGCGGCGTTCTGCTAACGATCTTTACCATTCTGATAGTCGAGATGATGTCGTTTGGTCAGTTGGCAGAGAGCTATAGCGACGACCTGTTGCTGGCGCATCAGGTAGAAAGCAAGGCCAACCGCGCCAAGAGCGATTTTCTGGCCGCGATGAGCCATGAAATCCGAACGCCGATGAACGGTGTTCTTGGCATGGCTGAGGTGCTTGAGAAAACCGATCTTACCCCCGAGCAACGCCGCATCCTGCACACCATTCAGGACTCCTCGACATCATTGTTGTGGATCATTGATGACATCCTCGATGTGTCACGCATTGAGGCGGGCAAGATGGAGTTGTTTCAGGCCCCGATGCGCCTGTTGCCGCTGATCGAAGGCGCCATGGCCACCCTGCGGCCGCACGCCAGCCAGATGCAGGTGGAGCTGTCGCTTTCGGTGCAGGCCGACCTGCCGGATACGCTGACAGGGGACGCGGGACGGCTGCGGCAAATCCTGCTTAACCTGCTGGGCAATGCGATCAAGTTTTCTGAACCCTCAATCGGAGGCAGCGCCGGAAAAGTCAGGCTGCGTGTCGAAATCAGCGAGCCAGGCAGTATTGATTTCGTGGTCGAGGACAACGGCATCGGAATTGAGCCGGAAGTACAGGGGTCCATTTTCTCACCGTTTGAGCGCTCCGCCATCGTGGCAAAGCGTATGATCAAGGGCAACGGTCTTGGCCTGACAATCGTGCGGCAACTGGTCACCAAAATGAACGGCAATATCACCGTCGAGAGTGCTCTGGGCAAAGGCAGTGTGTTTTCGGTGCGCTTGCCCGTTATTGCGCCATCAGGCCCCATAAAAGGTCCCAAACTCGCAGGGATCCAGGTGGTTGCGATGATGCCGCGGCGGTCCCAGGACTGTGCCTGGGCCTCTTACGTGCTGGCCGCAGACTGTGACATGAAATGGGTGTCCAATCAGGACGAGTTTCTTGCCCTCGCCCGTTCAGCCGGGCGGGACACGATTTTCATCCTGCCTGCAGAAGATCCGGATGACCGTCAGCAAAACTGGTGTCGCAAGCTTATTCTTGAGGAATTTCCGGATCTCAATGTGCTGGAATTTGGCTATGGCGGATCGGCACAGCCTACCAGGGCAACCAAGCGCTGGGCAATTGTCCAGTCTGGTCCTGTTTTGCCAAGCGAATTCTGGGAGGCCATGGCAAATCTCTGTGGTCGCAAGAAGGACGGTGACGCGCAGGGGCCTTCCCTGGAGCAGCCGACCTCTTTGGATCAGACCGGTGGCCGCATTCTGGTGGCCGAGGACAACGAGATCAATCGGGCCGTTATCGAAAGCCAGCTGGCTTTGCTTGGCTGCGAAGTCACGCTCACCCGGGACGGAGCCGAGTGCCTTTCGGCCTGGAGCAAAGGGTCTTTTGATCTGGTCCTGACAGATTGTCAGATGCCGGTAATGGATGGTTTCGAGCTGACGCGCGCGATCAGGCAGATCGAAAAGGAACAGAACCTGCGACATACGCCAATCATCGCAGTGACCGCCAATGCGCTGGAAGGGGAGGCTGAGAAATGTCTGACCGGGGGGATGGATGACTATGTGTCCAAACCGGTTACCATCGCCGCGTTGGAGGCCGCAATCCGACATCAGCTGTCTGCCTCGTCCAGCGACATCTCTAAGGGCAAGCGACGGGGCGCAGCACCAGACTCGCAGAACACAGACTCGCAAAAAACAGATACCCACAAAACAGATATCCACAAAACGGGAAGCTAGAAAGGCGCGCGGCTAAGATCTGCCCTGTTTTCAGCCCTCCGCTGCGGGACTGGCGTGCTGGCCTGGAGCGTTTTGATGTGGCCTGCGGCGTTTTGGTGCGGATGACAGGGTCATCTCAGGGTGCCCAAGGCGGGTCGGAGTGGAAACCCGCCTTGATGGCAGTTTGATATTCAGCAGTGATAATCAGCGGTGTTCTTCAGTGGCGCAAAAGCGCCGCCTGAAAGGCCCGGAGAGACCCGGAGAGAAATGTCTCCCATAGCCGCCTGCACTGATCAGCCTGCACTGATCGCATTTTGACCTTAGCCAGGAACCGCAGTCACGGGCCGGGCTTCGACAGGGTGTTCCCGCGGCGGACGGCCAATGACATCCTTCAGTTCTTCCAGTTCGATGAAATTGTCAGCCTGACGGCGCAACTCATCAGAAATCATCGGCGGCTGGCTGCGAATGGTCGAGACCACGGAGACGCGCACGCCCTGCCGCTGCAAGCTGGCGATCAGTGGGCGAAAATCGCCATCGCCTGAGAACAAAACAATGTGATCCACGCGTGGGGCCAGTTCCATGGCGTCCACTGCGAGCTCAATATCCATATTCCCTTTGACTTTACGACGCCCCATGCTGTCGGTGTATTCTTTGGCGGGCTTGGTCACCATGGTGAACCCATTGTAGTGCAGCCAGTCGACCAGCGGACGGATCGGAGAATACTCGTCATTTTCCAGCAGAGCCGTGTAATAGAAGGCCCGCAAGATCTTTCCACGCGCATAAATTCCTGCCGCAAAAGCTTATAGTCGATATCAAAACCCAGCGCTTTGGCAGCGGCGTAGAGGTTTGAACCGTCTATGAACAGCGCAAGCCGTTCGTCTTTGTAAAACATTGTAAAGTGTCCTTCTGATAAATCCGATTGCGCCAAATGATCCGTGAGTGAATTTCGTGCGGCGAAACGGGTGGACATATTGTAAGTACTTTGGCACCTGCTTCAAGTATCTGACTTTTCCTAAATGGGGTCAAAAGTGACCAATTCTCGACTAAAAGCGATCATTGCACTGGGTGGCAACTTGCCCTTCGGCGATATGTTGCCGCGAAACACCCTTGAGGGTGCTGTTGAGGAACTTACTCTCCCTTTGGGGGAATCATGCCAAGTTTCGCGACTTTTTCAAACCCCTAGTTTTCCAGCGGGCAGCGGGCCGGACTATATTAATGCTGTGATGGTGTTGGAAACGGATCTCAACCCTACGGATTTATTGCAGCATTTGCATGAGGTTGAGCAAAAATTTTCGCGTCAGCGCGATCAAAGATGGGGGATGCGGACGCTGGATCTGGACCTGATTGCACTGGGTGATTGGGTGTTGCCAGACCGGCCGGGCTATCAGCGCTGGCTTGATTTGCCGCTTGAGCGACAAATGACTGAGACCCCGAATGAGCTGATTCTCCCACATCCGCGCGTGCAGGATCGCGCCTTTGTCCTGGTGCCGCTTTGCGACGTCTTTCCGGATTGGGTACATCCGATTCTGGGCAAAACCGCGGCTGAGCTCTGTGCGGAGAGGCCAAAAACCGAGCTGGAGGCCATTGTGCCGGTTTAATCCGGGCAATGCGGCACTTTCAGCGCTTGTCAACAAAAAGATTTGAGCGTAAAAGTCGCCCTTCCGGACCCACATTGATTTTGGAGAGTCGCCTATGGCCCGCGTGACGGTTGAAGATTGCGTAGACAAAGTACCCAACCGCTTTGAGCTGGTGATGCTGGCGGCCCATCGTGCCCGCGAAATCGCTGCTGGAGCGGCGCTCACAGTTGAGCGTGACAATGACAAGAACCCAGTTGTGTCGCTGCGCGAGATTGCTGATGAGACCCAGCGCGCGGACGATCTGCGCGAGCGTCTGATCGAGAGCAATCAGACCCAGATCGAAGTCGATGAGCCCGAAGAAGATTCGATGGCTTTGCTGATGGGGGCCGAGAACGACAAGCCAGCAGACGACGATATGTCGGAAGAAAAACTGCTGCGCGCACTCATGGAGGCCCAGGGGCAGGGCTGACACCGGCACTACCCAAACTGAGGCTGCGGACTGGAAATGATTACACCAGAAGACCTGATTGCTCTGGTCCGCAACTACAACCCAAAGACAAACGCCGATAAAATCGCTGCTGCCTATGCCTATGGCGAAGAGATGCACGAGGGGCAGTTTCGTCACTCTGGTGAACCCTACTTCACCCATCCCGTCGCGGTTGCGGCGCTGCTGACAGAACAGCACCTGGATGATGCCACCATCATCACCGCGCTGTTGCATGACACCATCGAAGACACCAAGGCCTCCTACGAGGAGGTCGCCTCGCGCTTTGGCAACGAGGTGGCTGAGCTGGTCGATGGCGTGACCAAGCTGACCAATCTGCAGCTGTCCAGCCGCGAGACCAAACAGGCGGAAAATTTCCGCAAACTGTTCATGGCCATGTCCAAGGATCTGCGGGTCATTCTGGTCAAGCTGGCCGACCGGCTGCACAATATGCGCACCATCAAGGCGATGCGCCCGGAAAAACAGGCGCAAAAGGCCCGTGAGACCATGGATATCTATGCCCCGCTGGCCGGGCGCATGGGGATGCAATGGATGCGCGAAGAGCTGGAAGACCTGGCCTTTAAGGTGCTGAACCCCGAGGGGCGCCAGTCGATCATCCGCCGCTTTGTCACCCTGCAGCGCGAAACCGGCGATGTGATCCATCGCATCACTGGTGACATGCGCATCGAGCTGGAAAAAGCCGGTATCGAGGCCGAGGTCTTTGGCCGCGCCAAAAAGCCCTATTCGATCTGGCGCAAGATGCAGGCCAAGGATCAGGGCTTCTCCAGGCTCTCAGACATCTACGGCTTTCGCGTCATTACCCAGTGTGAAGAGGACAGCTACCGCGCCTTGGGGGCGATCCATCAGCGCTGGCGCGCGGTGCCGGGGCGGTTCAAGGACTATATCAGCCAGCCAAAATCCAACCGCTCCCGCTCGATCCACACCACGGTGTCGGGGCGCGATGGCAAGCGGGTCGAGGTGGAGATCCGCACCCGCCAAATGCATGATGTGGCCGAAACTGGCGTGGCGGCGCATTGGTCGTACCGCGACGGGGTGCGCTCGCAAAACCCCTTTGCGGTGGACCCGGCGAAATGGATTGCCTCGCTCACCGAACAGTTTGACGCCGAGGAAGACCACGATGAGTTCCTCGAAGCCGTCAAGCTCGAGATGTATTCGGATCAGGTATTTTGCTTCACGCCCAAGGGGGATGTGACCAAACTGCCCAAGGGCGCGACGCCAATTGATTTTGCCTATGCCATCCACACCCGGATTGGCCATGCCTGCGTCGGGGCCAAAATTGACGGGATCCGGGTGCCCCTGTGGACGCGCATCCGCAATGGCCAATCTGTCGAGGTAATCACAGCCGAGGGGCAGACCCCTCAGGTGAGCTGGCTGGAGATCGCCACAACGGGCAAGGCCCGGACCGCCATTCGCCGGGCCCTGCGCGAGGCAGACAGGGCGCGATTTGTCAAACTGGGACGTGAACTTGCGCGCTCTGCTTTTGAGCATGTCCACCGGAAAGCTACCGACAAGGCGCTTGAGACAGCCGCGCGGGCGCTGCGCATCAGCAGCGTGAATGAACTGCTGGCAAGCCTGGGGGCCGCCGAGCTCACCACTCATGATGTGGTGCAGGCGGTCTACCCCGAGCTGACCTCGCAGGATGGTGATGTGGTGTCGCCCCGGCGCGCCGTGATTGGTCTTGAGGCGGGGCAGAGCTTTGAGCGTGCGCCCTGCTGCCAGCCGCTGCCGGGTGAACGGATCATCGGCATCACCTACCGCGGGCGCGGCGTTGTGGTGCATGCGGCAGATTGCGACCGGTTGGGCGAATATGAGAGCCAGCCCGAGCGCTGGGTTGATGTGCACTGGCACAGCGGCACCCATGCGGCGGCCTATGGGGTGACCCTCGGGCTGACCATTGGCAATGACGCGGGGGTCCTGGGACGTATTTGCACATTGATTGGCGAGAAAAAGGCCAATATCTCCGATCTTGAATTTGCTGATCGGAAACCAGACTTTTACCGGCTGATGATAAATGTCGAACTCAGGGATGTAGAGCAGCTGCATTCCCTGATGCTGACATTGGAGGCCGAGAGTGATGTCGCCGAAGTTGCGCGTTTCCGGGAGAAGCCGGAGACACGCTTGATTTCGGGGTAATGCTCGGTTGGAACTAGGAAGGACGCAGGCTTTTGGTATTCAGGCGCCGGGATAGACGCCCGCTCTTTCGGGCGGTTGCGGATTTCATCTGGCCCCGTGGGGGCTGGAAGCGGGCGTTTCTGTACGTAAAGCACCGGGTACGCCGTCTGCCTGATTCGCCAGAACGCATCGCGCGCGGGGTCTGGGCCGGGGTCTTCACCACCTTTACGCCGTTTTACGCCATGCATTTTGTCGTCGCAGCCCTGATCGCGCGCCTGATCAATGGCAATATCCTGGCCGCCCTGAGTGGCACGTTTTTTGGCAACCCGCTGACCTATGTGCCGATTGGTATTGCGGCCCTGCAGACCGGGCACTGGATGCTGGGCACGGAATTTGACGAAGAGCTGGATACCTCTTTGGTTGGCAAATTCATTGATGCGGGCAAGGATCTGAAAGACAACCTCTTTGCGCTGTTCCGGGACCGGCCTGCCGACTGGGACGGGCTGCATCTGTTTTACGATGAGGTGTTTTTTCCCTATCTGGTCGGCGGGGTTATTCCCGGCGTGATCACTGCCACCATCTGTTATATGCTCAGCCTGCCGGTGATCCGCGCCTATCAGCAGCATCGCCGCTCGCGCATCAAGGCCAAATTTGATGCCATCAAGAAACGCGCCGAAATGGAAGCCGCCGGGATCACCCCGGTTGTCGAGGCCAAAACGCTGAAAGCAAAACTGACGCTGCCACGGGTGCGCAAGGTAAAATAGCCGTCACGGCCCTCGCAGGGGGTTGCCCTTACCGATGCGCTGTCTAGTCTCTGTTGGCCCGAGACTGATTTCAGGACAAATGACATGGCTCAGAACGCTTTGCGGTTGGGTGTGAACATCGACCACGTGGCCACGGTGCGCAACGCCCGCGGTGGCAACAATCCCGATCCGGTGCGCGCCGCGATCCTGGCCCAGAATGCCGGAGCAGACGGGATAACGGCGCATCTGCGCGAAGACCGCCGCCATATTATCGACAGCGACATCGACGGGCTGATGGCGGCGCTGCGTATTCCGCTGAATTTCGAGATGGCCGCAACGGAAGAAATGCAGGCGATTGCGCTGCACCACAAACCACACGCGGTCTGCCTGGTGCCGGAAAAGCGCGAGGAACGCACCACCGAAGGCGGGCTGGATGTCGCGGCCAACGACAATGCGCTGGCTGACTATATCGCGCCGCTGCGCGAGGCGGGCAGCCGGGTTTCCATGTTCATCGGTGCCGACAGGGCGCAGGTGGAGGCCAGCCGCCGTATTGGTGCACCGGTGATCGAGCTGCATGCCGGCGCCTATGCCGACGCCTGGGCCGAAGGCCGTTGGGCCGAACGCGACGCGGAACTTGCCAAGATCACCGAGATGGCTGCCTATGCCCATGATCTTGGGCTTGAGGTGCATGTGGGCCATGGTCTGACCTATGAAAGCGTCGGCCCGATTGCGGCTCTGCCTCAGGTCAAAGAGCTGAATATCGGTCATTTCCTGATGGGCGAGGCAATGTTTGTCGGCCTGCCTGCGGCCCTGGCTGAAATGCGCCGCAAGATGGACGAGGCGCGCGTATGAGCATCAATCTGAAGCGCTATGCCCTGATCTATGTGGCGACGGTCGTGGTGCTGATGCTGGTGACGACCCTATTGTCCCTTGCGGGGATTACTTTGCCTGCCAGCCTGTCAACGCTGCTGCCGACGATGATGGCGGCAATGACCGAGGGACGGCAGCAGGCAGGCACTCAAAAACAACCGCTGGGCTGGGGGGCGGCCTGGAAGGCAGCCATACCGATGACGGTTTGCGGTGTTGCTGTGGCATTTACTGCAAGTGTCCTGTTCCTGTTCGTTGCCGGCGGTGTGAGGGATATACGGATCATCACCACGATAGGCTTTTCAGGCTGGGCGTTTGCCCTCATCCTGATCGCCACGGTGACGTATGTGTGTAATGCAGTTTTCCTTCGCATTGGTCTCAATAATCAACTTAAGGCACGCGCCAAAGCGGCTGCTGGGAAATGATCCTCGGCATCGGAACCGATCTCGCCAATATCGAGCGTATCCAGCGCACGCTGGACCGTTTTGGCGACCGGTTTCGCAACCGCGTGTTCACCGAGGTTGAGCAGCGCAAGGCCGAGCGTCGGCGCGATGTCGCCGGAACCTATGCCAAACGCTGGGCCGCAAAAGAAGCCTGTTCCCAGCGCCTGGGAACAGGGCTGCGCATGGGCATCGCCTGGAAAGATATGGCGGTAAGCAACCTGCGCCCCGGTCAGCCAGTGATGCATGTCACAGGCTGGGCCGCCGAGCGTCTGGCCAAGATGACACCGGCAGGCCCTCAGGCCATCATCCATGTGACCCTGACCGATGATCACCCCTGGGCGCAGGCCTTTGTGGTTATTGAGGCGCATCCAATTGCCCCTCAACCTGAGGGCCAGGCAGAGGAGCAGACAGAGGATCAGACAGAGGATCAGGCAGAGGATCCGGCACCTGAAAAAGCCAGTGGCGCTTGACTCGCGTCCCTTGCGCGCTCATGTAGCGCCGGTCCCTTTATTTTAAACCCCGGAGAGCCTGATTACGGCAAAACCTACCGCCGGCCAATCGATCCTCGAAACGGTAAAGACCATTGTCTATGCGCTGCTGATTGCCGGGGTCTTTCGGACCCTGTTTTTCCAACCTTTCTGGATCCCGTCGGGGTCGATGAAAGAGACGCTGTTCATTGGTGATTTCCTGTTCGTCAACAAGATGGCCTATGGCTATTCCTATGCGTCCTGCCCCAGCGTGCGCATCGGCGCCATCGGGCTGAACATCGACGCCGAGGATATCTGTGGTTTTCTGGATAGCGACAACTCCCGTTTGCTGGGCTCTGACCCGGAGCGCGGCGATGTTGTGGTCTTTCGCCACCCGGTTTCGGGAACCGACTATATTAAGCGCCTGATCGGCTTGCCCGGTGACAAAATCCAGATGAAAGAAGGGGTTTTGTTCATCAACGGCGAGGCGGTTGGCCTTGAGGATGCGGGCAACTTTGAGGAAGCGATGGCGCCACAGGGGCCGCAGAGATCCTATCCGCGCTGCGAAAACCAGCCGGTTGGCCAGGGCGGAACCTGTCTGAAATCGCGTCAGATCGAAACGCTGCCCGGTGGCAACAAACATGTGATCCTCAATATCGGCAGGCAGACGTCTGATCATACGGGCGTCTTTCATGTGCCCGAGGGTCATTTCTTCTTTATGGGGGATAACCGCGACAACTCCAGCGACAGCCGTCTGGCGCAAACCGCTGGAGGTGTTGGCTTTGTGCCGCTGGAAAACCTGATCGGGCGCGCTGACCGGATCATGTTCTCGTCCTCCGGTCGCTCCATGCTGTTTTTCTGGACCTGGCGCAGTGATCGCTACTTCAAGGGGATCAATTGAAACTTTCCAAAGAGATGCGCGCCTTTGAAGAGCGGATCGGGTATCATTTCACCCGACCCGAGCTCTTGGTGCGGGCCCTGACCCACCCTTCGGTGTCCTCGCCCAATCGCAAAGACAACCAGCGACTGGAATTTCTGGGCGACCGTGTGCTTGGCCTTGTTATGGCGACGGAACTGCTGGAACATGATAAGCAGGCCAGTGAAGGCCAGCTGGCGCCGCGGTTCAACGCGCTGGTGCGCAAGGAGGCCTGCGCCGATGTCGCCCGCGAGATTGACCTCGGCGAGGTGCTGAAACTGGGCCGTTCCGAGATGATGTCCGGGGGGCGCCGCAAGCTTGCGCTGCTGGGCGATGGCATGGAAGCGGTGATTGCTGCGGTCTACAAGGATGGCGGCTTTGAGGTGGCGCAACAGATGATCCTGCGCCTCTGGGGCCAGCGGGTGCATCAGGTCGAGGACGACGCGCGCGACCCCAAGACTGCGTTGCAGGAATTTGTTCAGGCCCGCCGCGAATCGCCGCCGGACTACGTGCAGGTGGCGCGCGAAGGCCCTGATCGCCAACCCATCTTCACCATTGCCGTTCGGCTGGAAGATGGCACTGAAGAACGCGCCACTGCGGGCTCTAAGCGCCTGGCAGAGCAGGCCGCAGCCAAGGCGCTCTTGGCACGTTTGGAGCAAAAAACATGACAACACGCGCCGGATTCGTCGCCCTGATCGGAGAGCCCAACGCGGGTAAATCCACCCTGATGAACCGCATGGTGGGGGCCAAGGTCTCGATCGTGACCCATAAGGTTCAGACCACCCGCACCCGTGTGCGCGGTATTGTGATGGAGGGGGAGAGCCAGATCGTTTTTGTCGACACGCCAGGCCTGTTTCAGCCCCGTCGCAGGCTGGATCGCGCCATGGTCGCCGCCGCCTGGGGTGGTGCCGCTGATGCGGATGTCGTGATGCTGCTGATCGAGGCCACCCGTGGCGTCACCGAAGGCGTTGAACGGATCCTGGAAGGGCTCGCAGAGCTCGGCAAGGGGCGCAAAGTGGCGCTGGTGATCAACAAGATTGACCGGGTTCAGTCCGAAGCGCTGCTGGGCCTGACCAAAGAGCTGAATGACCGCTATGATTTTGCTGAGACCTTCCTGATCTCGGCTGAGCGGGGCCACGGCGTCGACACCCTGCGTCTCTGGCTGGCCAATGAGTTGCCCGAAGGTCCGTGGTTCTACCCGGAAGACCAGATTTCTGATCTGCCAATGCGGATGATCGCGGCAGAAATGACCCGCGAAAAGCTGACCCTGCGGCTGCACCAGGAGCTGCCTTACCAGATGACGGTCGAGACCGAGAACTGGGAAGAGCGCAAGGATGGCTCGGCCAAGATTGACCAGGTGATCTATGTGATCCGCGACGGCCACAAAGGCATCGTTCTGGGCAAGCGCGGCGAGACCATCAAGGCGGTATCGCAGGCCGCCCGCGAAGAGCTGACAGAATTCCTCGGCCGCAAGGTGCATCTGTTCCTGCAGGTCAAGGTCCGTCCCAACTGGCTGGAAGAGTCTGAACGCTACTCTGAGATGGGGCTGGATTTCAAAGACGGCAACGAATGAGCCGTCTGACAGCTGAGTTCTGGGTGCAGGCCTATCTCACCCGGCTGCGGCTGATTGAGATACCCGCCTTTGTCACCGCTCATGGTGACAATACGGCGGGGGCTGTGCTTGTGAAGCTCAACACTCTGGACGGGCAGGCGCAGTCGTTTCACCGCTCCTATGACCTGATGAGCGACGCGCGCAAATGGATTGAACATGCCAGCGGTGTTGAGGCGGATGTTGATGCCGCAATTCGCCGCCAGCAAGAGTTTGACCCGGACCTCTGGGTGATCGAGGTCGAGGACCGCGCTGGCCGCCATCTGCTGGATGAGCCGGGGCTGGAGTAGCGCGCGCTGCCAGTGTCGCTGAGACTGTTTTCCGGCGGCTGGCTTGCCGTTTTGCCTGTATTAGGCTCTGATACCTATGGGCGCGGCAGTACAATCAGGAGAGTGACAAGGTGGACTGGCGTGATCATGGCATCCTGTTGACCAGTCGCCGCCATGGCGAGTCTGCGGTGATCATTGATGTTTTCACCGAAAGCCACGGTCGTCACGCCGGCATCGTGCATGGGGGCGCCAGTCGCAAAAAATCCCCGGTGCTGCAGCCCGGCGCCCAGTTGGATCTGTTGTGGCGCGCCCGGCTGGAGGATCATCTGGGCAGCTATCAGGCCGAGCCGCTGCGCAGTCGGGCTGCTGCTGCTCTGTCCGGGCGGCTGGCGCTGGCGGGGCTGAATACGGTGACTGGGCTTTTGAGCTTTTGCCTGCCGGAACGAGAAGCCTATCCCGATCTCTACAAGCGCAGCGAGCAGTTGCTGGACCTGCTGGAGGAAGAGGAAATCTGGCCGCTGGCCTATCTGCGCTGGGAGATGGCGCTGCTTGAGGCAATGGGCTTTGGGCTGGATCTCAGCGCCTGCGCGGTCTCGGGCGCAATGAGGATCTCGCCTATGTCTCTCCCAAAACCGGGCGCGCGGTCTCAAGGCAGGAGGCCGGGCAATGGGTCAGCCGCCTGCTGCCACTGCCGCCGGTGATGCAGGGGGCTGGTTATGCGCCGGATTACGAGGTGGCCGAGGGGTTGCGCACCACGGGTTACTTTCTTGAGACGCATCTGGCGCGCAGTCTTGGCAATCGGCCGCTGCCAGAGGCGCGCGGCCGCTTTATCGATGCCTTCAGCCGCCGAGTATAGTCAGCCACCGGTTTTAATCCGCCTTTAGTCCTCGGACGTGGAACACCATTTCCAGACCCGCCTCGTTGCGCAGGATCAGCACATCTCCGGCAACCTCTGCCTCGGTCATTTCCGCAAGGGTCTGAAGATATATATCCTCGGCTGGCTGGTCGGGACATATCATCCGGGTGGCGATCAGCGCGCCCGCCTGAAACCAGGGATAGGGCGCCGTCTGGTCGCCCTGGTAGCTGTTGCAAGGCGCCTGCCCTGACAGTTTGCCGGCTTCCGGAAAGGTCAGCGTGGCACGGGCCTCAAAGGGCTCCTGGTTCAGCGTGCTGAGGACCCATGTCTTGTCAGCTGCGCCATATCCGGTGAGCGTTTCATCGCGACAGGCCGCGAGCAGGGCCGTGGCTGCCATCAACCCGCTGACAACGGCGGCCCGGTACAGCCGCGTTGCGGTTTGTTTGGCAAGGGGTTGGCCGGATTGGCGCTGGCTGGGGCGGCGAGCCCGGGTTGAGGCTGGAGCATTACTCATCTGAAAAGACTACTCTGTCTGTTGCGCGGTGCGGCGGGGATATTGCCGGGGACTGTTGTCCTGTATCAGCTCGGATATCCGATGGCCGATTGCGGCACTGCCCTTGACCGAGGGGTGGATCATGTCCACCGCATGATAGGAGCGATCTCCATGGGGCACAAGATTGGCCAGCGAGAGGAAGAACACTGCCTCGTCCTGCGCGGCCATGCTGGCTGCCCGACGGTCAAGCTCTTCGCCGTTGTCTTTGCAATATTCAATTGGTGAGCCCATGCCGGGGCTGCGCAGATAGCCGGTGTAGATCACCTTGCTGCCGCTGGTTCGCAGTTTGGCGACAAGATCGGGGATGGCCCCGCTGCGACCATCCTGCGAGATGAGCCGGTTCATTTTTCGGGTGCAGGCGCCACAGCCACAGCCCAGCCAAAGATCATTGCCGCCGCCACTGACCACCACCCAGTCCCATTCGCCCCAGTCCCATTCGCCCTAGTCCCATTCGCCCCGGGGCACCTGTTTTGGGATGCTGAGCCCCGCCGCACCAGTGATTGCCAGATGATAGATCATCCGCGCCGCAGAGGCCGGCCGGTCCACCACCGAAACACCCAGCTCTTGCTCCATCACGTCCGACACCGCGCGTTTGGTGCCGCCATTCCAGGCCAGAAGGGAATCACCAATGACCAGAATGGCCCCGTCTGTGTTCTTTGGCACAGGCTCCGCGCAGCCAAAAAGCGCCAAGAGGGCGACGCAGGTCACAAGGAGTTTCGACACAAACTGGCGCATGGATTGAGACTATCTGAGTGGATTGGAAAGACAACCAAAGCCCCCACAAGAAACCGTACCTTCAGACCTGCGCAAAAATGCGAGGAGATGGCCACCGCCCTGTCTGGTGAAAAGTCTAAGGAAGCACAGAAATATGCCCGACCATTGGCCGGGCATGTGCAATTTTTCTCAGGTGAGGCTGAACAGATCAGGCCTAAAGAAGATCAGGCCAACAAGCGGCGGGCGATGACCTGGGCCTGAATCTCTGCCGCGCCTTCAAAAATGTTGAGGATCCGCGCATCACACAGCACCCGGCTGATTTTGTACTCAAGGGCAAAGCCGTTGCCGCCGTGGATTTGCAAACCGTTGTCGGCAGCCGCCCAGGCGACCCGCGCGCCCAGCAGTTTGGCCATGCCAGCCTCAAGGTCGCAGCGGTGGCCGTTATCTTTTTCCCGGGCAGAGAAATAGGTCAGCTGACGCGCCACCATGATCTCAACTGCCATCATCGCCAGTTTGCCAGAGACGCGCGGGAAGGCGATCAGGCTTTTGCCGAACTGTTTGCGGTCCTGCGCGTATTGCATGGCGATATCCAGCGCCGACTGCGCCACGCCAATGGCGCGGGCTGCGGTCTGGATGCGGGCGCTCTCAAAGGTCTCCATCAGCTGCTTAAAGCCCTTGCCCTCGACGCCGCCCAGCAGGTTGGCCTGTTTCACGGCAAAGCCGTCAAAGCCAAGCTCGTATTCCTTCATGCCGCGATAGCCCAGCACCTCGATCTCACCGCCGGTCATGCCGGGGGTTGGAAAGGGTTCTGCATCGGTGCCGGGGGTTTTTTCCGCCAGAAACATCGACAGGCCCCGGTGGTCTGTGGTCTCGGGGTCGGTGCGCGCCAGCAAGGTCATCACATGGGTGCGGGCCGCGTGGGTGATCCAGGTTTTGTTGCCGGTCACCTCATAGTCGCCAGCCTCGGTTTTCACCGCGCGGGTGCGCAAAGAGCCAAGATCAGAGCCTGTATTGGGCTCGGTGAACACAGCCGTGGGCAGGATTTCGGCGCTGGCGATCTTGGGCAGCCACTGGGCCTTTTGATCGTCGGTACCACCGCAGAGGATCAGCTCGGCGGCAATCTCAGAGCGGGTGGCGAGGGAGCCAACACCGATATAGCCGCGTGACAGTTCTTCTGAGACCACAACCATCGAGGCCTTGGAGAGGCCAAAGCCGCCAAACTCTTCGGGGATGGTCAGACCAAAGACGCCCATTTCGGCCAGCTCTTCGATCACTTCCATCGGGATCAGCTCATCCTTCAGGTGCCAGTCATGGGCGTGGGGCTCGACCTTTTCCGAAGCGTAGCGGCGGAACTGGTCGCGGATCATCTCCAGCTCTTCTTCCAGACCCGAGGTGCCAAACATGGTGGCGCCGGCCTGTTCCTGCATCAGCTCAGCCAGGCGGCTGCGGGCGGCCTGCGTGTTGCCGCCCTCGGGAAGGGCCACCACAGCCTCGGTGCGCAGCGCCGTCAGGGTGTCCTGACCCAGGCCCAGATCCTGCAGCCGCAGAATTTCGCCCTGGTTCATCTGGATGCCGCCCTGCACCTGGGCGAGATATTCGCCAAAGGCAATCTGGTGGATCAGCTGTTCCATCTCATTAAAGGCGCCATCGCTTTGCAGCTTGTCGGCCCACTGCTGCATCTGACGCAGGGAGTAGACATAGGTCGCAAGCCAGGACAGCCCATGCGCGGCGGTCTGGTTCTCCTCGATCAGCTGCCCAGAGACGCGTCCCTCCTGGCTGACCTGATCGCGTACAGCAATACGGGCCGCCTCCAGGGTGGCTTCAAGGGGAGCAATTGCCGCCGCGGTGAGCGTCAGCAGGTCTTGGGAGCACAATCGGTTTCATTTGCAGGTCCTGTCCGTCATGAGCCATTGAATCACGTCCTTCTGTGGTGGCTTGGTGGTAAATCACTTTGCAGGTGCAGCGCAACAAAAATACGCCGCACTGCGGCAATTTGATAATAAGTTGCGTGACGGAATTTTGGGCGCGGCTGCTGTTCTCTCTGCTCGATTGGAGTGATAGGGCAGGGGTATGGACCAGTTTTTCAGCCTCATCTCACCCTCCATTTCACCCTCCATTTCTCCGGCGGATCTCGGCATCGCCTTTGCGATTGCCCTGCTTGCCGGTACGGTCAAGGGCATGGTTGGCTTTGCTCTGCCGATGATCCTTGTGTCGGGGTTGAGCCTGTTCATGTCGCCGGAGCTGGCGCTGGCCGGGTTGATTCTGCCGACGCTGGTCACAAACTGGATGCAGGCATTGCGGCAGGGTGCCGGTGCAGCCCTGGGGTCGATCAGGCGGTTTCGGATCTTTTTGCTGGCAGGATTGGTGTTTTTGCTGCTGAGCGCCCAGATGGTGCGCATCCTGCCGCAGCACATAATGTTTCTGGCCATTGGCGTGCCGGTCACGCTTTTTGTCCTGTTGCAGCTGCTCGGCATCGCGCTCACCCTGGCGAAACCGACGCCGAGGGTTGAAATCTTTGTCGGCGCCTTTGCTGGGCTGATCGGCGGCGTATCCGGTGTCTGGGGGCCGCCTACGGTGGCTTACCTCACGGCGCTGGGGACCGAAAAGAGCGAGCAGATCCGGGTGCAGGGGGTGATCTACGGCCTTGGCGCCTGTGCTTTGCTGCTGGCGCATATTGGCTCTGGCGTGGTGCGGGCCGAGACCCTGCCGTTCTCGATTGTGCTGGTTGTGCCTGCCGTGTTGGGCATGTGGATTGGCGGTCGGCTGCCTGATCGGATTGATCAAAGACTTTTTAAACAGGCTACCCTTATTGTGCTGTTGGTGGCGGGGTTGAATCTGGTGCGGCGTGGACTGATGCTCTGACACGCAACTGAAAATGTGGCTCTGGTATGGGGCAAAGACCATAAAGGTGCGTTGGGTGTGATGCAGGGGATGAACGCGGAAAGGCTGGCTCTGGGCACGATCCTGATCGCGCTTTTGGTGCTGGCACTGAAACTGACGGCCTGGTGGCTGACAAATTCAGTGGCGCTGCTGTCTGATGCGCTGGAATCTTTTGTCAATGTGGGCGGTGCGGTGATGGCCTGGATGGCGGTCCACTATGCCAAAAAGCCGGCCGATGCCGGCCATCCCTTTGGTCACTACAAGGCCGAGTATTTTTCAGCCGTGCTCGAAGGCATCATGATCATTATCGCCGCCCTGCTGATTGTTGAGCAGTCGGTACATGCCCTTGGCAATCTCAGATCAACGGCAGAGTGGGGCCGGGCCGGGCTGTTGATCAACGGGGTCGCTCTGGTGCTGAACCTGATCTGGGCGCGGCTTTTGATTGGTCGCGGTAGGCAGCTGAGCTCTCCGGCCCTGACAGCGGGCGGGCGGCACCTGATGAGCGATGTCTGGACCTCGGTCGGGGTTCTGCTGGGTCTGGTGCTGGCGATGCTGACCGGTTGGACCATATTAGACCCGCTTTTGGCGCTTTTGGTGGCGGTGAATATCCTGCGCGAAGGCTACGGCGTTGTGGTCTCGTCGGTAAATGGCCTGATGGATTCCGCCGCCCCCAAGGAAGAGCGCGCCAGGATCGAAGAGCTGTTGCATCAATCGGCGGCAGGGGCCCTGCAGGTGCATGATCTGAAAACCCGTCGCGCAGGCGTCGCACTGTTTGTCGAGTTCCATATGGTGGTTGATGGCGCGATGACGGTGCAGGCCTCGCATTGCATTTGCGACACCATCGAAGAGGCCATTCAGCAGGCGTTCCCCGAAGCGCAGGTCATCATTCATGTGGAGCCCGAGCATCAGCTTGAAGCCTCTGGAATTGAACCGGGCTGAGCCAGTGGGGTTGAACCGGGCTGAGCCAGAGTTCTGCGGTGAAGCGTTTGCATTTCGCGCAGCACTGCCGTTTAAGCGCGCCCAAGAGACACAGGTTTTGCGCAGGCAAGGGGAGCAGCTGAGATGGCGATGCAATGGGACAGGTTGTTGAACGCAGGGCGGCTGTGTCGCCCGGATTTCCCCGAGCCCCCCGGTCGCCCCGCCTATCTGCAGGACTATGACCGCATCCTGTTTTCGGAACCCTTTCGTCGTCTGGCGCAAAAGACCCAGGTGCATCCGCTCTATGAGCACGACCATGTGCATCACCGCATGATCCACAGTCTGGAAACCGCCAGTGCAGGGCGCTCGCTGGGCACGCTGGCCGGGCAGGCGATGCTAAAGCAGGGCTATATCCATGAGGCGCAGCGTGAGGTGATTGCCGGCACCATTCAGGCCGCCTGTCTGGTGCATGACATCGGCAACCCGCCCTTTGGCCATTCCGGCGAAGACAGCATCGGCGAGTGGTTTGCCACGCCGTTTCGCACGGGCGCCGATGTCGCCGGATCTGTTGCCGGATCAATTGCCAAGGCGCAGCAGGGCGAGTTTGCCGCCTTTGAGGGCAACGCCCAGGGCTTTCGCATTGCGGCACGGCTTGAGATGGCCCGGCGCGAGGGCGGCATGCGGCTGTCCTACGCTACCCTTGGGGCATTTATGAAATACCCCTGCACTGACGAAGCACGCCAGCTGGCGCGGCAAGGCAGCGATGGCAGCTATGTGGGGCTGAAGAAATTCGGCGTCTTTCAGTCCGAGGCAGCACTGTTTGCCGAGGTGGCCGAAGCCACGGGGATGCGGGCTGATGGTGCGGGAGCGGGCGCATACTGGCGCCGCCACCCGCTGGCCTTTCTGGTCGAGGCGGCGGATGACATCTGCTACCGGATCCTTGATCTCGAAGACGCCGCCACAGTGGGCGACCTCAGCACGCGGCAGGTGATCGCCTGTCTGGAAGACATTGCAGGCAAACCCAATCGCGAAGACGGCGATGCGATGACCGCGCGCGAGGTGGTCGCGATGCGCCGGGCTGGCGCCATCCATCAGGCGATCGAGGCGGCCGTTGCGGCCTTTATGGCGCAGTATGATGCGATCATGGCTGGAGAGTTTAGCGACGGGCTGATGGAGGTCTCCTCCAAGGCAGAGGCCTTTAGTCAGATGAAAGAGATCTCAAACGCGCGGATTTTCACAGCGCAGCGCAAGACCGAGCTGGAGATATCTGGCCGTCAGGTGATCTTTGCGGTGCTGGATCATTTTCACGCGCTTTATGCCGATCTGCGCGACAGTGGTTGGGATGTTGAGCTGTTTCTGGCGCAGCATGGCTATTGGGCCAAATTGGTCCGGGCGGTGGGTCTGGACCTGCGGGGCATCACGGATGAGTACACAGCGATGCATAATCTGGCGGATTTTGTTTCAGGTATGACGGATCGCTACGCGGTGAAAGTGCGCGACATGGTGGCAGGCCGGATCTGAGCCGATTGCAATGCGGCAGCTGCGTCACGCCTTGGAAATGAAAAACCCGGCCAGTGCGTGGCCGGGTTTTTTTGGTTTGTGATAAAACGCAGGCCTTAGCTGATCGCGGCGGCTTTTACGTCTTTGTCGATATAGGGCAGATACTGCTGGAAGTTGTTCGAGAACATCTCAACCAGTTTTGCGGCCTGTTTGTCATAGGCGGCCTGATCGTCCCAGGTGCGGCGCGGGTCCAGCAGGACTTCGGCAACGCCAGGAACAGAGACAGGCACGTCAAAGCCAAAATTGCTGTCTTTGCGGAACTCAACCTCGGCCAGTGTCCCTTCGAGAGCGGCGGTCAGCAAGGCGCGGGTGGCGCGGATTGGCATGCGCGAGCCAACACCGTAGGCACCACCGGTCCAGCCTGTGTTGACCAGCCAGCAGGTGGCTCCATGCTGGGCGATCTTTTCACGCAGCAGGTTGCCGTAGACCTCAGGGCGACGCGGCATGAAGGGCGCGCCAAAGCAGGTCGAAAATGTCGGCTCGGGCTCGGTCACGCCGCGCTCGGTGCCGGCAACCTTGGAGGTGAAACCAGACAGGAAGTGATACATCGCCTGCGCCGGGGTGAGGCGGGCAATGGGAGGCAGCACGCCAAAGGCATCACATGTCAGCATGATGATGTTCTTGGGGTGGCCACCCATCGCGCTCTCAGAGGCGTTGGAGATATAGTGCAGCGGATAGGCGCAACGCATGTTGGCCGTCAGGCTGTCGTCCTCGAAATCCAGCTCTTTGGTCTCTTCATCATAGACCATGTTTTCGATCACGGTGGCGAATTTTGAGGTGGTTGCGTAGATCTCGGGCTCGGCCTCGGGGTTGAGGCTGATGGTCTTGGCGTAGCAGCCGCCTTCAAAGTTGAAGGTGCCATTGTCAGCCCAGCCGTGCTCATCATCGCCGATCAGCACGCGGTCAGGATCAGCTGAGAGCGTGGTCTTGCCGGTGCCGGAGAGGCCAAAGAACACGGCCGTGTCAACAGGGTTGCCCTTGGCGTGGTTGGCCGAGCAGTGCATCGGCATGATGCCTTTTTCTGGCAGCAGGTAGTTCAGCAGGGTAAAGACAGATTTTTTGTTCTCACCGGCATATTCGGTGCCACCGATCAGGATCAGCTTGCGCTCAAAGTTCATCGCGATGACGGTTTCCGAGCGGCAGTTGTGACGCTTGGGATCCGCCAGGAAGCTGGGGCAGTTGATGACGGTGAAATCCGCGATAAAGTCGTTCAGGTCTTCGCGGTCAGGACGGCGCAGCATGGTGCGGATGAACAGCCCGTGCCAGGCGAGCTCAGTGACCATGCGCACATTGATCGAATGTTTGGGGTCAGCGCCGCCGACCAGATCCTGTACGTGGTAGTCGCCACCCTTCATGTGCTCAAGCATGTCGGTGTAGAGAGCATCAAAACCCTCAGGCGACATCTCGGCGTTGTTTTCCCACCAGATGGTATCCTTCACGCAATCGGTTTTGACCACGTGCTTGTCTTGGGAGAGCGACCGGTGAACTTGCCGGTTGTCACCAGAAAGGCGCCGCCTTTGCCCAAGGTGCCTTCATCGCGCTTCAGAGCGGCTTCGACAAGTGCCGGCTCCATGAGGTTGTAATGGACATTGCCCAGACCCTCGATACCTTGATCCTCGAGGCGGAAATTCGGGTTAACCCGTCCAGATGCCATGTGTTCTCTCTCCTGTGGCGACTGTCATCAGCCGCATACATTAAAAGCTGCGCCCCAAGGCAGATCGGGGCAGAAGTGCCGGTAGCGACACCGGTTGTCCGGGTCATAACATGACGTTTCCATGACTGAACAGGAGGGTTTGACGCAGTTAGCGCCATCAAGTCCGAGTTTAGCGCAACCATTATTGGCAATGCCCTATCCCGCCCGATCTCTGCCCCGATCCCCGCCCGATCTCTGCCCGGTATTCAGCAGATGATAAGACATTTTTGCCCTAATCGGGCCCAAAGATGGCCGTGATTCGCCAATGGGGATTGATTCGACGCGTAAGACGGGCGATTAAGAGACAAAAATACTGACAATAAAAGAGCAGGTTTAGGGGCAAGTCCGATGTCGAAGATCGCTTTGGTGGATGATGACCGCAACATTTTGACTTCTGTAGCGATGACGCTCGAAGCCGAAGGGTTTGAGGTGGAAACCTACAACGATGGGCAGGCCGCACTGGATGCCTTTAACAAGAAATTGCCGGATATGGCTGTGCTCGACATCAAGATGCCGCGCATGGACGGGATGGATCTGTTGCAGCGCCTGCGGCAGAAAACCCAGATGCCGGTGATCTTTCTGACCTCCAAGGATGATGAAATCGACGAGGTCCTCGGCCTGCGTATGGGGGCGGATGACTACGTCAAAAAGCCCTTCTCGCAGCGCCTCCTGGTTGAACGTATCCGGGCTTTGCTGCGGCGTCAGGAGGCCCTCAACAGTGATGAGGCCGGAACCGAGCCGCCTGAGACCAAGGTGATGGACCGTGGCAATCTGTGCATGGATCCGCTGCGGCACGCGGTCAGCTGGAAGGGCAAGGATGTCTCGCTCACCGTGACTGAATTCCTGCTGTTGCAGGCACTGGCCCAGCGGCCCGGTTTTGTCAAAAGCCGCGATCAGCTGATGGACGTGGCCTATGACGATCAGGTCTACGTGGATGACCGGACCATCGACAGCCATATCAAACGTCTTCGCAAGAAGATGCGAACAGCGGATACTGACTTTGCAGCGATCGAGACCCTCTACGGGATCGGGTATCGCTACAATGAAGAATAGGCTCTGCAGGCTTTTCCAGGGAGGCATGCACCAATGCGTGACACTGGTCTGACCACAGGTCAGCAAGACGGCGATGTGGTTCTGGGCGACGATTGGGTCGCACCGGATCAAACCGTTGCTGCCGAAATGCAGGTGCGGCGGGCGCGGCGTGGGTTTCCTCGTTAAAAAGTCGCCCCTGACGCGCAAGATCATCACCTTCAATCTGATCGCCCTGATCATTTTGGTTGCCGGCATTCTCTATCTCAACTCATCACGCCAAAGCCTGGGCAAACAGCGCGCCGGGGCCCTGTTGGCCGAAGTGTCACTGATTGCCGATGTTTTTGAGGCTGTTCTGCCGTCCTCAGGGGCGGTGAGCCTGTCGACCGGGGATGGGATTGACGTGGCCGAGACGCTGGATGGCCTGACCCTGCGGGGCGGGGTTGAGGCCTTTGTCTTTGATTCTTCTGGGCTTCTGGTGGCACAGGTGACCGGGGTGGATCGCCCGGATGCCTTGAATGCGCTGAACGAAAGGGTGCAAAACCGCACCCTCATTTCTGATGGGTTGTCGGCCCTGTGGTCCGCCCTTGGCGGGGTGTTTCAGTCGGAGCAGCCAGACAGTGCTTTGATCAAGCCGCTGCAGGATCAGGTGCGCGTGCTGGCGCAAAAGTCCCTGACCGGCACCGCAAATATCGAGGTCGTGGTGGATACCAGCGGCGGCACGGTGTTCTCGGCAGTTGCGCCGATCCTCAGCAACGGCACCACCATTGGCGTGGTGGCTTTGGCCTCACCGGCCGGTGAAATCGACGCTCTGGTGCGCGGTGAGCGCGAGCGGGTGCTGCAGATCTTTATCATTGCCTTGTTGGTCTCTGTGGGGCTCAGCCTGGTGCTGGCGTCGACCATTGCCAACCCGCTGGCCGATCTGGCCGAAGCGGCAGAACTGGGACGGGACCGCGACACCCGCCGGGCGCAGCCGGGCCGCATCCGCATTCCTGATCTTTCGGCCCGCCCGGACGAGATCGGGCGTTTGAGCCGCGCGCTGCGGGGCATGGTCAAAGCGCTCTATAGCCGGATTGACAGCAATGAACAGTTTGCCGCTGATGTGGCGCATGAAATCAAAAATCCGCTCGCCAGCCTGCAATCGGCTGTTGGCACGCTGCGCATGGTCAAACGCGATGACCAGCGCGAACAGCTGATGGAAGTGATCGAGCATGACGTGCGCCGTCTGGACCGTCTGGTGAGTGATATTTCCAATGCCTCCCGTTTGGACGCAGAGCTGGTGAAAGAGGAAGAAGAAGAGTTCGATCTCCTCACCATGCTCAACAATCTCAACCAGTATCTGGGCGAAGATGCGCGCGCCAAGGGCATCGACTATATCACCGACCTGCCGCAACGCGCGGTGGTGGTGCAGGGCCTTGAGGCGCGGCTTGCGCAGGTGTTTGTCAACCTGATCACCAATGCGATTTCCTTTTGCGAAGAGGGCGATGCCATTCGTGTCTGGGCGCGTCGCCGCGATAACCGGGTGCTGATCGTGGTCGAAGACACCGGCCCCGGCATTCCGGAACAGGCGCTGGCAAAGATCTTCAACCGGTTTTACTCGCAGCGCCCGGTCGAGCATTTTGGCAATAACTCTGGTCTTGGCCTTGCCATATCAAAACAGATCCTCGAGGCGCATGGTGGCGTGGTCTGGGCTGAAAACATCCGGCCCACCGAAGCCGACGTGACCTCAGAACCATTGGGAGCACGCTTTGTTGTCGGCATACCTGTCTGACCCATGAGCAGCGCACCGATCGAGGCTGGCCTCACGCTGCACGCCAGCTGCGTGGCACTTGGCGGCCGCGGGGTGCTGATCCGGGGCCGCTCTGGCAGCGGCAAATCGGCCCTAGCGCTGCAGATGATGGGGTATGGCGCCGATCTGGTTGCCGATGACCGGGTGCAGATCCGGCGCGAGGCCGATCAGGTGAAGGCCGCGGCACCCGCGGGACTGTCAGGCCTCATCGAGGCGCGCTACATGGGCATTTTGAACGCGGAGACCAGCGGGGTCGCGACAATCTGTGCTATCGTTGATCTGGACCACCTTGAAACTGAGCGCCTTCCGGTACCCAGATATGAAAGACTGCTGGACCAGAGGATTGTGGTGTTTCGCCGGGTAGAGGGCGCATATTTTGCCGCGGCCCTGATACAATACCTCAAAGCCGGAGCTATAGACCCTGATGCACACCCCTGATCCTCTCACCACCCATATCTGTGGTGCCTGTTATGTCTGCGACGCTTGTGATGTCTGAAGTGCAACCCATCCCCATTGTCCTGGTGACCGGACCCTCAGGGGCAGGGCGCACCACCGCGATCAATGTGCTTGAGGATCTTGGCTTTGAAGCCATCGACAATCTGCCTCTGCGGCTATTGCCGGGGCTGGTCACGGCGGTGGGCGTTGCTGGCCCCATGGCACTGGGGCTGGACAGCCGGAACCGGGATTTCTCTCCGGCGGCCCTGCTTGAGGTGATTGATCTGCTGGAGGCGCAGGCGAGCTGTGATTTGTCAGTGCTCTATCTGGACTCGCGCCCCGAGGTTCTGCTGCAGCGCTATTCGGAGACCCGTCGTCGCCACCCGCTGGCGCCGGCGGAGACGCCAGCCGTTGGCGTGCAGCGCGAGATGAGCCTGATGGCGCCAATCCGCGAGCGGGCCAGCATGCTGCTGGACACCTCTGACATGAACGTGCATCAGCTGAAGGCCGAGATTGAACATCTCTTTGCCCCCGGCGGGCGCAGCCTGGCGCTCTCTATCCAGAGCTTTTCCTATAAACGCGGCGTGCCGCGCAGCATCGACATGGTGTTCGACTGCCGGTTTCTGGACAACCCATACTGGAATGCGGATCTGCGGGCGCTAAACGGCTGCGATGCGGCGGTACAGGCGCATGTGAAGGCGGATGCGCGCTATGAGGGCTTCTTTGCAAGAGTGCTGGACATGACCCAATTCTTGTTGCCAGCCTACCGGGACGAGGGGAAATCGCACCTTTCGATTGCTTTTGGATGCACCGGCGGCCAACATCGCTCGGTTACACTGGCAGAAACCCTCGCAAAAGCCCTTGCAGAAGAGGGCCAGCAGGTGTCAATTAGACACCGCGAGCTGCAAGGCTAGCACAAATACGGAGTGGCAGGGTTGATCGGGATCGTGATCGTGGCGCATGGCGGGCTTGCCAGGGAATACCTGGCAGCTGTTGAGCATGTTGTGGGCCCCCAGCCCAGTCTTATGGCCATCGCCATCGGCCCTGATGACGACCGTGATGACAAGCAGCGTGAAATATGTGCGGCGGCGGATAAGGTCGACACAGGGGGCGGAGTTGTTGTGGTGACAGACCTCTTTGGAGGCTCACCTCAAACCTTAGTTTGCGCGCCTGTGAGCCAGCTAATCGCCGCATTCTCTATGGGGCGAACCTGCCGCTTTTGATCAAGCTCGCCAAATCCCGCCACCTCACGGTTGGGGAGGCTGTGCGAAAGGCAATGGAAGCGGGACGCAAGTATATCAACTCGCAAAACATTAACCCCGAAGGGGAGCAGGCGCGTTAAATGACTTTGAAGACATTGAAAATCGTGAACGAAAAGGGGCTGCATGCGCGCGCCTCAGCCAAGTTGGTAGAAGTTGTGGATGGCTTTGACGCCACGGCTGAAATCTCAAAGGATGGAATGTCTGCCTCGGGAGACAGTATTATGGGGCTTTTGATGTTGGCAGCCTCGAAAGGAACGACTATTGACGTCGAGACTTCGGGGCCAGATGCCGGTGCTCTTGCTGACGCAGTGGAGGCTCTGGTTGCGGACAAATTCGGCGAAGGCTTTTAGGTTAGGGCCTTTGAACTGACGGGAATGGTACAGTGGCTGATACCTCACATGATCGCAACACCGGCGTCGCGCCGGAGGCTGAAGAGGCAAATGGCGAGGTCTATGACCGCCGTACGCTGACCTATGCCAATTCCTTTGATGACCGCTGGACCTCTTTGGCGATCAAGGCCATCGAATGGATGACCGGCAAGCTGACCATTCTGCGCATGGTCAAGAAATTCGAAAAACAAAACGCTGAATATCGCGGCCAAAAGTTCTGGCGCGGTGCTCTTAATATCATGGGCATCAATCTGATGACCCCGGAAGAGCAAATCAAACGCATCCCCGGCGACGGCCCTGTGGTGATTGTCGCCAACCATCCTCATGGCATGGTGGACGGGATGATTTTTGCCGATCTGATCGGCAGGGTGCGGCAGGACTACCGCATTCTGACCCGCTCGGTGCTGACTGGTCTGGACGAGGCGGCGACCTCTTTTATGATCCCCGTGCCCTTTCCGCATGACCCTGAAGCGCAGCGGCAGATGGTTGAGATGCGCGCCAAACCCATGGCTCACCTGAAAGAGGGCGGCGTTGTGGGGCTGTTTCCATCGGGTGTGGTGATGACATCTGAAACCTGGTTCGGCCCGCCAATCGAGCAGGAGTGGAACGTCTTTACCGCCCAGCTGATCCGCCGCTCCGGTGCGCGTGTGGTGCCGATTTTCTTTCCGGGCAACAACTCCCGCAGCTATCAGATCGCCAACCAGATCTCTCCGGTCCTGCGTCAGGGGCTGCTGCTGCACGAGATCGTCCGCGCCTGTAACAAGCCGCAGGCCCCTGTGGTGGGAGAGCCTCTTACCGCAGCGCAGATGCAGCAGTTGCAAAGCGATCCACGCGGTTTTATGGCCTGGCTGCGCGAACATACCATCGGTTTGGGAAAGACCACCTGAGGCCGTATTTGCCCCTTAGTACCCCTGTAACAAAGAAGCGCCCCTTGGGGCGCTTTTTGCTTGTTGAGGGCGTGGTACACTAGGCTGTTGCGCCGGGTGTCGATTTTACGACCTAGCGGGTCGGAACGGGCTCTTCCCCGCGATAGTCATAAAAGCCACGTTGTGTTTTACGGCCCAGCCAGCCGGCTTCGACATATTTGGTCAGCAAAGGGCAGGGGCGATATTTGGTGTCCGCCAGACCCTCATGCAGCACGTTCATGATCGCAAGGCAGGTGTCGAGACCGATGAAATCAGCCAGCTCCAGCGGACCCATCGGGTGATTGGCGCCCAGCTTCATGCTTAGGTCGATTGATTTGACCGAGCCGACACCCTCGTACAGCGTGTAGACCGCCTCGTTGATCATCGGCATCAGAATGCGGTTGACGATAAAGGCAGGAAAATCTTCGGCGCTGGCGGCGGTTTTGCCCAGCTTCTCGACCACAGTGCGACAGCTGGCAAAGGTCTCTTCGTCGGTGGCGATACCACGGATCAGTTCGACCAATTGCATCACCGGAACCGGGTTCATAAAGTGGAAGCCCATAAAGCGCTCGGGGCGGTCGGTGCGGCTTGCCAGCCGGGTGATCGAGATCGCCGAGGTGTTCGAGGTGAGAATCGTATGCGGCAGCAGATGCGGCTGCAGGTCTTCAAAGATCGCCCGCTTAACAGTTTCACGCTCAGTTGCGGCCTCGATCACCAGATCGGTGGCGCCAATGTCGGCCAGTGACAGCGTTGTCGTAATGCGGGCAATTGCCTCGGTAACGTCGCTTTCAGAAATCTTGCCCCGGCTCGCCTGACGCGCCATGTTTTTGTGCATGGCAGTCATGGCAGCATCCAGAGACTGCTGATTTATGTCATTTAAAACAACGTCATATCCCGCCAAAGACATGGCATGAGCGATGCCATTGCCCATCTGGCCTGCGCCGATGATGCATATCTTTTTGATATCCATGCCAGTGGCTCCCAATTTGCCTGCGCCGCGATCTTATCGGGCGCTTTGGGGCAGACACAAGGCTGCACTCCCGGAATTTTAGGCGAAATTTAACTTTAGGGAATTTGCAATCTTTGGCCACCAAAGTGATCTTTGGGTGAATACATTGGTGGGAACTATGAGCTACGAACTCAAAAGCGCAGGAGCGCTTTCGGGGGGCACGTGCTGTTATGCCGGATCGCGGCTGCCGGTACGTGGCCCTAAAAGAGATTTGACGACTCCATATATCGCATTCCTGGGGGGGACTGAGGTTTTTGGACGGTTCGTTGAGACTCCATTTGTTGATGTTAGCGAGGCTTTGTTAAAAACGCCTTGCATTAATCTGGCAGCTGTCAACGCGGGGCTTGATACCTTTGCGGGCGATGAGGCGCTGCTGGGTGTCGCGCGGGCTGCAAGGTTGTCTGTGGTACAGCTGTTGGGCGCACAGAACGTTTCAAACCGCTACTACCGGGTGCATCCACGGCGCAATGACCGATTTTTACAGGCACAGGTGCCTCTAAAGCAGCTGTTTCCCGAGGTGGATTATACCGAGTTCCATTTCAACAAGCACCTGTTGACGACGCTGCAGGCGCTGTCAGAAGAACGCTTTGACGAGGTGCGGCGGCATCTGCAAGAGACCTGGCTGACCCGCATGCAGCAGGTGATCCACGCCTTGGAGGGCCGGGTGGTGATGCTGCAGATGTCTTATGATCTCAAAGGCAGTGCCGCCTTCAGTCATGAGCCGGTGCTGGTGTCCCGACAAATGATCGAGGCGCTGCAGGCAAAGACCAAGGGCCTTGTCGAGGTTTCCGTCGATACGGCTGGTCTGGTGGATGATTTTGATGGCATGATCATGGGAGAGCTGGATTTCCCGGCCGCGCAGCACATGCTTGGCCCAAGAGAGCACGCCCGGATCGGCTGTGCCCTGGCCGAGAAACTGCAGGACATTTCCCTTCAGGACATTGCTCAATCTGGCTAGGCATCCTTGCCAGTTGGGGTTTTCAAACGGAAACGGGGCCCGCATTTGCTGCGGGCCCCGTTCCAATTTACTGATCTGTCACAGGATCTGCTCCTGTGACAGGCTTTTCAGCTTCAGCCGAGTTTCTCGGTCAGTTCGGGCACAGCGGTAAAGAGATCCGCAACCAGGCCAAAGTCGGCAACCTGGAAGATGGGGGCTTCTTCGTCCTTGTTGATCGCAACGATCACCTTGGAGTCCTTCATGCCGGCCAGGTGCTGAATCGCACCGGAAATACCGATAGCCACATAGAGATCCGGCGCCACAACCTTACCCGTCTGGCCAACCTGCCAGTCGTTGGGGGCGTAGCCGGAATCAACCGCAGCACGCGAGGCACCAACTGCCGCGCCCAGCTTGTCAGCCAGACCTTCGATCAGTTTAAAGTCTTCCTCGGAGCCAACACCACGGCCACCAGAGACCACAACGCCAGCCGAGGTGAGCTCAGGACGGTCAGAGGCGGCAACCTTGTCTTCGACCCACTCAGAGAGGCCGGGGTTCTCGGCAGCACCAATGGGGTCAACAGCAGCCGAGCCGCCATCGCCAGCGGCGTCAAATGTCGCGGTCCGGAAGGAGATGACCTTCTTTGCGTCCGAAGATTTGACGGTCTGGATGGCGTTGCCTGCGTAGATGGGGCGCTCAAAGGTAGAGCCGTCCACAACAGCCGTCACATCCGAGATCACCATGACGTCAAGCAGTGCCGCCACGCGGGGCAGAACGTTTTTGGCGTCGGTGGTGGCAGGGGCGACGATGTGCTCGTAGTCACCCGCGAGCGAGACGATCAGCGCCGCTGTGGGTTCCGCCAGGCGGTGGCCAAGAGATGCATCTTCGGCAACCAGAACTTTGGCAACGCCAGCGATCTTGGCGGCCTCGGCACCGGCTGCAGCAGCAGATGCGCCAGCAGCCAGAACGGTGACATCACCCAGAGCCGCAGCAGCCGTCACGGCCTTTGCGGTTGCGTCCAGCGCCAGGGCGCCATCGGTCACTTCAGCAAGGAGAAGAACAGCCATTACACAGCCCCCGCTTCTTTGAGTTTCTCGACCAGCTCGTCAACCGAGCCAACCATGATGCCAGCCGCACGCGAGGCGGGCTCGGAGGTGGAGACCACTGTCAGGCGCGGTGTGACATCGACGCCGTAGTCGGCGGCAGTCTTTTCGGCCATCGGCTTTTTCTTCGCCTTCATGATGTTTGGCAGCGAGGCATAGCGTGGCTCGTTCAGACGTAGATCAACAGTGACGATGGCAGGCATGTTCACTTTGATGGTCTGCAACCCGCCGTCAACTTCGCGGGTCACAACAGCTTTGTCGCCGTCGATGTCCAGCTCAGAGGCAAAGGTGCCCTGCGACCAGCCCAGCAGGGCCGACAGCATCTGACCGGTGGCGTTCATGTCGTTGTCGATCGCCTGTTTGCCCGCAAGAACGAGACCAGGCTGCTCTTCATCGACGATGCCTTTGAGGATCTTGGCAACGGCGAGGGGCTCAATGTCGTTGTGAACGTCATCAGCGGCAACAACCAGGATGGCGCGGTCTGCGCCCATGGCCAGCGCGGTGCGCAGGGTTTCCTGGGCCTGTTTCACGCCGATCGAAACAGCAATGATTTCGTCAGCCTTGCCTGCTTCTTTGAGGCGGATGGCCTCTTCCACAGCGATTTCGTCGAAGGGGTTCATCGACATTTTGACGTTGGCGAGATCGACTCCGCTTCCGTCCGCTTTGACGCGGACCTTCACGTTATAGTCAATCACGCGCTTGACAGGCACAAGTACCTTCATTTTACGTTCTCTCCTTAACAAACGGCATGCCGCAAACGCGGCTACCCTCTATGCTCTCGCGCTGTTGATACCGGCTCAGTCCGGGGCACAACAGGGAAAAATCGTCACGTTGCAACTCGCAGACGTCATGTTTCGTCTTTTGTCACGACAATCTTGCAAGAATGTTTCGTGATGGCTGCCCGTTTTTCGTATGATGGCACGAAACGCAAGCTGGCGGTCTGTTCCGGTGTGACGGGAACCGGAACAAGGATTTGGTAGGCCCGAATCGTCTCCCTGTCGATGGCAGAGTGGCCAAGGTGACGCTGCGACGCAGCATGTGACGCAGGGTGCCTTTGCAGCGCTTTTGTCCAAATGCAGCAATCGGGCCCAAATCGCGTCGAATTCGGCCCGGTCTGGTCAGGCTGATCTGGTCTGGGGGCTCAGCGGTTGGCGCCGGGCACCCAAAGCACGTCTTTGGCGCCGTTGTCATTGGCCTGGCGCGAGGCGACAAAGAACCAGTCGGACAGACGGTTGAGATAGGTCACAACCACCGGGTTTATCGCTTCGACAGTGGCCAGTTCTGTTGTCAGGCGTTCGGCCCGGCGCGCCACGGTGCGGCAGACATGCAGATGGGCGGACAATCTGCTGCCCCCGGGCAACACAAAGCTGCGCAGAGCCGAGAGCTCTTTGTTCATGACATCAATTTCCGCTTCGAGCCGGTCCACCTGAGAGGCGATCACCCGCAGCGGGGGATAGTCCGCATCGGCGTCTTTCTCCATCTCCGGGCGGCAAAGATCGGCGCCAAGGTCAAACAGGTCGTTCTGGATGCGCGACAGGGCCGCGTCCATATCTTCTGGGGCCTCCAGGCGGGCGACACCGATAAAGGCGTTCAGCTCATCCGAGGTGCCATAGGCGTTGACGCGGGCGTCGTGTTTGGCGACGCGGGCCCCATTGCCCAGGGCAGTGTCTCCTTTGTCGCCCGTGCGGGTGTAGATTTTGTTCAGAAAAACCATGGATCACTGGCCTCCCTGGCTGCGAAAGTAGACATAGGCCACCAAAAGCACCACGGCGATGAACTGAAACAACAGCCGCATCCGCATCAGTTTGTTGGCGTATTTGGCATTGAAGGCGCCGCCTTTGGCAAAACCGCCAAGACCGAGAATCAAAACCACCACAACAGCGGCCATCGCCAGCACTGCGAGTAAATAAAGCGGATCACCCATTTGATGTCTTCCTTCTCGTTTTCATGCTGCAGGTCTAGCCGCTGCCAGAGGCCTTGGCGACAGGCAATTGCCTATCTGAGCCGGGCCAGGATGCGGTCAATTGACCGGGTTGTCAGCAGGCGACGCAGAATTGCCGCAACATGGGTTGGGGTGGTGACGCGGTAGCGCGGCCTGGGGCGCGGCGATTCGCAGGCATGGATCAGCTTGGCGGTCACAGCCGAGGCCGGCAGCTCGAACCGGTCCGGCCCGCTGCTCTCATATAGTCGTTTGAGCAGGGTTTTCTCATAGAGCGGCCGCAGGGCAGAGCTGCGCCAGTCTATCGAGCGCTCAAAATGCGGAATGGCGTTTTCGCGGAACTTTGAGGTCACGGGGCCCGGCTCAATCAAAATGACCTTGATGTCGGTGTCACAGAGCTCGACCCTGAGCGTATCAGACAGGCCTTCGATGGCGTATTTGGTGGCGACATAGGCGCCGCGCCAGGGAAAGGCGACAAACCCGAGGATAGACGAGTTCTGCACAATACGCCCATGCCCCTGGGCGCGCATCACCGGCAAAACCTGCCGGGTCAGCTCGTGCCAGCCAAACACATTGGTTTCAAAGATTTCGCGCAGCCCCTCGGTTGCCAGATCCTCAACCGCGCCGGGCAGCCCATGGGCGCCATTGTTGAACAGGGCGTCAAGGGTGCCACCGGTGGCCTCAAGCACCTCGGCCAGTCCAGAGGTGATGCTGCCCGCCTCGGTGTAGTCAATCCGGGGGCTGTCAAAGCCCTCAGCGCGCAGGCTCTCGCAGTCTTCTTCCTTGCGACAGGAGGCAAAGACCCGCCAGCCGCGCTCTCGCATGCTGCGTGCGGCGTCGAGACCGATCCCCGAAGAGCAGCCCGTGATCAGGATTGTTTTTTGCATCTGGTGACCCTGTTTGCTGATGGCCCAGCCCCAGGACCTGTTCAGAGGGTTATGACCGTTTCTTGCTCACCAGGGAAGCGGCAACCCAGCCGATTTTGTTGCCCTTGCGGGTGCGCAGCTGCAGCCAGCCGGTGCCGCTGTCCTCGAGAATCAACACCTCGTCTCCGGCCAGCAGCCGTGACATCACCGGGTAGATGGTGCCCGGACCCTGACGCATATTGACCCGAGAGGCGCGGATTTCACGGATGTCGAGATAGCTTTCGCTGGCGACGGCGGGTGTCGCCTCAGGAGAGGTGAGGTCGGCATTCTGCGCCAGCCCATCAGAGCCAAACTGCGTTGTCATGGCCTCCAGCCCGCCCTGGATCGAGTTCAGCTGCAGTGTGCCGGTCCCGGCGCCGGGGGCAAAGGCTGTGCCTGTGCCTTGCAGGGCGAGACCGGCGGAGGCGATTTGCGGCTGTCCTATTTGGGCCTGTGCAATTTTGGCCAGGGCGATGGCCTGACGGGATTCCGGGTCTGCTGCAGGGCGCGGAGCGGGGTCGGTCTGGATCAGCTGTGTGTCCACCAGAGAGGCAGCGCGGACTTTGGCCGTGCGTTGGAATTTCGTCGTCGTGGTCACAGGAAGCGAGGTCGACAGCTGCGCCTGCTGGTGTGTTGCCTCGACATGGCCTTCAGGGGCGGGGCGTTCGGGGGCTGTGAAATCGCGCCCGCCGCTCAACTCGTAAAATCCCCAGCCCAAAACGCAAAAGACACAATAACAAAGCGCGACATGGCGCATCCCCCGGGTAACAAATTCAGTAACGGCAATGAATGGCGGCAGGCCCAATAGAGCTGGAACACGGCATTGGACCACAACGGCAGCATATGAGCCGCCAAAACCTATATAAGTTACCTTAATATAGTCCGAAGCGGCTGAAAGCACAGGGGAGAGTGCTGCGGCTTCTCCCCTTTGGGCGGGATCTGCGAGCGATCTGTGCGCTATCTGTGCGAAATCCTGTGACAAGAATCTGTCAAACACTGGCCTGAAGTGGGCCTGAAGCGGCCTGAAGCGGGCCCGGAACGGGTCTGAAAGGCGCGGGAGGGGCCGCGCTCCGGGGCGCCTGTGTGGGCTGAGGGCTGCTGTGTGGCTGAAAGGTGCGGAAATGCGGGGCTGGGTGGTAAGATGGTGGATAAATCAGAACCATAGCTTTACCGCGGCATGTGGGGGAAGTATCACCAAAGCATGAACGACACCGTAGACAATCCCGATGCCCCGCTGCCGCAAAACGGCGAGATCCTGGAACCCCTGCGCCGCGCCATTGGCGAGCGCTACCTGACCTATGCGCTCAGCACGATCATGCACCGGGCGCTGCCGGATGCGCGGGATGGTCTGAAGCCGGTGCATCGGCGCATTCTTTACGCCATGAACCGCCTGCGTCTCGGCTCAACAGGTGGGTTTCTGAAATCGGCCAAAATCTCGGGCGATACCATGGGGGATTTCCACCCGCATGGCGACGCGGCCATTTATGATGCCATGGCGCGTCTGGCGCAGGACTTTAACGTGCGCTACCCGCTGGTCGACGGCCAGGGTAACTTTGGCAATATCGACGGCGATAACCCGGCGGCCTCGCGCTACACAGAAGCGCGCATGACCTTTGTCGCCGAGGCGATGCTGGAAGGGCTGAGCGAGGACGCGGTTGATTTTCGCGACAACTACGATGGCCGCCTGACGGAACCTGCGGTGCTGCCTGCGACCTTCCCCAATATACTGGCCAATGGCTCAACCGGGATTGCGGTGGGCATGGCAACAAATATCCCGCCGCATAATATTGCTGAACTGATTGATGCCTGTATCCATCTGATCAAGTCTCCAGGTGCCGATGATGACACCCTGCTGAAATACGTGCCGGGACCGGATTTCCCCACCGGCGGCATTATTGTTGAGCCGCGCGACAGTATCGCCAAGGCCTATCGCACCGGCCGGGGCTCGTTCCGTCTGCGCTGCAGCTATGAGGTCGAGGATCTGGGCCGGGGGCAGTGGCAGATCGTGGTCACAGAGATCCCTTATCAGGTGCAAAAGTCCAAGCTGATCGAGAAGATCGCTGAGCTGATCCAAACCAAAAAGGTGCCGATTCTTGCGGATATCCGCGATGAGTCAGCCGAAGACATCCGCATTGTGCTTGAGCCGAAGTCGAAAAATGTCGACCCGGATGTTCTGATGAACATGATGTATCGCAACTCAGACCTTGAGGTGCGCTTCAGTCTCAACATGAACGTGCTGATCGACGGGGTCACCCCCAAGGTCTGCTCGATGAAAGAAGTGCTGCGCGCCTTTCTGGATCATCGCCGGGACGTGCTGCAACGCCGCTCTGAATACCGCATGGCCAAGATCGACCACCGGCTCGAAGTGCTGGATGGCTTTATCATTGCCTTCCTCAATCTGGACCGGGTGATTGATATCATCCGCTATGATGACGACCCCAAGGCTGCCCTGATGCGGGAAAACTGGGATCTGGATCATCCGCGGGCCTTTGAGGAGAGTGACTATATCACGCCTGCCGCCGGAGAAGGTCAGCTGAGCGAAGTGCAGGCCGAGGCGATTCTCAACATGCGTCTGCGCTCTCTGCGTCGCCTCGAAGAGGTGGAGCTGACAAAGGAACGCGATGCGCTGCGCGACGAGCGCGCTGGGCTGGTAGAGTTGCTGGCCTCGGATGATCTGCAGTGGAGCAAGATCACCGGGCAGCTGCGCGAAACCAAAAAGCAATTTGGCAAGGACTACGAGGGGGGCGCCCGCCGTAGCCTTTTGCCGAGGCGGGAGAGGTTGAAGATGTGCCGCTGGAGGCGATGATCGACCGCGAGCCGATCACCGTTGTCTGCTCGCAAATGGGCTGGATTCGGGCGATGACCGGCCATATTGATCTGGCGCGTGAGTTGAAGTTCAAGGATGGCGACGGACCGCGCTTCATTTTCCACGCGGAAACCACCGACAGGCTGCTGGTCTTTGGCAGCAATGGCCGGTTCTACACTGTCAGCGCCGCCAACCTGCCTGGCGGGCGGGGCATGGGGGAACCGCTGCGTCTGATCGTCGATCTGCCCAACGAGGTGGAGATCGTCGATATCCTGATCCATAACCCCGAAGGGCGCCTGCTGGTGGCCTCCTCTGCGGGCAATGGCTTTATCTGCGCCGAAAAGGAAATCGTGGCGCAGACCCGCAGTGGCAAGCAGGTGTTGAACGTCAAAGACGACGACCGCGCCCAGATCTGTATCCCTGTCTCTGGCGACCATGTGGCGATTGTCTCGGAAAACGGCAAATTCCTGGTCTTCTCGCTTGAGGAAATGCCGGAACTCAGCCGCGGCAAGGGCGTGCGGCTGCAGAAATACAATATGGCGCGGGGCAAGCAGGGCTCGCTCGAACTCGATGGCGGCCTCAGCGACATCGTGACCTTCAACTGGGAGGATGGCATTTCCTGGGAGATGGGCGGGGGCAAGCCCCGCCACAGGCCGATCTCAGCCAGTGGCTGGGCAAGCGGGCCGGCATTGGCAAGCGTCCGCCCTATGGGTTCCCGCGCAACTATAAGTTCAAGTGATGGGGTGCCTTGAGTGTCACAGGGGTTTTTCGCCTATGATATGTGACTCTTGCGCCACCGAAGCCTGTAGCGCCCTCCATCCCGGTTTGCCGGCTGGGTGGCTTTGCTTTAACTGACAACAGAGCCAAACCTGTATTACTCTCCTATGAGGCCCTTGATGATCCGAATTCTTGCTCTTGTGGCCGCGATGGTCCTGCTTGCCGCCTGCGAAGAAACAAAAGTCAACGAGGCGCCCGAGGATTTGGGGGATTTCAAGATGCGGGTCTCCTTTGTCTATACCGACAAGGCGCTGCAATGGCCGCTGTCGCGGGCTGCCAAACCCTCTGAGTGGAATGAGCCGATTGAACGCGCCCTTGAGGCGCGCTTGGGGCGCTATAAGGGCGCTGGGAAATACGATGTGGCCATCACGCTCGAGGGCTTCTTGCTGGCCACGGGTGGCATTCCGGTGCTGGTGAACCCCAAAAGTGCCGCTGTGGTGAACGTGTTTGTTTATGATGTGACAACAAAGACCTATCTGGCCAAAGAGCACCAGATGAAGATCTTTGAGGACACCACCGGGGAAAGCGCCATCATCGGCTCTGGTTACAGCCGCACCAAGGAAGAGCAGATCGACGGGCTGGCGCTGCGGATCGTTGATGGGCTTGAGGAATATATGGCGGAACAACATGCAGAACTGGGGTGGTTCAGCGGCGGTGTTACGCCTGATGCCCCGGCAAAAGACGCGGCCCCTGCGGTCAAACCTGCCCCCTCTGAGGTGGCAGAGTAGTCACCGGCAGGCCAGCCTTGGCCGAAATCGCGGGTGTCAAGCAGGAACGTCTTGATTTTTGTTCTCAAAGGGAATATGCGGCGCGCGCAGAGGAAATCTTGGGTCGGTTGTCGGCCCTCTCTTTCAAAAGGGCGCCTAGAGAATGGCTAAGGAAAAGTTTGAACGTAATAA
>NZ_MWVJ01000030.1 GCF_002087335.1 Pseudophaeobacter leonis
CCTCCCTAGCCCCCGAAGAGATGCCTGGCTTTCATGAGGTATTCACCCTTGGCAAATGAGGGCTTGCGGCGTATAGGCACGCATTGACCGACATCTCCCCGAGCTCAACAGGATCCAGCAAATATGATTGGCAGCGCAAACCTCAATGTGATGATCAAAGCCGCCCGCAAGGCTGGCCGCTCTCTCGCGAAAGACTTTCGCGAGGTGGAAAACCTGCAGGTCTCGCGTAAAGGGCCCGGAGATGTTGTCTCCAAAGCAGATATCGCGGCTGAAGCGATCCTGAAAGAAGAACTGATGGGCGCGCGCCCCACCTCTGGCTGGATGGCCGAAGAGGGGGGCGAGACCCCCGGAGAGGATCCGACCCGTCGCTGGATTGTTGATCCGCTGGATGGCACCACCAACTTTTTGCATGGTTTGCCCCATTGGGCCGTCTCCATCGCACTGGAGCACAAAGGCAAGATCATTGCCGGTGTGATCTATGACACTACCAAAGACGAGCTGTTCTTTGCTGAAAAGGGCACCGGGGCCTGGATGAATGAAAGCCGGATCCGGACCTCTGGCCGCAACCGTTTGATTGAATCCATCTTTGCCACCGGCCTGCCTTTTGCCGGCCGTGCGGATCTGCCTGAAACACTGCAGGACCTTGCGCGTCTGCTGCCTGCCTGTGCCGGTGTCCGCCGCTTTGGCTCGGCTGCGCTGGACATGGCCTATGTGGCGGCTGGCGGCTACGATGGTTTCTGGGAGCGTCGCCTCAAACCCTGGGATCTGGCCGCGGGCATTATCATCGTGCAAGAGGCTGGCGGTCTGGTTGAGGCGCTGAACCCCACAGACAGCATCGTTGAGTCCGGAGAGGTAATCTGCGCCAACGAGCCGATCTATGAAAGCTTTGCCAAAGTCATCCGGAAGTAAATTCCCGACCTTCGGTACTTATTTCAAAAATGGCGCGTCCCCATTCGGGGCGCGTCTTTTTTTGTCGCGGTTTTTTATACCGGCTCTTTTATCATGGCTCTTATGGCCAGGACCCCGCTGTGTTGCAGCGGTCATTGCCGAGGGTGCAAAAGGCTCTGCAAAGGCACCCCAAAAGGCGGAACTGTGAGGCACAGCCCCACCGCCTATTTCCCCCAGGGTCCTGGGGTCTTTTTCCTGCGTGGCAGGCGGGGGACGCGGGTCACGCTATAGGTGTATTCTGTCTTGGGATTGGGCGGCTGTCCCTGGGTTTTGCTCCAGTAGGACGCGCCACCGCGTATGAGCCAGAGCGGCAGGGTGAAAACCAGCCCGACGCCAAAGCCGCCCGCATGGGCCCAATAGGCGACGCCGCCCTCATCCGGGTTGGTGCCAATACCGCCAAAGACCTGCAACACCAGCCAAAGCCCCAGCATCAGCGAGGCGGGCACCGGTGGTGACACGGAAAAACACGATGAAAATCAGCAGCACATCAACCCGCGCTTTGGGGAACAGCAACAGATAGCCCCCCAGCACCCCCGCGATGGCGCCAGAGGCACCGATGGTCGGCACCTGCGACTCCGGAGCCGCCAAGACGTGGATCAGCCCGGCGCCAATGCCGCAGGCCAGGTAGAAGGCAAGAAAGGGCAGGTGGCCCATCTCATCCTCAAGGTTGTCGCCAAAGATCCAGAGAAACAGCATATTGCCGCCCAGATGCATCATGCCGCCATGCAGGAAGACCGAGGTAAACAGCGTGGCAGTGCCTTCGCCGCGCGAAATTTCAGCCGGGATGATGCCGTAGCTCTGATAAAACTGCATCAGGGCCTGCGGGCTCGCATGCGCGCCGTAAAAAAACAAATGGACCAGGACATTCACGGCAATCAGGCAATAGACAACATAGGGCGTGCAGTCCGAAGGGTTATGGTCGCGCAGTGGAAACATATCGGGACGCTGGGCCGTTTTCAGCCCAGCGTCAAGAGGTTATGGTGCCGCCCTGGGCTTAACCTTCGCCGCCAAGAAGGGCTGCGTTTCCGCCTGCGGCGGTGGTGTCACACAGACATGGCGCTCGGCCAGAACGCGGCCGCGATCCGGCCTGCCGGGGATCAAGGGCAGGATCGGGCCCGCTCGTTTTGCGAGGGTGCGCTCTATCTCGCGGCCCTTTGCCTCATCGCCCCACCACAGCACGCCCGCGATCCCCTGAATGAACTCCAGACGGTGCAGATCAAACATGCCCTGGGCCTCAATCGCGGTGCCCCCGAGGTCAATGACCTGTTTTGCCTGTGCGGCAGCCGCCTCAGCGCCCGGTCCCATGCACAACAATGGCGGGCGGGCCGAGGTCGTCAGGCGGTTGGACTCACCGGTGGGGCCGGGCAGCGAGGTGGTGACGGGGCGCCCTGGCACACCAGTCTCCGCAGGCAGCTCAGCGGTTGTTTTCCCCCAGGCCTCAGATACGAGCTGGCGGTCGGGGGCGCAAAAGCGCGCCAGATAGTTGGGGCCACCCGCCTTGGGGCCGGTGCCCGAGAGCCCCTCGCCGCCAAAGGGCTGGCTGCCAACGATGGCGCCGATCTGGTTGCGGTTGACGTAGATATTGCCGGCATGGATGCGGTCACAGACGTGCTGCACCCGGTCATCGATGCGGGTGTGCAACCCAAAGGTCAGCCCATAGCCGGTGGCGTTGATATCGCCAATGACCTTGTCCAGCTCGTGTGATTTGAAGCGGGCCACATGCAGCACTGGCCCAAAGATTTCCTGCTCCAGATCGCCGATACCTGCGACCGCGATCAGGGTTGGCGCCACAAAGGTGCCGCCCTGCGGCGTGTTCATCTCTTTCAGAACCCGCCCGTCGGCGCGCGCCTGATCGATATGGGCCAGAATACCCGCCCGCGCTGCGGCATCAATCACAGGGCCACTGTCAACGTCGAGATGCCAGGGATCGCCAAGATGCAGCACATCCATAGCGCCTTTCAGCATGGTCAGCACGTCATCCGCGATGTCTTCTTGCAGATAGAGACAGCGCAGCGCCGAGCAGCGCTGGCCTGCGGACTGAAAAGCGCTTTCAATCACCGCCTGCACGGCCTGCTCGGGCAGGGCGGTGCTGTCGACGATCATCGCGTTCAGCCCGCCGGGTTCGGCAATCAGCGGCGCGCCGGGCTGCAGGTTCTCGGCCATCGTGGCGCGAATGCGCATGGCCGTGGCGGTGGATCCGGTAAAGGCCACGCCATTCACCCGGGCGTCGCCGGTCAGGGCGCTGCCGATCACCGCCCCACGCCCCGGGAACAGCTGCAGTGCCGCGCGCGGCACGCCAGCCTCATGCAGCAGTGAAATCGCGCGGTGGGCTATCAGCGGCGTCTGCTCTGCCGGTTTTGCCAGCACGGCATTACCAACAGCCAGCGCCGCAGAAATCTGACCCGAGAAGATCGCCAGGGGAAAGTTCCAGGGTGAGATGCAGGTAAAGGTGCCCGCAGCGGCTGCCTCTGGGATGCGGGCGGCGTAGTAGCGCATGAAATCCACCGCTTCGCGCAGCTCTGAGACGGCGTCGGGGATGCTTTTGCCCGCCTCGCGCGCCAGTATGGCAAAGAGCTCGCCAAAGTTTTCCTCATAGAGATCAGCGGCTTTGTTCAGAACTGCTGCGCGCTCGGCGGCAGGAACGCTCCAGGGTCGGGCAGATGAAAGGGCCAGTTCGACATCTGCCGGGCTTGCGGCAGAGACATGGCCAACCCCTGTCAGATCCGAGGGGTTGATCACCTCTTCAGCGGCGTCCGGCGTGGCCTCACCGGCAATCAGCGGTGCCGCCTGCCAGCTGTGGTCATGCCAGGGCGCACGGGCCGCATATATCCGCGCCAGGGTGGGAGCGTGGCCCAGGTCAAAACCTTTGGAATTCGGGCGTTCCGGCGCATAAAGCTCGGGCCCGGTCGCGATGGTGTTGGCGCAATCCGCAGCGGCAACAAAAGGATCAGCCGCGACCTCTTCGGGCGAGACGTCTTCGTCAACGATCTGGTTCACAAACGAGCTGTTGGCACCGTTTTCTAGCAGACGCCGTACCAGATAGGCCAGCAGGTCAAGATGCGCACCAACAGGTGCGTAGATCCGGCAGCGGGTCTGGTTTTGCTCCAGCACCATATTGTGCAGGGTCTCGCCCATGCCATGCAGGCGCTGGAATTCATAGCTTTCTGGATCTTCTGCCATATGCAGGATGGCGCTGACGGTATGGGCGTTATGGGTGGCAAACTGCGGATAGATCCGGTCGGTCATGTTCAGCAGCTTGCGGGCATTGGCAATATAAGAGACATCGGTCAGGGATTTGTTGGTGAAGACCGGAAAGCCGTCGACGCCTTCGACCTGTGCCAGCTTGACCTCAGTGTCCCAATAGGCGCCCTTGACCAGACGCACCATAAAACGGCGGTCATATGTCTCGGCCATGGCATAAAGCGCGGCAATCGCAAACCCCGTGCGCGGGCCATAGGCCTGCACCACAACGCCAAAGCCTTCCCAGCCTGCCAGCGATGGGTCCGAGACCACAGCCTCGATCACCCCAAGCGACAGCGACAGCCGGTCGGCCTCTTCCGCATCGATGTTGAGCCCCATTTTGGCGGATTTTGCCAGCAGCGCCAGCGCCTTGATGCGGGGCACCAGCTGTTCCATGACGCGGGCCTCCTGCGCCAGCTCATAACGCGGGTGCAGCGCCGACAGCTTGATCGAGATGCCGGGGTTTTTGCGAATATCATCACTGTCACAGGCGGCAGCAATGGCCGATATCGCCTTGGAATAGGCCAGATGATAGCGGGCCGCGTCAGCTTCGGTGCGGGCTGCCTCTCCCAACATATCGTAGGAATAGGTATAGCCCTTGGCCTCCATGCCTGCGGCACGTTTCATTGCGGCCTCGATGCTTTCGCCCAGTACAAACTGGCGGCCCATTTCCTTCATGGCGCGGCCTACGGCGGTTCGGATGACCGGCTCGCCCAAGCGTTTTATTGCACCACGCAAGGCGCCCACGGGGCTGCGTTCTTCGTCCAGCACCCGCCCGGTGAGCATCAGGGCCCCGGTCGAGGCATTGACCAGTGAGGAAGAGGAGCGGCCCAGGTGTTTGCCCCAGTCAGAGGGGGCGATCTTATCCTCAATCAGCGCATCAATGGTATCGGCATCCGGCACCCGCAGCAGCGCCTCAGCCAGGCACATCAGCGCCACGCCCTCATCAGTGGACAGGCCATATTCGGCGAGAAAGACTTCCATCAATCCGGGGTTTGAGTGCCCCCGGAGATCGCGCACCAGACTGGCGGCAGCAGAGCAAATCCTGGCCCGATCCGCCTCGCTCAGCGCAGCCGTGTTGCACAACTGGCCAAACATGTCTTGTTGGTCGACATAGGTCCCGGCATCAATCCGGTCGCGCAATTTGCTGTCGAATTTACTGTCCAGTTTACTGGGCTGGGTCATATCTTAGCTCCATTTCTCTACGGAGAGGCGTTTTGGTAAGTGTATGGCTATTCAGGCAGGACAATCTCCTGATTTTGTATATAAGTTAGTCCGAACGGGTGAATTTTTAGCGGAGTTTCGATCTATATGGACTTTTCAGAGCTGGACCGGTTTGACCGGGAGATTCTAAACGTCGTTGGAGAGGATGGCCGCATCTCTATTGCGGATCTGGCGCGGCGCATCGGTTTGTCCAAATCGCCAACGCAAACACGACTGCGGCGGCTGGAACGCGAGGGTATTATTACAGGGTATCGTGCTTTGATCGACCCAATTCGGCTTGGCCTGGACCATGTGGCCTTTGTAGAGGTCAAGCTCGAGGATACACGCGAGGCTGCCCTGTCAAAGTTCAATGCCGCCGTGACCCGGATCCCCGAGATTGAGCAGGCCCACCTGATGGCCTCGCATTTTGACTACCTTCTCAAGGTGCGGACCCGGTCAATGTCGGCCTATCGCCAGGTTTTGGGCGAGAAGATCTCATCCTTGCCGCATGTTTCTGCCACCTCAACCTATGTGGCCATGCAAGCGGTAAAGGAGGACGCGGCTTTGGCGCCCGTATAGTCTGCATCGCTTGATATAGTTAGCTGTCATTGTGGGGGAGGGGGCTAGAAAAATTTTGTACCTACTGAGTGGCTGTTTGGGCCGCGTTTGCGGCCGTGAGGGGCCAGATGAGATGCGAGGCTAAAAATGCTTGTATCTGTGTTGAGATATGAATACGAAACAGGGCGTTGATGTGAGGTGACTGTTTAGGGTCAGAGACGGGCCCGAAACTGAAAACTGACGACGACGCCAGATGCGGGCGTGATGGAATGGTAGACATACCAGACTTAAAATCTGTTGGGCCTTGTGCCCGTGTGGGTTCGAGTCCCACCGCCCGCACCAATATATAAACCGAGCTGAACGGTTTTGAACATTTATCCATACAGAATTAGGGTGTTACGGGTTTCGTCAAATTGAGTGTCTACCCATGATGTGCAGGAATGTGTATTGGTTTACGCATATTTTCCGCACGGTGCGTAATTCATGGCGTCTATTCGTAAGCTTAAATCAGGATACCGGGCCGAGGTTGCCCGCAACGGTATCCGAAAGTCAAAGGTATTCCCGACCAAGCAAGAGGCCAAAGATTGGGCTTCTCGGGCGGAGTATGAGATTCTGAACCACGACAAAGTGGCGGCCAAGCTAACGCTGGGCGAGGTGTTTGAGCGTTATGCCCGTGAGGTTTCGCCAGCAAAACGGGGGCATCGTTGGGAAGCGATACGGCTGGAAAAGATTGGGCGCGACGCAATCGCAAAGATCCGGCTGGAGGACTTGTCTGCCAAAGACTTCGCAAAGTGGCGAGACATGCGGTTAAAGGAGGTCGCGCCCGCGAGCGTCATTCGAGAGATGCAGCTCATGTCATCAGTGCTGACTGTTGCGCGGCGGGATTGGGAACTGATTGGCGTGAATCCTCTTAGCGATGTGCGTAAACCAGCAAAGCCTCCAGCGCGTGATCGCCTCCCGACGTTGGCGGAGATCGAGGCGATGCAATTCAGTGCGGGTGAGGATCTGGAAAAGGCCACAGCGCGGGCCTTCCATGCGTTTAAGTTTGCAATGGTCACTGCTATGCGCGCCGGTGAGATCGCGAGTTTGGACTGGGATAGAGTGGATTTGGACCGTCGGGTGGCTCTTTCGTCTCATACCAAAAATGGGAGACCACGCGAGGTGCCGTTGTCAACAAGGGCTCTTGAGCTGCTAAGAGAGTTGCCGGTTCTTGACCCGGTGTTCGGCCTTTCATCACGGCAGTTGGATGTCTTGTTTCGAAAGCTGCGAGATCGGGCCGGTGTGGCCGGGTTAACGTTTCATGATTCACGACATGCGGCGATAACGGCGCTATCAACAAAGCTCGATGTTCTGGCGCTTGCCCGAATGGTTGGGCATACCGACTTGAGACAGTTGCGGGTGTATTACAACGAAAGCGCTGAGGAGCTTGCTAAGCGTCTTGATTAGGCGTCGGAACTCCTGTGACAAGGGCAGCTTTGCGCAGATTGCGGAGTTTGCAAACTCCTGCCATCATCCTAACATCAGTGTTTAGCAGTCTGCGCTGCAGCATGAAATGCGGTCAATTCTAGAAATATGCAGCAAGATTGCGGGCCAAAGGCCGGCTGTCTGAAGCAGGTCACTTTGTAAACTTGTGTGAAACAGTCCCCTTCATCGGTTCGCTCATCATCGAACGCGGAACACCGCTACAGGAAAAGCCATCGTTGTTCCCTCCATACAACAAAACACTGTCCAACTACTGAAAAGACCGCAGTAGCTCTGAACACAGCGCATTTTCTGCAATGCTCCTAAGTTGAAACGTGGCAAGTACTGGCTCCGCTTCTTTGGATTTTTTTAAGGCCATGACGTCTATAAAGAAGTGTTGTCGATAGGAGTTTAACAATGTCCCTCAGAGCGCGGATCATTTTTTCGCTGATAGTCAGTTCTTTTTTCGCCATTCTTATCGTCACGATTCCTTTGTTCCTCGGACTTGAGAAAGTTTCGGATGAAGGCACGCGCCGTGAACTGAATCAGTTCGAATCGCGCGTACATTCAGAAATAGAAGGACGTATGCAGCTTGCGCTGACTGCCGCGCAGACCGTTGCCTCTGTGTCAGATGCACAGCGTGCCCTTGCTGACCAGGACCGGGAAGCACTCGACAGGCTTTTCGCTCGCGACTTTAAAAGGTTGGCTGCAGAAGCCGGCATTGCTCAATTCCAGTTTCACACCCCTGACGCGGCCTCAGCCTTTCGGGTACATAAACCAGAAAAATTTGGCGATGACCTCTCTGGTTTCCGGCACTCTGTTGTGGCCGCGAACAAGGCACAGGCACCGGTTTCCGGACTTGAGCGCGGCCGGGCAGGCATCGGAATCCGGGGGATCAGCCCTGTTAGCCACGAGGGCTCGCATGTGGGCACCGTTGAAATTGGCCTCAAGTTCAACGCTGATCTGATTGAAAGCCTGACCGAAGGCGGAGACAGTCGTTTGGAAGTCTACCTGCTGCCGGACGGTGATCTCAGTTCTTTCTCCGCAAACGATCAGGAGATCACGCGCCTGACCGGGAACTATGACGGGCCTGCTCTTCTTGATGCAGATGCGATTGCCAGTGCTTTGAACGGCATTTCCGGCCAGTGGACAAATTACGAAATTGACGGCTATGCCTATGCAGGCAGCCCCTTTGAAATACTTGATTTTTCCGGAAATGTGGTTGCTGTCGGCAATGCCCTTGTGCCTCTGAAAACAATCGCAGCAATTACCAGCGGCATACGCAAAACCGGGCTGGCGGCAGCGGTTGCAGCTATGGTTCTTGCAGGTGGCCTGGCCTTTCTTCTGGGCCGTTGGCTCAGCGGTCAGCTGAACCTCATTGGTACCCGTATGGTTTCCTTGTCGGAAGGTGAGCTTGACATCGATCTGAAGGAGCTGCCCGCGAAAGGTGAGATCGGCGACATGGCCCGTAGTTTGGGCGTATTCCGCGACGCGCTGACAAAACAACGCGCAATGGAAAGGACTCAGAAGGAAAAAGCCAAAGATCAGGCACGTATTGTAACAACCCTGGGCGAGCGTCTGGCCAATCTGTCGGAGGGAGACCTGACAGCATCCATCCCGGATCCTTTTCCACAGGACTACGAACAACTGCGCCTTGATTTCAACCGAACAGTTGAGCACCTCAATCAGACCGTCTCAAAGGTGGTTGAATCAGCCTCGAGCATCCGCAATGGCGCGGCTGAAATCAGCCAATCCTCGGATGATCTGTCACATCGAACCGAAAGTCAGGCCGCCACACTGGAAGAAACTGCCGCGGCCCTGGATGAGCTGACTGCCAGCGTCAAATCCGCAGCAGAAGGGGCCCGGAGCGTCGAAAGCATCGTGGATGAGGCTAAGCAAGAAGCAAAAACCAGCGGCGATGTGGTGCAAAGTGCGGTTTCGGCCATGACTGAAATAGAACAGTCCTCCAGCCATATTGCCCAGATTATCAGCGTCATCGACGACATTGCCTTTCAGACCAACCTGCTGGCGCTCAACGCCGGGGTAGAGGCCGCCCGAGCCGGCGAAGCGGGTCGCGGCTTTGCTGTGGTCGCCTCTGAAGTGCGCGCCCTGGCGCAACGGTCGTCCGATGCGGCGATGGAGATCAAGACGCTGATCAGCGATAGTTCCACGCAGGTGGAACGCGGCGTTGATTTGGTCGGCAAGGCCGGCGGGGCGCTGCAAAATATCGTTGACCGGGTCAATAACATCTCGAAACTGGTGACAGACATTGCCGAGGGCGCTGTGGAGCAGTCCACGGGTCTGGGCGAGATCAACACTGGCGTGGTGCAGCTTGACAAGGTGACTCAGCAGAACGCCGCTATGGTCGAAGAGGCCACCGCTGCGGGCCACATGCTGAACAGCGATGCAACCAAGCTGGCGGAGTTGGTTTCTCACTTCAAGATTTCGATCAGTGAGAGCCCGACACCGATGCGGGTGTCTCACGCACCCTCCGCGCACGCACCGGTCGCTTCGGAAGATCAAGATTGGGATCTGGGTGAAAACACGTCGGTACCTATGAAAGCCAGTGCGCATGGCAACGCTGCACCAGACAAATGGGAGGACTTCTAGTCCGATAGCCCACTGGCGAGATGGCATACTCTAGAAGCAACCCGAACAGAAAATGGTAATGGCCGCAAATATACGCTTGATGTTTTCTTGCGTCTGCAGCCAGGGGCCTTTATCCTCGCCCCACGCCAAAGTGTATGTCTGGATTGGGCTGCAAGCGGCCTGATGCGAGTGCAGTATCCAGGCCGAGTGGCGACGGCGGCAATGAGCTCCACGCGGTCATTGCGAGATTGCTCACTGTCCGGGACACCCAATGTATGCCAACCTGTGTACGTTGATCTGAACAGGAGTACTCCATGAACGCTTTTCGCCTTGCCGCAGTAATTGCCCTACTGGCCATGCCAACGTTGGCCGACGAAGTGTGGGATAGCGACATGGGGCCGATTGTGTATGAATCTGAAGAAGGTGACGCAGCCATCTTTTCATTCACTAACGTTGACGCATATTCCGCCACGCTGATCATCCCAGGGTTGGCAGGGAATTTTTCAAACCGAAGCACACATGATGCATATTGGATCGGACAAGGTTCGGGGGAGTGTGACGCCTTTATGTCGCGCAATGGTGTGCCCGCAAGCAGCCAGTGGGGGCGCGCCCAATTGGTATTCGACAAGCCTGCTTTTCCAACCTCGGTGACGGTAGTCCTCGGTTTCTGTGAAGAAAAACCTACTATCGTTTTGCGTGGAAAAATACGCTGACAACTCCTGAACCTATGCCACAAATGGGCTGGAAGCTGACCTCCGGACGTTTTGACAGGCCATGATGCGGAGGATCGGCCTATACCAGACGCCGATGTCAGCTATGCGTAGGTAGCGGAGAAAGTGTAGTGAACGGCCCAGAGCCGACCTTGGCGGTGTCAGGTCGTGCCGCAGTGCAGCTTCACCAAACCAGTCAAACTCTGTTGCAGCAACTTTGATGGCTAGAGGGCAGTATGCGGACAAAGCCGCCTTGTACGAGAGGTATTCCAAGATCGACGCAACCGATATGTCCAGCCAAAGGATGTGAACTGGCTTGCGCCGATTAGGGTATCTACCCCATGTCACGAAAACCTGGAGCGCCCTAAGATCGAAGGCGAAATTGGAGTCCTTAGTATAGTTAGGAAAGTTCGATGGGTCAGGCGCAGCACTATTCCGGAACCGACAGAAACATCGGCCAGGGCACCTTCAATTATTACTTCAACCCGACCGGCGATTCCCTTCATGCCACAGTGACCAACGTCGCCTACAGATTCAAAATTGACTACAACGGCGGTCAGAAAGTCGACCTGGGAAAAGTCGACATCTATCTCTATTCCCCCGACGGTGAACGCCACCCGATCTATTACAACTTCGACCACTTCGGAAATGACACCGACGCCGGCAAGGACAGCGACAGCGCCTACGACCACGACATCTATTACGACGGCACCGGTGGCGAGAGCACCTTTTCCACAGGCTTTGACGGCGATCCAGTAAACGGGAATTGGCGTCTTCGTGTCGACAACGACACCGGCAAGACACTGACGATGTACTACTTCGAGGGCAAGATTGACTACCGATCCGCGCCGGATATGGTCGTTGAGGACATTGAAATCACCGGTGACAGGGCGCTGGGTGAAAAGGTTACGATCGAGGCGACCCTGAAGAACATCGGAGAGACCGACTATCTCGGGATCGGCAAGAATTTTGACGTCGAGTATCTGGTGAACGGCACGGTTGTTGGTACCGATTCCGTGTCGTTTGGCCTCAATGCGGGCCAATCCAACAAGGAAACCTTCTCCTACACCGTAGAGTCCCCAGGCCAGCAGAATATCGAGGTCCGGGTAACCGGCATCGATGGCGAGGCTGTAACCAGCAACAATTCGAAGTCTACTGCCTTTTTCGCAGAGGCCCCCGACCTGACAGTCCAGGACATTCAGGTCTTTGGAGAAATCAAGGCCGGCGAAGAGATCAAGCTCAAGGCGACGCTGGCCAACATCGGCGGTGCCGACTACGGCGGATTGCTCGATGGCGGTTTCGACCTGGAGGATTTTTCCATACAAACCAACGGGTCCGAACGCCTCATCGGCAGCGACAGCGTGAGCTTTTGCCTGAGCGCGGGTCAGACCAACACAGAGAGCATCCAGTACACGTTGAAAAGCACTGACACCGGCAAGTTCACGGTGCGGATTGTCGATACCGCGGATGAAGCGGACACTGGAAACAATGAACGGACCGAGCTGGTCGGCGCCACACACTCTGAATCGCACAGCGTCGCGAATTCCATGGAGCATGTAGAAATCGGCACGCTATTTGCGCGCTCTGTCTACGGCGAAGGAAATATCGGCGAAACCTACCGCGGATCGGACGACAACGGGCTGACTGACAGCTACAACGACTACTTCAGCACCTTGGGCTGGACGGTTTTGACCGACGCGGACCTGGGGGACCACTTCGTCCCGAATGAAAACGCACGCTTCAACGGCGGCGGGCTTTTCGAGGGCAAGGCTGAGGCCCTGCTGCCCAGCTGGGATGCGCAGTCGATCCTGGCGCTCGGCGAGACCAGCGACGGCGCCAAGACACTGGTGCTCAGCTTCCGCGGCACCGACAGCAAGGACAGCAACCTGAATGCCTTTGTGAACGGGCAAGCGTTCTCCGGCGATGGTCTGTACCATCACTACAACGCGCACAAACCTCTGATCGAGGCGGCCCTGTCCTATGCCAACTCCCCTGAAAACGGAATCGAAAAGATGATCGTCTCCGGGCACAGCCTGGGCGGCTCCATGGTCGATATCTTCACCTCGGTGGACGCGCAGCGTCTTGAGGAAAGTGTGGATCTGACAGTGGTTTCTTTGGCCTCGGCTGGCATCGACAAAACGCTTTATTCGCACACGGAGGCTTTCGACGGCTTTGAACATCAACACGATTACGATGTCGTTGATGTCGATGGCGGCTCCGTCACGCTGAATGCGCCCGCACACTACATCGGCATCTCGCACAGCGAGGACGCTGTCACCTTTGCGGAAACTGTCGATCTCGACATCCTAGACGGCTTTGTAAGCAACAATATCCTACGCAATAACAAGAACTTCGATGAAGCCATCACCCGCCTGGACCAGCCCAACCTCGAAAACCACGAGCAGGACTCGGGCGGTTTCTTCTTTCCCAAGGGCTTTGGTGCCCACCACAACATCGGCGTCTACTGGGCAAACCTGTCGATGCTCAGCAAGGATGCGCTGGCGGACAAATACGACGGCACGCAGAAGATCAGCTTCGGCCTGACCGACTACAGCGCGGTCAAGGATATTGACGGCTCTGACCTGCCTCTGTTCCCGACCTACACCAGCGCCGACCAGGCGGATTATGACGATGACAAGGGGCTGAGCGCCCTGCGCGGCGGCAACGGCGCCGACTATATTCTTGGGCTGTCCGGCCATGACGCGATCCTGGGTGCCGACGGCGGCGATCTGCTATCGGGCGGCGATGGCAATGACACGCTAAACGGGGGCAGCGGCAATGACGACCTATCTGGCGGCGGGGCGCAGGACCAGCTTCGGGGCGGCGCGGGCGGCGACTGGCTGCAGGGCGGCGACGGCGAAGACCGGCTGTTCGGCGGCGGTGGCACGGACCGGCTGGACGGCGGCAAGGGCCAGGACACGCTGAGCGGCGGGGGCTCGGACGGTGGGTTTGTATTCAGCGCCGTTGCCGAAATCCACCAGGACAAGATCCGTGATTTTGAAACCGGCGATCTTGTCGATCTGTCCGGGATCGACGCCTCACAGGGCGATGGCGGCGACCAGGCTTTCGATTTTATCGCCGGTGCAGAGCTGAGCGGCACCGCGGGCGAGCTTCATTTCGTAGCAAACAAGAACACGCTGCTGCTTCGAGGCGATGTCGATGGCGACGGCATTGCGGACTTTACGGTGAAGTTCAGGGGGCTCACGGAACTCGAGGTCAGCGACTTCATCCTCTGACAGCCCGGCGCGGCAGCCCGGACCCGCCGTTCGCAGCCGGGCTAGCTATCTTGGACAGACGGGCTATGGTTTATCAGAATGTCAACGGCACAGCAGTTCATCATGTTCAGACTGATTGCGGCAGTGGTCCTTATTACCCTCAGCGCGGCGGCCTCCGGTGCGCAGACTGCCGCGCCATGCCCGGAGGCCGCTCTGTCGCTCGACGACACCTTCCGCATCGATCTTACGCCCTTTGCCTGCACGCTGGCTGACGGGACTTACGCCCTGACGCTCCAGGATGTGGCGGCGCCGGACGCTGCCGCCCGGTTCCGCCCGGTGGAGGGCGCGCTTGTTGATTTCGGCTTCGGCAAGGACCGCTACTGGGTGCGCCTGCGGCTGCGGAACCAGACCGGAACCGACGGGATCTGGTGGCTTACCCACGACATCCCCGTCGCGCAAAGCCTGGATGTCTATCTGTTGCCCGGCGGCTATCCGGCGGCGTCGGCCTCCCGGCTGCTGTCCCTGGTTGCCGCGGACACTTTCGATGCCAGGCCGATAGCCTACCGCCACCTGGTGTCCAAGGTCCCACTCGCCGCCGGAGAGGCCGCTTCGGTCTTCATTACTTTCCATACCAACCAGGCCACAGAGATGCCGCTCTTCATCGAAACGGTGCCGAATTTTCTGCGGCGCGCTCAGAATGAGGCCGGGCAGATCCTGGCCCTCACAGCGCTCATCCTCGGGATGGGGCTGATCTCAACAGTCTATCTTTACGGGCTGGATGGCAAACGCGCGTTTGCCTACGGCGGCTACATGCTCAGCAGTGTCGTCCTGCTCATCCACATGGAAGGCTATGCGTTCCAGTTCCTCTGGCCCGGCGCGCCGGGGTTCAACCATATTGCCCTGGCGATGCTGTCGATGGTGTCCATTGCGCTGGGGATCCACTTCGTTTCCCAGATCACCGGCACAAAAAAGCATTCACGGTGGCTGCACTGGCTGGCCACGGCAGCCATCGTCTTCCTGCTCGGCCTTGCGCTTTTGTCGGTTCCGCTGATCTCTACCCAAGCTTACAAGAATGCGACCCTGTTTGCCGCAGGGGCCGGAACCGTGCTGCAGGTCGCCCTGGCCGCCGCAGCGGTGCGCCGCAGGATGCCGGGCGCGGTTTTTCTGGTGATCGGCTTTGGCGCGCTTACCGCCTCGTTCCTCTTTGGCATTTTCGGATACGTGACAGAGGGGCTGTTTGCCCAGGAACGTGTCGGTTTGGCGCTGCGGCTCGGCTTTCTGACCGAAGCCATCGCTTTCTCAACCGCAATCGCGCTCCGGATCATGGCCGCCCGGCGCGAGCGCGACCGCTATCTGAATGATCAGCTGCGCTTTTCGGAAGAACGCCTGCACCTCAGCGAGGCCCTGCGCCGCGCCGAAGACGACCGCCAGCGCGCTGCGGCAGCCATGCAGCGCAGCAAGGACGTGCTGGCAACAGCAGCCCATGACATCCGGCAGCCGCTGGTGACCCTCCGGATGGCCCTCTCCGACAAGGAACTCGACAAACTGGGCCTGAACAACAGCCTGGATTACCTGGACGAGATCCTGCGAAGCGGTCTGGAGGATTCCGCCAAGCCGCTGGGCACCGGCGAAAGCGACCCGCCACAGGTCGGCGAACAGGAGGAATTTTGCCTTGATATCGTCCTCAAGAATGTCGAGGCAATGTTCAAGGCAGAAGCCGCCCGCCAGAACACCGACCTGCGCGTGGTACTGTCTTCGCAAACCGTCTTTGTCGATCCGCTGTCGGGCATGCGCTGCGTCGGCAACCTGGTCTCCAACGCCCTGCAGCATGCCCGCGCGCAGCGCGTTCTGGTGGGCTGCCGCCGCTGCGGGTCGGGCCTTACGATCGAAGTACATGATGACGGCCTGGGCATGAGTCAGGAAGAATGTAAGCGCCTCCTTGAACGCGGCGCCAAGGGCCCCCGGTCGAACGGCTCCGGGCTGGGCCTCGCCATTGTTTCGGAACTGGCCGAACAGAGCGGCATCCGCTTTGACCTGGCATCTGCCCAGGAAAACGGGACCGTTGCCAGGCTTGTTTTCGCAGGGGCATCGTTCGAGGCCCCGGAGCCCCAGCAGCAAAACAAGGACAAGGACAGGAAAATGTCATGACCGCACAGACGCCGTAATCGCAGACGATCATGCCATGATCCGCCAGGGTATCGCCCAGATCCTGACCTCCACCGGGGTCGAGGTGGTGGCCCAGGCCACCAATGGCCTGGAAGCCATAGCCTTGGTTCGCAGCCATCAGCCAGCCTTGCTGACCCTGGACATCGCCATGCCCTACTCCCGCGGGATCGAGGTGTTCGGCGAAGTCCGGCGGTGGTCGCCGGACACCCGGATCATCGTATTTTCCGGGATGACATCCGCGGGGCTGCTGTCGGACCTCGCAACAGCAGGCGCAGAGGCGATTTTCCTCAAGCGCGAAGAGATAAGCGCCTTCACCGCCGCCATCCCTGGCATCCTAGCAGGACAGCGGATACTCGGACCGGGAGTCGAGGAAATCCTTGCGGCGGCGGCGGAGCGTGAAAATCTGACGGCGCGGGAAAGGCAGGTCCTGAGCCTTGTGGCGCAAGGCCTCGGCAATCGTGACATCGCCGATCGGCTCGGCGTAAGCACCAAAACCGTCGACAATCACCGCACCAACCTGATGCGCAAGGTACAGGTGCACTCCGTGGCCGAGCTGATTGCATATGCGGTGCGCGAAGGATTGATGGAGGCCAGCCTGGAGACCTGAACCCGCGGCGCCGGTGGCCGTGTAGCCACGGGGCGCAATGGCAGAGAATAGTCCCCTGAATCGCTCACACTTTTTCTGCGCCGCCAGGTGGTCTGAGAGCATTCCGCAGCCCGCCAGCCAACCCGGTCGCGAGTGGCTGCAGTCAGCCCGGAGAGCTCTCAGATCACCGCCACCATCGATGCGGTTACCGTGAACTCGAACCATATTGGGCGTGACACTCACGACAAAGTTGCGCTCAGGAGAGAAGCGCAACTTTGCACAGTACACAAACTGCGAATAGCTTACCTTGGTGGGCAGTACAGCATGTGGGTTTCGGTCTGCCAGGACTTGAATGGCCGCTTTTGCCTGTCTGGCACGGAACCTTCGCAGTTGCAGCTAAGGTTCTCTATCTGCGGCCGCTAATTCAAGGGTATATTTGGGTCTCATCGGGTTCATGGTTCTCTCCGAGGTCGGCGTTGCCGCCTCATAATGGCGTCGGGGACTGGTGCCTCAAAAAGGTCCGCTGCGAGGTCGCCTGAGTTCAGGCGCATCGAAATTCGACAACGAGGTCATCCGGCCACCGTCCCGATCATTGCCCGGCAGGCGATTGCATAGCAATCTGCCGAGAGGGGGGACGTCTTTACACCCGGACGGGCGTATTCGGTTGGGCTATCTCATGCAGGCAGCTCCTCTTTGGCCCAGGCGAAGGTCGTACCATCGCGCCAAATGCGGGTCAGGATGACAGCCAGTTTTCGCGACGTCGCAACGATGGCTTTTTTCATTTCCCCTTCGTGCGACAAGCCGCATTGCCCATGCTTTGAGCGGTGAGACGCGCGACACCCGTTGGATCAAGATATTTGCTGCCTCATAAAGCAGTTTGCGCATGGCCCCATCCCCGCGTTTTGAGATGCGCACTGACCAATCTGTTTCACCAGATTGGTATCTCCTTGGGGTCAAGCCCAAGTAAGCGCCGACATCTGTTGCTTTACGGAGGCGGGCTGTTCAGACACAGAGATACAATCAGTAACCGGGCACAAATCTCTCGAGATGGTCAAGAAGTACCGCCAGCAGGCTGGCCAGAAGCAGCTTTCAAAGACTGCGCAGCTGCGACGGAACAGAACAAAAACGGAATAGGAACAAAAACCAAAGTGTAAAACGAAGTGTAAAACTTCGAAAACACCTTCGAAAATTCGCCAAGGCAGCAGCTGAATTTTCCGTTTGAAATCAAAGTGGTGCGGGTGAAGGGACTCGAACCCCCACGCCTCGCGGCGCCAGAACCTAAATTTAGCGAATATCCAGTAAAAACAACACGAAGACTATGAAAGTTTGGCAGAACGCAACAAAAACAAAGAGAGAAAGCGCCAAACCGCACAAACAAGAAATCTCAGGAGATGCAGTATGCTAATAATGCATATTGCCCCCCATTGAGCGCAAGAGCTCCGGCTCAATGGCTGGGCCCATCGGATCAAATCAGATTTATCTGTTTGAAGACTTGAACCGAAACATTTCTTAGCTTGGATGTCGGCTATGTGCAGATAGCGACATTTGCAAAGT
>NZ_MWVJ01000031.1 GCF_002087335.1 Pseudophaeobacter leonis
GGAAACGCGATGACAGCCCTACCCTGACCCAACAAGAGTCGCGGTTCAGATATCGCTCACACTGACAAAACCTTATGAGCTGCCCGCGCATCAATGCAGACCACGGGTGCGCCTCGCTTGACCAGTTCTCGTGTTAACCAGTTCTCGTGTTAACCAGGTCGACAGCGGGCCGGACTCGTGGACGATCTTCTCAACGTCCTTAACTGCAGAAGCTATCATGCCAATAATTTCATCAGGGTCAGTCACAAAGGTCCCCTCAAACAAGATCGTGCCCGCATCATCCACAATGCAAAGGCCACATTCCTTTTGGGCGACATCAAATCCAACGTAGCGTTTCATGGTCGTTCTCCTCCGCCTTCAGGGTTTCTCCATCAAAAATAGCGATGTTTGAAACCTCACAGCTGGATTCGCCGCAGATACGCCATGTCTGCTAACGAAGGACAGTCAAAAACCTTCAGCAAGTACTTAGGTTTTGAACGGGGTTTCCACTAAAGTTTTTATCGTCCACCCGACACATGCGAAAACTGTTGGGACAGAAATTTTTGGCCAGTAACGACCAAAATCAAAGTGCCAACTGTGCCAACAAGGAGCCTCTATTGAAGTCACCGTTTTCAAAGGCAACGCTACATCGAAATACAGATCTATCAGACTTACGGTATAGAAATTCGCCAAAAAATCTAGATAAAATGATTACCACGCGAGCTGTTGGTGAACCTTAAAGTCAGCGTATGATACGCTCTCAGAGTACACAGCCTTGAAGTTGAAATTTAAATCCGGCATGATCGACTCGTTTACTAGTTTTAAGATATTTCTTAATGGAGAATATAATGGATAACGAGTTTCGGCGGAAACGCTGCCTTTCAGAACGCGGCGCAGCAATCGCGCGGGCTTTTCAACTTCACTATCAAGCCGAGTTAGCAGAAGTCTTGCTGGCTGAGCCCGGTTCGATGGTGAAAATCAGCCCGATGGCCCGAATTTTGTCACGTCAAAAGGAGCAGATGCCGCGCAGGTTAAGACGCAAACTGGTCCAACAGCTTATGTCACAAGACGTCAAAACCCGCCGTACCCTTTCATCGTCTGAACGTGTGATGATGAAGCGCGTCGTAGACCCAAAGGCTAAGACGCCGATCAGTGAACGCTCGGAAATAAAGGTCTTTCTAGAAAAGGCGATGCAACCCTACATGGAGCTAAAAGCGGTCAAGAAAGGCAGCGAGCTTTACGAAATCCTCATGGCATTCTTGGCTGATTTCTATTGTATTGAACCCCTTAAGCCAGAGGAAAAGCCTCGGAATATCCCCGGGATCTTTCAGGTGCCCTCGCCTGATCCCCAGCCTACGTTGGTGCCCTACAGAAGATTGCGGATGATGGTCGAACGTGTCGTGTCGCGAGACACCACCAATGGTGAAGCGGGCGCTGACGAGATTTCAATCAGTGGTGCAATGTTTCAGGGCCCGCTGACTGACCCCAATAACCCACAGCCGCCTGTCGCTGATCCTGTTGTTATCCCACCAGTCGCCGTTGGCCAGTTTCGGCGCAACGAAGTGATCGAATACAACCCTGACCGTGTTCACGCCGAGTTCGATTTAACCGGAATGCAAAACCCGTATTTGGTCAGCGTTCTGTTCACAATGGCCGAAACAGATCCGAGCGGAGGCTTCGGGACATTCATGAGCGATCTGGTCACTGAATTACGTCCAAATATTGGCCAGATTTTTCTAGAGGTGTTTGGCGCACTTGCAATGGGAACCGTCAGCGGGGTCGTTGGCGCGGGCTTTGGCGCTTTGGCTGGTCCTGTTGGTGCCGTCATTGGTGCCGTGGTCGGCACAATCATCGGCTTGATCGGTCCCATCTACATTTTAATCACTAATTGGCAGAATTACGATGACATTTTTGACATCAATGACGACCCACTCTTAGGCTAATGCCCGAGACATTTTTCGGTTGGCCCTTTTATGGGGCGTCACGGTCCGTCACTCAGACCATGGTGATGGTGGGCGATGGCGGTCAATATGATGTCGATTTCCACTGGCAGCTTAGCCAGCCACAATGAGCGACAGAGGGCGCGGCTCAATGGGTTGCGTCCCCTTCTTTTTTTCAGCAAAAAACCATAAAGACTTTCTATAAAAGCGGCCAATAAACTAATCCCCAAGCTCTCGATTGAAATAGATATCGGGACTTTGTCGACAAGCGTTCTTGATAGTGGATGACGAGGTTCGGAACTTCTGTCGTCATTTGCAGGACCGACTTTTCCGTAAGTAATTGGGAACGTCAAAACGATCTAAAACAAGATAATGTTTCTGTTATAGCTGTTTACCCTGCTATACGTCAGCACCCCATCCACAAATGATCGCTTGTTGAACGGTTTGTCAAACCGCACATGTGTGCATGTACAGCGAAGGTCTGCAATGCCCCGCTCCTTACCAGTTCACGACGTGCGTGGCCAAGGTCAGCTATCGCAGGTTCGTGCCAATGGCTGTTGGGCCGCTTTGGGCTGACAGCAGTCAACTAGGTGTGCCGATCAGACCGGCGACAGAGTGTCGGTGAAAACCACACGCTGCAGCGCCGCAAGGCAGCTTCGAGCCCTTAGTCGACCCGGCAAATGCGTCGCAATTTGAACGGCTGACGATTGAGGCTACTGACACTTTTGGTCCGGAGCCGACATATGTGACGGGTAAAATTTTCTGGTCCGGTGTCGTGTCGTATTCAACCGGAGTTTAAGAGAAATCTTCGCCTGAAAGCAAAAGCAGCCGATTAATCTCAGGCAGCGCATAACGCGCGCATTTTCTCCCTTCCTCAATTGCCAATTTAGACTGATCGAAATCCAGTATTCCCATGGAAGTCAGATGTGGCGTAATCATCACATGAGGCGGTTCCCCTGCGAGTCGCGAACGGGTAATTCGGTCTTGCATGATGTTGAGGGAGTTGAACAGAACGTCGAAGTAGCCGGGTTTGGTTGGTTTCGGCCTCAGAAACTCATTCACCACTTCTGCGGTATTGGGTCGCCATTTATCGGGTATGGCGGAGATCGCCCTCTCTACAATTTCCAGATGAGCGGGGATCTTCTTATCAGTCTTGGAAGGGAGTTCACGTCGACCAACAAGATCACCATTGAGATTGACCGCAATGATAATGTTGGCACCAAGCGCCCGGCAGGTTGACACAGGTACCGGATTGACGAGACCGCCATCAACGAACCAGTCTCCGTCAATATTCACTGGTGTCAGTATTCCGGGCACCGACATTGAGGCGCGGACCGCTTTGCCGATAGGACCGCTGCGGTGCCATTCCTCCCGGCCTGTGAGATAGTCGGTCGCAACCGATGCAAAGGGCTTGCTCAGATCCGCGATATTTCCAGTGATCCCCAGATCGGCCATGAGTTGTTCGATCAGCTTACCCGCGATCAATCCACCGCCACTGAGCGAAACATCAAGCAGTTTGGCAACATCATGCCAAGTCACAGCCTCTGCCCAGTCGCGAACATCGCTCAGATGTCCGGTCAAATAGGCCGCACCAACAAATGAACCAATCGAACAGCCGGCAATTACATCGGGCTCTATGCCCGCTTCATCAAGCACATCAAGAACGCCAATATGAGCCATACCGCGCGCCGCGCCACCTCCAAGGGCCAGACCAATAATCGGTTTTGCCATGCAAGCTATCCACCTCAAACATACGCCCGTTCTTGTGCTCGTTGGTATCGCCGATTGTCGATCAATACCGAAACAAGAATGAAAACCAGCGATACCAGTCCACTCCCTCCAACTCCAGAGAAACAAACAGGTGGGGCTTGTTACCAGCATGTTATGTAACCAAGTTACGGATTCTTTTATCAAGTGCGACTGAGCAACCTACCGGCTGACACACCCCCCGCCAACCTTGGCAACACCAGTTTTAGCGATGTAGGGGCGGCATTACCCGCCATAGTGTCGCAATTGAACCTGAATCTGACGTGCACATACCGCACGATTTTTCGCATACTTCAAATGCGCTCAGGGAGGGGCTAGCATAAATGAAACAGCCATTTACAGATCTTGAAATTAAAAAGGCCGGATCAGGTTTTTACGAAGGGCACAGCGTCGAAATCGCTTTGCTGAGTAAGGGGATCATCGTCGCGCTGGTGATTTGGGCTTTGATCTGGCCCGCAAATGCCAATGGTGTTCTAGGGAGCCTCAACTGGCGAATTCTTGAAGATTTTAACGCATTCTACATCATTGTGGTTGGCTTCTTTGCGTTCTTTTTGCTGGTCGTTGCAGCCCTACCGCAAACAGGGAAGCGGGTCATGGGCCGAAATGGAGAAGCCCCGGAGTTCTCAAACTTCTCATGGTTTTCAATGATGTTTGGAGCGGGTCTGGGTGTTGGCCTAATGGTATTTGCGACTGCCGAACCTTTGGGCCTTTGGGGGTCAAACCCGCTGGTTGTTTCTGGGGTCGTTGAAGGTAACACCGCCGAAGCTCTGCAGTCAGGCTACCGCTACACCTTTTTGCACTACGGGTTTCATGCCTGGGCTATTTATGTCGTAACCGGGCTGTCACTGGCCTACTACGCCTATACACGGGATATGCCACTGACAATTCGCTCAGCGTTAACACCTTTGTTTGGCAAATGGGTGAACGGTATTCTTGGGCATGTAGTTGATGTCTTGGGGGTTGTCGCAACCATTCTTGGGGTTTCTGTGACGATTGGGTTTGGTGTCAGCCAATTCATTGACGGTGTCTATGCAATTTCAGGCATGGAATGGATGATGGACATGACCGGTGACGCACCCGCGCCGGGAACTGTTGGTCTGATTTCAGGTCTCGTTGTTATCATGGGATTGTCGATCATATCGGCTGTGTCGGGCGTAGGACGCGGCGTAAAGTATCTGTCTAACCTGAACCTGGTGCTGTCGGTCATCCTGCTGTTGACCTTTGTTGTGTTCGGCTCGTTCCTATTTGCCATGACGACTTATGCCAGCGCCTTTGTTGACTATGTCCTGAACTTTGCATCACTCAGCTTTGGCGCATACGGTCCGCAATCAGCAGACGCATTTGCTGCAGCCTTGCCTGAGGCAGCAAAACCATTGGCTGGCGACCTTAAAGCAGGAGCCACAAATGCCTGGGGTTCCTATGATGGGTTTGTTGGCGGGCTGACAGGCGCGGCAGCGGAGCTTCCAGCGGAAACTCTGGCTGCGGTGTATGAATCTGGTAATGAAGGACGTCAGTTTGGCTGGCAGGCTGGCTGGACAACCTTCTATTGGGCCTGGTGGATTGCCTTCTCACCCTTTGTGGGTCTGTTTCTTGCCCGGATCTCCAGAGGTCGCACCGTACGCGAATTCATCATAGGCTGCGTCTTTGCACCCGCGATGGTCTGCTTTGCCTGGATGACCATTCTGGGCGGCACAGCCATTGATCTTGAGCTGAGCGGCGCAGCCAAAGGTGTAATTATCGGCGCATCCAACACATCCAAGCTTTTTGTCACGCTTGGGGAAATGATTTCCGGCGGGTTCCTGTCCGGGATCACTATCATGAGCGTGGTCTTAATCATGACATTCCTGGTCACATCTGCGGACTCGGGAATTCTGGTGATGAATACAATCATGTCAGGTGGTGAGCAGGACACTGGTATCAAACATCGTATCGTTTGGGGTGTTTTGCTAACGTTTGTAATCGGCGCGCTTCTTATCGCTGGCAAGACCAATGGTGGAGCCGATCCAATGGAGGCCTTGAAAAGTGCCATGATTATTGGGGCGCTACCATTTACCGTAGTGATGGGCCTAATGTGTCTAGCTCTGATAAAAGCGCTTTTCCGTGACGGGAAACGGGAGGCTCTGTCATCTTCTACTGACTAGATTAGACAGCCATGTAGGTTTGGGAGAGGCGTCCTGTACGGCGCCTCTTTTTACGTTTCAGTTCAACTGACATTCCTGCCAGTTGCGAATATCTCTTCTGGTCCGTTGCCAACGCTTCAAATGGACGCCAGTGTCTATTTTCCGCTGTCCTGGCTTGGATCTAGGAGACTATTGAGCTGACTACGGAAGTGCGACGTTTCTAATACAGCACTTCCAGAGCTTGCCAGCCGAATGGCAGCTGTGAGCCCAAAACAACCATTGCTTCACGGCGCATGAATGGCAGATTTCACGTGAGTATGTTCGTAGTCTGTTCAAGGTTTCTGAACGTCGGGTTTGTCGCGTTCTGGGCCAGCACCGATCCACACAACGCCGATTACCACGTGGACGCGCTGACGAAGAACGCTTGGTCGAGGATATGATCGAGCTGACGCGCCAATTTGGTCGATATGGCTACCCACTGGCAGACAGGCGATTTCAGGCAATCGCCGAGAGGCGTCGAGTTGCTGCCCTGTTGAGAGACGCAGGCTGGCAGGTGAATGACAAACGTGTGGAGCGCCTATGGCGACGTGAGGGGCTTAAAGTGCCGATGAAGCAACCAAAGAAGGGGCGGCTCGGGATGAATGATGGGTCATGCGTCCAGCTGCGTCCCGAGTATCGCAACCATGTTTGGTCATACGACTTTGTTCACCATCGAACCGATGATGGCAGAGCGTTCGGGACACTCAACATCTTGGATGAACACAGCCGAGAATGCCTTGCTATCCGGGTGAAACGAAAGCTGAACTCGACTGAGGTCATCGACGCTCTGACAGACCTATTTATCCTACGCGGCGTCCCGCCTGTCGGTTTTGATCGTCATCGCCTTCAGCGCCCCCTTCACCTCTCGTGTTTCCATCAAGACTGTATCGAACCCCGCTTCAGTGAGATGGCGATAGAGCCATTGCGACAGCGGCCCTGCATCTAAGCCGACCGCATCAACAGTACCGCGCAAAGATCGCAACGCCCGCTCTAGGTCGTCGGGCTCACTGAGAGCTATAATCTCCTTGGCCACCTTTCCATGAGAGGACAGCACGCAGACTGCGGTGCTTGCCAGTGAAACATCCAAACCGATATAGATATCCATGTTGTTGCCCTTTCTACGCAAAGAAAATTGGGGCACCCCAAACGGAAAGACCCCGGTGACACGCTTCAGACGTGTCAGGGGAAACGACACTTCAACTGCTTCCAGATGGCAATTCACAACAGTGAGGTTTTGCGACGAACCCTATTACGGCATCTTTGAAAACTCTGGCCAGCCGCCCCAAAGCCGAGATTCAGCCGCGCCTCTTCAAGGCAGGTTTGAGCCCATTGCAGATCCATCGAAACTATGCTGCGCGCGCAGAGAAATCGGCTTTGCAGCTGCTCGAAAAACGTCGCTACAGCGCGGCGAGATATGCCGCCGTTGAGCCAAACCGCAGCGATGTTTCAGGGACGAATGAGCCAGGTCCGGGACAAAACGATCCTTTTTCACTTCCCGGGCTAGGCTCCCGAGCCAATTGACCTGCGTCAATGCGTCTGAACGGTGTGTCCCTCAATCTGAGCAATAGTGAAAAGGGAGAGAGTGACATGATTTCCAATATTCTCGTAGCGACGGACGGATCGGAGACTGCGGGCCGCGCGGTTGAACTTGCTGCGAATTTGGCAGCCAGGCTTGACGTACCGATGACCGTTGGACATGTTTTGCAACATGGCGCTCGGGCGGAGGAGCTGAACCGGATGGCCGAGGCAGAGCACATGGTTCGTTACACGGCCACTGAGGCAAGACTGGATATCGCCGACATCCCGTCTAACATGGACGCCTTGTTCACGGGCACTCTCTCCGGAGCAGACAAGGAGCGCGCACTCGCAGTAATGGGCGAAGAAATCGCCGCACGTGCTGCACGCCGCGCGAAAGAAATCGGTGCGAAGGATGTTTCAACCCGTGTGGTGAACGGCGACTACGACGAAGGCATTCTCGAAATGGCCAAAGATGTCGGAGCAGATATGATTGTAGTTGGCCAGCGAGGTCTGGGCAAACTACGAAGGATTGTTCAGGGAAGTGTTTCTCAGAAGGTCAATCAGCAGGCTGAATGTACAGTCGTGACTGTCCGCTGACGTGCTGAGTTCCAATGCTCGCAGATGCTGCCTTTGCCATGCGGTCAAGCAATTAAGGCGGGAAAAATATTGGCTTTCGTGGCTGGAGGTCTCAGGACCCTGAGCCAGCCACAGCTGATAACCCGTATCATCGCGGAGGGGCATACCCGAGGTATCCGCTAGACGCGACTGCTCTATTTCGGCTGGATGATCCCATTCTGGCCCGCCTGTATCCTCTTGGTCGGCCTCTATGCCAGTGCCATCCTGCCCTGGTTCACGTCGCGTCTTTGGGGGCCTCGGTTTCGATTTCGTCAAATCCGCCTGCAATCGCGCCGAGCACGTCCATGGGCGTTATGATCCCCTCGAAATGCCCGTATTCATCGTAGACGAGTAGCATGTGGATGGGCGACTTGCGCAGCCAGTCGATTACGTCGAGAGCGGGAAGGGTCTCCTGAATCACGGGGGCCGAGCGCATGAGCGTCAGCGCATCGAACTCCGTTTCCGTCGTCTCGAGCAGATCGCGGCTATGGAGAACGCCGATAATGTCGTCCGGCCCTCCCCGCCGGAGCGGCAGACGCGAGCGCCCTGACACCTGGAAGCGTGCGAGAATTTCGGCGTATGTTTCGGTGATCCCGGCGATCTCGACGTCACGGCGCGGGGTCATCAGGCTCCGCGCGCGACAGTCGGAGAACCGCATCACGCCGCCGATCAGCTCCTTCTCAGCCCGGTGGATGACACCGACGCCGACCGCCTCGGACAGCATCGTCCGGATATCCTCGTCGCTGACGGAGGTTTCGCGTCTGCCCGACTGGCCGATGAGGCGCAGGACGAGCTTACCAGAGCGGTCGAGCAGCCAGACCACCGGCGCGGCGACGCGGGACAGCGCGAGCATCGCGGGCGCCACGCGGCTGGCCACGCGTTCCGGCGCGGCCAGCGCGATCTGTTTCGGGACAAGTTCGCCTATGATGAGCGACAGATAGGTGATGATGACAACCACGAGTCCCACTCCGGTCTCGTTGGCCGCAGCCTCTGGAACGCCGAGTTCGGGAAGCGCTTCGGCTAGCCGCAAACCGATCGTGGCCCCCGAGAATGCCCCTGCAGGACACCCCCCAGCGTGATGCCGATCTGGACGGTCGAGAGGAATTTTCCTGGATCTTCCGCAAGGTCAAGCGCGACTCGAGCACCGCTGTCTCCATGCTTGGCGCGCGCTCTCAGCCGCGCAGGCCGCGACGAGACCACCGCCAGTTCGGACATGGCCAGCAGGCCATTCAAGCCGATCAGAAACAGTATAAGGATTATCTCCAGAAACATGATTGGGTCCAATGCGAAATAGTTATCATGGCGCGGATGATCGTGAGCATATTGTAGCCTGACAGCGCGCGGTTCGCATTCGACTATTTGCCGCCTGTTTCGCACCAGGTAAAGTACATCGCAAGCCCTGTCCCCAGTGACACTTCCCATTTCTTGATCTGGCGGGAGCTGGTTGAGCAGATCAGGTAAGATGGGGGCGTCACCAATGCTGTGAATCATGACCTCAATTGCCCGTAACTGCAGTGTTTTCTCATCAATACCAATGTGTATCCTGCACCGGAGGCGGCGTTCAGGACCGCCATGCCTGCGAGCGTTCCCCCCCCCCCGTTCGCCCTTAACTTTTAAGGCGCGTAGTACTATCGACGAACAGATTTAGCGACCCCAGTGAGCCCCGATAGGGGATAGCGACTGTCAACGCCTACTGCTGCGGACACAAGTTGCCAAAGTCTAGCACTGATCAGTCAAATCAGATTGACAGCGCACCAAGCTGGATTCATGCGGTGAATCCTTGAGGCGCAATTTGTGCAACAAAACCGCAAGGCAGCTTCGAGCCCATTCTCCGAGAAAATGATTTATGTCATAGCCAGAACTCCTTTGCATGAAACCTTCAGCTCATCAGCAGCTCATCAGCTATTCAAAATGGAGGGAAAAAGATGGCAAACAGTGATTGGCTACCCACAGCATGGTTCGGCAAACAGGCCGATGCCGATGGTCCGTTTGGCGCGCTTCGCAAACAGATCGACTCTTTGATGGATGATTTTGACACTGGCATGCAGTCGAAAACTGAAGGCTTTTCGGTGCGTTCAAATCTTAGCGAAACCGACAAGGAAATCTGCATCACCGCTGAACTGCCTGGCATCGAAATGAAAGACATCGATGTCGAAATCACCGGCAACCGCATTTCCATTAAGGGCGAAAAAAAATCGGAAAACGAAGAGAAGGGCGAAGAAGAGGGGCGCGAATTCCACCGCATTGAACGCCGCTCTGGTTCGTTCCACCGCTCCATGACGCTGCCTTTTGACATTGACCCCGATAAGGTCGACGCTTCGGTGAAGGCGGGCGTTCTATCCGTCATAATCCCCAAGCCGCCGGAGGCTGTGAGCAAGGCCAAAAAGGTCGAAATCAAATCCGGCGACTAAAGTTGCAGATTTGAGTGATGTATTTGAGTGATGTAAAGGGGGGGGCAGGAGACGAGCGTCTGCCCGAACCGAGCGCCTGTCAGCGGAGTGATCATACCCTCGAAGCACTGCGCGTGGTTCGGGGGTCGTGTTTGAGACTACCGACCGTACTGCAGGTCTAATTCTTGGAGACACGCCTTCTTCGCGCTTACGGCGAACGGCGGCATCGTCTCACCTCTATCCTGGCCGCCCTTGTGGCGAAGGTTCTCTATCTGCGGCCGCTAGTTCAAGGGTATATTTGGGTCTCATCGGGTTCATGGTTCTCTCCGAGGTCGGCGTTGCCGCCTCATAATGGCGTCGGGGACTGGTGCCTCAAAAAGGTCCGCTGCGAGGTCGCCTGAGTTCAGGCGCATCGAAATTCGACAACGAGGTCATCCGGCCACCGTCCCGATCATTGCCCGGCAGGCGATTGCATAGCAATCTGCCGAGAGGGGGGACGTCTTTACACCCGGACGGGCGTATTCGGTTGGGCTATCTCATGCAGGCAGCTCCTCTTTGGCCCAGGCGAAGGTCGTACCATCGCGCCAAATGCGGGTCAGGATGACAGCCAGTTTTCGCGACGTCGCAACGATGGCTTTTTTCATTTCCCCTTCGTGCGACAAGCCGCATTGCCCATGCTTTGAGCGGTGAGACGCGCGACACCCGTTGGATCAAGATATTTGCTGCCTCATAAAGCAGTTTGCGCATGGCCCCATCCCCGCGTTTTGAGATGCGCACTGACCAATCTGTTTCACCAGATTGGTATCTCCTTGGGGTCAAGCCCAGGTACGTTACCCGACAGCTTTTTGGTGAGGCAGCTACCGCATGATCCGCTGCGACAGGAAAACGGGGGCGTGATGCCGTGGGCTTCGGCAGTCTCTAGCAAGGTTGCGTCCCCCTTTTCCCAAAGCTGTTCATGTCCCGATTGGCCGAACTTAATCACAGCACTATCGGCTTCTGGTTCTGCTTCAGACGTTGCTGCTCCTTTATCGGGGCGGCGGGTCAGTGCAGCGGGCCCAAAGGCCTCAGCAAAGATGACAGCGTCACGCGCGCCGAGGTCACGCAGCGCGTCATAGACCGCTTGCATGAACGGAGGCGGGCCGCAAAGGAAGAAGTCATAATCATCAAAGGAGAGCTGGCTTTGGATAAGTTCAGGCGTGATGTATCCGGACGCGTCGAAATCAACACCTTCGATCTCTTTGTCCTCAGGCCGACTGATAAACGAAACATATCTAATCTTGCCGCCAGTCTGCGTTTCCGCCGCGCGGAACTCATCCAAAAAGGCGCGCTGATCCGTGGTCTGCGCTGCGTGAAAAACGGTCAACGGGCGGGTGTAGCGCATGCGCACGCCTTCGTTCATAACGTGCCGCGTCATTGACATCATCGGTGTTACCCCAACGCCGCCCGCAAACAGAACCGCAGGGAGTTTGTCCAAAGCGTCGATATAGAATGCACCCTTCGGTGCCTTGGCCTCAATGACGGCGCCAACTTTGAGCTTGTCATGCAGGTAGTTGGACACCACTCCGCCACGTTCGCGTTTGACCGAAATGCGATAGCCGTTATCGTCGGGGGCAGAGGACACCGTATAGGTTCTGGTCTGCGGATCGGCATCATCAGGCCTGACCCGGATTGTCAAAAATTGGCCTGCTTCAAATGAGAGAAGCGGCTGATCGTCAGCAGCCTCAAACTTGAACGAGCGGATGACGCTGCTTTCGTCCTTTATGGCGACGACGCGGAGCATGCGCCAGGCATTCCGTGCGGCTTCAGCCTTTTTGCGTGCTTCGGCTTGGGTCCAGGTATCAGCCATAAGACTATTGGGCGACCACTGTGTGAAGTCTGCGCGAAACGGCAAAGCGTCGTGAATGCGAACGCCATGATCAAGGGTAAAGCGCCAACCACGTTCTGCCCCTTTGAAGCCCGCAATCTCGGGTGCGTCTGCGTCCAAAACCTCTGTGGTGCCGGTCAGCATCAACAAATCCCCTGTGCTAAAGTCTGGAAATAGTAAGCCAGCCTTGGGGTTCACCAGGAAGTTTCCCATCGTGTTGAAGAAATTATTGCCCGAGAAGTCAGGGACGAGGATCGTGTTGCCCTCAACCTTAAGAAACCCAGATTGACCACCGCGGTGTGAGACGTCGACACCTTTTGCCATTGGGTTTTCGGCCACATCAGACGCACTGGCCACGTAGAATGAATTCGCTTGCGCGATGAATGCCTGTACAGCGGCATCCAAGTTTGAGAATTTATCTGTCGGAGCCCGTTTAACCGCTGCATCGGCGTCCCGCACAAAGCGAATGTCTCGGGTTTGGATGTATTGCGGGCAGTTCCCAAACGATTGCACAACATCAAGCGAAATGACCCCGCCGGATATGGCCCTAACGGTCGCGTTCATCCGGTTACGGCGGCGTCGACAGCTCGATCCCAAGAAGGCCAACAGGCGAACCAGCCTGTAAGTTTGCGCTTTGCGGGTCGTCCTCCAAAGGTCGGGCGTTCAGATCAAGACGTTGGTTGTTGGGCGAAGTTATGAAATTCGTACCACCTGCCAGCATTGACGCCCATGGCCATCCATCACCATCTACACTGCCCATCACGATAAATGGGATCTGTTCATAAAAAGCACGGTGTTGATCCGGCATGAATGGGCGGATGGCGATCTTGCCAAAAGCTTCCAGAGGCCCTCGCTTGCCTGCACGGTCTTGCATTTCGCGTTCGCCCTTGTGGAAAGGGGACAATGGACTTGAAGTCGGAGCGTTCATGGCAAACCTCGTGTGCGAGAGAGAAAGTGGTGGACCTAACCGCAGAGAGCAACAGTTAGGTCCACGGTGGTTACGCTGCTTGTTCAGCGCTCAGCCCAACTGCCGTTGACGGCATCGGAATAAATCCGTCCAGCGCTTCGATGTTGGCCAATAGGCGGCGCACATTCGCGTAGGGCTCAAGTGAAACGTCGCCTTCTGGTGCGTGTGCCGTATAGCTGTAGATTGCCACATCTGCGATTGTTGGCGCCTCGCCAACCAGCCAGTCGCGCCCTTCAAGGTGTGCGTCCAATTTGCCCAAAAATCTGGCTGCAGTGGCGTGTGTAAAGTCTTTATCAAGTGGAGCCTTAAAGACATTGATCAGACGTGCAGCGGCCGGACCAAAGGCCAATTCACCAGCTGCCAGCGTCAAGAACTTTTGCACTTCTGCTTCGCCGACTGGATCCTTGGGAATGTAGGATGGGGCGTATTTACGCGCCAAGTAGACCAAAATGGCGTTGCTATCGCTGATGACAGTTTCGCCATCTTCAATCATTGGCACCTGACCAGCTGGGTTCTTAGCGAGAAAGGCTTCCGATTTATGCGCGCCGCCAGCAAGATCAACATTGATGACCTCGTGATTGATACCTGCAAGACCTGCGAACAGAACCACGCGGTGGGCGTGACCGGAAAGGGGGAAACTGTGAATACGAACTGCGTTAGCCATGTTATGTTCCTCTGATTGTGCCAGAGGATGTCTCCGGCGGTGAGGAAAGAGATAGCTTGAGCGCATTGCGGCGATAATATACCATTTTGTGGATTATTTATGATCGGGATGTGGATAGTGGATACCATCGTTGGGATGAAGACCTTTGCAGCCGTTGCCGCCCATGAATCCTTCACAGAAGGTGCGCGGCTAGTTGGCATCAGCACCAAATTGGCCAGCAAGTATGTTGGCCAGTTGGAAGAACGCCTGAATGCCCAGCTATTCAACCGCACCACAAGAAGCGTTTCACTCACAGACACAGGACGGTCTTACTTTGACCAATGCTTGCCGTTGATTGAGCAATTCGACGAGTTAGAAGAGCTTGTACAGCAACGCCAAACAGAGCTTGCTGGCCGTATCCGTATTACTGCGCCAACGGGGTATGGGTCGTCGCAGCTAGTGCATTTGTTGCAGCCATTCCAAACCGCAAACCCAAAGGTATCGATCGAGCTTCATTTGTCGGACAGCCATGTTTCACTTATCGAAGAAGGACATGACCTTGCCGTCCGTTTCGGCGCGCTGAAGGATTCCAGCCTTGTCGCACGCAAGCTGATGGACATGCGGATCGTATGCTGTGCCTCGCCCTACTATCTTGAAAAATTTGGCCACCCCAAAGAACCCACTGCGTTAACGACACATAACTGCCTCTTGCAGACAACGACATCTCATACTGATCAATGGGAATTTAAAGGACCTGACGCAACATATAGAGTACCTGTATCTGGGAATTTTCGCGCAAATTCACCGCTTGCTGTCGCCAATATGGCTGCCGATAGCCTCGGCATTGGACGCGTACCTCTTTATACTGCGCAGCCCTTTCTCGACTCTGGGCGGCTCCAGTTGATCTTTGAAAGAGAAGAAGCGAAGGTGATCGGCCTGTATGCGGTCTACCTCCCGAACCGCCATCTGACTGCCCGCGTTCGCGCTGTTATTGATCATTTAGGTTCGCCGGCCATGACGAAAGTCCGCTTTGATCGGCCGCACCGCAGTAATTTGAAGAACGGATAAACGGCAGGTTTTGGCCAATCGCGATCACCACTACACCCGGCCGAACTGGCTTTGACAAGGTCGCAATCTGCGCATAGCTGCCATCGGCGCCTGCAGCTCGGTGGAGGCGTCCAAACCATCCCAGGATCCAACCAGATCGACAACGTTCCGCGTTGCTTTAAGCTGTCATTGTAGGATGACCATTTCGAGGTCTTATACTTGGTAGAGGCTCAAGTGCTCATGCCTTCCAGTTACCACGCTAGATTCAAACAGTGAATCCTATCCGACGATTTATGCAATAAAGCCCAAACGCCCCCAGAAGCCATCGCCCGATGGACCAAAGATCAATCATTCACTAACTTCCAAACCGGACCACTCATGTAGAGGGTGCTAAACGCAGCCCTTTGCGCATCTAGCGTGGCCTTGCTGCGCCGCACTTCTGTATGCAGCCATCTCGCCAGCCCTGCATAGGCTTTGGTCGCTGCGAAGTCCGCAGTGGTGACGAGCCAATATCGAGACCTGATGGCAACCATCGGCGCGGAAAGCGATACAAGGCCCGCATCCAGATCGTTTTCCACCAGCAACGTGCGCCCCAAAGCATGCCCAACACCCGCAATAGCGGCCTGCAACACAAGATCTGATCGACCAAAGGTCATGCTCATGTCGAACCGGGTCGCGTCAAAATCATCGCCCAGATAGTCCAACCATGTGACCGACGTCCCATCTTGCTCGGCTGTGATGTCGCGCAGAAGAACGGTCTTTTTACCGGCTTTCGGCCTCAAAGACGATGCCAATCTTGCGTGCGTCACAGGCATGACATGACACTTTGACAACAGGGCCGTGTGCAACCCCGGATAGGGACCCGTCCCAAACCGGATCGCCGCGTGCGGCATACCGGTTTGACCCAGTGCCGCCAATCGATCATCAATATCAAGCGTAATAGCCAGCCCGCGTTCTTGCGCCCGCGCCATGGCAGGCACCAACCACTTCATGGCAAGCGACGACGGCAGCGACAACACTGTGGCCTCTGCCTGGCCCAGCCGGGTGGAAGCGGGCGCTAGCTCAAATTGGAGCTGAGTGCTGGGAGGCCTTGAGGGATACGCCCAAAGAGAGGGCACCGATCCTCTTCAAAACGCCTTTAAACGGCCTTTAAAGACCTCCTCGACGGCATATTTTAAACGGTTTGGGCAGCCATCTGAACGGGTTTGAAAAGGGAAGTGTCCCGTACTGCAATGCGAAGTGTCCCAAAATCACCCCGAAATTGGCACCACAGGCGAGTAGCAACGGGTCTGGTTCCGCATAGAACGCTGGAAACTCGCTCAAAAAAGTTGCTGCAATGGGAAGTGTCCCGTACTGCAAACGGAAGTGTCCCGCTACACAACAACCGCTACATACAATTGCACAGCAACCGAGCAGCTTGCTCTTGCTGAGCTCTTTGCGTATTAAATAAACGACCGTTCAATTCACACCGCGCCAGGGAGGACACCACGTGGATTTTGCTTTGTCTGAAGAACAAACCGCGATTTTTGATATGGCTCATGATTTTGGCCAGGAAAACATCGCGCCCTTTGCACGCCAGTGGGAAGCTGAAGGCTCTATTCCAAAAGACCTGTGGCCCCGTGTTGGAGAGCTCGGTTTTGGCGGGCTTTATGTCAGTGAAGAAACCGGCGGCTCTGCCCTGACGCGTCTGGATGCCACATTGGTGTTTGAAGCCCTGTCGATGGCCTGCCCCTCTGTTGCGGCCTTTTTGTCGATCCATAACATGTGCGCCAAGATGCTGGACAGTTTTGCCAGCGACGAGATGAAGGCGCGCATCATGCCGGATGTTTTGTCGCTCAATACCGTGTTGAGCTACGCCCTGACCGAACCCGGGTCAGGATCTGATGCCGCCGCACTGAAAACCCGCGCCGAGAAAACCAATGAGGGCTACACTCTGAACGGCAACAAGGCCTTTATCTCGGGCGGTGGCTATTCGGACGCCTATGTCTGTATGGTGCGCACCGGCGAAGATGGCCCCAAGGGGATTTCCACCGTCTATGTCGAAGACGGCACACCAGGTCTGTCCTTTGGCGGACTGGAAGACAAGATGGGCTGGAAGAGCCAGCCTACGGCGCAGGTGCAGTTTGACGACTGCAAAATCGCGGCCAACAATCTGGTTGGCGAAGAAGGCAAGGGCTTTAAATATGCCATGATGGGGCTCGACGGTGGCCGCCTCAATATCTCTTCCTGCTCACTGGGGGCTGCGCAGACGGCCCTGAACCTGACGCTAAAATACATGTCCGAGCGCAAGGCCTTTGGCAAATCCATCGACCAGTTCCAGGGGCTGCAGTTCCGCCTTGCGGATATGGAGATCGAACTGCAGGCAGCGCGTGTCTTTTTGCGTCAGGCCGCCTGGAAGCTGGATCAGGGCGCGCCCGACGCCAGCAAGCATTGCGCCATGGCCAAAAAGTTTGTCACCGAGGCGGGCTCAAAAGTGGTCGACCAGTGTTTGCAACTGCACGGCGGCTATGGCTATCTGGCCGATTATGGCATCGAAAAGCTGGTCCGTGATCTGCGGGTGCATCAGATCCTTGAAGGCACCAATGAGATCATGCGGGTGATTGTCGCCCGCCACCTGCTGGCCGAAAACGCCTGAGCGCGCCCAACCGCTGCCTAATGTGGCCAATTGCGAGGAAGACATGAGCGATATCAATATCCGTGTGACTGGGAAAGCCGGTCGCATCACCCTCACCCGCGGCAAAGCCCTGAATGCGCTGAGCTATGACATGTGTTTGGCGATTGAAACGGCTCTGCGGGACTGGGCCACGGATGATGCGGTGAAACTGGTCGTGATCGACGCCGAGGGCGAAAAGGCCTTTTGTGCAGGCGGCGACATAGCTGAGCTGTATGATACCGGCACCCGGGGCGACTATACCTATGGGCAGCGGTTCTGGCGTGATGAATACCGCCTGAACGCCTATATTTTTGAATACCCCAAGCCGGTTGTCAGCTTCCTGCAGGGGTTCACCATGGGCGGCGGCGTTGGCATTGGCTGCCACGGCACCCACCGGGTGGTCGGCGACAGCTCTCAGATTGCCATGCCCGAGGTTGGCATTGGCCTCATCCCGGATGTGGGCGGCACCCTGATGCTGGCGCTGGCACCGGGGCGGCTGGGAGAGTATCTCGGCACCACGGCAGGGCGCATGCAGGCGGCAGACGCCATCTATGCCGGATTTGCCGATTTCTACACCCCTGAGAGCTTTTGGCCGGTGCTGATCGCCGGGCTGCAACGGGATGGCGACCCCGCCATTCTGGAAATCGCCTCCCGCCCTGCCCCAGAGGGCACTCTGGAAGCGCTGCAAGCGGATATCGACCGCTGCTTTGCCGGCGAGACCCTGAGCGACATTCTGACAGTCCTGAAAGGGGAGACCGGTGCCTTTGGGGAAAAGACGCTAAAGACGCTGGGGCGCAACGCTCCGCTGGCCATGGCCTGCACGATTGAACTGTTGCACCGGCTGCGCGGCAACAACATCGGTATTCGCAAGGCGCTGGAGCACGAGTATCGTTATACCTTTCGCGCCATGGAAAAGGGCGATTTCCTGGAAGGGATCCGCGCCCAGATCATTGACAAAGACCGCCAGCCCAAATGGCAATATGCAGACCAGAACGTACCCGCCACTGCCGTCAGCCAGATGCTGATGCCGCTGGCGGCGGATGCGCTGACTTTTGAGGAGGAGTAACCCATGAAGATCGGATTTATAGGCCTCGGCAATATGGGAGGCCCAATGGCCGCCAATCTCGCCAAGGCAGGCCATGAGGTCACAGGCTTTGACATGGCAGATGTTGCTATCGAGGGCGTCACGATGGCCAGCTCTGGCGCGGCGGCCGCCACGGGGGCTGATGTGGTGATCACCATGCTGCCCAACGGCCAGATCCTGCGCGCCGTTGCGAATGACGTGTTGCCCGCGATGACAGCCGGCGCCACCCTGGTGGATTGCTCAACCGTCGATGTGGACTCGGCCCGTGCGGTGGCTGAACAGGCTGCTGCGGCTGGCCTGCTGTTTGTTGACGCGCCCGTTTCAGGCGGGGTTGGAGGCGCTGCTGGCGGCGCGCTGACCTTTATGGCTGGGGGCACCGCCGATGCCTTTGCCAAGGCGATCCCCTGTTTACCATCATGGGGCAAAAGGCCGTCCATTGTGGCGACGCCGGTGCCGGACAGGCTGCCAAGATCTGCAACAACATGATCCTCGGCGTCACCATGATTGCCACCTGCGAAGCCTTTGCGCTGGCCGATAAGCTGGGACTGGACCGCCAAAAGATGTTTGATGTGGTCTCCACCTCGTCTGGCTATTCCTGGAGCATGAACGCCTATTGCCCCGCGCCCGGTGTTGGGCCGCAGTCGCCCTCTGACAATGACTACAAGCCCGGTTTCGCTGCTGAACTCATGCTGAAAGACCTGCGCCTCAGCCAACAGGCCGCCATCAGCGCCGATGCAGACACCCCGATGGGGGAGCTGGCGCAGGCGCTCTACAGCCAGTTTGTCGAGGCAGAAGATGGTCTGGGCATGGATTTCTCCGCCATGCTGCCCCGTTTTGAGAAACGCTCACGCGGATAGCGTTGCACAGCAGGCGGAACACAACAGCCCGCCTGAACCAGCCCGGCTGAGCCTGCCCGCCTGAACCAGCCCGACTGGATCTGTCCTTTGCTTGCAATTTGCTTGCGTGCAAGGGACAGGTCTGGCCGGGCTTTTTGCTATGCTGAGAGGCGCGCGGCGCCGCCCCAACCGACAGAGGTCTCATCCTGTCGACCGGACAGGTCAGCCGACCAGTACAACACAGAGATGGACGGGTTCACCGTACCCTGACCTTCGCGGCGGCGGTACGAGGCGCAGTTTCTGAACCACTATTCAAACTAAGGCTGGCCTTCAAACTGTGCCTCCCAGATAGAGGTTTTCGGCACAGACGCTATAAGGGCTGGCGCAAAGCCAGCCCCGATCTCAGCCCTATTCTGCGGCGACTTTGTTGTCGGCGAGCATGTTCTTGAGGTAGTGGCCTGTATGGCTGCGTGGCTCCTTGGCAACCGTTTCAGGCGTGCCCACCGCCACGATCTCACCACCGCCATCGCCGCCTTCGGGACCGATATCAATGATCCAGTCGGCGGTCTTAATCACATCGAGATTGTGCTCGATCACCACCACGGAATTGCCCTGATCCACCAGCTCGTGCAGCACTTCCAGCAGCTTTTTCACATCCTCAAAATGCAGACCGGTTGTGGGCTCATCCAGAATATACAGCGTGCGCCCGGTTGAGCGTTTCGACAGCTCTTTCGACAATTTCACCCGTTGCGCCTCGCCGCCCGACAGGGTTGTCGCTTGCTGGCCCACCTTGATATAGCCCAGGCCTACGCGCATCAGGGCATCCATCTTGTCGCGAATGCTCGGCACCGCCTGGAAAAAGCTCTGTGCTTCTTCGACTGTCATATCAAGCACATCCGCGATGCTCTTGCCTTTAAAGCGTACCTCAAGCGTTTCGCGGTTGTAACGCGCGCCCTTGCAGGTTTCGCACTCAACATAGACGTCCGGGAGGAAATGCATCTCGATCTTGTGACGCCGTCGCCCTGACAGGCCTCACAGCGCCCGCCCTTGACGTTAAAGCTAAAGCGCCCCGGTTTGTAGCCGCGTGGCAGGGCCTCGGGGAGGCTTGCAAACCAGTCGCGGATCGGCGTGAAGGCACCGGTATAGGTCGCGGGGTTGGACCGTGGCGTGCGGCCAATTGCGCGCTGATCAATGTCGATCACCTTATCCAGATGCTCCAGCCCTTTGATGCTCTCACAGGGGGCCGGTGTCTGGCGCGCCCCATTCAGCCGCATCGAGGCGGTCTTCACAGGGTCTCAATTGTCAGCGTGGATTTGCCGCCGCCAGACACCCCGGTGACACAGAGGAATTTACCCAGCGGAAATTCAGCCGTGACGTTTTTTAGGTTGTTGCCGGTGGTCAAGACCACCTTCAGCTTTTTCTTGTTGCCCTTGCGACGTTTGGCCGGAACCGGAATTTCACGCACCCCGGACAGATACTGCCCGGTGATAGAGCCCGCATCTGCCGTGACTTCAGCGGCGGTGCCGTGGCTCACGACCTGGCCCCCACGCAACCCTGCCCCGGGTCCTATATCAAAGACATAGTCGGCCTGACGGATCATGTCCTCGTCATGTTCCACCACAATCCCCGTGTTGCCCTGATCGCGCAGGTTCGTGAGCGTGGTGATCAGGCGATCATTGTCCCGCTGGTGCAACCCGATAGAGGGCTCATCCAATACATAAAGCACGCCGGTGAGGCCCGAGCCGATCTGGCTGGCGAGACGGATCCGCTGGCTCTCGCCGCCAGACAGGGTGCCGCTTGCGCGTGACAGGGTAAGGTACTCTAGCCCCACGTTATCAAGAACCCAAGGCGTTCCCGGATCTCTTTGACAATGGCGCGGGCGATCTCTTGTTTTTGCTTGCTGAGGTGGTTGGGCACATCCTCAATCCAGGCCAGAGCCTCGCGGATCGATTTCTGCACCACCTGCCCCACATGCACGCCGGCAATCTTAACCGCCAGCGCCTCTTCCCGCAGACGAAAGCCATGACAGGCGCCGCAGGAGCGGTTGTTCTGATAGCGCTCAAACTCTTCGCGAATCCAGTTGCTGTCGGTCTCGCGGTAGCGCCGTTCCATATTGGGAATAACGCCTTCAAAGACGCGGGTCACCTCATAGACGCGACCGCCCTCATCGTAGCGAAACGAGATTTCTTCCTCGCCGGAGCCGCGCAGAAAGACCTGCTGCACCTTGGGGGAGAGATCCTTCCACTGGGTGTTGCGGTCAAACTCGTAATGCTTGGCGATGGCCTCGATAGTTTGCAGAAAATAGGGCGATTTGCCTTTGCGCCAGGGCGCCAGGGCCCCGTCATAGATTTTGAGGCTCTGGTCCGGAACCACCAGACGTTCGTCAAAAAACAGTTCCATGCCCAGCCCGTCACAGACGGTACAGGCGCCAAAGGGCGCGTTAAAGGAAAACAGCCGGGGCTCGATCTCGGGGATGGTGAAGCCACTGACAGGACAGGCAAAATTCTCGCTAAAGGTCAGCCGCTCAGGCTCTCCCTCACGCGGGGCGGTCTCAAGAATGGCAATGCCATCGGCCAGATCAAGGGCTGTGCGCAGGCTGTCGGCCAGCCGGGTTTCCAGACCTTCACGCACCACAAGCCGGTCCACCACAACGTCGATGTCATGGCGGAATTTCTTATCCAGCACCGGCGGCTCATCCAGCTCATAAAATGCGCCGTCGACCTTGACCCGCTGAAAGCCCTGCTTGCGCAGCTCAAGGAACTCCTTTTTGTACTCGCCTTTGCGGTCGCGCACGATGGGCGCCAGCAAAAAGCCACGGGTGCCCTCCTCCAGCGCCATGACCCGGTCAACCATATCCTGCACCTGCTGGGCTTCAATCGGCAGGCCGGTTGCGGGCGAATAGGGCGTGCCTGCGCGGGCAAACAGCAGGCGCAGGTAGTCATAAATCTCGGTGACCGTGCCCACGGTTGAACGCGGGTTTTTAGAGGTGGTTTTTTGTTCGATAGAGATAGCCGGGCTCAGGCCAGAGATGTGATCCACATCCGGTTTCTCCATCATATCGAGGAATTGCCGGGCATAGGCGCTGAGGGATTCAACGTAGCGGCGCTGACCTTCGGCATAGATGGTATCAAAGGCCAGCGAGGATTTTCCCGATCCCGAAAGCCCGGTGATCACCACCAGTTCATCGCGTGGAATATCCACATCGATGTTTTTGAGATTGTGCTCGCGCGCGCCGCGTACCTCGATGAACTTCAACTCAGCCATAATGCCCTCGTGCCGAAACAAATTGCCCAAAACCTCGGCCTGTCCGGGGTCGTCCGGGGCCAGTCTTGGCCTACAGATAGGCAATGCCGCGCGAGTCTCCAACACAAAAATGAGAACGTTGGGGGAACATTTGATAACTAATCAGCGAAGATGCGCCAAATCTTGTGGCTGGCCCTATTTGCCAGGGACACAGTCTGCCTGGGCTCGCATGGTCCGGCGCAGCCGTGCCAACAGAAGATGCACCAAAAATCCGCCGAGAAACAGAACCAGCAGAACCGCCATAAATCCGGAAAAGCTGCCCAGCCCCAGAGCCAGCACCATCAGCGGCGTGCCAATGGTATTGCCAAGGTTTCCAGCCTGGGCCACGACGCCGCCGGCCCTGCGCCCGCGCGCTGTCATCCTCGTTCAGCTGCGGCGCTGCGGCAAAGGAGGCCCCCTGCACCAGCCCCATGGCCCCGGCCGGCGCGATGCAGGCCAGAGGATCTCCCGGCATCAGCCAGAGCCAGATCACGCCACAGGCACAGAGCAAAAACCCCAGTTGCACAACCGTCACGGCCGTGATGTGGCGCATCAAAAACACGCCAAGCGTCATGGAGCTTGCGATACTTGCCAGCGGCATGGCGCCCAGAACAAGCGCCCGCAGATCCGCGGCTATGTAGGGCGGGATAACCGTGAGAATAGAGACAAAACAGCAGGTATAAAACAGCCACCCCGCGGCCGGAGCAACCTTCCAGGGCGAGCGGTAAATGGGCATATGCAAGGCAGGCAGCTGCGCCAGCGCAGGAAACGGCGCACGCGCAGGCACCGGAACATCGCGCAGCGCCTGCGCAAGCCACAGGGCCAAGCCCGCCATGATCAGGGCATGCACTGCAAAAAGTGACAACAATCCCAGACTGTTAACCAGCGGCAAGCCAATCCAGGCCAGCAGCGTAAAGGCGACGCCAAAGAATGTGCTCCACAGGGTCATGGCCAACCCACGGTCGCGATTGGAGCTGAGCGCCGCAATCAACGTAGGGCCGGCAACGACAACCCCAAGATGGGAGAGACCTTCAATCAGGCGCGTGAGCAGAAAGAGACCAAATGGCAGATGCAGTGCCTGCAACGCAGACATCAACGCGCCAATCCAAAGGCACCAGACCATCGTGCGCCGAAAGCCGATCGAGCTGACAAACAGCCCTGCTACCAGACCAAAAATGATGCCGACAATGCCCACCAGTGATACGCTAAAGCTGAGCGCGCCTCCCGCTGTGGGATAGAGCTCTGCCATGCGGTCAAAGATGATACTGATTTTGCCGTATTGTGCAGCCACCCCAAGGCCTGCGGCCCAAATTGCAAACACCAGCGGCCAGCGCGTGATCATCCGGTCAGCCATGGTGTCCCCCTAAAGCGCTGGCAGGGGGAGCGCGTTCCCCGGTGCTACCAGCTTGTTCTAGCGCGGGCGACCTCTGAGTGCCAGTTGCGTACCAGTTCCATTTTGTCATTGGTCGGTCGTTTCAGCAGGCTACCAAAGGCAAAGAGGTCGCGAGAGGTCCAGTTAAAAAGTGTTTTCAAGCTCATTTGACACACCAACCCACCGCGCAAACGACAGGTGCTCCATTGTTATAAGGTAAACTGCCGCTGCCTCTGGCGTTCTGCAACAGACCGGCGGATTGGTGGTTTCTCGCCTATCAAAATGGGCAGAATAAGGCAGCCTGGCCCTAAATCACGGCGATCCCCTTCAGATTTGAGACAGAATTGAAGGATCCCTCGCTGGGGTTTTGCGCCTGCGTCGGCATTTGGGCACAAAAAACGCGCGCTCCACTGGAACGCGCGCCTCGTGTCTGCCTGATACCCTGCCAAGGTCTGGCAGAGATCCGCATTACATATGGATAACCCGGTCAAAGGCGTCGAGCACACTTTCGTGCATCATTTCGCTCAAGGCGGGATGCGGGAAAACCGTGTTCATCAGGTCTTCTTCGGTGGTCTCCAGCTGACGCCCAACCACATAGCCCTGGATAAGCTCTGTCACCTCGGCACCAATCATATGCGCCCCCAACAGCTCACCGGTTTTGGCGCCAAACACGGTTTTGATCATGCCCTCTGCCTCGCCCAGAGCGATGGCCTTACCATTGCCGATGAAGGGGAAGCGGCCAACCTTGATGTCATAGCCCAGCTCTTTTGCCTTGGCCTCGGTGTAGCCCACGCTGGCCACCTGCGGCTGACAATAGGTGCAGCCGGCAATGCTTTCGGGTTTGACCGGATGCGCGTGTTTACCTGCGATAAGGTCGGCCACCATAACACCTTCATGGCTCGCCTTGTGGGCCAGCCAGGGGGCACCTGCGATATCGCCAATGGCATAGAGCCCCTCAACCCCGGTGCGGCAATAGGCATCTGTCACCACATGGGTTCGGTCGATCTTGACGCCAAGCGCCTCAAGCCCGAGCCCCTCGACGTTGCCGACAATGCCGACAGCCGAGATGACAGTGTCAAACTCCATCTTCTGAACCTTGCCGCCGCTCTCGATATGGGCAGTTACAACCCCTTTGCCGCGATCCAGCTGCTTGACCATGGATTTCTCCATGATCTTCATGCCCTGCTTGGTAAAGCTCTTCTTGGCGAAGGCACTGATCTCGGCATCCTCAACAGGCAGCACCCGGTCCATCACCTCAACCACGGTGGTATCGGCGCCAAGCGTGTTGTAAAAGCTGGCAAATTCAATGCCAATCGCACCCGAGCCAATCACCAGGAGCTTTTTCGGCATCCGCGGTGGCACCAGTGCGTCGCGGTAGGTCCAGACCAGATCGCCATCGCCCTCAAGCCCTGGCAGCTCACGCGCCCGAGCGCCCGTTGCCAAAACGATATTTTTGGCCACCAGCTCCTCAACGCCCTTGTCGGTTTTCACGCTGACCTTGCCCTTGGCGGGGAGAGTTGCTGCCCCCATCACCACAGTGATCTTGTTCTTTTTCATCAGGTGGCCGATGCCCGAGGACAGCTGCTTGGCCACGCCGCGCGACCGTTTCACCACCGCATCCAGATCGTAGCCGATCTTGTCGGCGCTCAGACCAAATTCAGCCGCCCGCTCCATCAGGTGAAACACCTCGGAAGAGCGCAGCAATGCCTTGGTGGGAATACAGCCCCAGTTGAGACAGATGCCGCCAAGGTTTTCGCGCTCAACAATCGCAACCTTAAGGCCCAGTTGTGCCGCCCGAATGGCAGCCACATAGCCACCGGGGCCTGCGCCAATTACGATCACATCAAAGGTCTGTGTGGCCATGATCTTGCCTCGTCAAAAGGATCCATTGAAAGTAGTTCAGCATTAAACCACTTTATCAGTCACTGCAATCATCCAGATATGCCAGCGCCAGGTGATGCCAAATTGCCCCGTCAGCTATCCTGGGGAAGCCTCCGTGCGACTGGCATTTATAGCGCTTTTCTGAAAGCATAGGATGCAGTGCTCTGCCATGCCACCCCAGAAAACACTTAGATTTGCAAAGTGACCTGCTGCCATGCCCCTTCTGTTTGATCTCCTCAAAGCCTTTCTCAATGCCAGCCTGTTGCTGTTGGCGCTCTGTCTCTTTTTGGGTTGGAAGATGGTCTCAGCCGCCAGCACAGTCTCCGCGCAGCTAGGCGAGGTCAGCGATAACTTCACGCCAGTCCACGTTGAAATCCAAGCCGTGACACAGGAGCTCACAGCCCTGACGAAAGCTCTGGAAGGTCACAAGAGCCCCGACAGCACAGAGCTCAGGTTTCGACTGGCAAGACTGGAACAGCAGGTTGGTGATCTACGGCAAGAGACCCTGGCGCTGAAACAGCTGCCGGCTCAGATCATGACGACGGCCGCCGAGGCCGCCGCGACAAAACTGACCGACGGGTTTGCGCTCTGGGCACCGCGTCTGGGTAGCTGTGAGAGAGGCCGCTGGCAAGGTGAGGCGGCGCTCCGGGACTAGATACGCCACCTAACAGCTGGCATGCCCTTGCTGCGAGCATGCCTGTCTGCCTCAGGCTCCTTGGCCAAGCAGAGCGAAAGCACCAACTGGGGCTCAGCCCGCAGCCTGCAGGCTGCGCACCGTTTCTCCGTAACCGCCCGCCATGACATACTCCCGTTCTGGCGTCGTGCTTTGGCGCAGCAGTGCCTCGTTGCGATAGGGAAAGCGGCCAAACAGGCGAATCACCTCACGGTGCGCCCGCGCATGCAACATATTGGAGGCGCCATACTTGGGCATCCGCTCCAGCATCAGCCGCACACAGCGTTCCTGATCACACAGGTTCTCAGAATGCATCAAAGGTAGATAGAAGAACTGACGCGCAGGCTCGTCGATCTTCATGTCCCATTTTCGGTTGATCGCATTCTTTGCCGCACTCAGCGCCATACGATCCGAGCGGAAGGCGTCGCCTTTGCCGCGAAACATATTGCGCGGCAATTGATCCATCAAAATGATATAGGCCAGCGTGCCCGACGGGTAGGTCAGCCACAGAGAAAACTTGCCCTCGCAGGCCGCCTCCCAGGTCTCCAGAAAACGGTCTCTGATGGTCTCATCCAGAGTGTCATCCGCCAGATACCAGCCTTTTTCGCCAACCTCATCCAGCCAGAATTTCAGAATCTCTTCGGGGCCCTGCATTGTGCCTTCTCCACGTATTAATACTGAGTCCCAGTTCAGTCCATTTTTCGTGACTTTTACAAGTGAGCTGGGGTCACTTTTTGCAACAACCCCGGCAATTTGCTGAAATACTCATCACAAGTTCAGACGGTTAGCGCAATCACTCCGCGTCATGGGCGGCTTCTTGCTCTTCAATCTCTGTCTCAATGGCAAACTCCTGGGCAAACTCGACCAGAACCGGCGAGCCCGTCAGGCCCATGGGTGACATGATACCGGTCTCATCGGCCGGAATCGCGGCCCGCTGGGTCGTGCGGTAAAGCGCATAGAACGCCAAAGCAATGAGCAAAACCGCCATGAACAGGAAGTAGCCAGCCGGGCCAAAGACGGCATCACTCATCAGCCAACCGGTGATCAGCGGTCCGGCAATCGCGCCCAGCCCGTTGATAAACACCAGCCCGCCCGAGGCCGCAGCCATATCGTCGTGCTCAAGATAGTCATTGGTATGGGCGATCAGCAAGGAATACAGTGGGTTTGACATACCGCCGATCAGAAAGGCCGCCACCAGCAGGAAGGTATAGTCGCCCCCCATGATCATTCCCATGACAGCCGCTGCCCCGCCCAGTGCGGACGCCGCCAGCACGAGGATCCTGCGGTCCATCCAGTCAGACATCCAGCCCAGCGGAAATTGCAGGATGATGGCACCGATATAGAAGGTGGCGATGAAGATCGAGATCTGCGACAGCGTCAGCCCCGCCTCGGCTGCGTAGACCGCGCTCATGCCAAACTGTGCCGAAAACACGCCGCCCAGCAAGAACATGCCAATGCAGCCCAGGGGCGACACATCCATCAGTTGCCGCAGGGACATTGGTTTTGTGGTGTCAAAGGCCGGTGTGGGCGAGATCGACAGCAAAATCGGCGCAAAGGACACCGAAATCACGATAGAGGCGATTACAAAGGTCTCATAGCCTGCCGGGTCTCCCACCAGCATCAGCGCCTGGGCCGTCACAATGCCAACCGTCTGCACGATCATATACAGCGACAGCGCCTTGCCCCGGTTGGCATTATCGGCAGCATTGTTGAGCCAGCTTTCGGCTGTCACATACACGCCCGAAAAGCAAAACCCGATCACCACCCGCCCCAGCATCCAGGCAACGGGATTGGCCAGCGCAGGATAAAGGATCATGACAGCCGAGATCAGCGAGGCGAGTGCAGCAAAGACCCGCACATGGCCAACCCGGCGGATCATCTCGGGAGCGAGGCGTGAGCCGCCAAGAAAGCCAACAAAATAGGCCGACATCACAAAGGACATCTGCAGGGTGGAAAACCCCTCCATAGCACCGCGCACACCCAGAATGGTGCCCTGCATGCCGTTGCCGATCATCAATAGTCCCATGCCCAAAAGCAGCGCCCAAGCGCTCGACAAGACCTGCAGCATCGTGGTGGCTCCTTTGCCGGCAGGCACAGACCACAAGGAGAGACCCCCAAGCAGCGCATGCCCACGTGTTTTTCAGACCGGGGCCTCCCCGGTGGTCCAGGGCGGGTATCGGTGTTTAAGATAAAGGTTTAGTGACGTGCTCCGACTCTGATCAGAGCGGAACCTGCGTGCTTTATCCCGCTTATGCGCGTCACTTCTGCGGCGTATTCGCCCCTTGTGGCAACAAAAGCGACGCATCGCCATAAGAAAAGAAGCGATAGCGGTGCTCTATGGCATGATCATAGATCGCGCGCACCCGGTCCTGTCCCATCAGCGCCGAAATCAGCATCAACAGAGTTGATTTGGGCAGGTGAAAATTGGTCATCAGCGCATCCGCCGCATGAAAGGTAAATCCCGGATAAATAAAGATATCCGTCTCGCCTTCCCAGGGCTCAATCTGCCCCTTGCGCGCCGCACTCTCGATCAGGCGCAGCGCCGTGGTGCCAACAGGCATCACCCGCCCGCCTGCGGCCTTGGTGGCGGCGATCTCGACGGCAGCCTCAGGGCTGGCACGGCCCCACTCTGCGTGCATCTTGTGGCTGGTGACATCTTCGACCTTGACTGGCAAAAAGGTGCCCGCGCCCACATGCAGGGTCACATGGGTGAACTGCACGCCCTTATCTGCCAGCGCCGCCAGCAGTGCCTGGTCAAAATGCAACGAGGCCGTGGGGGCCGCCACCGCGCCGGAATGGCGCGCCCAGACGGTCTGGTAGTCTTCCATGCCATGCGCGTCAGCCGCGCGTTTGGCTGCAATATAGGGCGGCAGCGGCATGGCACCCGCGGCATTCAGAGCCTTGTCAAAATCGTCGCCTTTCAGGTTGAACCGCAACAGGCCCTGGCCGTCCTCGACCGCTTCCAGTTCAGCAGACAGCGCATCAGAGAACACAACGGTCTCGCCTGTCTTGACCTTTTTCAGCGGCTTGAGCAGTGCGGACCAGCAGCCATCGGCCTTTGGATCCAACAGGGTGACTTCGATCTTGGCAGCCATCTTGCCCTGCGCCGTGTCACGATGGCGCAGACCAGACAGGCGGGCGGGGATGACTTTGGTATCATTCAGCACCAACCGGTCGCCCGGCTGCAGCCAGTCCACAAGGTCTGTGACCTTGCCATCGCTCAACAGCTCTGGGGTGGCCACCAGCAGGCGCGCCGCACTGCGGGGGCTGGCCGGACGGGTGGCAATCAGATCTTCAGGCAGATCAAAGTCAAAATCACTTAGTTTCATGCCGCCCCCTTACGGGTTTTAGCTGGCAATGGCCATGCCAGACTGCGCTGCAACAGGGACAAAATCACCTCAGTCCCAACCTCAGTCCCAGCCTCTGCCCCAGCCTCAGCGATCGCCGCCATCATTGCGCGGCCGGTGGGCTGGGTTGGGGATTTTCTCCTCCTCCGGGGCGCCGGGAACCGTTGGTGCCTTGCCACGAAAGATCTCGCGGAACATCCCCGGAGCCAGGGCTGACAGCGGATTTACACTCACCTGTGGGTCATCAGCGGTGCCGCGCAGCCGGAACGCAAAGCCAAACAGCCCCTCGCCCTTGCGCGCAACAACCCGCCCAATCGCATTGATCAGATAGATTGGCGAGATGACGCCGCGCATATCCAGCACCCCCGAGCCCAGATCATAAACCCCGTCCATCGATATCCCCATCGAGGGACCAACTGCGCTGCTTTCATGCACCACCAGATGGGTGGAGCCGAGACGAAACTTGGCCTCGACGCCCGTAAAGAGAATGCCGCCGCCGGAGAGTTCGTCCAGCAGACCAATCACGCTGATCGCATTCAGAAGCGCTGCCATCGAGGGGGCATTCTTGATCCGGGTGTTCTTGATATCAATCTTGCCATCGTACTCTCCGGCCACATCCGCAGGCACCAGTGTCATCTCAAAGCTGCCGCCGCGCCCGTGGCGCAAAATGCCAGCAGCCCTAAAGACCCCGCCTGCGTCCTCTGACCGGATCCGTGTCGCAATACCTCCCTCTTGTGGCACCACGACTCCAGTGACAGCCGTCGCCCCGTTGAGAGCGCCTGAAAACTGACCGTTGAGGCCGCCCCGGGTGGAGAACTTTCCCTGAAATCCGGTCAGAGCAATACTTTCTGTCACCCGCAAGCGGTCCAGCCGCATGGTGATCGGGCCTGTGTCCTCGCTGCCTCCTGAGGCACCACCGCTCTCACTGGAAAACGGAGCCTTTTGCAAATCAATCGTGCCGCTAGTCACCTGCACTTCTGCCAGCCCACTGTTGAGGCCGGCAAAATTGACCGCACCCCGCATCCAGCCGCCAACAGTGACCGAGGTAAAACTGGCCTGTTTCAGGCCGCCGTCGTCCTTGAGCGTCACCGATCCCTGCGCGTCCAGCCCCGGCGCGCTCAGCGCAAGGCTGTCCACCGTAAGGGGCGTGGACAGGGTAGCTGCCATATCCAGCCGGCCGGTGGTGTCTGGCGGTTTGCGCCAACTGATTGGCGCAATGCGCAACTCAAGCCCGGCCAAATCTGAACTCAGCTGCAAAACGGGCGCGGTATCAGGCACAAGATCAAGGACATAGCTCCCCCGCCCCAGCCCCGCGACAGTGCCCTCTGGCAGGCCGATATTTAGCGTATCCAGCGCCATAGGGCTGATCTCGACCTCGCCGGTCACCTGGCTTGCCTGACTGGCAGTGGCGCCAACCGCCTGACGCCAGGTGGCTGTTACAGGGATGCCGGACAGGGTTCCTGCGCCAGACAGCTCTACCCTCCCCTGGTCACCACGCAGGGCCAGCGACTGCGCTGCGACATCCTGGTCCGGCACCAGAACCGTGCTGCGCACATCCCTTACAACGCCCTGATAGTGATACAAGATTTCGTCAGGTGTCACTTTCTCTTTCAGCGGCAGGGCCAGCGTGCCAACCACTCTGACCTGCCCCGAGGCCAGATCCACAGGTAAATGCGCCTTGTCCATGATCGCAAGCGGCGGGCGGTTCAGAAGCGACAATCCAGCGGTAACAGGTCCCTGTGCCACCACCCGGGCGATCCCGGGCGTGCCATCGCGCACAGAGGTGTCGGGAATAATAAAGGAGGTTCCAGCCACCGAGACAGAGCCCCCCTGATCAGCCGTGACACTGCCATCCGTGGCCACAATCACCATGCGGGTGTTGTAGAGGCTGAAGTGACCCGCCCCATCGCGCACCGGGGGCAGGTGTTTTTGGAATTTGACCTCGGCGCCGGAAAAATTTGCGTCCAGCGCAATGAAAGGCCGACCACGTCCCTTGCCGCGCAGCGCGAAATTGACCTCATAGGCCTCGGCCTGCAGAACATTGTCGCGCACCCAGCGGCGCGGCTTTTCCGCAGCGCCCGCAGGCCACAGCGATTTTCACCTGATCCAGATCCAATCGGTCCGACTGCGCATTCAGGGCATATTCCCAGCCCTGCGTGCCTGCCTCAATCTGGCCATCCAGATGGATCTGGCGCCCCTCATGTTCAACCAGCATCTCGCCAAGCTGAAAGCGGAACGGCTGCGGCTGCAATCGGAAGTCAGTGGTGATGCCGCTAAACACCTGCGGCGCCTCATACAGGTCACGCGGGTTGAGCGTGAGATCGGTGAACCGAAGCTGCCCCACCAGGTCGGTCAGGCGGCCATCGGTAATTCCGGCAAGCTCTGCCTGCCCTTCAATGGTGCCCGACCCCCAGCCGCTGTTGATCTTCAGCTCGTCAAACCGCAGCCGCTGTCCAAGGGGATAATAGGTGAAATAACTATGGGCGCTGTGGATGGGGATCGGCAGCGCCTCGTCAGAGGGCTGGATCACGCCCTCACCGATTTGCAGGCTGGCCGAGAGCGGCAACAGGCTGCCATCACTGGCAATGGCCCCGCGCATTGAGCCCGAAATCGAGGCCCGCAGCACCTGCAGCCAGCCCAGAGCCGGGGCCTGCAGCGAAATGTCCTCGCTGGCGATATCGCTGACAAGAATGCCAAATTCCGCGGCGGCATCGCCAATGTCGGATTTGTAGTTTGCCTCAACAGAGCCGACATCCTGGCGGCCGCTCAAGACCGAGAACCCTGCCGCAATGGTCAGAGCCTGCCCCTGTCGGGCAAATTTCACATGCCCCCCATCCATGATCCAGACCCGCCCAAGCCGCGCATCCTCGTAGCGCAGGGTCACCCCATCGGTCGACACCTCTGTCAGAGCCGAGAGCACCGGCAGCTCTAGCTGGCTGTCCCATTGTTCGATCAGTTGCGGTAAGTTTGCGGCCTGGCGCAACGGCGATCCGCCTTCAGAAAAACTGAGGGCGATACCACCGCTTTCACGGCGCATATTGGCATAGAGCCCACTGAGATAAATACTTTTAGGCTGGATCTTCCCCCGCAAAAGAGGCCGCATCGCCATCGACACTTCGGCATCTGCCAGCTGAACGATTGCGATGCCGTCGGCCTGCCGCAGCGTGACATCCCGCATGCCGATCCGCGGCCGCCAGCCGCGATTGACCACAAAATGCAGGTCACCGAACTCCAGCTGCAGCCCATTCAGATCCTGCTCGATCCGGGCCTCGAGCCGTTGGCGCAGCCAAGGGGGCGCCTCCATTCGGGTGCCAATCCCAAAATAGATCGCACCTGTAGCCAGAAAACTCAGGCTCAGCAAAAGCCAGATCGATCCCCGCAGGACACGCCAAGGCCGCGCCCGGCGTTGCTGCACACCGTCGCTCAGACCCTCTGCGACCTTTTGGTCGAAAGGTTTGCCGTGATCAGCAGTATCCCCATCCGGTTCGATCAGTATTTATCCTTTGCCCGTGATGGCCTATCTATGGCAGGCAGCCCTTGCCAAACCGTTTTGGAGACCCATAAAATGCTCGATACCAGCGACCAAGCCCCTCTTTTCACTCTGCCGCGCGATGGCGACACAGAGATCTCTCTTGCGGAGTTGAAAGGCAAAGCCGTTGTGCTGTTTTTCTATCCCCGCGATGATACTCCGGGCTGCACCAAAGAATCCATCGGGTTTTCCGCCCATCTGCAAGCCTTTGCCGATGCCGAGGCCGAGGTCTTTGGCATCTCGAAGGATCCCGTTGCCAAGCACGAGAAGTTTATCGCCAAACATAGCCTGACCACGCCGCTGTTGTCTGATGCTGACGGCTCCACCTGCGAGGACTATGGCGTGTGGAAGGAGAAGAACATGTATGGCAAGAAACACTGGGGGATTGAGCGCTCTACTTTCCTGATTGATGCCACCGGCAAGGTTGCCCGGATCTGGCGCAAGGTAAAGGTCGAGGGTCACGTTGAAGAGGTGCTTGCGGCGGCTCAGGCGCTCTAGGCGACGCTGAGGCACCTTGCCATTCCACCTGGCCATTCCAACTAGCCACCAATCCTGGCCATTACCTGTCACGAGCGACGCGCCCAAATTGCTCCCGCCCCTCTGACATGCCATCCAGAATCTGGATGCATTCAGAGCGTTGGGCCAAGCGCCGCGCCAAGAGCGCGGCGCGCGCCCGCGTCATTGCAAACCGCGCGCGCCATGCAGGGCTTTGCAATCAGAAATACAGTCCAGTGACCGCTCATTGGCCAGTATGCTCTCTGGACATTTTTGCCAAAACCACCGAAGCAAAGGCCACAAATGAGAACGGTAAAACGGGAGCCCCCCCTGTGAGCAACAGCACTCTGACATTGGCCGAGATGGCCACCGAGGTTTTGACCACCGCAGATGGCACGGCCAAGGCGGCACTGTCGCGCCGTCATGCCGCCGCATGGTTCAAAGCCCGTAGCGAGACTCCCTGCTCGATCAAGATTGGCACAGCGCAGCCCCCCTTGCACCCTGCCCGCCCGGCGCAGCCCGAACTGCTGAACCCACGCGATGTCCCCAAGCGCAAGCCCGGAACAGAAGCCGGGCGCATTGCGCTGTTGCATGCGGTGGCGCATATCGAGCTGAATGCGGTTGATCTGCACTGGGACATTATTGCCCGCTTCTCTCATGTGCCTTTGCCGATTGGTTTTTTTGATGACTGGGTCAAGGCTGCCGACGAAGAATCAAAACACTTTGGATTGATGTGTGATTGCCTCGCCAGCCTTGGCAGCCACTACGGCGCCCTGCCGGCCCATAGTGGGAGGTGGCGCGCGGCAGAAGACACCGCCGATGACCTGATGGGACGACTGGCTGTTGTGCCGATGGTCCTGGAGGCGCGCGGCCTGGATGTGACCCCCGGCATGATCAAGATCTTCCGTCAGGCGAAACTGACCCAGGCGGTCGAGGCGCTGGAAGTGATCTATTCCGAGGAGGTCAGCCATGTGGCCTATGGCTCCAAGTGGTTCTATTTCATGTGTGGGCGCGATAATCTGGACCCAAAGGGCGTGTTCCATCAGCTGGTGAAGAAATATTTCCACAGCTCGCTCAAGCCGCCTTTCAACGAAGAAAAGCGTGCAGATGCCGGTATTCCGCCGGATTTCTACTGGCCCCTGGCCGACACGGTCAAACCAATGGCCGGCATCTGAACACAGCCCGTGACCCCGCGACGCACAGGCGACCCTTCGGCAAACCTGCGCATATGCATCGATTGGGCCGGTCTCTGGGACTCTGGCAATGGCCCAGCGGCAATGGCGACAATCCGCCCAAACCGAGGCCTCCCTGTGCCAAACAGATGGAAAGGCTTTGAAAAAGCCCCACCACACTTGCCCAATGGCTTTCTGATGTCTAAAGATTTTGTTCAGAGAAATGGCAGGGGATGGCTGTAACTCTAAGCAATTGGGATGGAACAAGGATCAGAGCGTGCGGACACGTCTGGCAATAAAAATACACTCATTTCTGGAAAACAGCTTTCCAGAACGCCGGGTCTTTTTGAAATCAGATTCTGATACCCGCTTTGTGCGGCTCAGACCCGAGACCCAACTGGTCGCAATTCTGGGCATGACGCTTTTGGTGGCCTGGTCCATCGTCGCCACCGCCATTGTCTTGATGGACAGTATCGGCGCAGGCAATTTTCGCGAGCAGGCCAAACGCGAACAGGTGACCTACCGCGCGCGGCTCAATGACATCTCATCCGAGCGTGATACACGTGCCGAAGAAGCCCTTGCGGCGCAGGAACGCTTTAATGCGGCGCTGGCGCAGATCTGGCTGATGCAGTCCGAACTGCTCACCTCAGAGACCCGCCGTCAGGAGCTGGAAACCGGCATCGAAGTCATCCAGACCACCCTGCGACACACCATGACGCAACGCGACAGCACGCGTGCTGATCTGGAAAACCTGCGCGCGGATACCGAGGCGGAGGGGGCCGCACAGATGGCCGTTGCCGCAGCACCTCGGCAGATGGATTGCCTCTCCAATGTCTTGTCCGATACCGCACAAGAGCGCGACCAGATCCAGGCCGATGCCAAAGAAGCGCTGGAGCAACGCGCCGAAATGGAGCTGGAGCTGGAATTGCTCAATGAGCGCAACGACCAGATCTTTCGCCAGTTAGAAGAGGCGGTTGCCGTCTCGGTTACCCCCCTCGACAAAATGTTCAGAAATGCCGGCATGCCTCCAGATCGCATTCTGGAGCAGGTGGGCGCGGCTATAGCGGTCAGGGCGGTCCGCTCACCCCTTTAGCCCTATCGACCCGCGGGGAAGAACCCTCCGCGGATGAGCTGCGTGCCAACCAGATCCTTAATCAGTTGGACCAGTTGAACCTTTACCGTATGGCCGCCCAGCAGGCGCCCTTTGCCACCCCGGTAAATCTAGGTCAGGTCCGTCAGTCGTCAGGGTACGGCTATCGCCGCGACCCCAAAACAGGCGGACGTCGTCTGCACAAAGGCTCTGATTTTGCTGGAAAAACCGGCACAGATATCTTTGCCACCGCAGATGGCGTTGTTACCCATGCGGGCTGGCAATCCGGCTACGGTAAGCTCGTTTCCATTCAGCATGCCTTTGGTATTGAGACGAAATACGCTCATAATTCAAATCTCCGCGTTAAGGTTGGCCAAAGGGTCTCGCGCGGCGATCATATTGCTGATATGGGTACCACCGGACGGTCCACCGGGACCCACCTCCACTATGAGGTTAGGGTCAATGGCAAACCCGTAAACCCGATGATCTATATCAAGGCTGCAAGAAATGTTTTCTAAGAGCAAAATCAACGAGCCCGGACCCAAGCAGGCCGAAGCTACTCCAACAGCTGCGCCCACGGCGGCCGCCCCTATGGCGCCTCAAAGCGACTACAAGCCCTCTGCCCCAAAGGCAAAACCGCCAGCCTCGCTGCTGAGTTCGGATCTGCACATCACCGGAAACCTCAAGACCTCTGGCGATATTCAGGTTGAAGGCACTGTGGAAGGCGATATCCGCGCGCATCTTTTGACCGTGGGCGAGACGGCAACCATCAAGGGTGAAGTCATTGCGGATGACGTTGTGGTCAATGGCCGCGTTGTTGGCCGTGTTCGTGGCCTGAAGGTCCGCCTCACCGCGACGGCGCGTGTCGAAGGCGACATCATCCACAAGACCATTGCCATTGAAAGCGGCGCCCACTTTGAGGGCTCGGTTCAGCGTCAGGATGACCCCCTCACGCCTGGTGGCAAAAAGGCAATGCCATCCTCCTCAGCGGCATCTGCCCCCTCTGCGGCCGTGAAAGCTGCAACCGCAGCTGTAAAGACTGAAGGCTGACTGAAAAGCCGCCTTCTTGTCCCTAAGGTCGGCTCTATTTTGACACCGACGTAAACGCCGCACTCTGTTGCGGCGTTTTTTTGTTGCGGCGTTTGTTTTGACCTGTGCAAATTTA
>NZ_MWVJ01000032.1 GCF_002087335.1 Pseudophaeobacter leonis
CAGGCGCAGCTCAGGAGGGTAAAATCCAAGAAATTCACCCAATCCGGATTATCCGTTTTTTAAGACTAGCCCTGCAATAGAAACAGATAGTTATAATCTTTGGAGGAGAAAAATGTTGAAGAAATTTGCTGCTATTGCCTGTGCCGCGGTGCTGTTCGCATCGCCCGGTTTGTCTGAAACCCTGCGCGCAGTGACCTACGAAGGTTTGACCCCCTTCACCAGAGATGCAAAAGCCGATCTGCCCGGGTTTAACGTAGAGCTGATGAATGCCGTCGCTGAGCGCGCCGGTTTTGATCTGGAGACCGAATACCTGCCTTGGAAACGCGCTCAAAAGGTTGCGGAGGACGAGCCCGATACAATCGTCTTTGGCCTGGGCCGTAACAAAAAACGCGAGCCAAAATACAAGTGGGTCATGAACCTGCTCACTGCCGAGCGCGTGTTTGTCTCCCTTGGTGATCCGATCAATTCAATCGAGGATGCCCGGGGCCTGGGTCAGATCGGCTCCCGGTCGCTCTACTACACCCAGCTGGAAAACGAAGGTTTCACCAACATCAGCAACTCCGACGTCAACAACCTGCAAAAGCTAAAGGCTGGCCGTGTCGATGCGGTTTACACGGTGTCCTCGCGGGCTGTTTTCGTTTGGTCACAAGAACTGGGGTTTGCGCCGGAAGATCTGGCGATCGGAACGTCAATCTCCCCTGTTGCGATTTGGCTTGCAGCACACAAAGACTTTGACGACGCCAAGGTCGAAAGGCTGCAAAAGGCCCTTAAAGAGCTTGTTGCAGATGGAACCTATGACGGGATCCACAAGAAATACTTTGGTGATCTTCCGGTGCTCCCTCTTTAAGTTGAGGCCGAGCAGAAACTGAAAGACCTGTTCAAAAGCGAAGCGAATACAGCATTGAGTTGTTGTATTCGCTTTGTGCACTCCGTCCCCTAAACGGCAGGGCCTCGCAGGGCTTCATTGTCTGTCTCCTCAGCTGGAGAACAGGCTCTCCCTAAACGCCAAACATTTCAGGCGAACAGGTCTTGTCGGCCACTATGTGTCTGTCACGATGGGTTTGCCGCTGAAATGCCTCAGAATAAAACCTGGGAAAAAAACCTGGATAAAAACTGATCCGTATGGCTTGCCGGTCCGTAATAGGACTATGTTGACACAAACTCTTATTCCACCGCGCCTCAACGCGAGTTCAGTGACCGTGGGCCGCTCCGAAAGAAGATCTGTGTCGCCACCCAAAACCGACCTTTCACAACAGGACATTTCCCAACAGACGATCTGGATGATCGCTGTGCGTGACAACCGTGATCGGGCAGCCTTTGGTGCCCTCTACGATCATTTTGCGCCGCGGCTGAAGGGGTTTGTGATGCGGGGAGGGGCCTCAGCGCCGCAGGCAGAGGAAATTGTGCAAGACGTGCTGCTGACCCTCTGGCGCAAGGCGGCCCTGTTCGATCCACACCGGGCGCAGGTCTCGGCCTGGATCTACCAGATTGCCCGCAACCGTCAGATCGACCTTGCGCGCAAAGAAAACCGGCCAATACCGGAAGAGCTGAAGGAAGAGCCGGGAGCCGAGCCGGACGCCAGCCAAATTCTGGGTCTTGAGCAGGAAACAGGCCAGTTGAAAAAGGCTCTTGCGACGCTCAAGCCTTTGCAGCGCGAAATCATAGAAAAGGCCTATCTGGGCGAGTTGACCCATCAGGAAATCAGCGCCGAGACGGGTCTGCCGCTGGGAACGATAAAATCGCGTATCCGCCTTGGGCTGGAGCGATTGAGACACGAATTGAAGGACCTCAAGCAATGAGTGCCGTAACCCGCCACATCCCCGATGCCATGTTGGCGGCCTATGCAGCCGGCAACCTGCCGCATGCCTTTGCCGTTGTGGTCGCGTGCCATGTGTCACTGTGCGAAAGCTGCCGGGCGACGCTTGAGACACATCAGGCTGTTGGCGGTGTTTTGCTGGACGAATCTGACGCGGTGGCCGTTTCGCCATCGTTGAAAGACGACCTCTTTGCGCAATTGGATGCGCCCTACACTGCCAAACCGGTTTATGAGCGGCACGGCGTCTATCCAGCCCCGGTGATGGAGGCGCTCAAGGGGCGTGCGCTACGCTGGAAAAAACTGGGGATGGGGGTGCGTCAGGATATCTTGTCACATGACGACAGCGGCTCGGTACGGTTGCTCTATATCCCGCCAGGACAGGCGGTGCCGGATCACAGCCACAATGGGCTGGAGCTGACGCTGGTGTTGCAGGGCAGTTTTAGTGATGAAACCGGCAGGTTTGGTGTCGGGGGTGTCGAGATCGCCGATGACGCGCTGGAGCACACGCCGGTCGCGGATGCGGGAGAGGCCTGTATTTGCCTGGCTGCGACCGATGCGCCCCTGCGGTTTCGCGCTTTGGTGCCCCGGCTGTTGCAGCCGATATTCCGCATCTGACCTCTGGCCTCTGATCACGGGGAAGTTGGGGTCGCATTCTGTTTCGGCTGCGACGGGGGGCCGCGCGTCGCGGTCTGGGATGTTATCTGCGGCCGTAGAGAAACAGATCTGGCAAAGCAGAGAAAAGGCGCAGAGCCCAGGAAAACGGGGCGGGAAAATCGGTGCGAAAACGAGATTTGCGCATCGCTTTCAAAACCCGGCGTGCGGCAGCTTCGGGCTGCATCAGCATTGGCATTTTGAAACTGTTTTTTTCGGTGAGACGGGTTTTGATAAAGCCCGGGTTCACCAGTCGCACCACAACGCCACTGCCTTTGAGGTCAAAACGCATCGTTTCTGCCAGGCTGACCAGTGCGGCCTTGCTGGCGCCATAGCCGATCGCCGCAGGCAGGCCGTGATAGCCCGCGAGCGAGCCGACCAGCGTGATATCGCCCTGACCACGGCGCACAAACTCTGGCACAACCTCGCCCAACACGCGCATGGCCCCGATGAAATTCACATCACACATGGCAAGTGCCGCCTCTTTGTCCCAGGCGGTCGCGCGCATGGGGGCATAGGCGCCTGCATTGTAGATCACCCCGTCCACCTGCCCGAGTTGCGCCGCCGCCTGTCGCACTGCCTGCGGGTCTGTCACGTCCATCTGCAGCGGGCGGCTGTTGGGCAATGCATGGCACAGGCTTTGCAGCCGGTCTGCGTTTCGTGCCGACAGGATCAAATGCGCGCCCTCATCGCTCAGCTGTTGGGCCAGCGCCCGGCCCAGCCCTTCACTGGCACCAACGAGCCAATAGGTTTTCCCTGAAAATCCAGTCATTTTGCGGCCTCGATACTGTTTTGGGTCTCAGACAGCAGCTGCGCGGGCGCTGGCTGTTTTTTCAAAAACGGAGCGCGTTTGAGATATAGGATTGCGTCTTGCCAGTGGATCAGCGCCAGCACACGCAGCGCCCCAAACGGCCGTCGCACGGCAGCCCAAAGCAACGACCGGTTGGTCGCGACAGAGCGCTTTCCCACCAGCGTGGCCAACACTCCCTGATCGCCATTTTCATACTTGATCCGGATGTTGACCTTGGTTTTGGTCAGCTCAAAATTGAAGTGATAGAGCCCTTCGATCTTTTGAAAAGGCGACACATGCATCAGCTTTGCCGCCGTCAGACGATCCGTCTTTTGAATGGGGCGAAAATCTCTGTGGGCACAAAAGTAGCAGTGTCGCTGCCCAAAGGTGCTGTTGACCTCGGCGACAAAGGCGCAGGGTTTTCCATCGATCAGCGCGATCCAAAAGCTGACCGATTTGAATTGAAACCAAAGAAGCCGCGGTTGAGCCAGCAACAACAGTTGCGCGTTCTGGAGGGGAAAGCCTCTCTCGGACAGCAGGCTGCGAAACCACGCGACCCCGCGCCCCTGGTTGCGCACGCCGCCGTGATGGCGGTCCCAAGGCGACCACAAATTGAAGCGGTTGCGCGAGAACAGCCAGGGCTGATCTGTGCCAAGATCGCTCAGGACATAGTCTACCCCGTAGGAAAAGGCGTTTTTCAAAGACCCGCGCCGGGCGTGGTAGGTATGAGCTTGGATATGGTGCAGCATGATAGTTCCTCTACGTGCGCGCAGGGGGGATGGATCACTTTTTGCCTGCTGTGCGCGTAGAAAATCTTTTTGTGTCAAATTGTGATCCAACGCCGCGCGCACCGCGTATCCCTTTCATAACACGTCAAAGACGAGGACCAAATGTTTGACCACACCCAGGGCCCGCGTAAAAAGATCGCCATTGTCGGCGGTGGTATTTCAGGCCTGTCTGCTGCCTACTACCTGTCGCCCTACCATGATGTGACCCTGTTTGAGGCGGCCCCCAGGCTGGGCGGTCATGCGCGCACGGTGATGGCAGGCAAGAACGGCGACCAGCCGGTCGATACCGGCTTTATCGTTTTTAACTATGTGACCTACCCCTTCCTCACCCGTCTGTTTCGCGACCTGGATGTGCCGGTGATCAAAAGCGAGATGAGCTTTGGCGCCAGTATTGATAATGGGCGGCTTGAATACGGGCTCAACAGCCTGCGCGCCATCACGGCGCAAAAAAGCAACCTGCTAAAGCCGCAGTTTTACAAAATGATCGCTGACATTGTGCGGTTTGGCAAACGGGCCGAGGCGGCTGCGCAGGACGACGATAAAACCATAGGTGAACTCGTCGCAGAGCTGGGCTTGGGCCAATGGTTTCGCGACAAATACCTGATGCCAATGTGTGGCGCGATCTGGTCGACGCCAGTGGCAGAGGTTGACCAGTTTCCGGCCAAATCTCTGGTGCAGTTTTTCCGCAACCACGCGCTTTTGGCCGGGGGCGGGCAACATCAGTGGTGGACCGTTAAAGGCGGCAGTATCGAATATGTGCGCCGACTTGAGGCGGCGCTGATTGCGCGGGGCTGCTGCCTGCGTACAGGCTGCCCGGTGCAGCATATCACGCGGAATGAATTTGCAGTCACGGTCACGGCAGGCAACGGTTTTGTCGAAACCTTTGACGAGCTGGTCCTCGCCTGCCATTCTGACCATGCGCTGGCGATCCTGGGGCCGCAGGCAACGCCGCAGGAGGCGGGGGCTCTTGGCTCCATTCGTTACCAGCCAAACAAGGCGGTTCTGCATTGCGATCCGCGTCAGATGCCCAAACGTCGTGACTGCTGGTCAAGCTGGGCCTACCGGTCGCAAGACGGTGATATTGGTGTCACCTACTGGATGAACAAGCTGCAGGGCATCCCTGAAAGTGACGCACTGTTTGTGACGCTGAACCCGACCACCGAGATCTCGGTGCAGTCAATTTATGACAGTGTCGAATATGCCCATCCGGTTTTTGATAAGGCCGCGCTCATGGCACAACGGGATATTCGCCAGATGCAGGGCCAGAACCGAACCTGGTTTGCCGGAGCCTGGAACCGTCATGGATTTCACGAAGACGGCATTGCCAGCGCCATGCGTATCGTACGGACCCTGAATGAGCGCCATCAGATCAAAGGATTGAAAAATGCGATTGACCAACAAGGCTCTGAAATCGAATTTCCTGTCGACCTGCGAACGTCTGCGTGAGGGCCAACTGACCCTGCGCACGCCTGAAGGGGAGCGCTATCAGTTTGGCAGCTCGGGACCCGAGGCGGAAATGGTCATTCATGACTGGTCCACCGTGTCGGCCCTGGCTGCGCATGGTCAGGTGGGACTGGGAGAGGCCTACGTCGAAGGTCTTTGGGACACGCCATCCATTGAGGCTCTTGTGTCCCTGGCGATGCGTAACCGCGACCATCTTGGCGCTTTTGATCAGGCCAGCCCGTTTAGTCGCGCCAAATTCCGTGTGATCGACAGCTTTCTGCGCGCCAATTCACGCAGTGGATCGCGCAGGAATATCCGGTCGCACTATGACGTGGGAAATGAGTTCTATGCCCTTTGGCTGGATGACGGCATGACCTATTCCTCGGGGCTGTTTGACCGGGGCGACGATGATCTTTCTCGGGCGCAGTCCAACAAGAATGCCCGCGTTTTGTCCCGTTTGGGGCAGGGGGAGCGCACCTTGGAGATCGGCTGTGGCTGGGGGGGCTTTGCCGAGCAGGCAACGCAGGAGGGCCGCAATGTGACCGGCGTGACGATCTCGCGCAATCAGCACAGCTATGCAACCTGCCGGCTTGACGGGCTCGCCGATATCCAGCTGCGGGATTACCGCGACATCAACGGCACTTTTGACAGCATTGTCTCGATTGAAATGATCGAGGCCGTCGGGCTGAGATACTGGCCCACGTATTTTGCGGTTCTCAAACGTAATCTGGCCGAAGAGGGGCGCATCGTTGTGCAGGCGATTACCGTCAAGGACGACTATTTCGACACCTATAAAACCTCGTCCGACTATATCCGGCAATATGTTTTCCCAGGGGGCATGTTGCTGTCGGACAATGTGATCAAAGAACAGGCCAAAGGTGCTGGCCTGCAGGTGCGCGACAGTTTTGCCTTTGGTCAGGACTATGCCAAAACCTGCCGGATCTGGGCAGAGCGGCTGGTGGCGCAAAAGCACCGGGTCGATGTTCTGGGCTACGGCGAAGGTTTTTTCCGCAACTGGCAATACTACCTCGAAATCTGCGCGGCCTCCTTTGCGATTGGCCATACCAATGTGGTGCAGGTGGAGATGACACATGCCTAGAGCGCTGTCTGCTCTGATTGCACTGGCGTTTTCTGTCCTGCTGTTGCCGGGCGTGGTCCTGGCCTCACCGGTGAAATCCGTCTTGCCGGACGCGCAGGTGCGGGGGGCTGCGACCTTTCGCTTTGTTGGCTTCCCAATCTATGAGGCGCAGCTGTTCACCCGCGCCGGGGCGCCGCTGGATTGGGAGGTGGATTTTGGCCTTGGGTTGACCTATCTGCGCAGCCCTCACCGGGCACGACCTAGTTGAAGGCACTCTTCGAGAGATGGAGCGCAGGGGCGCACCCCTGCCGCAGCGGGCGCAGCTTGAACGCTGCTATAGGGATGTGCGCAAAGGGGACCGCTATGTGGCGGTGTCAAAAGGCCCTGACGCGATTGGGTTCTGGCTGAACGACACATTCATCTGCACCCTTAGTCAGCCGCAGATAAAAACCAGTTTCATGGAGATCTTTCTGGGCGACAACACCCGGTCCAGATCCTTTTCCCGGGCGCTCAGGGGCGAGTGATGATATATCCGCGTGTCAGCCTCTATGCGCTGATGCTGGCTGCGGCCGGCATCCCGCTCTATATCCATTTGCCGCGCTTTGCCTCGGTGCAGCTTGGGATCGGGCTGGGCACGGTTGGCACAGTTCTGCTGGCGATCCGGCTGATTGATCTTGTGCAGGATCCGGCCATTGGCTGGGTGATAGACCGCTGGCCGCGCGCACAGAGCTTTTTTGCCCTGAGTGCCGCCGCCGGGTTGGCCATCGGCTTTCCCATCCTGTTCAATCTGCAGCCGGGGTCTGGCGTGGTGGCGCAGCTTGTGGGGACGCTGGTGCTGTTGTTCTCCGCCTACAGCCTGGGGATGATCCTGTTGTAGGGGCGTAGTGCGTCGCTGGCGAGGACACCAGCGCGGGCGCGCTGATGACTTTGGCGGCGTATCGCGAGGGCGGCATGTTGGCCGGGGTGGTTCTTGTCGCCAGTGCGCCGACGCTTTTTGTGGCGCTGGGCGCGGCGGGGCAGGGCTATCCGGCTTTGGGCTTCTTCCTCCGCGGGCTGGCGAGTGTTGCGGCGCGGCTTCCTTGCCGATCTGGCGCCGTCCCGTGCTGCCGGGTGCAGCGCTGTCGCTCAAGGGGCTGGCGCAGGCGGGCGCGCTGCGACTGCTGGGGCTGGCGCTGGTCAACAGCCTGCCTGTTGCCCTCACATCGACCCTGTTTTTGTTCTTTGTTGAAGATCGCCTGCTGCTGCCGGGGCAGGCGGGACCGCTGTTTATCCTGTTTTTCCTCAGCGCTGGCCTTAGCGTGCCGCTCTGGGCGCAGCTGAGCCGCAGTCTGGGGGCGAAGCGGGTGCTTTTGCTTGCCATGCCGCTGGCGATTCTGGGCTTTGTCGGGGCAGCTTTTCTGGCTCCGGGCAGTGCATTTGGCTTTGCGCTGATCTGTCTTGCGTCGGGGGCGGCGCTGGGCGCTGATATGGTTATCCTGCCCGCGATGTTCTCGGTTGCACTGACCCGCGCCGGGCTGCAGCCCTCGCTGGCCTTTGGCATCTGGTCCTTTGCCGGCAAACTGGGGCTTGCGCTGGCAGCCTTTACGGTGCTGCCAGTGCTTGAGAACAGTGGCTTTGTGCCCGGCGCGGACAACAGCGCGGTGGCGCTGTCTGTGCTCAATATCTCATACGCCGTTATTCCCTGTCTTTTGAAACTCTGCGCATTGGCCCTGGTCCTGGCGCTTCCTGTCGAGGAGCAAAGCTCATGAAACTTGTTGCAGCCATCCTGTTTGTCATTGTCGCACTTGGTGCCGCCCGAAGCTATTTCTTCAGCTTTCGGGCGCAAAGCCCGTCTGACTATGCCCTGACTAGCCCGCAGTTTGTGCTCAAGACGCATCTGTCGGGGGACATTCTGTCAGAGGGCCTGATCTACGGGCCAAACGGCAGGGTGACCAATAGCTTTGTGGCGAAAATGGTTGGCGAGTGGCAGGGCAATACCGGCACCCTCACGGAAGAGTTCACCTATTCCAACGGCAAGAGCCAAAGCCGCAAATGGTTCCTGACCCTTGGGCCAGACAACAGCTTTACGGCCACTGCGGATGATAGCGTCGGTGAGGCGCGCGGCGTGGTTTCCGGCTCGACGGTCAAAATGGAGTATCAGATCCTATTGCCAGAGGCCTCTGGCGGCCATTCTCTGGCTGTGACGCATTGGCTCTACCTGACAGAAAACGGTGTCATCATGAATAAATCAGAGCTGCGCAAATTTGGCCTCAAGGTGGCCGAGCTGGTCGCGACAATGCGGCCGGACCCTGCTGCGCAATAGGCCTTTTGCCAGAGGCGGGCGCCCCCGTCTCAAAGGTCGGTATTCCTTGCCCTTGCACCTGTGATTGCGCCTGCAGGCTCGTTCAGCTCCGGCATCGTCTCTTGCCTTGCGCTGTGCGCCCCGTCACATCATGGTGGCGACAGCAAAGGGGTGGCGATGACAGAGCAGTTGTTTTTGGTTCTTGGCGGCATCGGCATGTTCCTGATGGGCATGAAGGCGATGACCGAAGCCCTGCGGGAGGCGGCGGGGACGCAATTGCAGCAGATTCTGACGCGTTTCACAACCACACCGTTTCGCGGCGTGATGTCCGGAGCGGCCTCCACGGCGGTGATCCAGTCGTCAAGTGCGACGACCGTGATGACAGTGGGCTTTGTCGGGGCTGGTCTGTTGACGATGACGCAGGCGCTTGGGGTGATCTATGGCGCCAATATCGGCACCACGGCAACCGGCTGGCTGGTGAGCCTTTTGGGCTTTAAGCTAAAGCTGGGCACCCTGTCGATGCTGCTGTTGTTTCCGGCCAGCCTGCTGGACCTTTTGGGCCGGGGCGGCTGGGCCCGGGCCGGGCGGATGGTGGCGGGCCTGTGCCTGCTGCTTATTGGGCTCGATCTTATGCAGCAGGGGATGCAGGACGTCACCTCGGTGCTGCGCCCCGAGATGCTGCCGCCCAATACCGTACTGGGGCTGTTGGCGCTGGCTGTGATTGGTGCGGCGCTGACCGTGCTGATGCAGAGCTCTTCGGCGGCAATAGCACTGGCGCTTGTGATGCTCGAAAGTGGCGCCATCACCCTGACGCAGGCTGTTGCCATTGTCGCAGGCATGAATATTGGCACCACCTGCACGGCCCTTCTGGCCTCGCTGGGCGGGTCGCGCCCCATGCGGCAGACGGCGGTTGCAAATCTGATGTTCAATGTCGCCACCAGCCTGATGGTGGGGCCGGTGTTGTTGTTTGGCATTGATGCGCTGCAGGTGGTCGCCGAGCGCACCAGCACCATGACGGCGCTTTTGGTGTTTCACACGGGCTTTAACCTGGTTGGGGCAGCGCTGTTTCTGCCGCTGACGCCGCAGTTTGCGCAGCTCATCAACCGGTTGCTGCCGGACCGGCCAAAAGACGCGCTGATCACGCTGGACCGTGCCTTTTTGGCAGACCCTGAAATGTCGCTGATTTCGGTTCATCCCGCGCTTGAGACGGTGACAATGCGGATCTATGCGGCCATGGCTGCGGCGCTGCAACTGCCTGCGGACTATCGCGGGGTGACAGCGCTTGAACCCTGTCGCCCCGCTCTGAGAGAGATCGAGGGTTTTCTGGCGGATATTCGCCTCACGCCGGATCATGCAGTGCAGGAGGCAGAGTATTCTGCCCTGTTGCACCAGACGGACCATTTGCTGCGCCTGCTTGAGCGATTGAGCCAGACCGGACGCATTGCCGTGCTGGGAGACGATCCTCTGCTGCGGCGTCCTGCTGTGATTGCCGGTGCTATTTTGACCCGCCTGCTCAGTCGGCAGAACGTGGGAAAAGAGCGCCGCCGTCTGCTGCGGCTTGAGCGACTGGTCGGCGCGCGAAAGGCCCGTCACCGCCGGGGGCTATTGCTGGGAGAGCATGCGGGGCTTTATGACCTCGGTGAGGTGTTTTCCCATACGGACGCGATGCGGTGGCTGAACCGCAGTCTGCATCATCTGGAACGGCTGGAACACTACCGGGACCTGAGCCATGAGGTGTTGCCAACGACCAGGGGGTCTGACGCGCCGAGTGAGACACAACCGGTGGCGCCCTCGGCCGGGCCTTCTACAGGGGGGTCTTCTACAGGGGGCTGAAGGGGGCTGAGTTGCGTCCTGGGACCGAGGCGCCGTCTGTGTGATGGCGGGCAGGGCGCAGGCCGTTATCTGCAAAATCTATGATCCACAAAAAAAGGTGTGTAACCACAAAAAAAGAGGACGTTGCCGCCCTCTTTCTCGTGCCCTGCAGAACCCTGCACAGGGCCTTTTTAGACAGGGTCTTTTTATCTCAGGACGCCTGGGATTAGAGGCTGTCCTGCAGGGCTGCCACAATGGCGTCGCCCATTTCGCTGGTCGAAATCGGGTTGACGCCGTCTTCTCCCAGCAGATCCGCCGTGCGGGCACCGTCGGCAAGCACTTTCTCAATGGCGCTTTCCAGGCGGGTGGCCTCGTCGCCCAGATCAAAGCTGTAGCGCAGCGCCATCGCAAAGCTGAGGTACAGGCAATCGGGTTTGCCTTGCCCTGACCGGCGATGTCGGGGGCCGAGCCGTGTACCGGCTCATACATCGCTTTGGGGCGACCATTTGCCATCGGAGCACCCAGGCTGGCCGAGGGCAGCATACCCAATGAGCCGGTCAGCATGGCGGCGCAGTCGGACAGGATGTCGCCAAACAGGTTGTCGGTCAGGATGACGTCAAACTGTTTCGGCGCGCGCACCAGCTGCATGGCACCATTGTCGGCATACATGTGCGAAAGCTCGACCTCGGGGTAGTCCTTGCCAACCCGTGTCGTCACTTCGCGCCACAGGATGCCGCTCTCCATCACATTGGCCTTCTCCATCGAGCAGACCTTTTTGTTGCGGCGCATTGCCAGCTCAAAGGCAGAGCGTGCGGCGCGTTCGATCTCGGATTCGGTATAGCGCTGGGTGTTGATGCCGACGCGCTCATTGCCCTCTTCAAAGATGCCGCGGGGCTCACCAAAGTACACACCCGATGTCAGCTCGCGCAGGATCATGATGTCGAGGCCGGACACGATTTCTTTTTTCAGCGAGGAGAAATCAGCCAATGCGTCAAAACACTGCGCTGGGCGCAGGTTGGCATAGAGATCCATTTCCTTGCGCAGACGCAGCAAGCCACGCTCTGGTTTGACGCTGAAATCCAGATCATCATAGGCAGGACCGCCCACCGCGCCGAGCAGCACCGCGTCGACCTCTTGCGCGTGGGCCATGGTCTCATCCGTCAGCGGCACACCGTGCTTGTCATATGCGGCACCGCCGACCAGAGCTTCGCTCACATCGAACTGAATGTCGCGGCCTTCACCAAACCAGGTGATGACTTTACGAACCTCGGTCATGACCTCGGGGCCGATACCGTCGCCGGGCAGAATCAGAATCGATGGATTGGACATGCTTGCCTCCTAAAAAATCGTTGGAATTGGCCTACTCGCATGGGGCCTCAGGGTCAATAACAGGCCCCGCATTCAGCGGCTGAGAGGGTGTTTTTCCGACGTTTTTCAGGGCTTTTGCCAACAGGGTCCAGACACGTCTGATGCGGGGCGTCTCGCGCATGGCTGCGTGGGCCGTCAGCCAGAGCGGCAGGGGGGCGATTTCAACGCCGAGATCCAGCTCTTGCACGGCGTCGTCGGCGCAGCCAACGCTGCTTTGACAAAAGCCGATGCCACATCCCGCCCGCACCAGTTGCCAATAGGTGGCCTGGTTGTCGCAGCGCATAGCAGAAGCACTGCGCTGGGCAGGGCAAGCCCATGTGAGCATACTGCGCAGGATCAGATCATTGCTGTCATAGCCCACCAAATCACGGCTCCAACGATCCTCTGCTGTGCGGGGGCGTCCGCGCCGCCAGATAGGATTTGGCGGCAAAGATGCCCAGGGGCAGATCCGCAATGTGCTGGGTGATCACATCAAGCTGGCTGGGGCGATACATGCGCAGGGCGATATCCGCCTCGCGAAACAGCAGGTTCTCGCTGGCATCCGTTGGCACCAGCTCTAGCTCAATCTTTGGCTCGGCAGCCCGGATTTCGGCCAGAACCGGCGGCAGCAGGTAATGCGCCGCAAAGACGCTGGCGGTGATGCGCACGGTGCCAGCCAGGGCCTCGGACTGCCCCGCCGCCTGCAGCGACAGCTGATACATCTGCAGCTGCATTTCACGCGCCATGGGCAGCAGCGCGCTGCCGGCCTGCGACAGCTGCAGCCCTCGGGGGTGGCGATCAAACAGCTGTTGGCTGAGGCTGGCCTCCAGTGCTTGGATGTGGCGCCCCAGGGTTGGCTGGCTGCGCCCCAGCTGACGCGCCGCAGCTGAGAGCGAGCCGCTTTCGGCCACGGCAAGAAAGCTTTGAACCAGCGACCAGTCGGTGAGTTTGGCGTTGTCCATGCATCATTGAATGGCAGATCTGAAATTTTTGGCAATGTGATTGTCATTTTGTTTGGGAGAAACTGTGTTGATCTTAGAAGACAGGAGTTGCCCCCCATGACCCGAACTGCACCCATGACCCGAACTGCGCTCATCCTCGGAGCCTCTGGCCGTTTTGGCCGTGCTGCCGCAACCGCATTTGAACAGGCTGGCTGGCATGTCCGTCGCTTTCAGCGGGGGCGGGATACTCTGACCCAGGCTGCCTCTGGTGTCGATGTCATCGTCAATGGCTGGAACCCGGCCTATCCCGACTGGGCGGCGCAGGTGGCAAAACTGCACCGGCAGGTGATTGCCGTGGCCGAGGCCAGCGGCGCCACGGTGATCGTGCCGGGTAACGTCTATGTTTTTGGCGCTGAAACCCCATCCCCCTGGTCCGAGACCAGCCCGCATGCAGCGCAAAACCCGCTGGGTCGCATCCGGGTTGAGATGGAGGCGGCTTACCGCGCCTCAAACGCGCGGGTGATCCTGCTGCGGGCCGGGGATTTTCTGGATACCGCAGCCTCGGGGAACTGGTTTGACGGCATCCTTGCCGCCAAGCTGGCCAAAGGCAGGTTTGTCTATCCGGGGCGCACTGACATTGCGCATGCCTGGGCCTATCTGCCTGATATGGCGCGCGCCGCCGTAGAGCTGGCCGCAATCCGCAGTCGCCTGCCGCGCTATCTGGATGTGCCCTTTGCGGGCTATAGCCTCAGCGCTGAGGAGCTGCTGGCGGCGATAAACGCCTGTTTGCTGCACCCTGTCAAACTGAAGCGGATGTCCTGGCTGCCGCTGCAACTGACCCGCCCGTTTTGGCCCCTTGGGCGTTGCCTTTTGGAGATGCGCTATCTCTGGGACACACCGCACTGTTTGCAGGGCGATGCAGTGCAGAACCTCTTGCCGGAATTCCGCAACACGCCTTTGGAGGTTGCCTTGCCAAATTGCCTGCCGCCAGAGTTTCAAAGGGGGCTTCAAAGGGAAAAACACCCAGCCAGTTGGCCGAACGACGCCATAGCCCAGAAATAGGGAGGAGGCGTTTTGGGCCAAAGGGTCTCTTGGCTAGTCCAGTGCGATGTCGACCCAGACCAGCCGGTGGCGGCTGGCCTTGGCGGCCGCCGCCTCAGCGCTGTCGGGCCAGTCAACGCCGGCGGCAACAACCTGCAGATCGCGAGAGGGCAGAAGATAGTCCACCCGCATGCGCCTGTCTTCGCCCCAATCCACGGTGTCAGTCCCGGCCAGCGCAGAGCCGGGGCGCGGGTCTTGCAGGCGCGGATCCTGCAGCAGGTTGGCGATGACCTGCCGGTGTCCGGCGCCTTTGTCGGGGTCCAGATGGGCCCCGCCTGCAATCAGGAAACGGCTGCTGGGCGGCGGGCCAATCTCTTTTGGCAGCTGCCCCGCCAAAAAGACCTGCCAGAGACGAATTTCATCCGCGTTGCGCACCCCGTTGCGGTCCTCGGCGCCATCAAACAGGGGCGGAGGGGCCTTAAAAACCAGCAGGGTTAGCCGCCTGTCATCGGTTAGGGCGACCGGCAGCGCCCAATGGGCGGTGGTGGACAGGCGCTGGACGGCCTGCGCCTGTGGCGTGGGAAAGGGGCTTCCGTCCGGGTGGCGTGGCAGGGTGGCTCCGGGTATATCGCGCCACAAAAGCCCGCTGAGGTCGCTGATTTCATCCGCCATGATGGGGTATCGCGACAGCACCGCCATGCCGCTGCGACCTGTATAGTCGCCATAGCCCTGCGAATCTCCGGAGCCTCCGAGCCTTTGGTCGCCATCGAGATCAAGCTCTGTGGCGAGGCCGGTATTGGGCTGCCTGGCAAACAGATGCGGGAAGGGAGATCCGGCTGCAGCCAAGCGCTGTTCCAGCGCCTTGAGGGCCCGCGAGTCATGATCCCAGTCGATCCCCTGCAGCACCAGTATGTCAGGCTGGTTTTGCGAGATAACGGCCACCACCGCCTGAATTTGGGCGTCATTGTCCCGCTCGATATCGCGCAGCAGCAGGCCGGGCCCTTTGCGTGAAAGCTCGGTGTTGAAGGTCGCAATGCGCAGGGTTTGCGCCTGCAGCGGTGTTGATTGGATTACAAAGGCAAGCAGAGCAAAGGCAAGCAGAGCAAAGGCAAACAGAAGAGGCATCAGGGAGTGATCTCTCCTGTTTGCCCGGGGTCTCATGCGGTTTGCAGGGCTTGGGCATGGGCGTAAACGGCCCGCCGTTTTTGCGCGATGAGATCGGCCACCCGCAGCATCGCCATGCCCCGCATAATCATCGAGGCGGGCACAAAGGCCCAGGCTGCAATCATCCAGACCAGCATTTGCGGCGTCGCCAACTGACCGACCTCTATGATGGTGGACGAGAGTTTGATGGCGGCGGGGATGGCAAAGGGCAGCAGAATGCCGATGATAATGTTGATCCGTCCGTCCCGTTGCAGCCGTGTCACCACGTCGCCGCCGGTTGTCGGGTCAAACAGGGGCAGATTGACCCAGACGTTAAAGGCCCCGTGGGCAACTGGCCAATTGCCAACCCGAATGGCCAGGGCAAAGCACAAAATCGCTGCGGCGGAGACGACATAGGCGATGCCGGCAGCGCTGCGAATGGTGTGCAGGGTCTCGAGCGCGGTGTCGCTGGGCATCATCAGAACCGTCAGTTGCACCGGCGAATAGGCAAAATCCAGCGCTCCGCCCAGCCGGGAGCCCAAATTCAGAACCAGAGTGTGAGGCTGTTGGGATCAAGCGGATGCCGCACCAGCAGGCTGAGCAGGCAGATGATCACCATGGCGGCGACAAACCGCATCCGGTTCAGCGGCGGCGCTTCGCGAAATTCAACAAAACTGGGGTAGTTTGAGAAATACTCAGCAAAGGTCAAAGCTCCGCCAAGGATCGCCATCAGGGCGATGATCTCTGGAGATTCGGTGGCAGAAACTGGCAACAGCATCGACGGCATTGCGATGAGCAATGCAACCAGTACCCCGCGAGTTGCCGCGCCTGTTATGCGAGCAAACACTGCTTTTTTCCCTTTCAAACTGGACTGGACGGTACATTGCCGTGCCTTTGTTCCAACTTGATGCACCCTGAATCGCCCAGAAGTGCGTGCATCAATTTGGCCCCATTTGTGCATGGATTGCGCGCAGGTCTCAAGTTTGCATTTGCGGGATTTTGATTTTCTACCGGGAAAGCATAAGGCGTGATGCCCGAATGCACCAATTTTACCCAAACCTATCAGCGGCTTGCCTTGTGCCTACCAGATGTAGTGGTTGCAGCTCTGCTCGCGTCAAGGCGCGGGGGGATGTGCGGGCCGGCTCAGAATACGGCAAATTTGAGGCGAATTTGCCGTATTTGTCCAGATTCGGAGCGCCCGCCAAATGAACGGGGCGGCGGTAGGCAGACGTCGTGATGTGCACAAAAAAGGCCGCCACGTATCAGCGGTGGCCTTCTTGATAGGGTTTGTTCTGCGCTCAGACCCAGGGACGCTCCTGCGCCATCTTACCTTCGTAAGACAGGATCGAGGCTTCTTTTTGCAGGGTCTTGCCGATGTCATCGAGCCCTTCCAGCAGGCATGTCTTCTTGAAAGCATCAACGTCAAAGGCGATCACAACCCCATCCGAAGTGGTGATTTCCTGCGCTTCGAGATCAACTGTCATGCGGGCATTTTCGCCCTTCTCTGCGTCGGCCATCAGCAAATCAACCTGCTCTTGCGGCAGGACGATGGGAAGGATGCCGTTCTTGAAGCAGTTGTTGAAGAAGATGTCGGCAAACGAGGTCGAGACCACACATTTGATGCCAAAATCCGCAATCGCCCTGGGCGCATGCTCACGCGAGGAGCCACAGCCAAAGTTGTCGCCAGCCACCAGAATCTCGGCGTTGCGGTACTGCGGTTTGTTCAGCACAAAATCCGCAACCTCAGAGCCGTCGCGGTTGTAGCGCATCTCATCAAACAGGTTCTTGCCAAAGCCGGTGCGCTGAATGCTCTTCAGAAACACCTTGGGGATGATCATATCAGTGTCGATATTGACCAGAGGCATGGGCGCGGCGATGCCGGTGAGTTTTTGAAACTTTTCCATAATGCTCGCTCCTTCAGATCAAATCACGAATGTCGGTCAGCTTACCAGTGAGCGCAGCTGCGGCGGCCATGGCAGGCGACACCAGATGGGTGCGGCCCTTATAGCCCTGGCGTCCCTCAAAGTTGCGGTTCGATGTGGCGGCGCAACGCTCGCCTTCGGACAGCTGGTCGGGGTTCATTGCCAGACACATGGAGCAACCCGCAAGGCGCCATTCAAAACCGGCCTCTTTAAAGATCTCTTCCAGGCCTTCTTCTTCGGCCTGCGCCCGCACCAAGCCCGAGCCCGGAACGATCATGGCGCGCATGCCGTCTTTGATCTTTTTGCCTTTGACCACATCAGCCACGGCGCGCAGATCTTCGATGCGTCCATTGGTGCAGGAGCCGATAAAGACAGTGTCGATTTCGATATCCGTGAGCTTTTGGCCAGGCGTGAGGCCCATATACTCAATGGCGCGTTTTGCCGCTTCAATCTTGCCGCCCTTAAAGTCCTCGGGGAAGGGGACTGTGCCGGTGATCGGCAGGACGTCCTCGGGCGAGGTGCCCCAGGTGACAACCGGCTGGATGTCTTCGGCGCGCAGGGTGACAACCTTGTCGAATTTGGCGTCCGGGTCGGTGAAGAGGGTCTTCCACCAGTTCAGCGCGGCTTCCCATTGTGCGCCCTTGGGGGCGTGGGGGCGGCCTTTGACATAGGCATAGGTTGTCTCATCTGGCGCGATCAGGCCTGCGCGGGCGCCGCCCTCAATGGCCATGTTGCAGACGGTCATACGGCCTTCCATCGACAGGTCGCGGATCGCTTCGCCGCAATATTCGATGACATAGCCGGTGCCGCCAGCGGTGCCGGTCTCGCCGATCACGGCCAGGGTGATGTCCTTGGCGGTGACGCCCGGATTCAGCTTGCCGGTGATCTCCACCTTCATGTTTTTCGATTTCTTCTGGATCAGCGTCTGTGTCGCCAGAACATGCTCGACCTCAGAGGTGCCGATGCCGTGGGCCAGGGCCCCAAAAGCACCATGGGTGGCGGTGTGGCTGTCGCCGCAGACCACGGTCATGCCGGGCAGGGTCCAGCCCTGCTCGGGGCCAACGATGTGCACGATGCCTTGGCGGACGTCAGAGACCGGGTAGTAATGCACGCCAAATTCGCGGGCGTTCTTGTCAAGCGCATCAACCTGGATGCGGCTTTCCTCGTTCTCGATGCCTTTGGCGCGGTCCAGCGTGGTGGGCACGTTGTGATCCGGCACGGCGATTGTCTTATCTGGCGCATGCACTTTGCGACCCGACATGCGCAGACCTTCAAAGGCCTGCGGGCTGGTCACTTCGTGGACCAGATGGCGGTCGATATAAAGAAGGCAGGTGCCATCCTCTGCTTCATGCGCGACATGCGCATCCCAGATCTTGTCATAGAGCGTTTTGGGGGACATGTGTCCTCTCCCGTATTCAGGTGTTTATAGCTGGCTTGGGGCTTGGGCTGCGGGTTTATAGCCGCGCCAGGACCGTGCGGGCGGCGCCATAGAATCGCTCGCGCAGACGGGCGCGATCTTGCAGTTCAATATTCTGGGCCAATACGAGGGTCATGGGCGTCAGATACAGGCGAGGCGCTATGCGATCAAGGGTTCGCGCGGCGAGATCATGGCAATCTGTGCAATCTTTCCCTTGAATCCTTAGAAATATGGCACATCTCCCCTTTTAGTGACCGCTGAGATCAGGCAGAGAGTGCCGATGATTCGAGTCCCGTTGCTACTTTCATTGAAATGTGGCGCGGGAATTGCTATTTTTAGCACAGCCCCAGCGCCGGGGGAGGGTCGGCGCGCCTTATGGAGGACAGTGTTCTGTCGACCGAACCTCAAGCGGCTGCTGCCGCTGATAGCGAGGCAGCACAATCTGCTGCCCAGAGTAGCCCAACCAATCTGGGTCGCCCGACCAATCTGGTTCTGCTGGAGCGCATTCTAAGCTCCCTGGATGAAGACAAGGCCGAAGACGTCGTGCAGATCGATCTGCGCGGCAAGACAGCTATTGCCGATTTCATGGTCATTGCGACGGGTCGTTCGAGCCGTCAGGTGACTGGTATTTCGGAAAAGCTCAGTGACCGGCTGAAGCATGAATATGGCATCATCAGCAAGATCGAAGGTCGCGATACCGGCGATTGGGTGCTGATCGATACCGGCGATGTTATTGTGCATGTCTTCCGCCCCGAAGTGCGCGAGTTCTACCAGCTCGAAAAGCTGTGGCAGCCCGGAATGACGCCGAACCAGGATGGCGCATAAGCCGCCGCATCAAGCAAAGCGGCAACAAGTAAACAAGGGCGCCTGATCCCGCGCCTGTTCCCTGTGACCTCTCTCTCTGCCCGTCTCTCTGCTCTGCGCGGATCTGCGGAATTTGGGCCGAGAGAAAGCGTCAGGGCTGACAAGCAAACAAAGGCTGGCCTATGCGTGTCCATATCTGTGCGGTTGGACGTCTGCGGTCCGGACCTGAAAAATCCCTGATTGACGACTATCTCACCCGGTTCGACCGCACGGGACGGGCGCTCGGCCTTGGTCCGGCACGCCTGATCGAGGTGGAGGATAAGAAAAACGCCGGAATGGGCGCTGAGGCGGTCCTGCTGCGCAAGGCTCTGCCGCAGGGCGCAGTTGTCTGCACTCTTGATGAGCGCGGCAAGGTGCTGAGCTCGCCTGATTTTGCCGCGCGCATGGGCGCATGGCGCGACGCTGGACGCCAGGATCTGGCGCTGATCATTGGTGGCGCCGATGGCATTGACCCTGCCTTGCGGGCCGAGGCGGATTTCTCGATTTCCTTTGGCAAGATGGTCTGGCCGCATATGCTGGTGCGGGTGATGCTGTCCGAACAGATTTACCGCGCGGCCACCATTCTTGCCGGCGGCCCCTATCACCGGGTGTGATGTCTCTGGGCGGGCCTCATGGGGGCATGGGCAGGCCCTAAGGGGTGGCGTGTCGTGGTCAGGGCAGGCTGACAGTATAGCGCAGCGGCGCCCAGCCATCGACCAGGCAGCGGCCTCAATCTGCACTTCCGTCAGGCCCTCGGGCAGGGTCAGCCCGCCAAGAGAGCGGGTGAAGGGTTGTTCGTGCTCATGCGGATGGGTAAGGAGGCGCAGGCCCAGCTCATTGCCTTGCATGTCCAGCACCCGCCAGCCATCGGCGTAATGCTCCCAGCCGGTGTCGGGATGTGACCGGGTAACGCTGATGCGCCAGCCTGCAGAGGCTTCCACCGCGGTGGCAGCTTCGATTTTGGGCGCATCGGCCAGACTGGGCTGAGCTGACAGGGCAAGCAGACAGCTGGCAAAAATCAGGGTAAGGGTTTTCATTCCGTCAGCCTAGTCATCGCGCAGAGTGAGGGAGGTCACGATACCGTGTTTGCAGGGTGTTTTGACAGGGCATTTTGGCGGCGTATCTGAACCCAGGGACGCCTTGGCGGTAACTTCAGGCTTGCTAATTAGGCAAAATTGGTAATATTATATTACCAAACAGAACATCCCAAAGGAGAGCCCCATGGAGATGCCGTCCCCGGATCCCGCCATCCTGGCCCGCAAAGCACATCTTGCGCGCAGGCTTGCGGCTGTTCTGCCCGCTGATGCTCTTATTCAGGATGAGATGGAAACCCGTGCCTATGAATGCGACGGGCTGGCGGCCTACAGATGTCCGCCGCTGCTAGCGGTGCTGCCGCGCAGTACGCAGGAGGTCTCGGATATTTTGCGCATCTGCCATGAGGAAGGCGTGCCTGTGGTGCCGCGCGGCGCAGGAACCTCGCTGGCGGGCGGGGCGCTGCCAACCGCAGACAGCGTTATTTTGGGCGTGGCGCGGATGAACGAGGTGCTGGAGACGGATTACGACAACCGGGTGATCCGGGTGCAGTCTGGCCGCACCAATCTGAGCGTGTCCGGCGCCGTTGAGGAAGAAGACTTCTTTTATGCGCCCGACCCGTCGAGCCAGCTGGCCTGTGCCATTGCCGGTAATATCGCGATGAATTCGGGCGGGGCCCATTGCCTGAAATACGGCGTCACCACCAACAACCTGCTGGGCGTCACCATGGTGATGATGGATGGCACCGTGGTCGAGATCGGCGGTGCGCATCTCGATGCCGGTGGCTGGATCTGCTGGGCGTGATCTGTGGCAGCGAGGGCCAGCTGGGCGTGGTGACCGAGGCGACGCTGCGCATCCTGCACAAACCCGAAGGCGCGCGTCCGGTGCTGATCGGGTTTTACAGCAACGAGGTGGCAGGAGCCTGTGTCAGCGACATTATCAAAGCAGGTGTGCTGCCGGTGGCGATTGAATTCATGGACCGGCCCTGCATCGAGGCCTGCGAAGCCTTTGCCAAGGCAGGCTACCCCATGTGCGAGGCGCTGCTTATCATTGAGGTCGAGGGCAGCGAAGCCGAGATTGCGCATCAGCTGAGCCTGATCATCGAGATCGCCCGCACCCATAACCCGGTTGAGATCCGCGAAGCGGGCGACGCCGACGAGGCCGCCCGCATCTGGCTGGGGCGCAAATCTGCCTTTGGCGCCATGGGGCAAATCAACGACTACATGTGCCTTGATGGCACGATCCCGGTGGGCTCGCTCCCCCATGTGCTGCGCCGCATCAGTGAGCTGTCAAAGCAATACGGTCTTGATGTGGCCAATGTCTTTCACGCCGGGGACGGCAATATGCATCCGCTGATCCTGTTTGATGCCAACAAGCCCGGCGATCTGGAGCTCTGTGAAGAGTTTGGCGCCGAGGTGCTGAAGCTCTGCGTGGATGTGGGCGGCTGCCTCACGGGGGAACACGGCGTGGGAATCGAAAAGCGCGATCTGATGCTGTATCAATACGCCGCTGAGGATCTGGAGGCGCAGCTGAAGGTCAAGGACGTCTTTGATCCACAGTGGCTGCTGAACCCGGCCAAGGTCTTTCCGCTGAGCGTGACCGATAGCCGCCGCGGCTCCGTTTTGGCCGCAGAGTAAGTGGGACATAGCACAATGATGATACCTCAGAGCGAGGCCGAGCTGGCCGATTGCATCGCCACGGCCAAGGGCCCTCTCAACATTCAGGGCGGCGGCACCCGTGGGTTTACCTGTGCCGGGGATACCCTCACGACGCGGGGTCTCAGCGGAGTTGAGCTTTATGAGCCGGGCTCACTGACACTGGTGGCCAAGGCGGGCACAACGGTGGTTGAGCTGGAGGCCTTACTGGCGAGCGAAGGGCAGCGCATGGCGTTTGAGCCAATGGATTGCCGTGGCCTGTTGGGCATTTCGGGTGAGCCGACAATTGGCGGCGCCTTTGCCGCCAACTCCTCAGGGCCGCGGCGCATTCAGGGCGGGGCGGCGCGCGACTATCTGTTGGGCGTGCGGTTTATTGATGGGGCCGGGCAGGTGGTCAAGAACGGTGGTCGGGTGATGAAGAACGTCACCGGCTATGATCTGGTCAAACTGATGGCGGGCTCTCATGGCACTCTTGGCGTGCTGAGCGAAGTCTCCCTCAAGGTGCTGCCGATCCCCGAGGCCGCCGGCGCCGTCAGCGTGGCCGTCGCGGACCTTGCCACGGCCGTCGCTGCACTGTCGGCGGCGCTGGGCTCTCCCTATGATGTGACCGGCGCGGCATATGATCCGGTCGCCGGGCTGGCTCATATCCGGCTGGAAGGTTTTGCGCCCTCGGTCAGCTATCGTTGCGACAGGTTGGTGACAGATCTGGCGCGCTTTGGCGCTGTTGAGGCAACTGCCGACACCCCCGTTGCCCTGTGGCAGGGCATTCGCGATGTCGCCGCCTTTGAGGAGAAGACCGGCGATGTCTGGCGGATCTCTGTGAAACCCTCGGACGCCCCTGTTCTGGCACCGCAGCTCGCGGCTGAGGCGCTGCAATTTGATTGGGGAGGCGGTCTGATCTGGGCCTTGGTTCCCGAAGGCACTGATCTGCGCGCAAGACTGGCGCGTGCTGGCGTGCCGGGGCATGCGACCCTGGTGCGCGCCAGTGCCCAGACCCATGCCGCGCTGGGCCGGTTCCAGCCGCAGGTGGCTCCGCTTGAGCGCCTGTCACAGGGGCTGCGGCAAAAATTCGATCCGCGCGGCGTACTGAACAAAGGTTTGATGCAAGCGGGCCCACTGCAAGCGGGCCAAATGCAAACGGGTTTCACGGGGTAAGACATGCAAACGACATTTACCAAAGACCAGCTGACAGACCCCGCAATTGCCCGCTCCAATGAGATCCTGCGATCCTGCGTGCACTGTGGGTTTTGTACGGCCACCTGTCCCACCTATCAGGTGCTGGGCGATGAGCTCGACAGCCCGCGTGGCCGGATCTACCTGATCAAGGATATGCTGGAAAACAACCGGGTGCCGGATGCCAAGACGGTCAAGCATATCGACCGCTGTCTCAGCTGTCTGGCCTGCATGACCACCTGCCCTTCGGGGGTGCATTACATGCATCTGGTGGATCATGCCCGTGCCTATATCGACAAAAACTACAAACGCCCCTTTACTGACCGGATGCTGCGCGCGGTTCTGGCGCGGATCCTGCCCTACCCAACCCGGTTCCGGCTGGCCTTGCTGGCGGCAAAACTGGCGCGGCCTTTCAAGGGCCTGGTGCCTGATGCGCGGCTCAGGGCGATGCTGGACATGGCGCCAAAACATATCCCGCCGGTCAGCCGCAATGACGATGCGCAAAGCTTTGCACCACTTGCGCCCCGCAAAAAACGCGTGGCGCTGATGACGGGCTGTGCGCAAAAGGCGCTGAACACCGATATCAATGACGCCACCATTCGCCTGCTGACCCGGCTGGGCTGCGAAGTTGTGGTGGCAAGCGGCGCGGGGTGCTGCGGTGCGCTGACTCATCACATGGGCCGTGAGGATGAAAGCCACGCCACAGCCGCCAAGAACATCCGCGCCTGGTGCGCCGAGATCGACGCAGAAGGCCTGGATGCCATTGTCATCAATACCTCGGGCTGTGGCACCACGGTCAAGGATTATGGCCATATGTTCCGCAATGATCCGCTGGCGGCGGATGCCGCGCGCATTTCGGACCGCGCTATGGATATTTCCGAGCTGCTGATGCAGCTGGATCTGCCGGAAGGGCAGGATCAGGCGCTGACAGTGGCCTATCATGCCGCCTGTTCGCTGCAGCATGGCCAGCAGATCAAAACCCACCCCAAGACCCTGTTGAAACGGGCCGGGTTCAAGGTGGTCGAGCCTGCTGACAGCCATCTGTGCTGCGGATCCGCCGGCACCTACAATCTGATGCAGCCGGAAATCTCTGCCGAACTGAAGGCGCGCAAGGTGAAAACGCTGGAGGCCAAATCGCCTGACCTGATCGCGGCGGGCAATATTGGCTGCATGATGCAAATCGGCTCGGCCACCGCCCTGCCGATTGTGCATACGGTTGAGCGGCTGGACTGGGCCACCGGCGGCCCTAACCCGCCCGCCATGACCGGCGAAGCCAGGCAGCCAGACACCGGCGTGCCGATGCTGCGCTAAAAGCCTGTCGCGATTGCAACAAATCCGGCCCGCGCGCATTTATTTGCGTTGCGGGCTGTATTCCGGGCGGGCTTGCCGTAATTTTGCCGAAGCTTGCTGGTAGATCAGCCTGCAACCGGGTGAGGAGACGATTTTGCAGGTTTTGCGGTCCACTGGATTTTTTACGGGATTTTTCGCGGCGTCTTTGGCCAGCCTCTTTGTCCTGTTGCCCCTTGTGGCACAGGCCGCAGACAGTCGTTTGCAGCGGATGGAAACCACCGAGGATGGCCGCGCCTGGGAGGCGGTGGGGCGGCTGGATGTCAATGGCGAGGGATTCTGTACCGGTGCCTTGATTGCCCCAGATCCGGGGCTGACGGCGGCGCATTGTCTCTATGACGCCCGCAGTGGAGTGCGGCTCAAACCACAAACCATTGAATTTTTGGCCGGATGGCGCAATGGCCGGGCCTCGGCCTATCGCACGGTGGCGCGCGCTGTGGTGCATCCCGATTATGTCTTTGATGGTGAGGTCTCAACCGACCGGGTGCGCAAGGACATCGCCTTGTTGCAGTTGCAGCGCCCCATTCGAAACACCACCGTCATTCCGTTTCAGACCGACAGCCGCCCCCGTAAGGGGGCTGATGTTGGCGTTGTCTCCTATGCACATAACCGCTCTGAGGTGCCCTCGATCCAGGAGATATGCTCGGTGATGGCCCGTCAGGACGGGGTGCTGATCATGTCGTGCGATGTGGATTTTGGATCATCTGGCGCGCCGGTCTTTTCGTTTGACGGTGGCCTGCGGCGTATTGTCTCTGTGGTCTCGGCCAAGGCCGAGGTCGAAGGTCAGCGGGTCTCTTTGGGGGCGGCTCTGGCGGATGGGCTGCAGCTGCTGCGGGCGCAGCTCACCAGTGCGCGGATCGGCTCGCGTATGCCCGAGGGCGTCGGCCGGGTGCAGGTGGGCGCTGAGCGTTCTACTGGGGGGGCAAAGTTTGTTCGCCCTGGGGGTTAGCCGCAGCCCTTGAAAACCTACGCTGCGTGCATATTTCATCTCTTGTCAGGGTCGCCGGTTACCGGGGCCCGGATGGCAGTCGCCCGTCCCATCAGGGAGGGCCGTTATAAGTCGCTCATAATCCGAGGATGAAACATGCGTAGATTTGATTTTGCACCGCTGAACCGTGCAACCATTGGGTTTGACCAGATCGCTGATCTGATGGACCGTGCCCTGAGCAATGATGTCGGGCAACCCAGCTACCCCCCTTATAATATTGAAAAAACAGCCGCAGACAGCTATCGGATCTCGATTGCTGTGGCCGGTTTTGGCGAAGATGATCTTGCCGTTGAGGTGAAGGAAAACGCTCTGGTGGTGTCCGCACGCAAAGGTGAAGACGAGGACGGCCGCAGCTTTTGGCCCCGTGGTCTCGCAACCCGCGCCTTTGAGCGCCGCTATACTCTGGCGGACCATGTGCGCGTGACAGGCGCCAGCCATGCCGATGGCATGCTGCATATCGATTTGCACCGCGAAGTGCCGGAGGCCCTGAAGCCCCGCCGGATCGAGATCACCTCAACAGGCCCGAAACAGACAGCGATTGAGGCCGAGGCCCAGACCGTTAACTGATCTGGAAACTGATCTGGCACCTCACCTGATCTGAAAAACGACTTCGTTCCGTTCAACGGCTTTCTCCAGGGAGCTGGACCGGAATGCGTGTAGCCCCAGACCTCTCTGCGTGGTCTGGGGCTATTTGCTTTTGTACTGGGGTGCTGGGTACTGGGTGCTGGGGACGGTGCGGCGCGTCGTGTTCCTACCATTTGGTAGGCTGCATCACTTACCGAGTGGTAAGTCGTTGGCAGTAGTGATACGCTCAGGGAGTCTGATCTGGAGATCTGCCCATGCCGTCCCCGGCGCAAACCCGTAAAAACTTGTTATTCGTTGCCAGAAACCATTTGGCGGAACGCGGCTATCACGGCACCAGCCTTGCTGCGGTTTCAGGCGAATTGGGCCTGACAAAACAGGCTCTGCTGCATCATTTCAAAAGCAAAGACCTACTGTATGCAGCGGTTCTTGAGCAGCTGGGCGCGGAGCTTCTGGAGCTGCTCTTTGCCTCCCTGGAAGCGAGCGAGCTGGCGGAGGACCAGCTGGCGGGGTTCTTTGCGGCGCTGACAAGACAAGGCCTTGCGCAGCCCGCGGATCTGTCGCTGGTATTGCGGGATCTGATGGATTTTCAGGGGCGGGGCCCTGATTCAGGCCAGGACAGTTGGCCGCTTCAAAACGTCTTTGAACCCTTGATTGCGCTGATACAGGCAACGCCGCGTTGGCAGGGGGCCGGTTTTGCCGAGGCTCTGTCGGTTGCCTCGCAAATGCTTGCTGCTATTTGCCTGTTTCCATCGGCGCAGGGCGCGCTTGCCAGCAGGTTTGGGCAGGCTGCGGTTGATCAGGTTCGCACGACATTTCTGGTCCAGACGCAGGACCTGGTCCGCGAACGACTGACGAGAGACTGACCATTTAGGGGGAACTCTCTGAGTTTTGCCCCTTGAATGCGCCACCCGGTAAAGATGTACGCTATACAATCATTTTGTAAATTGTGTTTGTAACGAGTGTTTGAGGTCGATGTGCAGCAAGCCATTGAAATGAACCATCGGGATATCGAAGATATTCAGGCCAGCTTTTCTGCGGCCTATGCCAGAAAGGCTGCAGTGGGGGACCGGTTTTACCTGCACCTTTTTCGCATTCTGCCAGAAACGAAGTGCCTGTTTGCAGGCGATCGCTCCAGACAGAAAGAGGTGTTTGCCTCGATGCTGACCTGCTGTTTCCAGAGCATGGTGAGCCGCGACAGGCCCGTTCATGCCTGCAATGCCCTGGCCGGCACGCATGCAGGTGTTGGATTCGGTCTGCGGCAGGAAGAGGGAGCCAGCAAGGCTCTGATGGCGGCGCTGCAGGATGTTATGGGGAATGATCTGACTGAGACACAAAGCGCGATCTGGCAACGGGCGGTGGCGCGCGTCATGCGCATGGTGGTCGCGGCAGACTAAGCTTTGCCGCTAGGAAACCAAGGGCCAAGGGCCCCAGTTCGAAACCGGAGCCCTTGGTTTGTGTGTCTTGGTTTGTGTATAAACTGCGGTGTTCAGACCGACATGCAGATATATTTCATTTCCAGATAGTCTTCGATGCCGTGGTGGCTGCCTTCGCGGCCCAGACCAGACTGTTTTACACCGCCAAAAGGCGCCACCTCGGTAGAGATGATGCCGGTGTTGACGCCGACAATGCCATATTCCAGCGCTTCTGCGACCTTGTAGACCCGGCTCAGGTCCTTGGCGTAGAAATAAGAGGCAAGGCCAAAGATGGTGTCATTGGCCATCGCGATGACCTCGTCTTCATCCTCAAATTTGAACAGCGGCGCCAGTGGGCCAAAGGTCTCATCGGTGGCAAAGGCCATGTCACGGGTCGCCCCCGTGAGGATGGTGGGCTGAAAGAAGGTGCCGCCCAGCTCTGATGCCTGGCCGCCGAGGATGACCTCAGCGCCTTTGGCGGTGGCGTCGGCGATATGGTCCTGCACTTTGGTCACGGCCTTGGCGTTGATCAGCGGCCCAAACAGGATGCCATCTTCCATACCGTCGCCGACCTTCATATTGGCCACGGCGTCTTTTAGTTTGGCGGCAAAGGCATCATAGACCCCAGCCTGCACATAGATCCGGTTGGCGCAGACACAGGTCTGGCCGTTGTTGCGGAACTTGCACATGATGGCGCCTTCAACGGCGGCATCAAGGTCGGCGTCGTCAAACACGATAAAGGGCGCGTTGCCCCCCAGCTCCATCGAGCATTTCATCACCGTGTCGGCGGCCTGACGCATCAGGATGCGGCCCACGGCGGTGGAGCCGGTGAAGGTCAGCTTGCGCACGGCTGCGTTGTCGCAGAATTCCTTGCCGATTTCCGAGGCGTTGGATGAGGGCACCACGCTGAACACACCTGCGGGAATGCCTGCGCGATCCGCCAGCACTGCCAGCGCGGTGGCGGAGAGCGGTGTGAGCTCGGCGGGGCGCGCCACAAAGGCACAGCCTGCAGCCAGCGCCGGGCCTGCCTTGCGGGTGATCATTGCATTGGGAAAATTCCAGGGCGTGATCGAGGCGGCGACACCGATAGGTTGCTTCAGCACCGTGATGCGCTTGTCGCGCTGATGGCCGGGGATTGTCTCGCCATAGATACGTTTGGCCTCTTCGGCGAAGAACTCGATGAAGGAGGCGCCATAGGCGATTTCCCCACGGGCCTCGGCCAGGGGTTTTCCCATCTCTGCCGTCAGGATGATTGCCAGATCCTCTTGATTGGCCATCATCAGATCATACCATTTGCGCAGAACAGCAGCGCGCTCTTTGCCAGTCCATTTGGCCCAGTCCTTTTGGGCCGCATCCGCCTGAGCGATCGCACCTGCGACCTGCGCGCGGCTGAGGTCAGTCACCTGGGCAATCACATCGCCACGGGCTGGATTGATGACATCAAAGGTGGCGTCGCCATCGGTGAACTGTCCGCCAATATAGGCGCGGGTTTCCAGCAGGGTGGGGTCGCTCAACAGAGATTTCAGCGCGGTGGTTGTTTGCAGCATAGGGGGCCTCCTGGGGGTGTTTGCACGGGCATGAAAAACAGTTGGCCCTTGATATGTCGAGAAAGATCTATGAGTCCAGAATTTGAGGGTCCAGAATTTGATCAAAACAGGTTTCAGGCCGCGGGCTGCTCGGATCGGGAATTTGCGCGCAATGCCCCTGCCTGGAGCAGGATTTGACAAGTGCCTCCGTACCTTGTCACTTAGCCTTGGAGCCGCGAAAGGAATACGACAATGGAACTGGACGATGCCTATGCCAATGGAGCCCACATTGCGGGGGCGGAGGAGTTTCCACCGCGCTGGGCGGCTTCGGCTGCGGATTTTCGCAACAGCCTACATGCGCGGGCCCGACTTGACATTCCCTATGGCGACGGCGCGCGACACAAGTTCGACCTGTTTTTGCCCGAGGGTACAGTCAAAGGCCTGTTTATCTTTGTCCATGGCGGCTATTGGCTGGCCTTTGACAAGAGTTCCTGGTCGCACCTGGCTGTGGGGGCATTGGCGCAGGGCTGGGCCGTGGCGATGCCCTCCTATGATCTTTGTCCTGAGGTAACGATTGCCGATATTACCCGACAAATTGCCGCAGCCGTGAGCTGCATTGCCAAAGAGGTGCCTGATGTGCCGATCTCGCTTGCCGGGCACTCTGCCGGCGGCCACCTGGTGGCCCGGATGCTGGACCCCGCGCTGATCTCTCCTGCGGTGGCGGATCGGCTGAAGATCGTTGTCCCGGTGTCGCCACTGGCAGATCTTTTGCCACTGCTGCGCACCTCGATGAATGACAAGTTCAAGATGGACTGCGACGCCGCCAAGGCCGAAAGCCCGGTTGAGATGCAAGAGCGTTACCCGGCTGAAGTCACGGTCTGGGTCGGAGCCGAAGAGCGGCCTGCCTTTCTGGATCAGGCGCAGTGGCTTGCGGATGCCTGGCATGCGGATCATGTAATTGCGCTGGGCAAGCATCATTTTAATGTGGTGGACCCGCTGGCCGATCCTGAAAGTGATCTGGTCCGGCTGATTGTCAGCTAGGCGGTGGGCATTTCGGCAGTCTGAAAAGGGTATCTCTTTTCAGCAGGGTCTATGTGTGAGGCGGCGAAAAACGCTTGCCTCATCCGCAAATAGCGCGCATCTTGCTGCCTGGACCGGGCGATGGCGTCGCCGCATGGGGTCGTTCAGGATTGCACCGAGGCCATTTGGGATCTTTGGTCAAACCCCTGACACTCTTCATGGGTCCGCTTTCAAAATATTTTGTCCTGTACGCCAGGAGCTTTCTTGAGAAAAGGAAGGATCCAGCATGACTGCACGTCCTGACATGTACCGTTTTCACAACGGTGAAAAAGCCCCGCTGCAATTTGCGGTTTCAGAATATGAGGCGCGCATTGCGGGCCTGCGCAAAATCATGGCCGCACATGGCGTGAGCGCAGCCGTCTTCACCTCGATGCATAATATCTCGTACTATTCGGGCTTTACCTACTGTGCCTTTGGCCGACCCTACGGGTTGGTTGTCACAGAGGATCAAGCGGTGAGTATTTCTGCCGGTATTGATGCGGGCCAGCCCTGGCGGCGCTCGTTCTGCGACAACATCACCTATACCGACTGGCAGCGCGACAATTTCTGGCGCGCCATTTTGTCAGTCTCGGGTGAGGGCGCTGTTGTGGGGTTCGAAAGCGACCATCTGACCCTGTTGCAAAAGGCAAAACTGGACGCATTCCTGCGCCCGGCGCAGCTGGTGGATCTGTATGAGCCGACCATGATCCAGCGGATGGGCAAATCAGACGCGGAACTGGATATGATCCGGGCCGGGGCTGCGGTTGCCGATGTGGGGGGCTTTGCCATTCGCGACGCGGTGAAAGAAGGCGCGCGCGAGATTGATGTGGCCATGGCCGGGCGCGATGCGATGGAGCTGGAAATTGCCCGGCGGTTTCCGGATGCGGAATATCGCGACAGCTGGGTCTGGTTCCAGTCAGGTATCAACACGGATGGCGCCCATAACCCGGTCACCGCCCGCAGGCTGCAGCGCGGTGACATTCTGTCTCTGAACACCTTTCCGATGATTTCGGGCTACTACACGGCGCTGGAACGCACCCTGTTTGTCGGCGAGGTGGATGCCGACAGCCTGAAAATCTGGGAGGCCAATGTTGCGGCGCATGAGTACGGGATCTCTTTGCTCAAACCCGGCGCCAGCTGTGCCGAGATCACCCATAAGATCAACGCCTTCTTTGAAGAGCGCGACCTGCTGCAGTATCGTACCTTTGGCTACGGGCATTCCTTTGGGGTGCTGTCGCATTACTACGGCCGCGAGGCGGGGCTGGAGCTGCGCGAGGATATCGACACGGTGCTGGAGCCCGGCATGGTGATCTCCATGGAGCCGATGCTGACCCTTGCAGAGGGGCAACCCGGTGCTGGCGGCTACCGGGAGCATGATATTTTGATCATCCATGCCGATGACACCGAAAACATCACCCAATACCCCTATGGGCCTGAGTTCAACGTTGTTGGCTAAGGGGCAGGTCTGTTGCCTTAAGTGAGGCCAGGCGCTCCCGCCCAGTCTTGATCCCTGACGGGATCGCGCCCCGTTGGGCCTGGCACCGCGCCTTTGGCGCGGTGCTCTCCTATGATCCGGCGAGAACTGTATTATATTTGCAGCCTCGGCGATGATTGCTATCATGGGACAGCATCTCGCAACAGGCGCAGGGGCTTCCCCCCTTGCTTTCAAGGCCAAACCACTTATGAGTGGCTGCCTCACCTGCGTGTCGAACTGGTGCCCACATGGACCCTGTGAAACTGGGACCCTGTGACGCTGGCGGCGGCCGCGCGTGGGGCCGCGTTTCCAACGATGACATCTGTCTCATAAGAGTGACCTAGCCGAGCCATGGAAGAACCCCACGACAAAAGACTGACCGAATTTGCGCTGATCCAGCTGTTGCCCAACATCATGACTGTGGGCGCAATCTGCGCAGGCCTGTCGGCCATTCGCTTTGGTGTGCAGGGCAACTATGTGCTGGCGGTGCAACTGATCCTCGCGGCGGCCCTTTTGGATGGGCTGGACGGGCGCCTTGCCCGCGCGCTTGGCAGTGACAGCAAAATGGGTGCTGAGCTGGATTCGCTGGCGGATTTCCTGAACTTTGGCGTGGCAGCCCCTTTGGTGATCTATTTCTGGGCCCTGCAGGACATGAGCAATGCCGGGTGGATCTCGGTGCTGGTATTTTCTGTCTGCTGCGTGGTGCGGCTGGCGCGGTTCAATGTTGCGACCAAATCCGAAGAAGCAAGCGAGGTTGCCAGTGGCTATTTTGTCGGCATCCCCTCGCCGGCCGGGGCTCTTTTGGCGATGTTGCCCATGTTTATCGCGTTTTCCTTTGATGCGGGCACTGGCTTTCCGAAACTTCTGATCTGCTTTCATATGGTTGTCATTGGGTTGCTGATGATCAGCCGTATCCCGACCTGGTCGCCCAAGCTGGTCCGTATCTCACGCGAGAATGTGAAATACTTTCTGGTCGCCTGTGCGTTTGCGGGCGCTGCGGTTCTGACCTACGCCTGGACGACGTTGGTTGTTCTTTGCATCAGCTACGTGGTGCTGGTGATCTGGGGATTGATCACAAAGCCGTCGGAATAAGCCCGGCACCTGGCGAGCGCCTTTGTGCCATCCAGTTTGTGCTATGCAGTTTGCGCTATCCATCCTGAAGACACATGCGGTTCGGCGGAGGTTCAACGCTTCAGGGACTGAGCGCGGCGGAAAGACCCGCCTCTCTAATCCCCTTCTGTTTCCGCATCAGCGACGGCATCAGGCACACCCATATCTATTGGCGCAGAGAGGGTGATTTCAGTCGGGCTGATCCGGGTTGTGTAAACCAGCCGCTCAACACCGTGCAGCTGGGCTGCATCAAAGGCCTGCGCATAGGCGGGGCCGATGTCTGCGGCCAGCTGAAAGCGCTGGCAATCGGTGCGTTGCACCAGATACAGCATGACGGCCCGGTGGCCTTGCTTGGTCATCCTGACCAATTCACCCAGATGTTTTGTGCCGCGTTTGGTCACGCTATCGGGGAATTCGGCCAGCCCGGCCTGGCGCATCAGGGTGACGCTTTTGATTTCAACGTAGCAGTCGGGCAGGCCGGGCTGCGTCAGCAAAAAGTCGATACGGCTGTTATCACCGTATTTCACTTCGGGCCGGACCGTGTGATAGGCGGCCAGTTCAGCAATTTCCTGCGCCTCAAGGGCTTCACGTAAAGCGCGGTTGGGAACTGAGGTATCGACACCGGTGAAATGGCCGTTCTCATGTTCAACTAGGCGCCAGCCGTAGTTCAGCTTTTTCTTTGGGTCATCATTGGGTTCCAGCCAGACAGTCATGCCCGGCTCAGCCAGTCCCATCATTGAGCCCGGGTTGGCGCAATGGGCGGTGATCTCGCGCCCGTCCTGCAGCAGGCAGTCGGCAAGAAAGCGTTTGTAACGCCGGATCAGAGTGGCGCGGATCAGGGGGGTGTTGAATTTCATGGGGGTTTTGCTATCGCACCTGAGGCGAATGTCAATCTGGTGTCGTGCCATGTTCCTCAGTCTGTTGCGACCTTAAGGGCAAACAGCCGGATCCGGCAGGAAACTTGCCATCCGGGTCCCCTGAGACGGGATGCCCGCTTGCTCCTGATGCCAGAGCAGCTATCTTGCGGCCAAGGTGACAAGATTGAGCCGTAAATAGGAGAGAGATGATGCCCAACCCCAGTGCCGCGATGCTGGTCATCGGTGATGAAATCCTGTCCGGGCGGACCCGCGATACCAATACGCATTTTTTGGCCGGTGAGCTGACCAAACAGGGCATCGACCTGAAAGAAGTGCGGGTGGTCAGTGATGAGGCACCGGTTATTGTCGCAGCGGTTCAGGCGCTCAGCGCTTTGTACGATCATGTCTTTACCAGTGGCGGTATCGGCCCCACCCATGATGACATCACCGCCGACTGCATCGCCCAGGCCTTTGAGGCGCATATTGATGTGCGCGACGATGCCCGGGCCATTCTGGCGGCGCATTACGCCAATTCCGGGCAAGAGCTGAACACGGCCCGCCTGCGCATGGCGCGCATTCCCGATGGGGCCGCGCTGATCGACAATCCGGTCTCTTCGGCGCCGGGGTTCACTCTGGGCAATGTGCATGTGATGGCGGGGGTGCCAACCGTTTTTCAGGCCATGGTGGCCAGTGTGCTGCCGGGGCTGACCGGTGGGGCGCCGCTGTTGTCGCAAAGCCTGCGGGTAATGCGCGGTGAGGGCGATATTGCGGCCTTCCTGTCTGATCTCGCCGCGCGCCATAGCGATCTGTCGATTGGCTGCTACCCATTTCAGCACAATGGAGCCTATGGCGCCAATGTCGTCATCCGGGGCCATAATGGCGCCGGCGTTGATGCGGCAATGCGGGAGCTGGCGCAGGAGGTGGGGCTATGAGTACAGCCGCCACGCTTACGGATCCAAAATACTACGCTGTGGTCGAGGCCACCTGGCCCTGCGCGGCCAAACGCTCACTGGGGCCGGTGACACTGCGCGAGGGACAGGGCGGCGGCAGCCGGGTGTCGGCCTCCAGCGTCGAGACCGCAGAGAGTGACGCCGAGATTAGTGAGGCCGAGATCAGTGCCGCTGAAGACGCGATGCGGGCCATGGGGCAGGAGTGCCTCTTTATGATCTACGATGGGCAGGATGCACTGGATGCGCAGCTTGCCGCGCGCGGGTATCTGGTGAAGGATCCGGTCAACCTCTGGACCTGTCCGATTGCGAATTTGATGGATGTTGAGATCCCCCGGGTCACAACCTTTGCGCTGTGGTCACCGCTGGAAATCCAGCGCGAGATCTGGATCGCGGGTGGTATCGGCCCCGAACGGCAGGCCGTGATGCAGCGCGCAGCTGCCCCAAAGGCCGCCTTGCTGGGGCGCTACGATGACAAACCGGCCGGCGCGGGTTTTGTCGCGGTGCATGATGGGGTTGCCATGGTGCATGCGCTGGAAATCCTGCCGCACCAGCGCCGACGTGGCATGGGCGTCTGGATGATGCGCCAGGCGGCTTTTTGGGCGGCAGAACACGGCGCCACCGAGATGGCGGTGCTGTGCAC
>NZ_MWVJ01000033.1 GCF_002087335.1 Pseudophaeobacter leonis
CGGGCGGCAAACCCGGCGGTGGCCAGCGTCGTCAGGCGACCTGATGCCGGCAACCTGCTGCCGACAGCGGCTCAAAGCCGCTGTTAGCTAAACCATAAAGTGTGAAATCTGGCGCTCTGCACTGTGCAGGGCGCCTTTTTTCTTGGGGGCTTCTCTTAAGAACGCGCTATGTCCGGTGAAATCCATGCGCGCAAGTGTACGTGTTCAACAGAGCTGATGGAGAGGCGCGCCATACGGGCTTCTAGCCAGCGACCAGATCAGCCCAGATCGGCAAATGGTCCGAGGCAATATGGGCTGGCTGTGCCAGGTGCACCCCCGAACGGGTTGCTGTGAGCCCTTTGCCAAGTGCGATTCGGTCCAAGGGGGCCAGCGGTCTGATCGCGGGAAAGCTGGGCTTTGGTGGCAGGAATGTCATTTCAGGGGCAAGGGCGCAGAAGCTTGGCTTTACCGCCCAGTCATTGAAATCCCCGGCCCAGGCAGTCGGCATATCCGCCCAGTCCCGCGTGTGCTGCGCTATGCGCTGCACCTGCTCGCGCCGTGCCCCTGCGGTCAGACCAAGATGCGCGCCGACAACCCGCAAGGGTCCGATTTGGGTCTGAAAGCTGGCCCAGACAGCACCGCGCGGCTCAAACCCAGGCAGTGGAATATGGCCCTGATCCAGCAGTTCTACGCCCTGACCTTTCCACAAAATTGCATTGCCATGCCAGCCGAGCGAGCCGGCGCCGCCCAGATCCACCGCCTGCCATCCGGCCTCGTTGAGGACAAACTGCGGCAAAGCTGCGGGTCGCGGTGGCAGGCGCTTATCTGCTTCTTGCAGCACAACAAGCGCGGCACCGATCTGGTCAAGCACCTGCAAAATGCGGCGCGGCTTGCGGCGCAGATCGAGCCCAATACATTTCTGGATGTTATAACTGGCAAGCCGGAGCGTATTTTCAGACATGAAACATCCCAAAATTTGTCTACAGTCGTGCCTCATGGCGCCCCAAAAGGCCACCGCTTCCGTGACCACTATCCTCAGTTCGGTCTATGTTCATAGACTAAAGGCCGAGCTCTCCCGCCCGCGCCATTTGCATCAAGATGCAACAGGAGCGGTTGGGGGTGGCGCCGTGCTTGCAGCACGGCGCCACCCCCAACGGGAGGAAGGCTTTTGCAAAAAAGCCAATCGACGGGCGGGAGCACTCCGGTTCAGGAAAACCTCTGTCAGGTGCCACAAAACGTTGCCCTGACAACCTCGTTTGATGCGGGTGAACGACGCAGATCGCTTTCACCCTCTTGCGCCGAGAACGGCGTGGCCAGAACTCTGTTCAAGCGCTCAAACAAAGAAAAATCACCGGAAACTGCGGCCGATATCATCTCTTCAATGCGATGGTTGCGCGGGATGTAGACCGGATTACATCTTTGCATCAGCGCTTCTGACCCGTGTTCGTTCGCCCGTCTTTGCATCCACTGCGCGTGCCAAACGTCGTAAACAGTCGGATCATCAAACTCTTCGCGCGCGCCGCCATCGCTAAGGGCACGGAAGGTATTGGTAAAATCCGCACGTCCCTCAGCCATCCGCTGCAACAGGTCAGACACCAGCTCCAGGTCCCCGCTCATAACTGCCGAGAGCCCGATCTTGCGCCGAAACAGGCGCAGCCACTCTGCCTCTATCAAAGAGGGCATGGCATGAATGATCGCAGTGGCTTCCTCAACGGCGGCTTGCGGCTCATCCAGTTGCTGAATCAACGCTGTGGCCAGCTGGGCCAGATTCCACACCGCGATACTCGGCTGGTTTGAGTAGGCATAGCGGCCCATGCGGTCGATGGATGAAAAAACCTGCTCGGCGCTATAGGCATCCATAAAGGCACAGGGGCCATAATCGATGGTCTCGCCAGAGATAGCACAGTTATCTGTATTCATCACCCCGTGGATAAAGCCCACTGACATCCAGGCCGCAATCAATCCGGCCTGCGCATCCCGCACCGCGCGCAACAGCCCCATGGGACCCTGCGCCTGGGGGTAGTGACGCGCAATCGCATAGGTGGTAAGTGTCTTCAGTGCCTCGATCTCTCCGCGCGCCGCAAACAACTGAAAGGTCCCAACCCGCAGATGACTGGAGGCGACCCGCGTCAGAACAGCGCCGGGTAAGCCGCCTTCGCGCCAGACCGTCTCTCCCGTCGCCACCGCTGCCAGCGCCCTGGTGGTCGGCACACCCAGCGCATGCATGGCTTCGGACACAACATATTCGCGCAGCACAGGCCCCAGCCAGGCGCGGCCATCCCCCTGACGGGAATAGGCTGTGCGGCCAGCACCTTTGAGCTGGATATCATAGCGCTTGCCATCCGTGCCCAGGACCTCTCCCAACAAGAGCGCACGCCCATCGCCCAGCTGCGGGTTGTAGTTGCCAAACTGGTGTCCCGCATAGGCCTGCGCCAAAGGCTCTGCGCCCTGGGGCGTCTGGTTGCCACCAAAAATCTCTGCCATTTCCTGCAAATCACCGGTCCCGACCTGCAACAGCGCGGCCAGGGATTGGTTAAAAGCAATAAGGCGCGGCGCCCGTACCGGCTCCGGCAACTGCTTTGTATAAAAACCAGGGCCCAGCCTGGCATATGAATTGTCAAACGGGATTTGCACTGTCATGCAGCAAAGATATGCTGCAAATACAAGAATACCAGTGCGAAGGTGAGGTCAGGCATGACTGCAGAAGAAATCATTACAAAACTGCAACTCGCCCAGCATCCAGAGGGAGGCTGGTATCGCCAGACATGGGCGGCTGAAAACCCGGGTCGGCCCAGCGGCACCTGCATCTATTTCCTGTTGCGCGCAGGTGAGCGCAGCCATTGGCACCGGGTCGATGCGGCTGAAATCTGGCTGTATCATGCCGGAGCCCCGCTCATCCTGTCCCTTGCCCAGAACGACACAGGCCCCGCCGATGAGCATCTGCTCACCCCCGATCTGACGAAGGGAGAGCCGCAACTCATCGTCCCCGAGGGCCACTGGCAGGCCGCCCGCAGTACCGGCGACTATACCCTGGTCAGCTGCACGGTGTCGCCGGGGTTTCAGTTTGAGGGTTTCGATCTGGCCCCGCCAGACTTTGACATTCCGCGCCACAAGACTGTCTAGGAAGGGTGTCGTAAAACCTCTACGCCGCCTCTACGCCCCGGCCAAGCCAGGTCTAGCCAAGTCTAGCCCAGCCTAGTCAGGCTCACTAATGACGCCGCCGCCGACACAGGCACTGACGCCGGTTGTGCTGGGACAAGAGGTCGCCAGCCCGCGCGCCACCCGGACTGCCAGATAGCCAAAGGCCTGCGCCTCCAGCATATCCCCATCCAGCCCGACGTCCTCAACCGGTTTGACCGGACAGTCCAGCGACACAGCCAGCATCTGCATCAGGACCGGGTTATGACGCCCTCCCCCCGTGACCAAAACCACCGAAGGCGGTTGTGGACAATGCTCGACACCCTGCGCAACCGAGGCCGCACACATGGCGGTGAGCGTGGCGGTGGCATCCGCATCACTTAGTTCTGTAACCAGCTCGATCATTTCAGAGAAGTCATTTCGGTCCAGAGACTTAGGTGGAATCTTTGAAAAATACGGCTCGGCCAGAAACAACTCCAGCGCGCCAGTTTCAACGGTGCCGGAGCTGGCGATGCGGCCATCCTCGTCGCAGGGCTGCCCCAGGCGCGCCTGCATCAGGTCGTTGATCGGCGCATTTGCAGGTCCCGTGTCAAAGGCCAGCAGCGCGCCCACCTGTTCGGGACTGTCAAAGCGCGGGTCGACATAGGTGATATTGCCAACACCGCCCAGATTCAGGAAACAGAATGGCTCTTCGGCCTTGATGTATTTTGCGCAGGCAAAGTGGAAGAATGGCGCCAAGGGCGCTCCCTCACCGCCCAACTTCACATCGTCAGTGCGAAAATCCCAGACCACTGGCAGCTTCAGCGCCTCAGCCAGAGCGCCGCCATCACCCACCTGCAATGTCCCCTGCAGGCGGGGCGCATGGGCGAGGGTCTGGCCATGAAAGCCTATCAGTTCAATGCCTTCAAACCCGGTGAGCGCCTTCAGATGCGCGGCCTCAACCACCTTGGTGGCGGCGGCAACCTCTGGGCCATGCCACACCCCAAGAGCGCGCCGCAGAACATCGCGCTCAGCTGCGCTGTAGGGATGATAGCGGCTTGGGCCGAACCCCGAGATACGATGTCCGTCGGTCTCGACCACGGCCACATCCACCCCGTCCAGCGAGGTGCCGCTCATGGCGCCCAAAGCGCGCACCTTCCCTGTTTTTGCGATCGCTCTGCTCATCATTTGCCTCGTGTTCTGATCCTGGGATCACCGCCGCGATCACCGCCGCGCGTCCCGGATTGTTCCGCTCCTGCTTAGCAGGCTGTTACCTGCCATGATACCGGGCCAGAATACAGAGCAAGAATACAGGGCCAGAATACAGCCGCAAATTAGTCGGGAAAACAGGTTCCATGTGGGGCATTTGCGTTTTATACAACACGGCGCAAACCACAAGCCGAGGCATGTTATGACCTATCACCCAAAATCGGACTTCGTCGCTGTCATGATGGAACGCGGGTTCCTTGCTGACTGCACCGATTATCAAGGCCTTGATGAGGCCCTGATGCAGGGTGTGCGCCCGGCCTATATCGGCTTTGATGCCACGGCAAAATCCCTGCATGTGGGCTCGCTGATCCAGATCATGATGCTGCGCTGGTTCCAGAAAACGGGTCACCAGCCAATCACCCTGATGGGAGGCGGCACCACCAAGGTGGGGGACCCATCGTTTCGCGCTGACGAGCGGCCTTTGCTCACCGAGGCGCAGATCGATGACAATATCGCCGGCATCAAAAAGGTGTTTTCGGCCTATATCGACTACGACAGTGATGCGCCCAACAAGGCCTTGATGCTGAACAATGCCGAATGGCTGGATGATCTTAAACTACCTTGAGTTCCTGCGCGATATTGGCCGTCATTTCTCGGTCAACCGGATGCTGGCGTTTGAATCTGTCAAATCGCGCCTGGACCGCGAGCAGTCGCTGTCGTTTCTTGAGTTCAACTACATGATCCTGCAGGCCTATGATTTCCTTGAGCTGAACCGCCGCTATGGCTGTATTCTGCAGATGGGAGGCTCTGACCAGTGGGGCAATATCATCAATGGTATCGACCTTACGCGGCGGGTGCTGGACAACTCGATCTATGGGCTGACCTCGCCACTTTTGACCACGTCCGATGGCAAAAAGATGGGCAAAAGCCAGGATGGTGCGGTTTGGCTCAATGCGGAGATGCGCTCGCCCTATGAGTTCTGGCAGTTCTGGCGCAACACCACCGATGCGGATGTTGGCCGCTTCCTCAAGCTCTATACCGAGCTGCCTGTGGCGGAATGTGACCGCTTGGGCGCGCTGGAAGGCTCAGAGATCAATGCAGCCAAGGTGATCCTCGCAAATGAGGTGACAGGCCTGCTGCACGGGGCCGAGGCCGCAGCGGCGGCGGAAGCCACCGCGCGCGAGGTCTTTGAAAAGGGCGGCGTTGGCGATGATTTGCCCACGCTGTCCCTGTCTGCCGCAGAGCTTGGCGATGGGATCTCGATCGTTCAGCTGATTGTCAAATCAGGTCTGGCCAAATCCGGCAAAGATGCCAAGCGTCTGATCTCAGAGAATGGCGCCAAGCTGGATGATGCGCCCCTTGCGGATGCCGGCCTGATTATTGATGCAGCCGCCCTGTCCAGCCCGATAAAACTGAGCGCTGGCAAAAAGCGCCATGCGTTGGTTCAGCTGACCGACTAAAAAATTATTGCTTAGTCCAGCTCAAGACCGGTGGGCTAGGTGTGCCGTTTGTTGTCCTGCCTGATTGCAGCTTGATTGCTGCCCCAGGCCCACCCGCGCAGGCACATCTCCGTAAGTTCAGCCCCGCAGGTCGAACCCCGTAGCTCTCCCGCCAATTCCGGGCAGCCCATTCGGGCTTCCCTGCTTTGTTGGGCCCGGCGCCGCGCTAAAGCGCGGCGCGGTCGCGCGGTACAGCAAAACAGGGCCAGATTTGTCAGACCGCCAAGTCAGACTGCGGGGCCTGTTCGCGTGACTACGGTGCGCAAGCGATCCGCTCCCACCCGGCCATTGCATTATTTCTCGTGACCTCACGACAATGGCGCAACCGCACTGCGCCTGGCGCAGTGCCATGCCCAAAGGCCGCTGTTGTCTTGGCTTGCCCAAGGCAACTGCGGCCACGGGAGCGCTCGCTTGCCCTGCGCCGACGAGGGTGCCTTACCAAAACAAAGCCTCCAACAGCGTCAAAATCAGAAACACAGGGATAGAAAGGACCGTCGCCAGTACAAAGGCCGCCGCCAGTGTGAGGCGCGGATTGGGGGCGGTATGGCCCAAAACCGAAGGGTGTTGTTTCATGCCCTCATTAACCATCATTTAGGTTTCTGATTGGTAAATAGAGCCATGCTGGACTTTCAAATTTCAGACAGTCTCCTCCCCCCGACCAAAGAGGGCGATACCTTGCGTGCCTTGTCGCAAACCCCTGAGTTTGAACGCGCCCTGCGTGCCAATGGCCAAGAGCCTTTGGTTCTGAAAGACATGGACAACATTCTGGTGACCCGGCGGCGGCTCAACGCAGGACCCACCCTTGCGATGGTAAACCGCGCGCAGATTTCACCCCCCCAATCCCTGGTCAATGCGCTGCGGGCAAATGGCCTCGGCCGCACCCCTGTGATTCTGTCCCCTGACCGCCCGACGCCGCAGCTCGGGCAAATCGGCGCGCTGGCTCTTGTGAGCCCGGCGCATGTCGCCGTTTTAGACCTGCTGCCAGACCAAGAGCAGCGTCAAGCAGCCTTGCACCAAAAATGGCGCAACCGTTTGACCCGCTCTCAGTCCTATGGCACATCCGGACAAGTGCGAACCAGCCGACAAAACATGCCGCTAAATCCGGATCACTGGCTCTTTGCCGCTGATCTTGCCCAACAGATCAGTCGCGGCTATCGCAGCTGGCCCGTGGCGCTAACCCTAGCCTATGCTCAGCAAAACAAAGGTCAGGCAAAACTCTTTCAGGCCTTTGAGGGCAAAGAGGTGATCGCGGCAGTTTTGATCCTGCGCCACGGAGCAGGTGCCACCTATCACATCGCCCACAGCAGCGCGCGCGGCAAGGCCCTGTCTGCGCATAACCTGCTGATGTGGGACGCGATGAGCTGGCTGGCGTCCAAAGGCTGCCGTCATCTCGATCTCGGCGTGATCAATACAGAAGACGCGCCCGGCCTGGCCCGCTTTAAGCTCGGAACAGGCGCTAGGCTGTCCCAGCTTGGCGGCACCTGGCTCCTCTGGCCGCCCATGGGGCGCATTCTGTCGCCGCTGGCACGGTTTGATCGCAAACGAATGAGCGCCACGTCGCGCTAGACAGAGTGGCGGCATCTGGTATTTATTGAACATATGTTCAGATACCTTAAGGAGCTCCGCTCATGAAACTTGCACAGACCTGCGCCATTGTCACCGGAGGCGCCTCTGGCCTGGGTGAAGCCACCGCCCGCCATTTTGCCAGTAATGGCGCCAAAGTCACCATTTTCGACCGGGATGCTGAACGCGGCCCGATTGTCGCCGCTGAAATCGGCGGGTATTTTGTGCAAACCGATGTCACAGACGAGGCCTCGGTCACCGCAGCCCTCGCATTTGCGGTTGAAAAGATGGGGCGCATTTCGGCCTGTGTGAACTGCGCCGGTATCGCCTATGGCATCAAGACCATTGGCCGCGATGGTGCCCATCCGCTGGACGCCTATCAGCGCACCATCGACATCAATCTGGTCGGCACCTTCAATGTCGCCCGCCTTGCCGCCATTGAGATTGCCAAAAACACCCCCGAGGCCGACGGCGCCCGTGGCGTGATCATCAACACGGCCTCTATTGCCGCCTTTGATGGCCAGAAAGGCCAGGCCGCCTATGCAGCCTCCAAGGGCGGTGTGGTCGGCATGTGCCTGCCCATGGCGCGCGATCTCGCCTCAAGCGGCATCCGGGTGATGACCATTGCCCCCGGCATTTTCATGACCCCAATGCTGGCCGGTCTGCCCGAAGAGGTGCAGCAGCAGCTGGCCACAGATGTGCCAAACCCTGCCCGCCTGGGTGATCCCGCCGAGTACGGCCGTCTGGCAGGGTTCATCACCGAGATGGGCTATCTCAACGGCGAAGTCATTCGCATTGATGGCGCGCTGCGGATGCGGTGATCTGCTCGTAAGGCATCAAACCCTAATGCGACCGGGCGGGCACTGAAAGGACGAAAGTTCAGTGCCCGTTCAGTTGTAATCACCGGTTTAATCCCGGCTTCTTTATTCCCGGCGTCGGCCCTGCCTGATACTGCACAGGAAAGGCCTGCATCGCGGGCAGGCCAGCCTTTGGATTAAGAAGCTGCGCTAACCAATTATTAACAATCGTTAATCAATATGCAGCGCAGGTCCTCCTAGCCCTCCGACTTTTCCTCCAGCTCCAACCATTCTTCTTCGGCTGAGGCCAGCTTTGCTGCCGCTCGACCAGGGCTTCGGTGGCCTTTTTGAACTTGACCGGTTCACGACTGAACAGCGCCGGATCCGCCATCAGCTGCTCCAGCTTGGCAATCTCCTGCTCCAGGCGCGTCATCTCAGCCGGCAGGGCTTCCAGACGGTGCTTTTCCTTAAAGCTGAGAGCATCCTTGGCCTGAGATTCGGGCTGTGATTCCGACTGAGCCTTGGCCTTTTGTGACTTGTTTTTATTTTGTTTTTCGCCCTTACCGCTCCCCGGCAGCCCACCGCGCTGACTGATATAGTCGCTCCAGCCGCCGGCATAGGCCGTGACCTTGCCGTCGCCCTCCATGGCGATGGTGGTGGTGGCAACCCGGTCGAGAAAATCCCGGTCGTGACTGACCAAAAGCACGGTGCCGTCATAGCCGTCCAACAGCTCTTGCAACAGATCGAGCGTTTCCACATCCAGATCGTTGGTCGGCTCATCCAGCACCAAAAGGTTGCTTTGCCGCGCCATCAGACGTGCCAGCAGCAACCGCGCTTTCTCGCCACCAGACAGCGAGCGCACCGGGGCACGGGCCTGGCTTTCGTCAAACAGGAACTCCTTGAGGTAGCCAACCACATGTTTGGGCACCCCGCGCACCATGACCTGATCCGCCTTGCCGGAAATCCCCAGCAAAGGATCCGAGGTCAGGTTTTCCCAAAGGCTTGCATTGGGATCCAGCTGATCACGGGTCTGGTCAAACAGCGCAATCTCAAGGTTGGTCCCCAGTTTGACCGTGCCCGCATCCGGCTCCTCCTGCCCCAGCAACAGCTTTAGCAGCGTGGTCTTGCCGGCGCCATTCGGTCCGACAAAGGCCACCCGGTCACTGCGCTGAACTTTCAGGGAGAAATCGCTTACGATTACCTTGTCGCCATAAGATTTGGTCAGGCCCTCGGCTTCGATCACCTTGCGACCGGATTTTGGCCCCGACTCCAGCGCCAGCTCGGCCGCCCCTTGGCGATTGATCTGCGCCGAGCGCTGGTCCTTTAGCTCATGCAGGGCGCGCACCCGGCCCATGTTACGCTTGCGCCGCGCCGAGATACCCTCAACCGCCCAGCGGCTTTCGCTTTTGATCAGCCGGTTCAGCTTGTGGCGCTGCTGGTCTTCCTCTTCCCAAATTTTGTCCCGCCAGGCCTCAAAGCCCTCAAAACCGGTTTCCTGCCGCCGCACCTGGCCGCGATCGACCCACAGCGTGGCCCGGGTCAGCGCCCGCAGAAAGGCCCGGTCGTGCGAAATCAGCACAAAGGCGGCGCGGGTGGATTTCAGTTCTGCTTCCAGCCAGGTGATCGCCTCGATATCAAGGTGGTTTGTCGGCTCGTCCAGCAGCATCAGATCCGGTGCTTCAGCCATCAGTTTGGCCAAAGCAGCCCGGCGACGCTCCCCGCCAGAGGCGGTGGCCACAGGGCGGTCGGGGTCAAACTTCAACCCTTCGCCGGCGCGCTCAACCTTATAGAGCTCACCCGGCTCCAGCCCACTGGCGGCAAAATCTCCCAGGGTGGCAAAACCCGTCATCTGCGGATCCTGCTCCATATAGCCGACCGAGCGGCCAGGCGGCACCACAAGACTGCCTTTGTCTGCTTCAACAAGTCCCGCCATCACCCTTCATCAGGGTGGATTTTCCGGACCCATTGCGGCCAACCAGCGCAACCCGGTCTCCAGGTTGCACCACCAGATCAAGATCTGAAAAGATGGGATCGCCGCCAAATGTGAGGGAGATACCAGTCATTTGTAAAAGAGGAATACGTGCCATATGAGCCAGCTAAACCGCGCAGGCCGCAAGGTCAACGCTCTGCCGCGCGGGCAGTCCGGTTCGCGTCAAATGCACGCCAGTGCGCAGCGCCTAAAAATAGCCTTATGGCGCGGCTGCGACCTCGCGCAACAGGCGCTGACGGCTGGTGGGAACCTTTGTCACCTCTAGTCCGGTAAAGACGTGGCAGGTGTTGAGCTCAGGATCGATCACCAGATGGTCGCCAACCCAGCCGCCCATGGCAAGATAGCTGCGCAACAGAGGCGGCAGCTGCATCTGTGCGCGCTTCAAATCCGGTTTTTGCGAAGCTGGCCTGCCCTTTAGCAAATCCAGAAACCGCACGACCTGCGGCGCCTTCACTCCCGGCCTCCAGCCTTCAGGCGCAAGGTGGCGATGTTGCAGCAGCGCCAGTGCCTCACGGTAGGTCTCGGCATTGGTGCCGGCAAAAGACGCGCAGCCAAACAGCAGAGCAACCTCATTCTGGTCAACCAGCCGTGTCACAGCCCCCCAGGACAGACGCAAAATATCTGCGTCCTGCCGGAGCGGCGCGACACAAAAGCGCCCCAGCTCCATCATTTTGCCGGAAAACTGTCTGAGACAGGCAAGATCATAGAACTGCGCCGAATAGCTCAGCTCGACCGCGCCAGCCTCCTCAAGCAACATGACCCTGAAACAGCCCACGAGATCACCCGTCGAGATCTCTTCGATCAAAACATGTTTGCACAAAGAATCGAAGCGGTCCTGATCCAATGCTGCAGTCTGAAAGCAGTGGCTACGCAGATGACGGGCAGCAGACAGATCCTCGGCGGAGCAAGACAGACGCGCGCGGTAGTCGCCTTTTTCCAGCAGCACGCCTTCTGGCCCCGGCACCCCAGCTGACCCCAGCACCCCAGTGGCCTGTGAGGCACTGCTGTTTGGAAAACTGCGCGACCGTTCAAAAGCAGCTGTCAGCCTGTCTTGCGTTTCTGACACCTGCCCCCTCCTTACGCCTGGATCTCTGTAACAGCTATCCGCCTGCGCCCTGCCCCCGCGACATGGCAAAACAGCCCTGAAATCAAAACAGCGCTGAAATAGAGAGTGCCCGATTATTCAATCAGGCTACCCGGATTGAAATTGCCCAGATTGCCCATCAACTGGCGCAGAAAAGTCTTGTTCTCAACGCTCGAACTGGAGACCCGGCGCTCAAGCGGGATAGCCCGCCCGGTCCTCAAGGCTGTAGCGTTCCACGCCGGAAACCACCTGGCGCGAGTCAAAATTGATCGCCACCAGAGACCGCGTCACTGGTTTTGCCGCCCCCGCCCCGCGTGTGCGCATCAGCGTCGACACGTAGTAGTAGCCGCCATCGTTCAGCACACCAGAGGCGGTTGGCACGCCGATGCTCTCGGCCACCGAATCTTTGGTATGGACGCCAATCACGACCTCGGCCAGTTGTTCTTCGGTCGGAACATAGCCATGTTTTTGATAGATCGCGCTACAGGCGGTCAAGCTTGCCGCCGCAAGCGCCAGGACAGCATATTTCACCACTGTTTTCAGCTGGTCTTTTTGTGCATTCATGATGCTCTCCACAACTACTGTCTCGCCTCTGGCTTGAACACGCCTTTGAACTCGAATTACCTAATGCGGGCTTCCTGTTCAAGAAACGAAAGTTCCCAACATGACTGACAGCACCGCCCTGAGGGTGTCCGATCTGGCGCGGAACAGGCCGACTGCTTTTGATCTGCGGCCAGATGCCAAGACGCTTGAAACACTGGCAGATGAGCTGAATATCAAGGGATTACGCAAGCTGCGTTTCACCGGCAACATCCGCACCAAAGGCCGCCGTGACTGGCAGCTATCTGCCACACTTGGTGTCTCTGTGTTGCAAGATTGCGTGGTGACGCTTGAGCCGGTGACCACCCGAAACAAAGAAAAGGTCGAGCGTTTCTTTGTTTCGGACTTTTCGGAACCCGATGATCCGGAGGTGGAAATGGATGCGGATGAGCGGGTTGAGCCACTTGGAGACACCATTGATCCCTTTGCGGTCATGGCAGAAGCCCTGGCCCTGTTGATCCCGCCCTACCCGCGCAAAGAGGGTGCCGCGTTGGGAGAGGCCGTTTACAGCCAACCCGGCGTTACCCCCCTGCAGGACGAGGACACCAAACCCTTTGCCGGGCTGGCGGCGCTAAAGAATCAGCTCAAACAGGATGGCGAGGCTTAAAAAACTCATAAACTGGGTTTTTTCGGGTGGCATCATCCGGCCAGCTAGCCTAAAAAACCGCTTGCGCAGACGAAGATTCTAAGTATTTTCGCGCGCTCATCGGAATTTTTGGTTGGACATCGGACAGGCTGCGGCCTAAACGCTCGCCTACTGATCAAGACGACAAATGTAAAACGCGCCGCGGGCATAATCCCAAGGCCCCAAAATACGAAGGTTGAGACATGGCCGTCCAACAGAATAAAGTATCCAAGTCGCGCCGCAACAACCGCCGCGCGCACGATGCTCTGGTTGCTGCAAACCCGAACGAATGTTCAAGCTGCGGTGAACTGAAGCGTCCACACCACGTCTGCCCCTCGTGCGGCAACTATGACAGCAAAGACATTGTTGCCATGAATGACGACGTTGAAATCGACGAAGACGCGGCATAAAATCGCGACGATCACACATCTTGCGGGGCGGACTTTTGCATGACGGGTAAACCCGATCAACCACTGGCAAAATCCGACCGCATTGTGATCTCGGTTGACGCCATGGGCGGAGACGCCGGCCCCACTGCTGTGGTGGCCGGTCTCGCCATGTCAGCCCAGAAAAATCCCGACATTGGCTTTCTGCTGCATGGCCCTGTTGAGCAGCTGAAACCCCTGGTGGCCAAGAAACGTATCCTGGATGGACGGGTCGAAATTCGTGACGCCCAAAAGGTTGTCACCATGAACGACAAGCCAAGCCAGGTGATGCGCAACGGCAAGGGCACCTCGATGTGGGCCACCGTCGATGCGGTCAAAACCGGCGAAGCGGCCGGCGCCGTCTCCTGTGGCAACACCGGCGCACTGATGGCGCTGTCGATGCTGCGCCTGCGCAAGATGCCTGGCGTTGATCGTCCGGCCATTGCAATTCTGTGGCCCTCAAGCAATCCGCAGGGTTTCAATGTGATGCTGGATGTCGGGGCTGACGTGCGTGCTGATGCCCGCGATCTGCTGCAATCTGCCTTGATGGGCACCTCCTATGTGCGCAATTCAATGGATATCGCGCTGCCGCGCGTCGGTCTGCTGAACGTGGGCACAGAAGAGCACAAAGGCCATGCGGAACTCAAAGAGGCCCATGCGCTGATTGCGGCACATGCAGAGCAGGCAAAATACGAATTTGTCGGCTTTGTCGAAGGCAGCGACATTCCCGGCAATGTGGTTGATCTCATTGTGACGGATGGTTTCACTGGCAATGTTGCGATCAAAACCGGCGAAGGCACTGCAGGACTACTGCGCGCGACCCTGCGCGAATCATTTGAATACTCGTTCCTGTCCCGCATGGCCGCGATACTTGCCTATACCTCGCTGGCGCGACTGGCAAAGCGGATCGACCCACGCCGGGTCAATGGTGGCGTGTTTCTGGGGCTCAATGGCACGGTGGTGAAATCCCACGGTGGCGCCGACGCAACCGGGGTCTCTGCGGCGATAAAACTGGCCTTCCACCTGGCCCAGCACGGCTTTGCAGAAAAGCTGGCGGCGCGGGTTGCATCCGTGGTCGAGCCTACCCAAGATAAAGCTGTTCCACAGGATGCTGAGCATCCCATCAAATAAGACCAAAGGCAGGCCCAGAATGACGCGACGTGCGGTAGTAGTTGGCACAGGGCATTACCTCCCTGCGCGGGTGGTGGAGAACGCGGAATTCGAAGCCTCCCTTGAGACCACTGACGACTGGATTCGCTCGCGTTCCGGCATTGAACGCCGCCATTTTGCCGCCGAGGGGGAAACCACTTCGGATATGGCCACCGCCGCCGCGCTGGCCGCGCTAGCGGATGCCGGTCTTGAGGTGGAGGACGTCGATGCCATCGTTCTGGCAACCTCTACTGCCGATCTCACATTTCCTTCGGCGGCGACCATGGTGCAGGCCAAACTGGGCATGACCAGGGGATTCGCCTTTGATATCCAGGCTGTCTGTGCCGGGTTTGTCTATGCTCTGACCAATGCCAATGCCTTGATTCTATCGGGTCAGGCCAACCGGGTTCTGGTCATTGGCGCTGAGACCTTCAGCCGGATCATGGACTGGAGCGACCGCTCTACCTGCGTGTTGTTTGGCGACGGGGCTGGCGCACTTGTTCTTGAAGCCCAGTCAGCAACCGGCTCCAAAGAGGATCGCGGCATCCTTTCCACGGATCTCAACTCCGATGGGCGCTATAAGGATCTGCTTTATGTGGACGGTGGGGTTTCGACCCAAAACACCGGCCATTTGCGCATGCAGGGCAACCAGGTGTTCCGCCATGCGGTGGAAAAGCTGGCAAAAACGGCGACCACTGCGCTGGAACGCGCCGAATTGACCACCGCAGATGTCGACTGGATCGTGCCGCATCAGGCCAATATCCGCATCATCCAGGGCACCGCAAAGAAGATGGGGATGTCGATGGAAAAGGTCGTCGTGACCGTGCAAGACCACGGCAATACCTCTGCGGCATCGATTCCCCTGGCCCTGTCAGTGGGCAAATCACGCGGCCAAATCAAAGCTGGCGATCTGATTGTCACCGAGGCAATTGGCGGTGGCCTGGCCTGGGGCGCAGTAGTGTTGCGCTGGTAGCTACCTGGCCGTGAAACAAGCCCCCCTGCAATTCATTGATATTGACAGGGAAATTCCCCTACCCCTATGCTTTGACAAACAATGGGGATTAGCATGGGCGAAAAAACTCTAACACGCATGGATCTGAGCGAAGCTGTCTTCCGCGAGGTTGGCCTGTCTCGAAACGAAAGCGCACAACTGGTAGAGAGCATGTTGCAACACATGTCCGATGCCCTTGTGCAGGGCGAGCAGGTTAAAATCTCGTCGTTTGGCACCTTTAGTGTGCGCGACAAATCTGCACGCGTTGGCCGCAATCCAAAGACCGGTGAGGAAGTCCCGATCCAGCCCCGCCGCGTGCTGACCTTCCGCCCCTCGCATCTGATGAAAGATCGGGTGGCAGACGGAAACCGCAAATAGCGGCCCTGCTCAGCCCCGGCAACGGGGTTGAAAACCATAGAAATGCTTCTCCCGGAGCAAGATCAACGGAACCAACCAGATGTCAAAATCAGCGGACGCCTTTCGCACCATCAGCGAAGTCGCGGACTGGCTCGGCGTGCAGGCGCATGTTCTGCGCTTTTGGGAAAGTAAGTTCTCTCAGATCAAACCCGTAAAACGGGCTGGTGGGCGGCGCTATTATCGCCCTGCCGATATGCTGTTGTTGGGCGGAATTCAAAAACTGCTGCATGAAGACGGCCTGTCGATCAAGGAAGTTCAGACGATCCTGCGCGACCTTGGTGTTGGACATGTTAGTCAGCTGTCGCACGATCTGGATGCGGACGGCCCCCCCGCGCATCGCAGCTCCACGCGGGCGGCAAGCAAAAAATCAGGCGGCGCCGAACCCAAACCCGCCTATGCATCCCCCGACGAGACCGCCTCGGAAGGCTCTGCGCCCCTGAATGAAAGCCTGCCTCTCGACCCTGCTGCTGCCGCTCTTTTATCAACGCCTGCAACAACAAAAGCAGATCCGTCGCAAGAGGCCGCAGCCCAGGAGACGCCAAGCGAGCCTGTGGCCTGGCAGGAGAGCCCCGCCACGCCCGGCGCTGGTGCTGGTGCCGTTGCTGCAGAGACGCAGCCCCCCGCCTCTACCGAAGAGACCACGCCCTCTGTGCCGGCCGCCAGCGCAGAAATACCTCAGGCAGATCTTTCTGTCGCAGAGCCGGATGATCAGGCCGGGGTGACGTCAGCTGGATCCGAACCTGATCTCATTGCCGCAAGCGATCCTGCAGAACACGCAGCCGCTGAACCTGTCGCAGACGACCCTATCTCAGCAGCCCCGGCACAGATGCATATGGAGCTTGACGCTCCTGTTGCTGCCGCACCAGAAGATTCAGTTGATGAACACGCAGCGGCTGCCTCAACGCCGTCTCAAGATGAGATGTCAGAAGGTGGCATGCCCGACATCATGCCCGAACTGGACATGTCAGATGCTGACATCGCCCCCGTCGAAGAGGCCGCGCAGCCAAACGATGCGCAGAACACGCCGCCAGAAACTGCTTTCGCCGACTTAGCAGTCTCGCCGCCGGATGACCTGGAGACACAGCAGCTCACCACCAGCGACGATCCTCTGGCCAGCACAGAGCCTGATCAGAGCCCGATGGCCGAAGACCCCTCTGCGGTCTCACCCTTCCCCGCGAATCCGTCGCCTGAGGATCCAATGCCTAAGGATCCAATGCCTGAGGATCCATCGCCTGAGGATCCAATGCCTGAGGACCCATTGCCTGAGGACCCATCGCCTGAGGACCCAATGCCTGAGGACCCATTGCCTGAGGCCGGGAGCTGAGCCGACAGTGGAGACCTCTGATCTGGCAGCACAGCCGGATGCTGCCGCGCCCCCAGAGTCGCCAGAGGCAGAGACGCCAGAAATTGCCGAGATCAACGAGGCCGAAACTTCAGCGCAGCCCGACTGGTCGCAAAGCATCCTGTCGCTGCTCGATCAAACCACGGTTCTGCCCACGCATATTCAGGCAGACGTGGCCAATTGCGCCGCTGAATTGCGTGCACTGCTGACTGCGCGTTAAAATATTCACCGCGATAGAAAAAAACTGGGATTACCCCCTTGCTCCCGCCCGGAAATACAGTAGAACCCGTCATCAACGGGCTATGGCGCAGCCTGGTAGCGCGTCCGTCTGGGGGACGGAAGGTCGCAGGTTCGAGTCCTGCTAGCCCGACCAAAAAACCGCCTGAGTGAAATTCACTCAGGCGGTTTTTTGCATTTTAGCCGTCCTTTTCACAGGTTTTGCCAAATCACCAAAGAGGTGGTATCGGTCGGAAATGCCAATAGCCCCGACGCAGAGGAAGATGGATCATGACAGGCGTTCTACCTAGCCAAGCCATTGAAAAAATGTTGGAACGCGGTGAGATCACCCTGTCCTCTCCCCTGATCGATGGCCAGATACAGCCCGCCAGTCTTGACCTGCGTCTGGGCAGCGTCGCCTATCGGGTGCGCGCCTCATTCCTGGCTGGCAAAGCCTGCAGCGTCGCAGATCGCATCAGCGAATTTGAGATGCACCGCATTGATCTGTCCGAGGGCGCCGTGCTGGAAAAGGGCTGCGTCTACCTTGTGCCCCTGATGGAGGGGCTGGCGCTGCCACAGGGTATCTCGGCGGTGGCGAATGCAAAGAGCTCAACCGGTCGCCTCGACCTGCTGACCCGCACCATTACAGATGGCGGCGTGGAGTTTGACCGGATCAAACCCGGCTATACCGGACCGCTTTATGCCGAGATTTGCCCGCGTTCTTTCTCTGTGCTGGTGCGCCCCGGCATGCGCCTGAACCAGATCCGTTTCCGCGCCGGCCAGGCGGTACTGAGCGACACTGAACTCGCAGAGCTGCACGCCAAAAGCCCGTTGGTGGATGGCACGGCTGTCATTGAGGATGGGCTGGGGTTCTCTGTCGATTTGCGCCTGCCAGGGTCAGATCTGGTTGGCTATCGCGCCAAGCCGCACACTGGCGTCATCGATCTGGAACGGATCGGCGCCTATGATCCGCAGGATTACTGGGAGGAAGTGCGCAGCACCTCTGGCCGAATCATTCTCGACCCCGGTGCCTTTTACATTCTGGTCAGCCGCGAAGCCGTCCAAATCCCGCCCGCCTATGCCGCCGAAATGGCGCCCTATCTGGCCATGGTCGGAGAATTCCGGGTGCATTATGCAGGGTTTTTTGATCCCGGATTTGGCCATGATGCCGCCGGTGGCACCGGATCACGCGGCGTGCTGGAAGTCCGCTGTCACGAGGCGCCCTTTGTGCTGGAACATGGGCAGGTGGTGGGGCGTCTGGTCTATGAACGCATGGCAGAGCTGCCAGAACAGCTCTATGGCGCCGGTATTGCCTCCAATTATCAGGGCCAGGGGCTGAAACTCTCAAAACACTTCAAGTCACCTGGCTAACAAGTCATCTGGCTAACAAACCTCGGGGCTAGCAAACCTTCAGGCCAGAATGTGACAGGGCAGGATCTGCCTGCAAAGCCCGCTCCAGATGGGTTGAAAGCCTCACATAGCTGCGGGTGCAACGCTTGCCTTTAGTGGTCTGGCGAGCGGCCGGGCGCGCCCGCGCAATCCTGCGCCTGCTGGAAGCACTGGAATCCATGCTGAGCCTGAGGCCTGCCTCTATTGGTTCCGTTTTGCCCGACGCGCCTGTCTGATTGCGCGAATGCGCTCCCGCTCGGCGCGGGCCTCAGTCTCTGCTTCGGTTTCAACCGCGTTGCCCATCTGGCCTGCCTGTGCAGACCTGCGCCGTTTGCTCCCTGAAAATGCGCCAAGACCAGCGTCCACCCCGGCATTGACGGCTTTGCCCAGGAGGCGACGCATCACCATTTTCAGGATCATATCAAGGTTCATTATTGCTCTCCAACATCCGTCATTCCCGGCTGCATCACTGGGCTCTGAAAAACCCTAGCAGCAAAATCGGGCAATTCCTTGACCGCGCCTTACTAGCAGCGATCAGTGTTTTCAGTCTCCAAACAGTTCGGGCTGATCACCGACCTCGTCATCGTCATCCGCCGCCCTGCCCCAGTGGCAGAGATCCCGGAGGCGGTCTGTTTTCCAAAAGACCCGCCGCACGCAGCTCTTTCAGACCGGGCAGGTCGCGGGCGCTCTCTAGTCCGAAATGGTCAAGAAACACCGGTGTCACCACAAAGGTCACCGGACGCCCCGGTGTCATCCGCCGCCGACCGATGCGGACCCATTCCATCTCCAAAAGCTGATCCACTGTGCCGCGCGACACTGAAACACCGCGAATTTCCTCAATCTCGGTGCGGGTCACTGGCTGATGATAGGCGATGATTGCCAGCGTCTCAATCGCGGCACGGCTCAGCTTGCGGGTCTCAACAATCTCTTTTTGCATCAAAAACCCAAGGTCGGGTGCGGTGCGCATGGCCCAGGCGTCACCGACCCGCACCACCCGCACGCCACGTCCCTCGTAGCGTTTGCGCAGATGTTCCACCGCTTCACCCGGATTGCAGCCATGCGGCATCCGGCTCTCCAGATCCCGCAGCGTCACCGGGGTCGAGCTGGCAAACAGCACCGCTTCGACCATACGTTCCTGTTCGGCCATTGGTGGTGCGTCAAACAGGCTGTCGCTGTCGCTCTGCTGTGCGCCGGGTGGCGTCGCGCTGTGAATATCCGTCATCTGTCCCCGTCCAGGCTGCGCAGCTGAATAGGCGCAAAATCCTCATTTTGGCGAATCTCAAGCCGCCCTTCCTTGACCAGTTGCAAGGAGGCGGCAAAGGTCGCCGCCGTGGCCGAGCGCCGCTTGACCGGGTCCTTGTGCCAGCCATCAGGCAGGTAGCTCAACATATCTGTCCAATCCCCCGTAAAACCAAGGAGGGCGCGCATCCGCTCCAGTGCCTCTTCCATCGTAAAGACGCTGTCGCGGTCCATTACAAAAGGCCGGAAATCATCCTTGGTGCGGATCCGGGCATAGCCCTGCATCAGATCAAGAAGATTGGCAGAATAGGTCACGGTGCGAATACGCTGAATGTCTTCGTTCTGACCGCGGGCAAAGAAATTTCGCCCCATTTGATCCCGTCCCATCAGACGGGCGGCAGCATCGCGCATCGCCTGCAACCGCTCAAGCTGAAAGGCCAGATGTGCGGCCAGTTCTGCCCCTGACGGGCCCTCCTCGGAGGGGTCCGGCGGCAGCAGCAGGCGCGATTTCAGATAGGCCAGCCAGGCCGCCATAACCAGATAGTCGGCTGCCAGTTCAATCCGCAGTTCCTTGGCGTGCTCCACAAAGGTCAGATACTGACGGGCCAGCTCCAGCACCGAAATACGCCGCAGATCGACCTTTTGGGTGCGTGACAGGCTCAACAACAGATCGAGCGGCCCTTCAAAGCCGTCGACATCAACGATCAGGGCCTCGGCCGCCAGCCTCTCTTCGACCGACTGCGAGGTGACCTCGTGAAACAGGTTCTGCTCAGACATAGACCTTTCCGCCCATCAGGGCGTCAAGTTCGGCCTCAGCGCCTCTTGTGTCAAGCGCCTTGGGAGAAAGCCTTTGGGCCAAAGCGACCTCGGCCCGGACAAGCCCGGCTGCATCCATCTCTCCGGCGGCCTCGGCCACGGCGCGACGGTCCTCCAGGCTGGCATTGCAATAGAGCACCAGATCGCAGCCTGCGCGGCGGGCAGCAGCGGCATTTTCCGCTGGCGTGCCCTGCAGGGCCTTCATGGAGATATCATCGCTCATGATCAGCCCGTCAAAGCCAATATCGCGCCGGATCATCGCCATGACCTTTGCTGATACGGTGGCTGGCTGGCGATCCAGCGCCTCATAAACCAGATGCGCTGTCATGCCGAGCGGCAGGTCATTCAGGTTCTGGAACACCGCAAAATCCTGCGCTACAAGCTCGGGCAATGCCGTCGCCACATGCGGCAGATCCTTGTGGCTATCTGCAGTGGCCCGTCCATGTCCGGGCATGTGCTTCAGCACCGGTAACACGCCGCCATCAAGATGCGCCTGAGCAACCGCGCGGGCCAGCTCTGTTACCTGCTCAACACTGTCGCCGTAGCAGCGGTTTTGCAAAAACGGATGGGTGACAGGTGACAGCAGATCCGCAACCGGCGCGCAGTTGCTGTCGACACCCAGATCATACAATTCCTGCGCAATCAGCCGATACCGCAGATATAGCGCCCGTGCCGCCTGCTCCCCGGCTGTGGCCACATGCTCCAGCGGTGACATCCACTCACGCGCCAGCGGGCTGCGCAGGCGCTGCACCCGTCCGCCCTCCTGATCAATGGTGATCAGGCATTGACGCCCGACCGTCTCCCGCAGCTCGGCGCACAGGTTGCGAACCTGATCCGCACTGGCGATATTGCGGGCAAAAAGGATAAAGCCAAAAGGGTTGGCGTCGCGAAAAAATGCCTTTTCAGCTGCGGTCAGCCGTAGCCCTTCGGCATCGAGAATGGTCGCCCCAATCGCCATCAGCGCGTGGTGACCGGGATGCAATCCGCATTGCTGGCCACCAATGTGGAGCAGAACCGACGTGCGTCCGACAGCCCGGCGAACCCCATGGCACGCAAACGATAAAACGTCCGGCCGCCACTTTCGGCGCGCTGCACCCGGGTCTTACCCTCAAGGTAGTCCTCAAACCGGGCATAGATCCGATCCCATTCTGCGCGTGCGACTTCTGCACTTTCATAGGCGCCAAGCTGGGCCAGGCGTGTCCCGGCAGGCAGATTATTGGGGTCGGCCTCAAGAGTCGCCCGAGCTGCGCCCGCAGCAGGCTGCGCCACAGCAGAGCTGAAACGCGCCGGACGCAGATTGGGCCGCAGTGAGATTTTGATACCTGGCGCGCTGCGCAGGGCAGAGACCGGGGCGGAAGCCGCGCTGACAGCGGCAATTTCGATCGGTACAAGCGGTGTCGGCTGGACGATGGCAGGCGCCTGCGCCAGCGGGGTCGCAGCAACCGGTCTCGCTCTTTCTCCCAACGGTTCAATCCCATCGGTGAGTTCTGCCACCAAGGCGTCAATATCGCCGTTGCGATAGGCCGCCACCGATGCCTCAGAGACCTGCGCCGTCTGCGCGGCCCCCTGGTTGATCACCTGGGGCTGAAAATCGTCCATTGGTATCGCCAGACGGGACATCGGCTTGTCATCTTCCGCCAGTTCAATGGGTTGCGGTGCCAGGGTCAGCCGGTCAGCCGGTGCTTCGGCAGCGCCGTTGGCTGCCACAGAGTTCACGGCCAGCCCCTGATGGTCCGCCTGACTGCCGCCCGGATTTGCAGGCTGCGCCCGCATTGGGCCATCAACCGCGCGCACGACCGGAACACCGCTGACATCGCGCATCACCAAACTATATCCCCGGCCCCAATCCCAACGACAATCGCAAGGGAGGCAACCGCGCCCAAAAGGCTGGCCGCCCGTGCCACGCCAGAACGGGCAAGCGGCGCCGGATAGCTCGTGTCGTCATAGCCGTAGTCTTCAGTTGGCTCAGCCTCATAGCCATAGCTATGCTGCTGTGCCGCGCCATAGGCCAACCCCTGCGACGCAGTCGCCGCCGTGTTCTGATAGGCGTCATTGGCGGCTTCATACTCTTGATCAGCATACGTCTGATCAGCAAAGTTCTGATCAGGGTAGCTTTGCGCCGCAAACCCCTGAGCGCCAAATGCGGCATCGCTGGACGACACACCATAACTCTGTGCCCCGATGCCGGGCACGGCGTAGTCTTCGCTGACGTAGTCCTGCAATTTTGGTTTTTGAACAGCCTCGGCAGTCGGGCCTGGATTTGAAAAGGAGACCGAGACGGCGACGTCCTGATCCGCGTCTCCCTCCAGAACGCTTGGCCGGTAGTTGGCGTGCAAGTCCGGACCTTCCACAGGGAAGAGACTGTTCGACCTAACCTGAGGAGAAGGCGACACAGGAGACTGGGGTCGCGGATCCGAATGAGAGTGAGCGGGAAAAGCAGTCCGAACAGCCAAATGTGGCTGCACTGTCACTCGTGGCCCGCCCGCCCGCTGGCCTGGCGCCTGCGGCTGTGGGTCTGGCGCCTGCGGCTGCGCATATTGATCATTGGCGCCCTCGTTGCGGGTGACACCATTGGAATTGGCCTGACCGGCGCCCGCCTGCGCAAAATACGCCATAATCCGCCTCACTGCCCGCAGCACCAGACGAGATCACTCTCGCTGGCTGCTTTTGGGTCTCTTGAACCGCCTCAGTCCGGCGGTGTGGCGGTTTTGTTTTCGCATCTCTTGCGCCGGGTTTGACGCCAAGAATACCAAGCCCTGCGGAAATAACAATGGAAACGCTGCGCGCCAGCGCCAAATTGGCATGTGTTGCCGATTCGCTGCTCTCGTTAACAAATAGTAAACCAGTTTCTGCCTTCCCAAGATGGTACAGCGTGTGCAGCTCGGATGCGAGATCATAGAGGTAAAAGGCGATCCGGTGCGGCTCGTTGCTGCGGGCAGCAATTTCGACCTGGCGCGGCCATTCTGCCAGTTTCTGCAACACAGCCAGCTGCGCCGGATGGCTGATCTCAGCCTGAGATCAGCGCCTTGCAGGACCGTATCACTGGTCTCAAATCCGACCTCCGCCGCCTTGCGCAGCGTGGAACAAATCCGGGCATTGGCGTATTGCACGTAGAAAACCGGGTTGTCCTTTGATTGCTCCAGCGCTTTGTCGAGATCGAAATCAAACCCCTGGTCGTTCTTGCGGGTCAGCAGCATAAAGCGGGTGACATCCGCGCCCACAGCCTCAACCACATCGCGCAGGGTGACAAAGGTCCCCGCCCGTTTCGACATCTTGAATTCCTGGCCGTCCTTGAACAGCTTTACCAGCTGGCACAGCTTGATATCCAGCGGTACCTTGCCATCGGACAGTGCCGAGACAGCAGCCTTCATCCGTTTGACATAGCCACCATGGTCGGCGCCAAAAACATCAATCAGCTCATCAAAGCCACGGCTGATCTTGTCATAGTGATAGGCAAATATCGGGTGCAAAATAGGTCCAGGCGCCATCCGATTTTTTCACCGCCCGATCCACATCGTCTCCGTGATCGGTGGATTTGAACAACGTCTGCTCGCGTGGCTCCCAATCGTCAGGCTTTTTGCCCTTTGGCGGCTCAAGAACGCCCTGATAGATCAACCCCTTGCTTTCCAAAGATGCAAGCGCCGCCTCAATCCGGCCGGTGCCGTAGAGGGATTTTTCCGAGTAGAAAACATCCATCTCGATGCCCAACAGAGCGAGGTCAGCCCGGATCAGATCCATCATTGCATCCGTTGAGAATTCCCGGATCTCTGCCAGCCAGACCTCCTCGGGCTTACCAACATAGGCATCCCCAACCTTGTCCTTGAGGGCCTGTCCGACAGGCACCAGATAGTCACCGGGATAGGTGCCATCGGCAAAAGCAACCTCCTGGCCGTGGGCCTCCAGGTAGCGCAGGTAGACTGAGCGCGCCAGAACATCCACCTGACCGCCACCATCGTTGATGTAATACTCGCGGGTAACCTCATAGCCGGCGTAGGCCAGCAGCGAGGCAAGTGCGTCGCCAAAAACCGCGCCACGGGTATGGCCCACATGCAAGGGACCGGTGGGATTTGCCGAGACATACTCGACGTTGACTGTCTTGCCCTGCCCCAGACCCGCACGGCCAAAGTCAAGCCCCGCCTGCAGAACCGCCCCCAGCACCCCCTGCCAGACGGCAGGCGCCAGACGCAGGTTGAGGAACCCGGGGCCAGCCACCTCAGCCGAGGTGATGCGCGCGTCCGCATCCAGCCTTGCAGCCAGAGCCACGGCAATGTCACGCGGCTTCATCTTGGCGGGTTTTGCCAGCACCATGGCCGCATTGGTCGCCATATCCCCATGCGCGGCATCGCGTGGTGGCTCGACGGCCACATTGGCAAAATCCAGCCCCTCAGGCAGCGCGCCTTCAGCGGTCATTGCAGTGAGGCTGTCGATCACAAGCGAGCGGATATCGGAAAAAAGGTTCATCTCTGGCGTCCCATTGGTTCGGCTTTGCGGCTTATCATGCCTAGCCCAAGGGTCAACCTTTCTATGCGTCACTTTGCGTCTGGCGCGCCCCTGCGGCCGTTCCAGCCATAAAGCAGATCCATCGGTGCTGCCAGAATTTTACCCAAGGCTGCTATCTGTTCCCAGCGCCGCTGAGGCAGCTGGACCGGTAACTCTCCAATGCAGCAGTGGCTAACTATACGGTTTGGCCGACCGCTACAGCGTCCCACTCTGTGATCTTATAGCGGCGCAAAGAGGCGACATAGTAGGGATCAGATATAATCAGCCGCTCGACATCTGTCCGGCTTTCAGCTGAGACATTCCAGATGGCAGCCGGGAAGTCCTGCATCGGGCGCATCGCCAGTGCGCCCCCGATCTGCAGGTGCGGCTGCGCCCGCACAAAGGCGATATGGGCCACTCGACGGGCCTTATCTGCCCGGATCCGGGTCATCTCCGGCGCATCCTGAAAGCTTACGGTCCACTGCCTCATAGCAAGTTCTGTATCATAGTGATGTCTGACCTGTTGTTCGCGCTCGCCCCATAGAAAAAGCCAAGGCACGTGCCATCATAGGGCCAGTTTTCATCAGCGTTACTGCCAGTGCCAAGTCAGCCAGTGCCAAGACACCCTGTGACAAGACTGCGCCAACAGCCCTCCGCCAGTATTCCCTCTGGAGGCTTAGGCGATCAGTCCCGCCTGCTTGAGCTGTTCATACTGTTGCAGCGCAAACCGGTCGGTCATGCCCGCAATGTAGTCCGAGATAATGCGCGCCAATGCGACGTCACCTTCCGCGGCCTTGATCTCTTCATGCCAGCGCTCTGGCATCTGCAAAGGATTGGCCAGAAAATAGGGGAAAAGCGCTTCGACCACGCGCGCCATGCGGACCCGCACCTCCATCACCGAGGGGGCGCGGTACATGCGACGGAACAAAAAGGCGCGGATTTCCTTCAGATCCCGCCACAAATCTGGTGAAAAGACTACCACAGGCCGCCCCAGTGCCCGCACCTCTTCGACGCTTTGAACGCCGCTCTCAGTCAGGGCCTGGCGCGACGTGTCGATCACGTCTGCGACCATAACGCCAAAAACCCGGCGCAGCGCCTCATGGCGGCGGCGCAGGGGATCGAGACCGGGATACTTGCGGTCAACCTCAGCGTAGGCCGCGCCTATTATTGGCAGGTGGGTGATCTCGTCATCCCGAAACAGCCCCGCACGCAGCCCGTCGTGCAGGTCGTGATTGTTATAGGCGATATCATCCGACAGAGCGGCAACCTGTGCTTCGGCGCTGGCATGCGTGTGCAACTCAAGATCCATCGCGGCGTTACATTCCGCCAGCGCCCAGGGCAACTCGCCCAGCACAGGCCCGTTATGTTTGGCAATCGCTTCAAGGGTTTCCCAGGTGAGGTTCAAGCCATCAAACTCGGCATAGTGACGTTCAAGGCAGGTAACAATGCGGATGGCCTGGGCATTGTGATCAAAGCCCCCGTAAGGCGCCATCAGCGCATGCAGCGCGTCCTCTCCGGTATGACCAAAGGGCGTGTGCCCCAGATCATGTACCAGCGCCACAGACCTCAGTCAGCTCTTGATTAAGACCCAGCGCAGCCGCAATGGTGCGGCCGACCTGCCCCACCTCGATTGAATGCGTCAGGCGGGTGCGGAAATTGTCGCCCTCATGTTCAACAAAGACCTGGGTCTTATGTTTCAGGCGGCGAAAGGCACTGGCATGGATGATCCGATCCCGGTCGCGCTGATAGGGGGAGGAAAGCTGCTTTCCTCCTCGCAGATCAGCCGACCCCGGCTTTGATCCGGTTTGGTGGCATAAGAGGCATGCAACACTAATCTTTCTCCCCACGAAATCTTGTCGTCATGAAATCTTGTCGTATTGGCCGCACCTTTCTATATAATGGACAGCACTGCAATACAGCATTGGGAGAGACCATATGCACCTGCCACCAAAAGTAACCGATCGGGCCTTTGCCCGCCTGACTGAAATTGGTGCTGCGACGCAGGGCCAGGCGCTGCGTATCGCCGTTGAGGGCGGGGGCTGTTCGGGCTTTCAATACGAAATCGCACTGGACGCACCAAAGGACGACGATCTTGTGCTCGAAAAACAGGGCGAAAAGGTGGTGTTTGATAGCATTTCACTGCCGTTTCTGGAAAACGCGGTGATCGACTTTAGCGAAGAGCTGATTGGCGCGCGTTTCACCATCGAGAACCCCAATGCCTCCTCCAGCTGCGGCTGCGGCACCTCTTTTTAGATGTAGCAAGGGTCGGCTCGGACCGGGTAGCAAGGGTCCGCACGGGCCGGTGAGCCTCTGTGCTATCGCCGCCCGCCTACCCGCTTTCAAGCACGGGATCGCGTTCAAGCACAGGGTCGCGGCGCGATGCCTCCTCTGTCCGAGCGCGCCGAAAGATGCGCCGGTGGGGTGTCGCTGGCAACACCTGCCCCTTTAGCAGGAACAGCCCGGACGCGATCACAATGATGCCGCCAATCCAGGTTCCCTGCTTTGGCGGCATCGCCAAAGATCACCGCCCCAATCGACAGCACCAGATGAATTGCAGGTTCATCAGGGGCATCACCACATAGGCAGGCAACAGGCGCAGGGCCGCAACCGCCAGCCAACGCGCGGCAAAAAGCAAGGCCGCATAGGACAGTGCCCAGGCCAGATCCCCAATGGGCATCGGCTGCCAGACCAGCGGCAACAGCGGCAACATGGCCAGGCACAGGGCCAGATTAGGATAGAAAACCTGTGGCAAAAGATCGCTGTCAAACCGGCTGATGTAGCGGGCCATAATCATCGAAAGCGTCCCAAGACCCGCAGCCATCAGAGCAAAAAAATGCCCAGCAGAGATCGAAGACACACCACCGGGGAACAGGAACAGTACTCCGACAAACCCCACCACCAGTGCGATCCAGGCCGACGGCCTGATCCGTTCGCGCAGGATGACGCCCGACAAAGCGCCAGCCATCAGCGGCATCAGCCCGATAAACAAAAAAACCTGCGCAAAGGGCAGCAGGCGGAACGCATAAAAGAAACACGAGGCGGCAAGCAACGTCGCCAAACTGCGCAGGGCCATGGCGCCCGGACATTTTGTGCGCCAAACGCCGCCTCCCGCATCAGGCTTGCCATCCCCCTGATGCCCTGAACGCTCTATAGGCCAGATCTTGTGGCACCAGCAGACCAAGACCGACAAAACCGCAATCACGGCACCGGAAAGCGCATAAATCTGGGCCGCCTCATAGCTGCCCGCAAGCAATTTTGTGATGCCATCCGCCGAAGAAATAACACCGGTGTAGACAACCACCATTAATGCCCCAACCAGCGGTTTGGACATCTGGATCATCTTCTCGCGGCCTGCGCAGGCTCAGCTCCAATTGTGCCCAGACGCGCAAACCCTTCAAAGAAAACTTCGAAATCCATGCAGCTTTGCTCTGCCGCGCCAAGGAGCGCATTGTCGGCCTCAGATAGCTCGGCCGCAACCCGAGAGCGCAGAGACTGCCAGTCTGCTGCCGAGTCTGTTGCCCAGTCTGCGGCAGTGTCCCCGACGGAAAACACCGCCTGCGAGAGGCTGTGCAAAATCCCCTGTTGCACCGGGGCCTGAAACCGCAATGCCCCCTCCGGAACCGCATGTTGGAAGGCCGGGCCAACCCGCAGCGCCTGATGCCAATTGCTGAACAAGAAACATGTGATAGTCATCCTGAGCGAGCTGCGGCGCGCTCTGAACCTCGTCAGCCAAAAGCGCAAAACCCCGGTGATGGTTCAGCAACCAGGCCTCCCAGAGCTCTGAGGGGGTCTGTCCGCTATACCGCAAGGCAATGCAGACCTCAGACAACAGATCCGCGTCGCGGTCCAAAAATGCCAGCGTTCCAACATGGTTGAGGCTTTGCCTCGCCGCAGGCGAAAGTCCCGGATCACACCGTCCATAGTCGCTCAGATAGAACACGATATGCGTCAGCTCATAGGCCGCCTTGCGGTTGGGTAAAGCGAACTGGGCCGTGGCGTCCATAAACCGGTGTAGCCGCTCATTGAGCCCCGGGACCTCCAGCTCCACCCCACGACGCGCCAGCAACCGACGGGCCTCTGCCCGTTGCAGATCCGACAGCTCATGAGCCGGAAGATCCTGCTGGTGCACCCATTGGGCCAAAGCTTCGCTCGGCACCTGACCCATCTGAGACATCCCAGACCCAAACCCTGAATGTGGGCGGCCATGCCCAACGCCATCCCCAACCAGGCCAAGATCCTCAAGATCCATGCAGATGGAGAGGATAAACCGGTAGTATTGGCGAAAGAAACACAGATGCCGCGCAGCCCCTGCGTAGAACGCGCGCAGCGGTGCAAGGGCGGTCTCACTGAGCAAAAGCGGTGCGCCGTGCAGCGCGCCTGTGCAGTGCAGAATATTCAGCAGCTCGGCGTTTTCCTTGAGCCAGAAGACATCCTTTTGGTCGCGGCGCCCCTGGGCAAAGGCAGCAATCAACCGGCCATAGGTCTGCGCGCGGCTTTGTGGCTCATTTTTGTTTGGAAACCTCAGGATCTGCGCCATTTCTGCCTTCTCTTCATGTTTTCTGTGCTCATCCCCGCCTTTTACAGGGCATGCCAACTGGGGCGGGCATGGCGCGCGCCAACCTTTGTGGCGCGCGCCGAGATCTTAGCTGCCGGGCCTTAGCTGCCGGAAGAAAACAGGCCGACGCATTCGCCGGTCTCAACGCCTGCGGCTGTTGCCGGGGAGGAGCCGGAAGAGAACAGCTCCACCAGCGCGCCCGCCGATTGGTCCCCTCTCGCCTGAGGTGCCGAGCCCGAGGAAAACAGCATCGTGCCCTCACCTGTCCAGCTGTCGCTCATCTGCGGCGCCGATCCAGAAGAATAGAGCTCAACCCCATCGCCGTGAAACAGGCTGTGCGCCCCGGCCTCAGCATCAACCTGAGCAACAACAACACTAGCGGTTTGGGACTTTAACAAAGCAGTCATGGGAACCTCCATAGATTTCAACAGTCACCCCAAGACGCTTGCATGACCAAACACCCCTTAAAATAGAAATTTTCAACCCATGGCTGCTATACAGGAATTACCAACCTTAACTTTTATCCATATTTACATGTTACTTTTCAAATAACTAATTCAATCCCCAGACCCTATCCCCCCTTATCCACAGCCCTGCAAACGCAAAGCAAGGCAAGCTCCCGCAGGTTGCATAGACTACGGATGCAAAACCTCGGTTAGCCGGGGCGTAATTCTCACCTTTGATTCGCAAAAACAGTCGCCCCCTTGCTCCACCGCGACTATTCAGCGATAGATCAGCCTCAGCATCACAATCGCCGTGGCAGGAGACGCTTAATGAAAATCGCCAGCTTTAACATCAACGGTATCAAGGCGCGCGCCGCCGCCCTGCCGCAATGGCTCGACGAGGCGCAGCCCGATGTTGTCGTGCTGCAGGAAGTCAAATCCGTGGACGAAGCCTTTCCGCGCGCGCTTTTTGAAGACCGTGGGTACAACGTCGAAACCCACGGGCAAAAAGGCTTTAACGGGGTCGCCATTCTGTCAAAACTTCCGCTGGAGGATGTGAGCCGTGGCCTGCCGGGGGACGACGACGACCTCCAGGCGCGCTGGATCGAGGCTACGGTTGTGGGCAAGCAGGCGCTGCGCATCTGCGGCCTCTACCTGCCAAATGGCAACCCGGTTGAACTCAACCCGGATGGAAGCCCCGTTGCTGGTGGCAAATACGCCTATAAACTGGCCTGGATGGAGCGCCTGAAAGCCCGTGCTCAGGCGCTGCTGAAAAGCGAAATGCCGGCTCTGATGGCCGGTGATTACAATATTATCCCGCAGGCCGAGGATGCAAAGCGGCCCGAAGCATGGATCGAGGATGCACTGCACCGCCCCGAAAGCCGCGCCGCCTATCAGCGCATTGTCAACCTGGGCTTTACCGAGGCCTTTCGGGCGCGCCATCAGGGCCCCGGCCACTATTCTTTTTGGGACTACCAGGCCGGAGCCTGGAACAAGGATGACGGCATTCGCATCGACCACTTTCTGCTCAGCCCGCAGGCCGCAGACCTATTGCTGGACTGCCAGATCGACAAAGAGATCCGCGGCCGTGACAAGCCCTCAGACCATGTACCGATCTGGGTCGAGCTGGACATCTGATCCTGTGCAAAAAGGCTCCTGCGCAATTTCCCCCTCCTGCCCCCGCTCCTGTGCTCTGAGGTAGCCCTGCGCTCCCAGGTAACTTTGTTGCGCACCGGCTGTCCAGGCTCGCACGCCGCGCAAGGCGCGGCGCTATGCCCAACGGGAGGATGGGCCTGTAAAGGCCCAACTCCGGGCGGGAGCGCCACCTCGCCTCAAAGCCAGTCATGAGACCTAGGTAGAAACAGCCAAAATAGACCTCCACACCCCCAAACCCTGGATTGAGACCCCAACGGAAAGGCGCCAAAATCCAGCCCCCTGAGAAAAAGTAGCAAATCAGCCAGCGTGTCCTATGATGCCGTCACATCATGGCGATAGATCCAGTCAAACTGCTCGACCATCCGCTGAGGCGCAAAATGCCCGCCCAGTTTCAGGATTTGATGCGCAGGCCAACTCAGAGGCGCGCGCAAATGATACTTCCAGGCATTGCGACTGGCCGCATCCACGACCTTTACAGCACGCGCTCTGCGACGGTCCTGATACGCGGCCAGTGCTGCGGGTATATCGTGACGGCTCGCCTCTAGCGCATGCGCCAGCACCCAAGCATCTTCCAATGCCAAATTGCCGCCCTGCGCCATAAAGGGCAGTGTTGGATGCGCAGCATCGCCCAAAATCGCGACAGCGCCGCGGTGCCAATGGGGCGCCACCGGATGACGAAACAACCCCCAGAGCGCACAGTCGCGCACCTGTGACAAAAGCTGATGCGCCTCGCCTCCAAAGCGCGCAAAGGCACGTCTCATGTTTTCTGGGTCGTCGGCTGTATGCCAGCCTTCCTCCGCCCAGGCGCGGCGCTCCTGCACGGCGACAAGATTGACCAATGAGCCATCGCGCAGCGGATAGGCCACCAGATGTTGCCCGGGGCCCATAAAGACCTGTGCCTCAGCAGGCAGGTTTGCGTGATTGGGCACAATCGCCCGCCAGGCCACCTGCCCGGTAAACGCGGGCTGGCCCACTTCATTCAGCGCCCTACGCGTCTTTGAGTGCAGCCCATCCGCCCCAATCACCAAATCGCCACCACACTGCGCCCCGTTGGCAAGATGCACCACCGGCTTTGGCGCATAACCCACGCTTTGCACCTTTTGCAGCAACCGCACCTGAACACCTGCATCGCGCGCCGAATCAACCAAAATTCGGATCAAATCGGCCCGATGCACAAAATAGAATCTCAGATCCCCTGCATATTGCTCCAGATCCAGGCGCACCACTTCGCGACCCTGCTGATAAGAGCGCAAGACAACCGCGCGGGCGCGCTGCGAGGCCCAGGCCAGAGCATCGCCCAGATCAAGCGCTTTGAGCACAGCCACCCCGTTGGGCGAGATCTGCAGCCCGGCGCCAACTTCCGACACGGCTTCGGCTTGCTCCAGCACTGTGACCTGCGCGCCTTTGCGCTGCAAAATCAAAGCCGCCGACAGGCCGCCAATCCCGGCGCCACCAATCGTGATATTGAGGTGTTTCAGTGTCATCAAGCCCTGCTGCGTTGCGCTGTTCAGCTGTGCATAAACGAAAAACGCCGGAGCAACAGGCCCCGGCGTCGTTGTTTTTCACCTGAATCTTGGCACTGTCAGTCGTCGCGATGCACTTTTTCGCGCCGCTCATGACGTTCCTGCGCCTCAAGGCTCATTGTGGCATTGGGCCGTGCATCCAACCGTTTTAGGGAAATCGGCTCACCGGTCACTTCACAGTAGCCGTATTCCCCCTCATCAATCCGGCGGATCGCAGAGTCAATTTTGGAAACCAATTTGCGCTGGCGGTCCCGCGTCCGCAACTCCAGTGCCCGGTCAGTTTCTTCGCTGGCGCGGTCAGCGACATCAGGAATGTTACGAGTAATATCTTGCAACCCCTCAATGGTATCACGGCTTTCAGCGAGCAAATCCTGCTTCCAGTTCAGAAGCTTACGACGGAAATACTCAAGCTGCCGATCATTCATGAAAGGTTCGTCTTCGGCCGGACGGTAGTCTTCCGGCAGAAACATTTCTTGTTTCATTTCGGCTCCTTCGGTATCGTCCATTCTGTATGTGTCTTCTATTTTTGCCATACGTCCTGGCTCCCCATGCCGCTGCGTTTATCTTCTGACAAGCCGATTGTCACTACACAATAGTAAACAGACCGGGTTAAAACCGTGCTAAATGCGCCAGATCGCAAGACTGCAACCAGGGGAACAGTATTACTTATGCAATTCCAAGGGACTAAAGACTATGTCGCCACCGATGATCTAAAGATCGCGGTCAATGCTGCCGTGACGCTGGAGCGTCCGCTTCTGGTCAAGGGCGAGCCGGGAACCGGCAAGACAGAGCTGGCGCGTCAAGTGGCTGATGCCCTGGGGCTGCGCATGATCGAGTGGAATGTAAAATCCACCACCCGCGCCCAGCAAGGCCTCTATGAGTACGATGCGGTCAGCCGGCTCCGCGACAGCCAGCTTGGCGAAGAGCGCGTGCATGATGTGAGGAACTACATCAAAAAGGGCAAGCTCTGGGAGGCCTTTGAAGCCGGTGAGAAGGTCGTGCTACTGATCGACGAGATCGACAAGGCCGACATTGAATTCCCCAATGATCTCTTGCAGGAACTCGATAAGATGGAGTTCCACGTCTATGAAACCGGCGAGACGGTCCGGGCAGTGAACCGTCCCATCATGATCATCACCTCGAACAACGAAAAAGAGCTGCCAGACGCCTTTTTGCGCCGCTGCTTCTTTCACTACATCCAGTTCCCGGATGCCGAGACCATGAAAAAGATCGTGGCCGTGCATCACCCTGACATCAAAGAGGCTTTGCTGACGACGGCGCTGACCCAGTTCTATGAAATCCGCGACACGGCCGGCCTCAAGAAAAAGCCCTCGACCTCCGAGGTTCTGGACTGGCTCAAACTGTTGCTGGCCGAAGATCTGAGCCCGGAGGATCTGGCGCGCAATGGGGCGGATGCCTGGCCAAAACTGCACGGCGCTCTGTTGAAAAACGAACAAGACGTGCATCTCTTTGAACGCCTTGCCTTTATGGCGCGCGGCCGCCGCTAGCACCCGCGCAGAGCACAGCCCTACTCTGTTGTCAGGTCAGCCCAGTCAGTCTTGGCTGACCTGACAACGCCGCGCCCAGCACGACACGACATGCCACGCCGAGGTTTGACGCGAACCGTTGCCAGAACAACCAACCTGTTTCTTGCAGCTGCTGCCGTCTCTTCAAATCCCCCCCCTCTTGTCCTATCATTTGGGAACGATCTATTGCTCGGGTGTTTTCGGGCCAATTTTTGAGCCGTTTTGGAGCCCCTGAGATGCCCGTAGAGTTTCAAGACGACCCAACAGCTGCACCAGACCGGATTGCAGTTTCAGGCATGACCCAGAAACCAGCCGCCTGGGGCGCGGCGCAATGTGGCCGCTGCAAAGCCCCCAATGGACGCGCGCCATGGTGAGTGCCGCCATGTTTATTGCCACCCTGGGCCGATTTGGTCGCGCCGCAACCCGGCTAGGCATAGCTGTGCTTGTGGCCGCCTCTGTGGCCGCCTCTGGCTTTCCGGAAAACCAGACCCCGGCCAGCCGGGCAGCACTCGCCCGCAACAGCCTGCCCCCGGCCAAGTCCTTTTCGACGCCAAGACCGCTGCCGCCACAACGCTCGAACCGCGATATTGCCCGGGATTTTCTCGACCTCCACTTTAGCCTTGAAGGCGGCACTGTGCTGCCGGTGTTTACCCGCTTTGAGCGCCCGATACGGGTGCGCGTGACCGGCACGCCCAGCACCGGGTTTATGCAGGACCTCAACCGTATCCTGGCGCGGCTCAAAAATGAGGCCGACATCAACATTCAACCGGTCAGCTCTGGCCCGGCCGAGATCACCCTGCAGGCGGTCACCAGCCGTGAAATCCAGCGGGCGCTGCCACAGGCGGCGTGTTTTGTCGTGCCCAATGTCGACTCACTGGCTGACTTGCGGCGTAAACGGCGCAGCCCGGATACCGATTGGTCCCAGCTGCGCAGCCGCGACAGGCTCGCCGTGTTTATTCCGATAGATGTGAGCCCGCAGGAAGCCCGCGATTGCCTGCACGAGGAGCTGGCGCAGGCGATTGGCCCGCTGAATGATCTCTATCGACTGTCCGATTCCGTCTTTAATGATGACAATGTCCACACGGTGCTCACCGGGTTTGACATGTTGGTTTTGCGCGCCAGCTATGCGCCTGAACTGCGCATCGGCATGAGGCGACGCGAGGTCGCGGCAGTGCTGCCAGGGCTTTTGGCGCGGCTAAATCCGGCGGGCACGCGCATTGCCTCGCGCCCCCTGCCCGCAACGCCGCGCAGCTGGATCAATGCAATTGAGGCCGCCCTTGGTCCCGGCAGCAGCCTCAACGGCCGCAAACGCGCTGCTAATCAGGCTGTAGCACTGGCCCGGGACCTTGGGTGGTCCGACCACCGCCGGGCCTATAGCCACTATGTGTTGGGACGCATGATCCAGGCGGATGAGCCGGAACGGGCCCAACGCCACTTTCAAACCGCGCTCAGTTTTCTCCGCCAGTCGCCAGGCAGTGATCTGCACCAGGCGATCATTCGTCCGCGCATGGCCGCCTATGAGATCGCCCTCGGCAACGGAGAAGCTGCCCTGCAACAGATAAACCCGGTCCTGCCCGTGGCGATGCGCCATGAAAATGCTGCGCTGCTGGCAACCTCGCTGTTGATCAAGGCCGAAGCCCTGGATCTGCTGGGCCAATTTGCCACTGCCAATACGGTCAGGCTGGACAGCCTTGGATGGGCGCGCTACGGATTTGGCCCGGAATGGGCGGTGCAATCCAAGATGCGGGAAGTCGCAGATCTGCGCCCCTCTACCAACTGACAATGACCAACTAACAAACGCGCGAAAACAGGCGGATAAAACATGATCGTAATTGGCGCAGTGCTGCTCGGTGTCCTTCTTGGTGTCTTTCAGGCGCGAAAACGTGGCGGCAATATCGCCGATATGCTGCAATATGGCGCGGTCTATGCCATCGCCTTTGGTATTGTCGGGGTCATCGCCACCATCGTGATCCATCGCGTACTGGCCTAAACCCTCGCAGGAGACACGCCATGTTTCAGCCCTTTTTTGAAAATCTGCGCGGGGCCGCAATCCCGGTCTCGCTGCGGGAATATCTTACGTTCCTTGAGGGGATGAAAAAGGGCCTGGTGACCTATGACATCGAGGCGTTCTACTTTTTGGCCCGCGCCGCCATGGTCAAGGATGAGCGCAATATAGACAAATTCGACCGCGCCTTTGCCGCCACCTTTAAGGGGCTGGAAGCGATCCCCAATTCCGCCGTGATGGAGGCCGTAGACATTCCCGAAGAATGGCTGCGCAAAATGGCTGAAAAGCACATGACCGCCGAGGAAAAGGCCGAGATCGAAGCCCTGGGCGGCTTTGACAAGCTGATGGAGACTCTGAAACAGCGGCTTGAGTAACCAAAAGGGGCGGCATCAGGGCGGCAACAAATGGGTTGGCACCGGCGGCACTTCGCCCTTTGGCGCCTATGGCTATAACCCCGAAGGGGTGCGGATTGGCCAGAAAGAAAGCCGCCATCAGCGCGCCGTCAAGGTCTGGGACAAACGCGAGTTCCGTAATCTCGATGGCGATGTTGAGCTGGGCACCCGCAACATCAAGGTGGCGCTGAAACGCCTGCGCCGCTGGGTCCGTGAAGGTGCCCACGAAGAGCTGGATCTCGACAACACCCTCCGTTAAACGGCAGAGCATGGCTATCTGGATGTCAAAACCCGCCCCGAGCGTCACAATGCCGTAAAGGTGCTGTTGTTTCTCGATGTAGGAGGCTCGATGGATCCGCATATCAAGGTGGTGGAAGAACTGTTCTCGGCCGCCCGCACCGAATTCAAACATCTGGAATATTTTTACTTTCACAACTGTCTCTATGAGGGCGTCTGGCGCGACAACCGGCGCCGCTGGGACGCCCAGATGTCGACGCACGAGGTCCTGCGCACCTATGGGCCCGACTACAAATGTATCTTTGTTGGCGACGCGTCGATGTCCCCTTATGAGATCGCCTATCCCGGCGGCGCCAACGAGCACTGGAACAAAGAAGCAGGCCAGGTCTGGCTTGAGCGCGCGCGGCAGCAGTGGAAATCGCATCTCTGGATCAACCCGGTGCCGCAAACCCATTGGGACTACGCCCAGTCCATAGGCATGGTGCGCGAGATTTTTGAAGACCGGATGGTTCCCATGACCCTCGACGGGCTGGAGCGCGGCATGCGTGACCTCACGAGGTAGCGAATCTTTACCCAGCACCGTGAGGGGCCAGTTTTAAAGGCCCAGTCTTGAGAGCCTCGTCTTGAAGGCCCAGTCTTAAAGGCCAGCTACTGGGGCGCAGTTTTTAGGGGCCATGACGCGGCTGTAGCGGCGGTATTTTTACTGGCGCCAAAAACCTGCAAACATCTAAAAAAGCTCGCAAATCATCAACTTAATCTTAGAAGTCTCTCTGCTACGAAAAGCTTCTAAACAGATTTTGGGGGCTCGTAATTTTGCGCTTTTTTGACCGTCTCAGGCAGCTGAAGCTAGAGCTCACCTTTGTCGTAGCAACACTCATCTGCTTTCGTATCAGCGCTGAGTTGGAGTTGTTCGAGAGGTTCTATGACTTTAGCCGCGCCCATGAAAACTGGGCACTTGATGAGATTGCAGTCCTGAGCCTGAATGTTTTGGCTGCCTTGCTTTGCTACCTTTTCCTGCACGCAAAAACGCTGTCACGCACAGTAAAAGAGCGCGATCTGGCAGAACTGGAGGCGCAACGCATTGCGCGCCACGATTCCCTGACCGGTCTGGCCACCCGCCGCGCCTACACCAGCCATCTGGCCAAATACGCCGGAGCGGCAATCTGGACGGGCTGATAGTCATGATGGTTGACCTGGACCGGTTCAAAGCGATCAATGACCTGCATGGTCACGCCTGCGGAGATTTTGTTTTAAGCGAAACCGCAAAACGGCTGCAGAAGGAACTGGCTGCCGGTGATTTTGTCGCGCGACTGGGGGGCGATGAAATCGCAGTCGCGCTGGCGCCCGGAACCGGCGCAGAAAAGGCTGAAAGCGTCGCGAGACGGATTGCCGCCTCTGTTGCCTCCCCTTTCATCTACAATGAAATCAAGCTCTCCATCGGGTCGAGCATTGGCCTGGCCTGCCTTGAGAAGGATCTGGAGCCCTCGTCAGCGCTGCATTGCGCAGATCAGGCGCTGCATTTTGCCAAAAAGAACGGCCGGGGAACCTTTGCCTGGTATGATGAGCAGCTTGACAGCGCGGCCAAGGAGCGGCGCATTCTGGAACAGGATCTGCGACAGGCCGTTCGCGATGGAGATATTGACGCCCATTTCCAGCCGGTTTTTGACATCGCAACCAATCAGCTCTGCGGCTTTGAGGCCCTGGCACGATGGGAGCACAAGACCCGTGGAATGATCTCTCCCGATATTTTCATTTCCATCGCGGAAGACATTGGATTGATTGCGCCTTTGGGCTGGACGATCCTCACAAACGCCTGCCTGGCCGCACGCGAGTGGGATGCCTCGCTCAAACTGGCGGTAAACTTCCCGCCAAACCAGTTTCGCGATGCGCATCTGGTCAGCACAGTGAAAGACGTGCTGAACAAGACCCGGTTCGACCCCCGCCGACTGGAAATAGAAGTCACCGAAAGCGCCATCATGCTCGACTTTGAGCTGGCCAAAAAATCCATCCGGGAGCTGCGTCAACTGGGGGTCACGCTGGCGCTTGATGATTTTGGCACCGGGTTTTCCTCGCTGTCCAACCTGCGCCAACTGCCTTTTGACCGGATCAAGATCGACCAGAGCTTTGTCTCCGACATCAGCGAAAGCCCGGAAAATCAAAAAATCGTTGCCGGAATTCTGGCGATGGCACAGGGGCTTAATCTGTCTGTAACGGCCGAAGGGATTGCGTCCACCAGTGATCTTGCGTTTTTACAGGGTGTTGACTGCCCGCTGGGTCAGGGATTTTTGTTTTCAAAACCCATGACGGCAGAAGAAACCGACTGGTTGCTGGAAACAAAATGGTCTGAACTCTACCGGCGTGACACAGCCCTCCCGACACAGGGAACTGCCGAGATGCCAAAGGCCGGGTAAAAGCAGCGTAAAGCATTCGCTCCCGCCTGAGGTCTGGCGGCTTTTGGCAATGCCCCTTGCCATGGCCTCGCTGCGCACGCATATCTAGCGCATGCTACGCTTGACCCCTATTATCCTCGCTGTGGTTTACGGCCTTGTCATGTACCGGATTTCTGTCTGGCGCACGCATCGTGAACTCGATGCGCGCTCTACCGAGCTGGCCGATGCCAAACTGCGCCGCCTGACCGACCGCATGGCCGCCGCACTGGAAATCGAGCGGATCCCGGTGTTTATATACGAGGTCGATCCGGTCAACGGGCTTGCTGCACCGGATGGCCGCATTTTCATCACCCGTGGCTTTTACCGCAAATACCAAAGCGGCGAAGTGAGTGAGGCAGAGCTTGCCTCGGTGATCGCCCATGAGCTGGGCCATGTGGCGCTGGGACATGCCAAGAAACGCGTGATTGATTTCTCTGGCCAGAACGCCTTGCGCACCGCGCTGATGATGATCCTCGGACGCTATGTGCCCTTTGTCGGCCCCTGGATTGCCGGGCTGCTGGCCAATCTGCTCGCGGCCCGTCTGTCGCGCAGCGACGAATACGAGGCCGATGAATATGCCGCCGCCCTGCTGGCCAAGGCAGGCATCGGGCTTGAGCCACAAAAGAGCCTGTTTCTCAAGCTTGAGGCGCTGACCCAGTCGCGTGCAGGTATGGCGCCTGCCTGGTTGATGTCGCACCCAAAAACCGCCGAGCGCATCGCCGCGCTGGAACGGCTTGAGGCCGGTTGGAAAAACAGCTGACATCACGTCATTTTTTCAGGCAGCTCTTGTCAAAGGCGCGCGAAGATCCCAATTCTCAAGTTCCCGTGACTGGAAGCCTGATTGGACCCCCTGATGCGTTACTCTCTTCTTGACCTTGCCCCGGTGCCCGAGGGCAGTGAAATTCCGCAGTCCTTCCAAAACAGCACGGATCTGGCGCAACAGGCCGAAAGCTGGGGCTATGCGCGCTACTGGCTGGCAGAGCACCACAATATGCCCGGTATTGCCTCTGCGGCCACCGCCGTGCTGATTGGCCATATCGCCAGCCAGACCAAAACAATCCGGGTCGGGGCTGGCGGCATTATGCTGCCCAATCACGCGCCCTATATGGTCGCCGAGGCCTTTGGCACTCTGGCTTCCCTTTACGGGGATCGCATTGATCTGGGGTTGGGCCGCGCCCCGGGAACCGACATGCAGACCGCCTATGCCCTGCGCCGTGGCATGGCCTCTGGCCATGGTGCAGCTGACAGCTTCCCGCAGGATGTGATTGATCTGATTGGTTTTCTTGGGCCACTGGATCCCGAGGCCAAGGTGCGCGCCTTTCCCGGTCAGGGCACCAATGTGCCGGTCTGGATCCTCGGCTCCAGCCTTTATGGCGCACAGCTGGCGGCGCAGCTGGGGCTGCCCTATGCCTTTGCCTCGCATTTTGCACCGCAGGCACTGGAAGAGGCGCTGGAGCTGTATCGCCGCGCCTTTAGGCCCTCTGCCTTTCTGGATCGTCCACATGCCATGATCGCGGTGAATGTGTTTGGCGCCGACAGCGACGCCGAAGGCATCCGGCTGCGCACCACGATGCAGCAGGCCTTTGCCCGGCTGCGCCTGGGACAACCCGGCAAACTGCCGCGCCCGGTAGACGATATCACCGAACACCTGTCGGCTGCGGTGCTGTCTGGTGTCAACGAGGCCCTGTCGGTCTCGGCCACAGGCAGTCCGGATACGGTCCGGCGTGAACTCGCCCAGATTGTCGAGCGCTATGCACCGGATGAGGTGATCATCACCGGTCAGATCCATGACCACAGCGCAAGGCTGCGCTCGTTTGAGATTGCGGCTGAGGCGTTAGCGACGATCTAACAACGCCGACTTCTCAAGACCGTCCGCCGCTCAGCCCGGCCAGGGCTTTGGCAAGGCGCGGCAGGCGGGCCTTTTTCAGCAATGGGCGAATTTCCCAGCCACCGCCAGACAACCGATTGGCCTCGGCCAGCACCCGCGCGCCCAGCGCCTCGATCCCGGCGGTGTCTTTGAGCCAAAGATCATACAGCAGCTGATCGGGGCCAAGCCGCTCAAGCCCCTCCTCAGCAAGTGTGTTGCGGGGGAAGTCCTTGTTGTTGAGGGTGACAATGGCATCGGCATGGCCGCTGATGGCACTGGCCAGCACGTGTACATCGTTTTGGTCCGGCAGCCAGAGCCGGGCCTCAACCCCCGGCGCAGGGGGCACACTGGCATCGGGCCAGGCGGCCTTGAGCAAGGCCAGATCGCTCTCGGCCTGGGCGGCGCCTAAGGGTCCGAGTTTGAGGGCGGCGCGGCGCCATTCCTCGAGGATACGCGCCGACCACAGCGGTGTAAAACACCCGTGTTTTGCCGCACCGATCAGCATTTCTCGCATCACGGTCGGGTAGAGCACACAGGTGTCCAACAGCAGCTTCATCGCGGCTCTCAATCCAGCCGGAAGAACACGGATTTGAGGTAGCCGCTCTCGGCCAGCTGCGGCAATTGCGGATGATCCGCCCCGGCATAGCCCGTATGGATCAGCTGCCCACGGCGCCCGGCGCGACCAATGCCCCGTGCCGAGGCATTGCGGAACCGAGACAGATCCGCAGCATGTGAACAAGAGCAAAGGCCAAGGTATCCACCGGGTTTCACCAGAGGGGCTGCCAGCTTGGCAATCCGTTCATAGGCGCGCAAACCCGCCTCAAGGGATTGTTTTGAAGGCGCAAAGGCGGGTGGATCACAGATCACCACATCAAAGCTGCGGCCTTCCTCAGCCAGATTGGCCAGCTGATCAAAGGCGTCCCCTTGCAGCGCTGCAAAGCTGTCAGCAAAACCAGCAGCCTCGGCCCCCTGTGCCGCCAAAGCCAGTGCCGCGGCCGAGCCATCAACACAGGTGACAGAGCCAGCACCGGCAGCACGCATCGCCAGACCAAAGCCGCCAACATGGGAAAAGACGTCGAGAACCTCACCACCCTGCGGCACCAGACGTGCGGCAAAGGCCTGGTTGTCACGCTGATCGTAAAACAGGCCGGTTTTCTGTCCGCCCATCAGATCTGCCATATAGGTGGCGCCATTCATCTCGACCGCAACTGGCGCGACAGGTGCCTCCCCCAGCAAACAGGTGCTGACGTCGTCCAGACCTTCAAGGCCACGGGTGCGCCCCGACGCATTCTTGAGGATGGTGGTGCAGCCCGTGACCTCTGCCAGGGCGGCCGTCAGAGCCTCAAGATGCATCTCGGCCCAGGCCGCATTAGGTTGCACCACGCAGGTGCTGCCAAAACGGTCGATCACCACCCCAGGAAGCCCGTCGGCTTCGGCGTGCACCAAACGGTAGAAGGGCGCATCATAGAGCTGTGCGCGCATGGCCAAAGCCTGCGAGATACGCTGTGCGAACCAGGCCTGGTCAATCACCGCATCGGGGTTGCGATCCAGCATCCGGCAGATAATCTTGCTTGTCGGGTTGACCGCCACTGTGCCCATCGGGGTCTGGGCCTCATCCAGCAGAACGGCCAGGCTGCCGGGCTCAAGCTTGCGGGTACGCCGGTCGGTGACCAGCTCGTTGGAATAGACCCAGGGAAAGCCGTGGCGCAGGGCACGGGCATTGGCTTTGGGCAGGAGTTTTACGCGGGCGCGCTCGGGCGCGGAGGATGTGGCTGTCATAGCTCTCTCATAGACCCATCCCGACAACAGGGAAAGGGGGCGCAGATCGGCGTGATGCAGCCCCATGGCATGCGCCCACTGCAGTGCCGCAAGAAATCATTGCAACGCGGTCTGGCCCACCCCCGTATGCTGCGCTCGCCAGTCTCCGGCTAGTCTCCGGCTAGTCTCTGGCCAATCTCCGGCTAGTCTCTGGGCCGCGCGCGCCAGCCGCCACGGCGGCGTGGTTGCTCCATTTCAGCCAGCCCCTGCTGAAGCACCTCTGTCATGGGGTGAGCTGACGCCTCCCCCCTGTAATGCGCCAATAGCTGTTCGATGGCCGCGCCACTGTCCTGCCCCACCGGCAGGCTCAGCGCCCAGTCCAGAAAAATGCTGCGGCATTGGCTCGCGGTGATCCCCTCAATCCGGTAGGCTTCACGGATCAACTGCTTATGGTCGAGGTCAGTCAGGCTCTGCATGGGCGCTCCCCTTTCCTAAGGTCCGCGATATAATTTCGGCACAGTCCTGATACGCCCGCTCCAGAGCCTGCTCCAGGTCTTCCAATCTATTAAAACCAGCACTGCGGCTCAAAAACTGTGCGCCCCCCTCGCCCAAAGCCTGCCGGTCCAACGTCGCCCCCGTCACCAGCCGCGCGGCGGTTTGCACCGACCAGTATAGGGCGTATGACTTTTGCAAAACCAGCGCATCTGCGGCATCCAGCCAGTCGCAAGCGACGGCCTGTTGCAGCCCACAAGCGACGTCGCGGCTCTCAGCTGCCGCCAACAGGGCCCCGGCCTGCGACAGCAGTTCGATATCCATCATCCGGCCCGCGCCGGTTTTGGCGTCCCACACCCCCGTTGGGGATTTGGCAGCAGCAAGTCGGCGTCGCATATTGGCGACCTCGCCCAACACCGCGTCTTTTGCCCGGTCCTGCGCCAGAACACCCCTACGGAAGCTATTGAACCGCGCCATCAGATCAGCAGATCCAGCCACGACCCGGGCCCGCGTCAGCGCCAGATGCTCCCAGACCCAGGCCTCGTTCTCCTGGTAGTGCGTAAAGCCAGACCAGCTGGTGGCCACAGGTCCCTTATTGCCAGAGGGACGCAGCCGCATATCCACCTCGTAGAGCCGCCCCTGTGACATTGGGGCCGAAAGCGCGGTAATCAGCGCCTGGGTCAGCCGCGCATAATAGGCGCGTGTCGCCAGCGGCTTGCGCCCTTCCGACGTCTCTAGCCCCTCCGGATCATAAACCACAATGATATCGAGGTCAGACTGGGCGTTGATCTGGTTGGCCCCAAGGGAGCCCATCGCGATGACGATTGGGCCGCTGCCCGGGGGCGGGCCATGTTTGAGGGGAAACTGGCCAATAACCCGCGGCAACAGGGCAGCAATCACCGCCTCTGCCAGCTCGGCATATTGCGCGCCGGCCGCTTTCCCATCAATCAGCCCGCGCAGGTGATGCACGCCGATACGGAAATGCCATTCCTTGCACCAGCGCCGGGCGGCATCAAGCTGGGTCTCATAGTCGTCTTCCAGCGCCAGAACCGCCTTTAGCTCCTCTGTCAGGGCGAGACCTCCGGGCCAGTCCTCAAAGAAGGATCCGCCAATAACAGCATCAAAGACCCCCGAGTTGCGCGACAAGAAGGTCGCCAGCGGATGTGAGGTTCCCACAATATCCACCAGCAGATCCAGCAGCTGCGGATTGGCCTCGAACAGGGAAAACAACTGCACACCAGCGGGCAATCCCGCCAGAAAGCCATCCAAGGCCAGCAGAGACTCGGCAGGTTTTGCCGTGCGCGCCAGGCGGCTCAGCAATTCCGGTTTAAGGCGTTCAAAGATCTGCGCGCCACGCTGTGAGCGCAACGCAGGATAGGTTGGCCAGCGCCCGATGACGGCCTCGTCAAGATCCTCGGGGACATCCGGCCTTGCAGATGGGGCCACATCAGGGGCAAAAAAGCCCTCGGTCAAATCATGGACCTCTACCAGGCGGCGGTGGATTTCAGCCTGTAGCGCCGCCGGGTCCTGCCCCATCAGGCAGGCAACCCGCGCAATACCTTCTGCCGAATTTGGCATCTTATGGGTCTGCGCGTCATGCACCATCTGAATCCGGTGCTCCACCTCGCGGTGCGCGCGGTAATGCGTGCTCAGGCTGGCGGCAACCTCCTGCGGGATCCAGTCTTTAGCTGCCAGGGCCTCGAGCCCTTCGACCGTGCCGCGCAGACGCAGGCTCTCGTCCCGCCCGCCCGCAATCAATTGACGGGTCTGGGTGAAAAACTCGATCTCGCGAATACCGCCGCGCCCCAGCTTCATGTCATGCCCCGGCACGGTTACCAGCCCACCGGTGCCTTTGTTCTCGCGAATACGCAGGCGCATGTCATGGGCGTCCTGAATGGCGGCAAAGTCAAGATGGCGGCGCCAAACAAAGGGACGCAGGGTTTTCAGAAAGGCCTCACCCGCAGCCAGATCCCCGGCGCAGGGGCGTGCCTTGATATAGGCCGCCCGCTCCCAGGTCCGCCCAAGGCTTTCGTAATAGCGCTCCGCCGCCTCCATCGCGAGGCAGACAGGCGTCACCGCCGGGTCCGGGCGCAGCCGGAGATCCGTGCGAAAGACATAGCCATCGGCAGTGCGATCGCTCAGGATGGCGCACATATTGCGGGTGGCGCGGACCATGCCCTGACGCGCTTCAAAAAACACATCCGGCTCGTATCGGGTCTCGTCAAACAGGCAAATGAGATCAATATCTGAACTGTAGTTCAGCTCATAGGCCCCCATCTTGCCCATGGCCAGAACCGACAGCCCGCCCGCGGTCTCCACATCCGCCTCACTCATGCCCGGTAGTTTTTTGCGTCGGATCAAGGTGGCTATTTCCGCCTTGAGAGCAACATCAACACAGAGTGCGCCAAAATTGGTCAGGGCGGTGGTCACCTCTTCCAGGCTCCAGCCGCCCGACAGATCACAAAGGGCCGTCAACAGCGCCACTCTGCGTTTGGCCTGACGCAGACCCGGCTTCATCTGATCCGGTGCCAGGGCGCGACAGGCGTCAAACACCTCGGCCAACGCCGCCCTGGGCGCCGCAAGGCCAGGCCCAATCCAGTCCGCCTCCTGCGTAATCAATCCCCGCAGATAGGGGCTGGATCCTGCGGCCCCTGCAATCAGCTGCGCGCAGTCCTTATCCAGGCCTTGAACCAGCTCACGGGTTTCTGCGCCTAGGGCTGGATCATAGGCGCGGGGAAGGCGGGATATTTTGAGGCGATCAGTCATGCGCCGACACTGTTCTGCTGCCGCTGTCGCGTCAATGCGGCATCGCTGCCAGAGCGACAAGAAAGCGCAAAACCCGGCGAAAAGCCGGTGAAAAGACAGGCCCGTTTTGCCCGCTTAGGGGCAGGCCTGTTGCCGCCAACAGATCAGCGTTCAAAGGTGATGCCACAAAACTGTGATCAGCGGGATCTTTACGTCAATCAATTTTCAACCTACCAGTAGGTAGACAAAATGAGACCCACCACAGAATGCATCCCTGATCATGGTGCCCCAAGGCTGCGCCGTACGATTAAGAATTGGAGACAAGGCAATGGAAATCAATGCAGATTTCAACAAACGCGTTCTGGTTCACGCAGCAGATGAGCCTTGGCGCCCCTCTCCTATGGCCGGGGTTGATCGCCGGATGTTGGACCGGATCGGTGGCGAAGTCGCCCGGGCCACCTCCATTGTGCGCTACGCGCCTGGCAGCCATTTCTCTGCCCATACCCATACGGGCGGTGAGGAATTTATCGTGTTGGAGGGCGTGTTTCAGGACGAACATGGCGACTACCCGGCAGGCACCTATGTGCGCAATCCGCCAACAACCAGCCATACACCGGGCTCTGAGGCGGGTTGCACCATCTTTGTCAAACTCTGGCAGTTTGACATGGAGGACCGCCGCCAGTTTCGCAAGGACATGGCCGCAGATCTCAGCGCGACAAGTGAGGGTCATGCCTCGCACGAGTTGCACCGGGATGCCCGCGAAGTGGTAAGCTATCACCAGCTCGATCCTGGCGCCCGGTTTGAGGTTTTGGCCCCCGGCGGCATTGAGATCCTGGTCCTGGGTGGCATTACTGACGCGGGCGACACGCTTGCGCAGGGGTCCTGGCTGCGCTTGCCCGAAGGCGAGGCTCTGCCCGCCTCAGCCGGTGCCAAGGCGCCCGCCTCTGGATGAAGACCGGGCATCTGCCGTTTGCCAAGCCACCCGCAGTCTGATGCAAACGGATATTGCCATCATAGGTGGCGGGCTGTCCGGCTTGGCTCTGGCCCGCCATCTGGCCCGCAATCTGGCCCGCGAAGGCTGCGACTTTCAGCTGTTCGAGGCACGCAGTCGCTTTGGCGGCCGCATTCACTCCTTGCAGCACGACGGTGCTGCATTTGACCTTGGCCCCGCGTGGTTTTGGCCCGGTCAACACAGGATCGCCGCACTTGCCGAGGCGCTCGGCCTGGAAAGGTTTGATCAATATGCCAAGGGCGCGGTGTCCTATGAGAGCGAGACCGGCGAGGTTTTTCGCAACATGGGCTTTGCCTCGATGCAGGGCTCCTGGCGACTAAAGCGCGGCATGGGGAGCCTGATCAAGGGACTGGCAGAGCAGCTGCCCTCAGAAAGACTGCACCTTGATCACGAGGTGCAGGCCATCACGCAGCCCGGTGAGATCCGGTTTCGTTCTGGTCAGCGCTGGCAAGCCCGAAAGATTATCCTGGCCCTGCCCCCGCGCCTTGCGGCTGAGATTTCTTTTACCCCTGCGCTGAGCCGAGAGCAGCTGCGAGCTTTGCAAAATATTCCAACCTGGATGGGCGGACATGCCAAATTTGTCGCCCTCTATAAGGATGCGTTTTGGCGCGAGGCTGGCTTATCCGGGGATGCCATGAGCCGCAGTGGTCCATTGGCTGAAATTCACGACGCATCAGCCCCCGGTGCCCTCTCGGGACAAAAGCCGGAGCCTGCCTCACCTGCCGCGCTGTTTGGTTTTGTCGGAACCTCTGCTGTGGCGCGTCAGGGCCAGGGACAAGAGGCGAAGCTTACTCGCGCGGCGCTGGCACAGCTGAGCCGCATTTTTGGGCCGCAGGCCGCGCATCCCATCAAAACCGTTTTGCAGGATTGGGCCCAGGACAGGCACACCGCAACCCCACGCGACCTGATCCCGCCCAACCAGCATCCCGCCTACGGCCTGCCAGTGGCCCTGCACAGCATATGGGGCGGTCGGCTGTCGCTGTGTGTGAGCGAAGTCGCCCCCGAAATGGGAGGCTATCTGGAAGGCGCGCTTGCGGCGGCCGAACAGACCGCCGCCGATATGAAGAAAGAGCTGATCTGATGGTGGCCTCTGACACCAGAGAAAAACTGCTGCTTGCCGCCGAGCAGCAGGTCCGCCGCAAAGGATTGATGGTTTCAGCTATTCCGACCTGAGCGCAGAGGTTGGGATCCGCAAAGCCAGCATTCACTACCATTTTCCAGCCAAATCCGACCTTCTGACCGCCCTCATGGCGCGGTACGCGACTGAGGTGCTGCTGCAGCTTGAGCGCTATGTAGAGGCGATGGAGCGGCCCGAACAACAGCTTTGCGCCTTTGTCGATCTTTACCGGGCGGCGCTGCAGGAGGGGGGCAGTCTTTGTCTGTGCATTGCCTTTATCGTGAGCCGCGACGGCCTGGCCCCTGAAACCCGGCACGAGATCACCCAGTATCGCCGCGCAGTAGAGCACTGGCTGAGGCTGCGGTTTGAACAGGCGCAGACATACCAAAGCCTGCCAAAGGGGTTTGGCGCGCCCAGACACGAGGCCGCCGCAGCTCTGGCATTAGTTGAGGGGGCGCAGCTTTCTGCACGAATGACAGGGGATCCGACGCGGTTCGACATCGCCACGCAGGCCTTTCGCGACCGCCTCTGTTAAAGACATGCACATTTAAGGACATGCACCTCGCCGGGCTGTTTCAGTATTGGGGCGCTGCTGGCCTCGCTTCCTTTTGGCGTCACTTGACGGCCAACTCTGTGCGCAGCTCTTTTCACAGGGTGCGCGCCTAGACAAAAATGAGCGCAGCCTTTTGCAAAGCTGCGCTCAAGAACATCAAAACGACGCGATCATAAGAAAATGAAATCGCCAGCCTCCAGGGTTTCGAGATCAACCCCTGTCAGGCGCATGCTGTTGCCGAAATCATCCTCGATCACCACGCCTCTGCTGCCCTGAGTGGTGTGGTTGAGCATGAGATCGGAAAAGTCAGTAATGCCGCTGGCGTCACTCAAATCGACCTGATCCTGGCCACGAAAACCAAATACATAGTCACGGCCTTCGGAGAAGACAAAGTCATCAGCGCCACGGTTGCCGGTCAAGCGGTCATTGCCAGCGCCGCCATCCAGGACGTCATGGCCACCATTGCCAAACAGTTTGTCATTTCCTTCGCCACCAAGCAACAGATCGTGGCCCTTGCCGCCGTCCAGGCGGTCGCGACCACCGTTGCCATGCAGCGCGTTGTCTGCATTGTTGCCGATCAACCGGTCATTGGCGCTGCCGCCCCAGGCATCCTCAATAAAGTTGATCACCTCTCCACCTTCGCGCACAGCCGCAGCCACGGCGACATTGTCGTCGATCTCCCCAATCGAAGAATAGTGTTCGGGACGCAGATCAATGCGGCTGGACGTCTCCAGATCAGAGGCATCGATCAAATCGTGGCCACCGGCATCCCAGATGGTCAGGATCACATCCCGGTATTCCCCGTCCTCCCCCAGCACCTGCATGCCAAGATCATTGTCCGTGTTGGTGGCATATTGATATTCGAACTCGTCTGCGAGACCATCTCCAATTCCGAAATAGACCGTGTCAGTGGTCCGGGTTTCGGTGTTCGCGCCATAAAGATCCTGCAGCGCCTGAATATCCCAGAGCATCGGCGTGAGCGAATAGGCCTGATCGACCAGCGCGTCATCAGCCTCTTCAGGGTGCGGCACATAGGACATCACCGTATATTGGCCATTGGTGTTTGGATTGTTGGGCCTTTCATTGGGTTGACGCAGCCCCAGCGCATGGCCCATCTCATGCAGATAGGTGCTCCAGCTGGTGTGCCCAAAGACCGGCCCGCCATTCTCGCCGACATCCTGAACGAACTGGTCCTCGTTGGAGCGGTTGCTCCACAGGTCACCCGCCCGCGAAGGCCGATCGCCAAGGTGATCCGGATTGGGGAAGTTCGAGACAAAGCCATAAAGATCGACATCGTCGAACTCGGCGCTGCCAAAGGCGATATCGCCGACAACAGCGCCGCCGCGCACTTCAAAGACCCAGAGCCCGTCTACGCCGGTATTCCCGGTGGTATTCTCCAAATCCAAAATGGCGCTTTCGTTGCCCGATTGCGGTAGCTCAAAGAAATCGGCGCCATTCCCGGCTGAGAAACCCGCGCGGGCCGGGGTACCACCCAGACCGGTTCCGTCAAACGTCTCATCACTATTTGGAGGCATCTCCCGAGGACCAGTTGATATCCTCGTAGCGGAAAACGATGTCGAAATCGCCTTCCCCACGGTCAAACAGCTGCATCTGGAAGGAATTGCTGGGCGTCGCGTGCTCGCTGAAAAACCCAACATTGTCCCAGGTGATCGTGACCACATCGGCCTCGGCGTCAACATCGACATAGATCGGGGCGCCCGCCCGGGTGTCCACATCAGCCCAGAACGCCGCAATAAGGGGCGTGCTACCAGCCGAGATGCCCGAGGGGGTATACTGGCTCAGACCAGTTCCAAAGGTGATGTTGCCATTGGTGTTCACATAGATTTCACTGGCATCATATTCGGCGCCAAAAAAGTTCAGCCCATCTTCAAAGACCGCCGACATATCAACCAGCGAGGATCCGTCATCATTGACGGAGAGTGCGATCCCCCCCGCATTGACCAGGGTGCCATCGCCGCTGACCTGGTCGCCAGTGCCATCGCCGGTGCCGCCGCGCGCAATGGTACCGTGCTGCAGGTTGACGTTGGCAACTTCATTCCAAGCCTGAATGGCCTGCGATGCCATTGCCCGCTGCTCGACTGTCATGGAGAAATCACTGTCAAACGGCACCGTGTCACTGCCCACATTCCAGGCATCATCGGTCCCATCCCCATCCGTATCTATCTCGCGGTAGTAGCTGGGCATCTCGGTCCCCAGAAAGGAATAGGTGATCGTGCCGCTGCCGTTGTGCCAGCCTTCGGTGCCGCTGACGAGGAGGGATTCATAGGTCTGACGTACTGGCATTGGATTTGGCCCTTTCAAGCAGTAATCAAGCTGGTGAATGCCCTCGTCCAGTGTTCAAACCGGACCTCCCGAACGCCCAGAGGACGCCGAGACAAAGGCAGCTGAGGCAAAGGCAGCTGAGGCAAAGGCAGCTGAGGCAAGCATCGAATGTGTTCCGGGGCAGATGCAGTTTTGAACAACTGTTTCCCTGCGCTCCTGTCCCCGAACCTGCGACCAAGCCACCCCCATACTTGTATGTTAAATTTGCGATGAATTTTTTTCTTTGACATAGATCAGGCGGGAGAAATTTCGACACTTTCAGTCATACTATTCCCTTTTGTTTGCAGGAAACAAACTTTTTCACAGGCATTGTTTTCACAGGCCATTGCTTTCGCAGGCCATGTTTTCACGAGCGATGTGAGGCAGATCAGGCAGCGTCGGACAGCGGACCAAAATATCTCTGGTAACAACAGGATGCGTAACTGACGGTGAGGCCGCCGTGTTGCGCAGGCCCATGGCAGCCCATGGCATCAGCTCCTGTGGCAGCGCATCCTTCACATGAACTGCGCCTCCCAAAGGTCGGCTGCAAGCCACCAGATTGCAGCATGAGCAGTCCGAACATGCCCACCCGGCAGCAGCGGATTGCGGCAGGACACTATTTCGGCAGAACAACGAGGTTTGAGAACCGCTCAAGCATGTTGATCTTTTCGATCAAGCTGTATTCTGAATTTTCCTTCAGAATATAGCCGGCGACGTTCTTTTCATATGCGGCCTGAATATCGGCTTCACTGTTAGACGTGGTCAGAACGAAGACCACCACATTGTGAAGATTTGGATCCTCTCGAATTTCTTTCAGAAACTCATGCCCGTCCATGCGCGGCATATTGATGTCGAGGGTCACAATATAGGGCTGGGTAATCCGCTCCTGGCCGGCGTCTCCGCGCAACATTTCAAGCGCTTCAATGCCATCCATAGCAACAAAAACGGGGTTGCCCAGATTGGCTTTCTTGATCGCCCGCTTGATTTTCATGATGCTGACTTCGTCATCATCAACGATCAGGAACTTTACCGGTTCAAAGTCCATAGTTTCGAAAACCTCGCCTCAATATACACGTTACTGATCTATGCTACATCAGAGACCTTATCATTTTCGCACAAGTCGGCAATCTCAAAAATAAACCGGGTTCCGCGCTGCTCAGGGGCATGAGATTCGACCTCAATCTTGCCTCCCAACCGGCTTGTGAGCTTGAGCACAAAAGCCAGGCCAAGGCCACTGCCCTCGACCCGGTCCCGCGACTTCAAGGTTTTGAACAATCCAAAAATTCGCTTTTGAAACCGGGGCTCAATGCCGGGGCCGTCGTCTTCGACCGCAAATCGCAGAACACCCGGACTGCGAGAGAATGTCACCACGATTTTACCTGTGGGCAGATCATGGTGCTTGATCGCATTGGTCAAAAGGTTCAGCAGGATTTGCCGCAAGGGGAGACTATAGGTGACGACCGTTCCAGGATCATTCAGCAGCGTGATCTGGAAGTCGCCGCCCGGGTCCAGCATGTCGGACATTTTATTGACCTCCTCGCTCAACGAGATTGGTCCGATGGTTGTGTCGATTTGGCCCACTTGCGCATAGGTAAGAAGGTCGGCCTGCAGGGCTGACAAGCGCGCGCTGCGTTTTATCAACAACTCCAAATTCGCAATACAGGCCGCAGAAAGGTCGTCGCGCTCGTCCTCAAGCGTCCAGGTCGCCAGATCCTGAATCGCATCTAACGGAGAACGCAGATCATGCGCGGCGACATAGGCAAAACGCTGCAGCTCGGCATTTGAGCGTTCCAGCTCGGCGGCCTGCTCTTTGAACACGTTGAGCGCATTGGCTATATCTCCCAGTTCGTCCTCGCCACTGACCCGAATTTCATGGGCGTAGTTGCCGCGTGCGAAATTCAGGACATCTTCGGTCAGCAAGGTGAAACGTTGGCTGATCTGTTTATTAATGACCTGACCATTCAACAAAACCAGCACCGCAAGAACGACAACGGTTGTGGCAATGCCAATCAGCTTGATATTTTGCGTCAGCCTGGATGTCAGCGCAATATCTGCCCTAAAACTCCCCGTTGCCTCTTGCATAATGAGCTGAACCTGGTCCCCGATGTCAGACACCGTAGCATCCCTATGGCGCTTGAGCGTCTCAACATCCTCGCGAGAGGCCTGAAGCTCTCGTAGAAAATAGAGATATCCCGGGTCAGAAAATAAACCTTTGCTCAGCTCCGAGGCCAGTTGCGCCAGTTTGGCACGTGCCTCGGAATTTCCCAGCAGGGTCAAAGAGAGAGAGGTGCTTTTCAGTCGGAAATTCAACCTGTCGGCAAGAGCGCTTACGTCATGTTGGCTTAACTGACCAAAGCGGCCCTGAATCATATTGGAAAAATCGACCGCGCCACTTTTCAAAGAGTTCAGAACTTCGACTTCCCGCGCAAAAACCAGAAACATATCCAACTCTTTTTGCACCAACCCGCTGGTGGCACCAAGGTCAGCGGACCGGGACAATACCTCGGTTGAGGATACAATGAGCAATTGGTCAATAATATCCTCAAAACTGCTCGTCAGGCTTAAAAGGTAGGCACTGTATTCCTGAACCTCACGCTCCAGGTCGCGTTGTGTAAACTGATTTTGAAACAGGGCCTCGTTTGCCGCGACGAATTCATCCCGGATGTACTGAAACAGAGCGGTATCCAAGCGATCTCTATCAAGTGAAAGGATATCAAAAAAGATGACCTGAGCCTCTGCGTCATTCTTAAGATATCGGATGCGCAGCTTATCCAATTCAGTCTTTGTGAGGTGCTCTTCCAAAAGCTTTGTCTCACTTACTGTCAGTGCCGTCAGCTTGGAAAATTTCTGTGCCTTGTCCAACAGTGGTATCGAATCTGTTAATATCGACGCCTGAGCGCCGTTCAGTCGAATGATCTGGGTTCCAACAATTAACTGCAGCATTGCAACAAGAAGGACTATGGCAGAGGTCGCAACGCTCAACTTAAAGACAACACTTGTCCTCCAGCGCGTCGTTAACTTTGATAAAAGTCCAAGCATTAATATTTTCCGTTGCCCCCTGATGCACCCAACATGTAAACTTAAAATTATTAATGCCCTGTTAAGTGTATTACCCCATAACTATCTGTATTAGCGGGCGTTTCAGTGCAAGGAAGTCATATGAAAAACTTGACACGTCGACGGACACTCCTTGGCCTCTCCTCAGCGGCCTTTGCTGTGACAGCGCCTCGTTTGCCCTCTGCGCGCACGCAAGCTGCCCTGCATGAGTACGCAGCACAGGCTGCGGCTGCTTTGGCTGACGGGCGCAACGTAGAGCTTGGCCTCTTAATGCCACAAGGAAGCAGCGCCAACGTAAATCCCGCTATTGAAGCATTCAGAGCAGCGACAGGCATTCTGGTCAAGCCCGTTGAAACTCCGGTGGACAATATCAACGTTCAGCTCACCCTGGACACCCTAAGCGATGCAGGCAGTTATGACCTCGCACTTCCCGCGACGTTTGGCAGGCCTGACCTTGTGTCAACCGGCGCGATCATCCCTCTTTCAGACTATGCAGACAAACACGAACCCGACGATTTCAGACAGGGTGTGCTCTATCCAACAGGCGATAGTTTTGATGGCCAAACCTACGGGTTTCAGACGGATGGCGATGCCTATCTGATGTTTTACCATCAGGACCTGCTCAAGGATGACGGCGAACAAAAACGGTTTTCCGACACCTTTGGCTACCCGCTGGACATCCCCGAGACCTGGGAGCAGCTGGACCAACAGATCAAATTTTTCAACCGCCCCGATGAAGACCTGGCCGGTGGCGTTCTGTTTCGCACCCCAGGCTATGTCGCCTGGGAATGGTGGGTTCGGTTTCATGCAAAAGGCTATTGGCCCCTGTCCGAGACTCTGGTGCCCCAAATTGATGCCGAGGCCGGTGTCACCGCGCTTGAGGATCTTATTCGGTTCACCGAGCACCTCTGCCACGAAGCCTCCACTCTTGGGCTGTTTGACAATTGGAAACGCTACGCTGAGGGCAATGTTTACTGCAATATTGGCTGGGGCGGCACCCAAAAGTATCTCAATGGGCCCACCTCAAAGATGCGCGGCAAGATGGCCTTTGGACCGACGCCGGGTGGCATTGTCGATGGCGAGCTGCTGCTGACCCCCTACTTCAACTGGGGCTGGAACTATGTGGTAACCTCGCGTTCAAAAGAGCCTGAAATCGCCTATCTTTTTGCGCTCTTTGCCTCCAGCTCAGAGATGTCGACACGGTCCGTACGGCAACAAAAGGGATATTTTGATCCCTTCCGGCCAGAACACTATGAGGATGCCGAAATCCGCGAAACCTACTCTGACGCCTTCCTGGATGTGCATGCCACCAGTATGAAAAACGCGATCCCGGATTTGTACCTTGCCCATCAGGGAGAGTACTTTCAGGTCTTGAGCGACGGCTTGAACCGCGCCTTGCGCCGGGAGATATCTCCGGAGAAAGCGCTGAAACGTGTCAGCGAAAGCTGGTCGCTGATCTCGGCGCGGGCCGGTCTGAAAAAGCAACAGAACCGGTGGATGCAGCTGCGCGGCAAGTATCCCCTGGCGGTCCGCAACCGGCTGAGGGACTATTCCTGAACCGGCGGACTATTGCTTAACCGGCGGACTTTTGCTGAACCAGACCTGGGTGAACGCTGTTCACTGCGCCCCGCCCTCAAACCACATAACCTGATGTTCACAAATGGCTCATAATCTCTGGTCAGTGAGAAAACAAAGCGGCGAGACAAATTGATGGATGGCTCTCTAAGCCCCGACTATGGCAGTGACAACCCCCCAGATGCAGACCGAAAAATTACAGACTGAAAACCTGCAGGCCGAAAAATTGCAGGCCGAATTCGACAAAATCATGTACCATATCTCACATGATTTGGGGGGCTCTACGCGTGCGATCTCGGATATACCGCAATGGATTATTGAAGATCTGTCCGATGCCAATATCGTTCTGCCAGAAGAGATCAATAACCACCTGCGTCTGCTCATCCGCCACTCAAATCGCCTGGAAAACATGATGCAGGGCTTCCTGGAATACTCCCGTGTTGGCCGCTATCAAGGCCTTGCAACATTGGATCCCTCCAAGGTTCTGAGCTGGATACTGGAGGAGACTGCCTATCCGGAGACATGGGACATCATTAACAATGTGTCGCCCTGCACCCTGCGTATGTCCAAACATGATCTTACAGCCCTCTTCAAATGTCTGATTTCGAACCCGATCAAACACAGTGATCAGGATCACGGTCGGCTGGAAATAAATTCTCATATTGAAGATGGGTTTGTGAAAATCCTGTTTTCGGATGATGGCCCTGGAATAGAGCCACAGTGGCAGGACAAGATTTTCGAAATGATGAAAACCTTAAAGTCACGGGATCAGGTTGAAGGCAGCGGCCTGGGATTATCAATTTGCAAGAAAATTTGCGACCACTACGGTGGAAACATCTGGGTCGACAGCTCGCCTGCGGAAAAACGCGGCTCTGTGTTTGGGGTCTCCCTTCCAATACATGACAGCGACAGCGACAGCGCACAATAATCTGCCATAGGCGAATGCAGCCACAAACAGAACCAGCCCCCCGCGCAATACCGGCCCAGTAACACAGGGCTTACAGTTACTTATTAAAATTTTCTAATATTCGTCCGAAACTGATAATCAAAACCCTTACTTATTCAGCCATCCCGATACTTTAAGTAGAAAATCATCATCCAAAAAACACAAAATTGAGACACCCAATCTCAAATAGTAAATACCTTTCATACACTCAAAACCAGTTATTAGGGATATAGTGCTACAAATGAGTATCCGATCGTAGTGTTTTTGTAGTGTTATGGGGATGAGTAAATGGAAATGGGAAAAGTGACTACCACACAAAAAGGTGTTGGTACGCCAATGAGCCTGCGAGTCCTTGTCTTGGACGACAGTGAGTTCGACAGGACGAGATTGCAAAGGCTGATATCGAAGCTTGAGCCAAATACCGAGGTCGTTTCTTGTTCAAATATTGATGAGTTCAAAAAAGAACTGGAACAGGGCTACATCGACGTCTGTTTGATTGACCACCATCTGGGTGAAGCCACCGGCCTGGACGCTTTGGAAATGGCAAAGCTTCAGGAGGGCATTGGCCACATACCAATGATCATGATTTCTGGGCAAGAAAACACCGAGACGATCGTTGAATCGATGCGCGCCGGATGTGCGAGCTTTCTGGGGAAAGATGGCCTGACCGTCGAGAAGCTGCGCGACGTCATTTACAAATCCCTGTCCGAAAGCTTTTCTTCGGAAGAGTTTGGCGAAGAGGTCCTGCGCGCCACCAATAATGTGATTGGCGCCTTTTCCAAAGGCTGTGTCACGGAACTGCAGCCACGTCTGCGCCGTGTGTTTAAGCAAGCGGAGTTTATCCGCTCCTGCCATGCGCACAAACTCTTGCCTTCGCCTGAAGCTCTCGATGAAATCGAAAAGCATTGCCTGATGATCTGGCGCTTTTTTGATGAGGTTGAGCACTATAGCGAAGGGCTTGATAAGACAAAGCATTAGATATTTGCTCCCATGGTTTGCTCCCATGGCTTGACGGAGTGATGCTTTCTCGGGGCTGGATACTTTCTCGGGACTGGACGCTTTCTCTGGACTGGACGGAGGCACGTTAGGACATTCTCGTCACGGGGGGGGCCGCCCCCCCTTGTCTCCGGGTGCTCGCTTGCACAGCAAACCATGAGAGGACCTGGTATTGGATGCTGATACATCCTTTTCGGGCCAGCGCGCTATGCGTGACCTAGACCACGTGCTCACCGAACGCCCTACCCGGCAGAATGGCGTCCCCAAAATCGTTTGGGACAGGCTCAAAGGCGCATGCCTGAACGAAAGGCCGCAGGTTCAATGGCCGATGTGCGTAGGAGCCTCAAGGGCTGGCAGAGGGATTGCAACTGCTTCAGCCTTGTTTCAGCAGTTGCGAACATCTCACCCATGGCATTTGCCCGCTGGGCCTCAGCCCCAGCAACGACCGAAAATGTGTCGTGGATGCCAGCCTCACGAACAACATGTTTTCCGTCATAAATCGGGCGCTGCACAACAGATTCAAGCCCTGCACAACGCCCTAATTTTTAAACATATAATCAAAGCCTTAAGCTAAAATCACGCCATCCCAAGCGCTTCTTTGTACATTTCCAAAACCGCCTCTTCTTCGGCGATATCATCCTTGTCACGCTTGCGCAGGGCAATCACTTTGCGGATCACCAAGGTGTCATAGCCACGCGATTTCGCTTCGGCCATGACCTCTTTTTGCTGCTCGGCGATGTCTTTCTTTTCCGTATCCAGGCGCTCGAAACGCTCAATAAACTGCCGCAACTCGCCAGCTGTTACACGGTAATTTTCGCTTTTTTCGTCTTCGGTCAGATCCATATCCGGCTCCGTCTGCACGAGCATTTTACTGCTGTCATGTGATAGTGGTTGGGGCAAGGGGATAGCGACAGAGTGGCGCCATCGCAAGACTTGAAAACAGCATCACGCGATATCTCACCTTTAGGCTCTCCCTTTGCAGCCAAAAGCTTTGGAGCCAAGAGACTGAGCACCTGTCGTAAAATAGTCCATGTCGAAAGCAGGTGCCTCGCTGACCTTTGGCCCATCTCGATGATGGCCACTGGTTCGCTGCCTTTGCCCCCCCAGCGCACAAAGATCCTTACCTGGCAGGCTTGTTGAGCCCTGAAAGACCCCGCCAGTCCTTTTGGACAGCCCCTGCCAGTGCGACTTGTACCTGCAAGCGCAATCCGCTAGGCGCAGAGCAGCGCAATTTTCACAGGAGCCCTGCTATGTTTGATATTCTTGTCTGGGCCGGAGCCGCCCTCTCGGTTGCAGGTCGGATTGGTCTGTTCTGGTGCATACTCTACGTCATCAAAGCGCGACGCAAATCGCTGGACGACGAGGCGCTGCGTGCTGTCGTGCAGTCGGTATTGCCCTATATTCTGGGTGCGCTGTTTCTTTCCGGTCATTGGTTTGATGCTGGTGATGACCGGTATTTTGCTCGGCTAATTTCACCTCCCGGACATCAGTCGCAACGCGCTGCCGGGCGACGACGCGCCCGCTCAAACTTCCAATCAGTCGTAGCAGGGTTTCTGGCAATAAGACCTTAAGCCCCGCCATGATCCTCTTGGCCTATTCGTAGCTGTCCTGACCACAGAATCGCATGTTGTCAAACTGTCATATTGTCAAACTGGCTTTCGAGATCCTGCTCACAAAGCTCTTCATCCAGCTGTCGCAATCTGCGCGACACAGGGATACCCTCAATGCGCAGATGACTGAGCAAGCGAAAAAATTCGGGGCGCAAAGAAAGCCGCGACTCGCCGCGTCCCTTGCGTATCTTGATCGCCAATTGCTCTGCGCGTTGCAGGACTTCGCGACTGGTCGTCTGTCCGTTACTGGTCATCTGAATACTCCTCCCCTGAGCTCGGCCCTTCCCAGCGGCACCCGCCGAAAACACCTCTTTTACAGATACATCTTGTTTATACCCCGTCTGGGAGCGCAGGATCGTGGAAAAATCCGTAAAAACTCAACCCTGCGCCGATGCGATGGCTATAATACTCCGCCCAACCGATCACCTTAAGATAGGTCAAAACCACAGCTCACAACACCAGCTAAAAACACTGAGGCCAAAATTTTAGCCTGGATTTGAACCCTGCCACTTGAAACACATTCGTAAATTTGTATATATCAATCGAAACGATAAAGGAGCGCCCAAGAAATGCACCCCACTGTCAAAGCCTTTTTCGACCAGGCCACCAATACGGTGTCCTATGTTGTGCGCGATCCCAATGGGTCCGCCTGCGCCGTTATCGATTCCGTACTGGATTTTGACCATGCGTCAGGACGAACTGACACGACATCAGCAGATGCAATCATCGAATGGATCAAGGCCGAAGGGTTAAACTGCGCCTGGATCCTGGAAAGCCATGTGCACGCCGATCACCTGTCAGCAGCCCCCTATCTGCAGGAGCATCTGGGCGGCAAGATTGGCATCGGTGCCAATATCACCCTGGTTCAGGACACCTTTGGCAAGGTCTTCAATGAGGGCACCGCCTTTCAGCGTGATGGCAGCCAGTTTGACGCCCTGTTCAAAGAGGGTGACAGCTTTATGATCGGTCAGCTGCGCGGTGAGGTCATGCATACGCCGGGCCATACCCCTGCCTGTCTCACCTATGTCATTGGCGATGCGGCCTTTGTCGGTGACACTTTGTTTATGCCGGATTTTGGCACCGCGCGCTGCGATTTTCCCGGTGGCTCGTCCGAGGATCTCTACTGGTCGATCCAGAAAATCCTCGCCCTGCCAGAGGAAACCCGCATTTTTGTCGGCCATGACTACAAGGCCCCCGGACGCGATGACTATGCCTGGGAAACCACGGTTGGAGAGCAAAAGGCGCTCAACGTGCATATCGGCGAAGGCCGCCCGCTGGAAGAGTTTACCAGCATGCGAGACGCGCGTGATGCGACCCTGGGGATGCCGCTCCTGATCCTGCCCTCCCTGCAGGTCAATATGCGCGCAGGCCAGATGCCGGACCCCGATGAAAAGGGCGATGTCTTCCTCAAGATCCCGTTGAACAAAATCTAGCGCCTGCGGATTGGTCGGCTCAGCTCAGGCCAACAGGCAAATTTGACAGGCTCACTCAATAACTTAGTCGCTCTCGGGCCAGGGCCCGGAGCGACAGCTAGCAACAAGACAAGGACGCGCGACAATGGAAATGGATTGGATCTGCGGGGCTCATCGGTGGTGGGCTCATCGGGCTGGGAGGCGCGGTTTTCCTGCTGGAAATGGCCGCATCATGGGCGCCAGCGGCATCATTGGCGGGCTGGTCGATGGCTCTGGCTGGCACAATGCGGCGGAACGTCTGATTTTTCTGGCGGGTGTCATTGTCGTGCCGATCCTGCTCTTGCCCTTTTTCAAGGGTGGAGTTGACACCCATGCGACCTCGAATGTCGCCGTTCTGATTGCCGCCGGGGTCCTGGTCGGCCTCGGCACCAGAATAGCCAATGGCTGCACCTCTGGTCATGGCGTCTGCGGTATCTCGCGCCTGTCCCTGCGCGGCATCGTGGCCACCGTGTTCTACATCCTTGCAGGCGGCCTCACCATCGTTCTGTTCCGTCATATTCTGGGAGTGATCTGATGCAGCGTTTGTTTCTTTCTCTGCTTTCGGGCGGATTGTTTGGCGCCGGGCTTTTTGTCTCGGGCATGACCGACACCACCAAGGTGCAGGGCTGGCTGGACGTCTTTGGCAACTGGGATCCGACCCTTGCCTTTGTGATGGGCGGTGCCCTTGTGCCGATGTTTGTGGCCTGGCGCCTGACAAAGGGACGGCGGCCACTGGTCGGCGGCGACTTCCCTGCAGAACCGCGCCCCGAGATGGATCACCGCCTTATTGCCGGCTCTGTTCTGTTTGGCATGGGATGGGGGCTGGCTGGACTGTGCCCCGGACCCGCGGTGGCCTCTCTCAGCTACAATGGTGTGGCCGGTTTCATATTTGTAGGCGCGATGCTTTTTGGCATGCTTGTGGCACCAAAAGCAGGACGGCAACTAGACTGGCTGGCAGCAAGGGTTTAAGAGCGGATCATGGATGCACGAGTGATTACACCCCGCTACGCCGTCTCGCCGCAAATCTCGGCTGAAGACATGCCCGCCATTGTTGCCGCTGGCTTCAAGACGGTGATCTGCAATCGCCCTGATGCTGAGGTTCCCCCCAGCCATCAGGCCGCTGCTATTCGGGCCGCAGCCGAAGACGCCGGGCTGACCTTTCACGAGCTGCCGCTGACCCATCAGACCATGACTCCTGACAATGTCGCCAAGCAGCGCGCATTCTACGAGGGTAGTTCCGGTCCGGTTCTGGCCTATTGTGCTTCGGGCACCCGCAGTTCGGTCATCTGGTCTCTGGGGGTTGCCACCGAGATGACCGCCGACGAAATATTGGGTAAAACCAGTGCTGCGGGCTATCCGCTTGACGGATTGCGCCCAACGCTGGAGGCCCTCGCTGGCACCTGATTGGGATCTGCAAGACCTGCTGCAGCCTTTTGATTTTTTAGACAAAAAAGATCCCAGTCCCAAAAGGGCTGGGATTTTTCGTGAGCGCCTGACAGCCGCAGTCATAGTGTAATCAGAGTGCAGTCAAAACCAGGAGGAGTTCCTCACGAAGACAGCACTGAACAATCAGAGGGAGCCAGCCCTCTGGCCGCTGCGGGAATTTCTAGAGGCGGGTGGTCAATATGAGAGTGCCTTACCAGGCGTCTCGTCACAATCCCTGTGCAGAATCACCTTCGAGGCCTGCAAGTTTCGAGATCTCAGCTGCAGCATCATCAGGGTTAAACTGGTCCATACCATCGCCTAAGCCAGGGAAATCCCCCATTGGTGCGGCATCAAGTCCAAGGTCAGCCCCCAGATCCGTGCCCAGATCGCCACCAAGATCGCCGCCCAGATCGCCACCAAGGCCGCCGCCAAAGTCACCCAGGTCGCCGCCTAATCCTGCCGGATCCAGACCGCCACCCAACCCTGCGGGATCGAGATCACCGCCGAGGCCACCCATATCAAGAGCGCCTGGCCCGCCAAACCCCATGCCATCATCCAGCGGGTCCTGCAGATCCTCCGCCGCAATACCAAGCGAGAGCGGCGCGGGTTCGTCCATCAATGCCAACGCAGGGGCGGCGTCGCCACCAACACCGTCTGCAAAGCCATCGCTCATATCCATGAGGTCCGGCTGTTGGTCGTGCTTTCTTTCGTTCAGTCGCACGGCGCGTGAGCCATTCAGTTGCCCCAAACGTCCCTTGGCTATTTCCTGCCCACCCATACTGATCAGGTCCGTCTCATAGAGAAACGCCTGATCCAGCGGCAGAATTCCACCGACCTTGAGAGCTGAGAACTCATTCAGTGGCACGCGCACCTTGCACAGAATCGCTGATAGTTCGGCCCGCATCGCTCCCATGCCACTCGCCAGAGACGGGCCCGGAGGCGAGCCGCTCAACCCAAGCTCTTCGGCGGTGGGTTCCGGCAGAATGAGGTTCAGAACGCCCTGCATGGCGCCAATTGCCAGGTCAACATTGAGCGTGATCAGCCGGTAATCCTCGGCTTCCAGACCCAGAACAAGCGAGCGCACATCCTCAATCTGAGCGCCATAGCGATAGCCAGAAAAGATCGCCTGATCCTTATGCCCGGCCAGCATTGCGACAACCTTGCCAAAGGCCTTTTCCAGAAACTCAGCCGTCATTGCCGCATCAGTCGGCGTGTAGTGCCGCTCTGAGGGGGCTTTGCCCATGATTTGGCCGATGGTCTGTTTTTGGATCAGGGCTGTCACCAGTGCTGCATCCATCGTCGCCGCACCAATGCGGCCACCCGGCCCATCCAGAACCACCAGAAGGTGCTTGTCCGAAAGCGCGGCGACCAAATCTTCGGGGGATCGGTTGAACTGTCGTGCTGCCAGCACTGCCAGCGGCAAATCACATTGCTCAGAGGCTGCACGTGCCAGAGACCGACGCAGAGCTTTGAGCGTCAAGGATCCGTTGAGGCCCGGAGCCCCATCCTTTGACGCCGCAAGTTTGCGCGCGAGTGCACCCGACCCGCCGCCTCCGGCCTTCTCAATATTTGCTTCAGACATCAGTCAGCAACCTGCACGTTTCGCGCTCCCTTTTTAATTGTCTTAACGACCGTTCGTTACCAAGACCTTTAAAACTGCGTCTCGGACAGGATTTTCCGCTCCACGGGCAAGGAAATTCTGAAACTGCCCCCTTTCTGCCCAGCCATATACGCGATGTCGCCTTCCAGCCGCTGCATAATTTCGCGACAAATCGCCAATCCCAGCCCGGCTCCCCCGGCCCGTTCCGGGCTAACACGCGAGAATTTCTCAAAAATTAACTGCTGGTGGTCTGCGGGCACGCCGCTGCCGTTGTCGGTGAAATCTATCCAGATTTCCCCTAATCCCCGCGTCACCCGTATCGTCAATTCCGGTGTTTTTGCGTCACAGTATTTCTGCGCATTGGCGATCAAATTGATAAACACCTGCGCCAGACGATCCAGATCGGAGGAGATCCGCAGAGTTTCAGATTTTGGATCGCGGTTCACCTTGATCGCATCCTCTGACCCCGCCAGCGCAGTCGAGACCGCGTGGTCCATCACCTCTCCCAGGGTGCCTGCGGACATGTTCAGACTGACCTGGCCGCTTTCCAGCACGCTCAGATCCAGCAAGTCGTTCAACAAACGGGTCAGCCGCAGGGCTTCGTCGTGAATGATCGAGGCGTAGCGGGTTTTTTCCGTGACAGGGATTTCGCCTTCATCCCGCAGGATCTCGGAAAACGCCCGGATCGACGTCATCGGGGTGCGCAGCTCATGGCTCACCTGACTGAGAAAGGCATCCTTTTGTTGCGAGATCTGCGTCAGCTTTTCGTTGGTCACGCGCAATTGCCGCGCCGTGCGCGACAGCTCCGCCGACTGCTCCTCCAGCTGGTTGGAGTATTCGAGCATCTGCGCGGTCTCATCCGCAACCGCCAAAAGATCCGGCACCGAGACTGACGATCCGCCAACGATCTGGCCAATCATCGCATGGGCTGCCGCCGCACCAATAGAGGCGCTGAGTTCGCGCTCCAACCGCTCCAGAAAGGCCGGAGTGGGTTCCGGCAGGGTACCGCGCCCGCCCTGACGTGCCAGCTCGCGCTGGAAAAAGGCCTGCGCTTCGGCGGCCCCCAGAATGCGCTGGGACATCACCATCAGGTCTTCGCTCTGCGCCACCGACCCGGTCCAGCCCCGCGGCCCCGAGGAATGCTCAAACACATTGACAAACTGGGCGCCCTGCAGCCGCTCGATCGGGCTGGGGAAGGTCACAAGCGACACCAGACAAAAGGTGATCGCATTCAGGCTCATGGACCAGAGCACCGCATGCACCGTAGAATCCAGCCCCTCGATGCCAAACAGCGCCTGCGGGCGCAGCCAGGACAGGCCAAACAGCCCCTCCGCCAGAATATGATCCGGCAACATGCCACCGCCAAGGGCGGGCAAAAGCATGGTGTAGACCCAGATTGCAAAGCCAACAGACAGCCCGGTCAAGGCGCCGCTCCGCGTGGCGCCACGCCAGAACAAGCCACCGACAAGGGCCGGCAACATTTGGGAAATTCCGGCAAAGGAAATCAAACCAACCGAGGCCAGAGCCGCGCCGCCCCCCGACAGGGTGTAATAGAAATACCCCAGCGCCATGATGACGGCGATAGAGACCCGGCGCGCAAACAGCACCACATTGCGCACATCCCCCGAGACCGAAGCCCCAGCCCCCTGCATCCGCAACCAGATGGGCATCACCATATGGTTCGACACCATTGTTGAGAGCGCCATTGCGGCGACGATGACCATCGAGGTCGCCGAGGAAAACCCGCCCAGAAACGACAGCATCGCCAGGCCCTGCTGTCCCTGTGACAGCGGCACAGTCAGAACAAACATATCCGGGTTGGAGCCAGCCGGCAGCAGCTCCAGTCCGATGGCAGCAATCGGCACCACAAACATCGAGATCAGCAGCAGATAGAGCGGAAAGGCCCAGGCCGCGCCCCGCAGGTGACGCTCGTCCTCGTTTTCAACCACCATGACCTGAAACATCCGGGGCAGGCAGACGAATGCCGCCGCCGACAAAAAGGTAATGGTGGCCCAGCGGCCGCCATCGACCCGCCAGTCGCCAATCCGCGAGGCATCAATCCGCGACAGTGTTTCGCTCACACCGCCCGACAGCCCCCAGACCACAAAGATCCCCACCGCCAGCAACGCCAGCAGTTTCACCACGGCTTCCAGCGCGATGGCGGTGACCACCCCGTATGGCGCTCATTGGCGTTGAGATTGCGGGTGCCAAACAGAATGGCAAAGATCGCCAGCCCAGCCGTGACCCAGAACACCGTGGTGGTCTCGTGATAGCTGCGCAGCGGGTCAGCTTCGGCAAAGATGGCAAAAGACAGGGTAATGGATTGCAGTTGCAGCGAAATATAGGGCGTGATGCCAATCACCGCCAGCAGTGTCACGCCAATGGCCAGCGCATTGGATTTGCCATAGCGCGCCGACAAAAGATCCGCGATCGAGGTGACCCGCTGACTGCGCCCCACCCGCACCAGTTTGCGCAGGCCCCACCACCAGCCGATCATGACCAGGGTTGGCCCCAGATAGATGGTCAGAAACTCCAGCCCCGAGCGGGCGGCATAGCCCACCGCGCCGTAAAACGTCCAGGCGGTGCAATAGATTGACAGCGACAGCGTATAAATCAGCGGCGAGCGCATCCAGGCAGAGCTATGGCCGCGTGCCGCTCTTCGGTCTGCCAGAAAGGCGACAAAAAACAGCAGGGCAACATAGCAGAGACAGACCAGCGCCAGAACATTGAGCGAGGCCATCAGGACTGTTCGTCCCGGGGGCCGCCGTCAGTCCAGTGCCCGGCCCAGAGCCGGAACGCGACACCAAAGACATAGCTGGCGGCGATCGGCCCGCCCCAGACCACAAAGATGTAGGTTATCGCCGCAGAGGTGGGCATGCCACCATGGTTGCCAGGTGCCGGATAGGGATCCGGGTTCGGCCACATCAGAGGAACGGTGAACAACAACGCCCCCAGGATCGGCAGCAGCCGGGCGATATCCATCAGGCGCCGCCGCCGGTAGGTGCGTCGCTCGACAAAAGGCGTATTGGGTTCATCCTGACGCCCTGCCCCATCGCGGCGCATCAGGGCAGCCCTGTCATGGCGTGGCCGACCCAGGCACGACCGATCCAGGCGCGATCTGATCTGCCTGATAGGCCTGCGCGTGAAGATCGCGCACTGCCGTCAGCACTTCGGAGTTGGAAAAGGGTTTGGTCATAAACCGGGTCACCCCGGCCTTTTCCGCCATCTCACGATCCCTGAGCTGGCCGCGTGCGGCCAACATCAGCACCGGCAGCGCCTGCAAGTCGTGCACGGCCCGCAGCTCCTGGATCACTTCCAGACCACTCTTGCCCGGCAGCATAAGATCGAGAATGACCAGATCAGGCTTTGCCGCCTGAATGACCTCGACCGCATCACTGCCGTTGCCGTGGACATCGACCTTCCAGCCATCACGGCTCAAAAGAAATCGAATGGCCTCGGCGATATTGGGCTCATCTTCGATTAAAACTACATGTCTGCTCATTGGCAGATATTCCTCCCAGCGCAGCTTTTTCGGGCAATTTCACCCGAGGCCGCGTTCCCATCCCAGCACAGACTAGCCCTGCCGCCCGGTGGCTGTCAAAACTCTTCCTTCAGGATCGACGGCTCGCGCCTGGCTTCGCAGGTCTGACGCGGGCAAATCCGACAGCTCCCCCCCACCGGCTACGCATCCTGCGGCACCTCGCGGCGTGGCAGGATCAGCATAACAGCATGATGCAGGGCGTCTGTGTCAAAGGAGCCCGGGACATGACGCCAGGCCACGGCCAGACATTCAAAGCCAAGGGCGCTGCGCCCCTGCTGCACCACATTGCGGCGTAATGGCACATCCGGCCGCTGCAGCGCGGTGTAGATCGGCCACAAAGGACAGGAGGCGCCGAAACGCGGCAGTGCGAATCCCGCAACGGGCTTGCGAAACAGGATCGAGCCCGAGGCATCACACACAACCAGGCCCGCGTCCTGGCCCAGAACCTCAGGCGGCAGCACGCCCAGACGGCGCAGCACGACCGGCAGTGCGGCCGAGAACCGGCGCGCCAGCGCTGAGGGATCCAGCCCTTCTGCTTTGATCATCTGATCCACCTCAGACAGCGGCATTTGTACCGCGTCGCTTTGGTACTGTTCCAGCGCGCTGCGGGCGATGACGCGGGCGGCGTCACTGACAAGTTGCGGTGCCGCCTCCACCAGCGCCTTTGGCGTGACGCGCCCCGCTTCCAGATCGGGAAAGTGATAGCCATGGGCGAGAAAAAACTCCTCGGCCTCCTCCTGTGGCACCCCGCGCCGTACCGCACTGCTGTCGCTTTCATCAAGAAAGTTCACCAGAGCGCGGCTGCTTTCAGCCAGACGCAATGAGTCCTCGTTGAGGTTCTTGTGAAACCGGTCGCGCCATTCGGCCTCCAGCTCACCGGTCTCGGCCAGAATAGAGGCGGTGGAGCGGATCGCCGCCCCGGTCGACAGAACCTCGTGCAGCGAGGCCGCCAGATGCGGGGCATGGGTCAGACGGTCAGACAGGGTTTCAACCGTGCGGGTCAGGCGGGCAATGCGCTGGTGATTGCTGGCCAGAACCTCGGCCCAGCCGGGAAAGCGGCCGGCAAATTCATCCGTTCTGTCCAGCTCGGCCACCGGTGTGCCACTGTCTGCCGCAGCCTCCCGCAGGGCGGCAATCAGCGCAGCCTCGGCCCCCTCGGTCAGCATTGAGGGCTCAACCCCCAGAACCTGCGCCAGGTCCACCAGGAGTTTGCCGCCGATTCTGCGCCTGTTGTGTTCAATCAGATTGAGGTAAGAGGCAGAAATTCCGGCCTTGCGGGCAAGTTCAGCCTGGCGAATACCCAGGATCAGTCGACGTTCTCGTATACGGCTGCCTGTCAGCGTGTCACGCGCCATAGGGGGCCTCCCGGTCAAAACCACACATTTTCAACGGCTTTCTGCAGTGCAACATAAAAAACTTTACAGAATACCGCAGTCTACTGTTCAGTTGTTTACAGAATAGATGATCATTTCAAGGGTTTTATTGCGCAATTTTACAACTCGTTCACATACTGATTTTGCACAAATCGTGCAGACGTTGCGCAGAAGTGAGGAGCTGCCCAGCGTTTTACATCTAAGGGAGGAATAAATGTCCAAGTCAGCATTCTCGCGTCGCGGGGTCCTGAAGTCAGGTGCTCTCGCAGGCACTGGCCTTGCGCTTCCAACAATTTTCACCGCGTCTTCTGCAGCCGCGTTCACCAACGACCCAACCGGTAGCTCGGTTACTCTGGGTTTCAACGTGCCACAGACAGGCCCCTATGCCGACGAAGGCGCCGACGAGCTGCGGGCCTATAAACTGGCGGTTGAGCACCTGAACGGTGGCGGCGACGGCGGCATGATGAATACTTTCTCGTCCAAGGCGTTGCAGGGCAACGGCATCCTGGGCAAAGAAGTCAAATATGTCACCGGCGACACCCAGACAAAATCCGATGCCGCCCGTGCCTCGGCCAAGTCGATGATCGAAAAAGACGGCGCTGTGATGATCACTGGGGGCTCAAGCTCCGGTGTGGCAATCGCCGTTCAGGGTCTGTGCCAGGAAGCTGGCGTGATCTTCATGGCCGGTCTCACACACTCCAACGACACAACCGGTAAAGATAAGAAAGCCAATGGCTTCCGTCACTTCTTTAACGGTTACATGTCAGCCGCGGCGCTGGCGCCTGTGCTTAAGAACCTCTATGGCACAGACCGTAACGCCTATCACCTGACCGCAGACTACACCTGGGGCTGGACACAGGAAGAATCCATCGCAGCTGCCACCGAGGCAATGGGCTGGACCACTGTGAACAAAGTGCGCACGCCGCTGGCGTCCACCGACTTCTCTTCCTACATTGCGCCGGTTCTGAACTCTGGTGCAGACGTGCTGGTTCTGAACCACTACGGCGGCAACATGGTGAACTCGCTGACCAACGCGGTTCAGTTTGGCCTGCGTGAGAAGGTTGTGAATGGCAAGAACTTCGAAATCGTTGTTCCGCTCTATTCGCGTCTGATGGCCAAAGGTGCCGGTGCCAACGTTAAAGGCATCCACGGCTCTACCAACTGGCACTGGTCGCTGCAGGACGAAGGCTCGCAAGCCTTTGTACGCTCCTTCGGCACCAAATACGGCTTCCCACCCAGCCAGGCGGCTCACACTGTATATTGCCAGACGCTCCTTTATGCAGATGCCGTTCAGCGTGCAGGTTCCTTCAACCCCTGCGCCGTCGGTGAAGCCCTGGAAGACTATGAATTCGATGGTCTGGGCAATGGCAAGACGCTGTATCGCGGTGATGATCACCAGTGCTTCAAAGACGTTCTGGTTGTGCGTGGTAAAGAAAACCCAACATCCGAGTTCGATCTTCTCGAAGTGGTTGAGGTCACACCAGCGGCGCAGGTTACCTATCCTGTTGATCACCCAATGTTTGCCGGCGGCGCATTGGGCAGCTGTAACCCTGGCTCCTGATACACAGGTCTGCCAACGCCGGGCGCATATTGCGCCCGGCACTTAATCTCTATTTCGACTGCGCAGCACGAGACGTGCGAAACGGGGCATGAGACCCCGAAGCGTCGGAATCCACCACTTCCACATCGAAGAACCCAAGGGTGGGGACTATGGACGCAATCCTATTGCAAATTTTAAACGGGCTGGACAAAGGCTCTGCCTATGCGCTGATCGCGCTGGGTCTGACACTCATTTTTGGCACGCTGGGCGTGGTGAACTTTGCGCATGGCGCCCTGTTCATGATCGGTGCGTTTTGCGCCGTTACCCTGCAACGTGTGCTCAACTTCAGCTATGAGGACGTCGACGAAAGTCAGAAAGACTTTCTCGGCAACGCGCTGAAAGTAAAGACACCCTATGTGGAAGCCTGGTTTGGCCCCGAGTTCGGGGGCGCAATAATAGACTGGGCGGTACCGCTGGCGATCCTCTTTGCCATTCCGATCATGATCGCCGTTGGCTTTATCATGGAGCGCGGGCTGATCAAGCATTTCTACAGCCGTCCGCATGCGGATCAGATCCTGGTGACCTTTGGCCTCGCCATCGCGTTGCAGGAAGTGATCAAGTATTTCTACGGTGCCAACCCTATTCAGACCCCCTCGCCTGAGGCTCTGAGCGGTGTTGCCAATGTTGGTGCCCTGATTGGGATGGATTTTGTATATCCGGTCTGGCGTATCGTCTACTTCTTCTTCTCAGTCGTGATCATCGGCGCCATCTTCTCCTTCCTGCAGTTTACCACCTTTGGGATGGTTGTGCGCGCAGGCATGGCAGATCGTGAAACCGTTGGCCTGCTGGGGATCAATATCAACCGCCGTTTTACCATCATGTTTGGTATTGCCGCCGCAGTCGCGGGCCTGGCTGGTGTTATGTATACTCCGATCAACTCGCCCAACTACCACATGGGCATGGACTTTCTGGTCCTGAGCTTTGTGGTTGTGGTTGTTGGCGGCATGGGCTCGCTTCCGGGCGCTGTGCTTGCTGGCTTTATGCTTGGTATTCTCGAAAGTTTTGCCTCGATGAACGAGATCAAATCGATCATTCCCGGTATCGACCAAATCATCATCTATGTGGTCGCGATCATTATTCTGCTCACCCGTCCGCGGGGTCTTATGGGCCGCAAAGGTGTGATGGAGGAATAAGCACATGTTCGGACTAGAAAATAAAGACATTCGGATGCTGCTGGTCGTCGCCGTTCTGACGCTTTGCGCTCCCTTCATCCTTAATCCGTTCCCAACGGACAGCGCCCTGGCGCAGTTCAACGCGGGCTATCCGGATCTCATGCAACGCTTTGTGATCTTTGGCATCTTTGCCGTTGGATTTAACATCCTCTTTGGTCTCACAGGCTATCTCTCCTTTGGTCATGCTGCTTTCCTCGGTGTCGGTTCCTACTCTGCCGTCTGGATGTTCAAACTGCTGAGCATGAACGTCGTCCCGGCCATTGTGCTCTCTGTGGTGATTTCGGGCCTGTTTGCGCTGCTCATCGGCTTTGTCAGCCTGCGTCGCTCGGGCATCTACTTCTCGATCCTGACGCTGGCCTTCGCGCAGATGTCGTTCAATCTGGCCTATTCAGTTCTGACCCCGATCACCAATGGTGAGACAGGTCTGCAGCTGACCCTGGATGACCCCCGTATCCTTGGTGTTTCCGCCACGGCCGACGGATCAATCCCGGTGACCAACCTGTTTGGCATTGAGATGCGCTCCACTTACGAGATGGTGGTTGGTCCCTGGGCCTTTCAGTTCAATGCGGGCTACTATCTCTGCGCATTGGTGCTGCTGGCCGCCTTTTACCTGTCGATCCGCATCTTCCGCTCTCCCTTTGGCATGATGCTGCGGGCGGTAAAGTCAAACCAACAGCGGATGAACTACACAGGCCTCAACACCAAACCCTACACTCTTGCCGCCTTTGTGATTTCCGGCATGTATGCGGGTCTGGCCGGTGGTTTGATGGCCTCGATGGATCCCCTTGCAGGTGCTGAGCGCATGCAGTGGACCGCCTCTGGCGAAGTTGTTCTGATGACCATCCTTGGCGGTGCCGGCACCCTGATCGGACCGGTTCTGGGCGCAGGCTTCATCAAGTATTTCGAGAACATCTTCTCCAAGATCAACGACCAGGTTCTGCACAGCTGGTTCGCCTTTATGCCCGACGGGCTTGAGGATTTCGTGGTCTTCGTTGTGCACCCCTTTATCGGCAAGGGCTGGCATCTGACGCTGGGTATCCTGTTCATGCTGGTGGTGGTGTTCCTGCCCGGTGGATTGGTCGAAGGCGGTCAGCGCATCGCCAAGTGGGTCAAGACCCGCAAAGGCAACGACGACGAAACCCCTGGCAAAACAACCCCCGCGGAATAAGGAGACGGATTGATGGGTATTCTTGAAGTCAAAAACGTGGGCAAACGCTTTGGTGGCCTGCAGGCGCTGGGGGATGTAAATCTCAGCGTCAAAGAAAACACCGTCCACGCCATTATCGGACCCAATGGCGCGGGCAAATCCACTCTGCTGAACTGTCTGGTGGGCAAACTCATTCCCGACACGGGCTCTGTCATGTTTGATGGCCAGTCTGTGCTGGGGCGCAAGCCCTTCGAGATCAACCAGATGGGCATCAGCCGCGTCTTTCAAACGCCCGAGATCTTTGGCGATCTTACGGTGCTTGAGAACATGCTGATCCCCTGCTTTGCCAAGCGTGACGGGGCCTTTTCCCTGAATGCCATCTCTGCGGTGTCCGGCCAAAAAGACATGTTGGAAACGGCCGAAAAGATGCTGGTAGAGATGAATATGGCAGACAAGCGTCATATGCATTCCGCCTCACTGTCACGGGGGGACAAACGGCGCCTTGAGATCGGTATGTGCCTGTCGCAAGAGCCGCGTCTGTTGTTGCTGGATGAGCCCACCGCCGGTATGGCGCGGGCTGATACCAACAACACAATTGATCTGCTGAAAGAGATCAAAGAGCAGCGCGACATCACCATCGCCATTATTGAGCACGACATGCATGTGGTGTTCTCACTGGCGGACCGGATCACTGTTCTGGCCCAGGGCACCCCTCTGGTCGAGGACGATCCGCAAAACATCCGTGGCAATCCAAAAGTGCGCGAAGCCTATCTGGGCGAGTCGGCGTAAGAACGGACACGCGACCCTCATCCTGTTTGGCGACAGCCGCTGTTCAGGATGAGGCGCGTAACAAAGGACAAGACAGATGAACGTCAAACCCGACTTCTCCAAGAACGCCAATGCGGCGACCACGGCACCGGCTTTTCTGTCGGTCTGGGACATGCATGCCTATTATGGCGAAAGCTATATCGTGCAGGGCATCAACTTTAATGTGCATGAGGGCGAAATCCTGGCCCTGCTGGGCCGCAATGGCGCCGGCAAGACCTCAACCCTGCGCTCTATTGCCCGTATCGGGTCGCCCATGGTGACCCAGGGCGAGATCTGGCTGGATCACCAGCCCTTTGCACCTGATGGAAAGCCATGAGGCCGCAACGGCCGGGCTGGGCCTCGTCCCCGAGGATCGCCGTATCATCGCCGGCCTCACGGTTGAGGAAAACCTGCAGCTGGCGCAGATTGCACCGCCTATTGGCTGGTCGCTTGAGCGGATTTATGACCTGTTCCCGCGTCTGGGCGAGCGTCGCAAGCAAGAGGGCATCACCCTGTCCGGGGGCGAGCAGCAAATGCTGGCGATTGCCCGTGCACTGGCCCGCGACATCAAGGTGCTCTTGCTGGATGAACCCTATGAAGGCCTCGCGCCGGTGATTGTGGATGAGATCGAAAAGACCCTCATGCACGTCAAGGAACAGGGCATGACCACCATTCTGGTGGAACAGAACGCCGTGCGCGCACTTGAGCTGGCAGACCGGGCGGTGATCCTCGACACTGGTGGCATCGTCTTTGACGGCACCGCTGCCGAAGTTCTGGAAAACGCCGAGCTGCGCGCCGAGTATCTGGCGATCTGATCGCCGGGCAAAAACTTACGCCCCGTGGCCCTGATCCCTTTTCAGGTGCAACATTTTGATCAGGTGCAATAATTTAAGGCCGGGCCCTCTGGGGTCCGGCCTTGTGCTATTTCGCAGTGCTGGCTTTTGCTCTCCTTTGAGGCCTGCAGCGGACGCCTCAGCCCTCCTTTAGGCGCTGGCGCAACTCGGTTTTCAGCACCTTGCCATAGTTATTCTTTGGCAGATCAGTCACATGCACATAGACCTTTGGGCATTTAAAACGGGCAATCTGGCTGCGGCACAATGCATCCAGCGCCGCAGGCGCCGCATTCCCCACCACAAAGGCCACCACCTCCTCGCCCCAATCCGCATGTGGGCGTCCCACCACCGATACCTCGCGTACATCCTCATGCATCAACAGCACCTCTTCCACCTCACGCGGATAGACGTTGGAGCCACCAGAAATGATCAGATCCTTGGAGCGGTCCTGCAACGTGAGATAGCCCGCGTCATCCAGCACGCCCATGTCGCCCGTCATCAGCCAGCCGTCTTGCAACGCCTCGGCACTGGCCTCCGGGTTGTTCCAGTAACCCGGCATCACCGCATCGCCGCGCACCATGATTTCCCCCATCTCACCGACAGGCAAAGCCGCTCCCTCGGGGGTGCCAATACGCAGCTCCACTCCGGTTTGCGCCCGCCCGACGCCGGCCAGGCGCGCTTTCCAGTTGGGATCACTGCGATCGCTCACCTCAGCGCGGGTCAGCGCCGTAATCCCCATGGGGCATTCGCCCTGACCATAAATTTGGATGAAGATCGGGCCAAACTGGGCTTCGGCCTCGATGATATCCGCCAGATACATTGGGCCGCCGGCATAGATCACGCTGCGCAGCCCGGCGCCCTCGCGACCGGCTGCCTTGGCGACCCTTGTGAGACGTGTGACCATAGTAGGGGCTGCAAAAATCTGCACCCGGCCAAAATGCGCCGCCAGATCCAGGATTTCCATTTCATCAAAGCCACCCGAGACCGGGCAGACATGCGCCGCCCCAACCCGGACATGCAGCATATTATATAGACCAGCCCCATGGCTCATTGGGGCAGCATAGAGGATTTGGTCGGCGCCAGAGGCCGCGTCCACATCAACAAAATAGGCCAGAGAGACTGCAATCAGCATACGATGCGTGATCATCACGCCCTTGGGCTGTCCCGTGGTGCCAGAGGTATAAAACAGCCAGGCCAGATCCTGCGGATCGCGCATAACCGGCGCCACAACTGGCTCTGCCGCCTGACCCGCGTTAAAATCAGTCGCAGTCGCATCGACCATGCGCACTGCACCCCCGGCCTGCTGTAATGCGGGCTGCAATTCCGGCGAGGTAAAGACCAGCTTGGCCTGGGCATCTTGCAGAATGAACGCAGCCTCACGGCCATGCAGTTTTGCATTGATCGGCACCGCCGCCGCCCCGGCATACCAAATGCCATAGAGCGTGATCAGATAGTCCGGGCAGTTCTTCATGAACAAAGCCACCCGGTCTCCCGGCTCCACGCCCTGGGCCTGCAACCAGCCCGCAAGGGCAGCGGCCTTTTGGTGAAATGTGGCGTAGTCCGCCACCTGTTCCTGCCCCAGAAACAGAGCAGGACGCGTGCCATCTGCCCTGGCCTGACGGTGCAGCCACTCTGCGATATTCATCGCTCTTTCCTCCTCTTAGCCCCGCCTGATCTTACCTGCTGACCAGTTTGGCGTGAGAAACACCCTCCCACGGGGCAGCTTTTCCTTCAATTCCGCATAAATACCCGGTTAATAGGGGGCATGAGCGATATTGCCTTTGACCATGCCCCCGTGGGCCTCGCCGTTTTGGAAAACCGTGTCATCATACGGTGCAACCTGCAATTTGCCGCCACCTTTGGCGGTGCCGCAGAAGACTATGCCGATGTGCTGATTGCCGAACTCTACCCCAGCCAGGAAGACTACCACCGGGTTGGCGAGCTGTTGCAACGCGACCCCGGTGCCAAAAGCGGCCTTTATAACGATGAGCGCATCATGCGGCGGCGCAAGGGAGAGCTGTTCTGGTGTCGCGTCCGGGGCCGCTCGATCAGCCCGGAGGCGCCGTTTCGCAGTGGCATCTGGTCTTTTGCCGACATTTCAGAGGACCGCCCCGTGGTCAGCCTCACCCCGCGCGAACGCGAGGTGGCGATCCTGACCTGCAAGGGGCTCTCGGCCAAGGAAATCGGGCTGAAACTGGATCTGTCCTATCGCACGATTGAGACTCACCGCGCCCATCTGTTGCAGAAATTTTCTGCCCGCAAACTGCCGGAACTGGTGGCCAAACTGACCGGCATGCCGCTTTAGCCCTGACGCGCGTGCAAATTTTGCGGCGCAGTGATTGCGAATCCCGTGAACTCTGGCCATTTTATCCGCCAGATCGACAGCGCTTTCCTTGTGGTAAAGCTTACCCTATAAGCGCTTCTAATTTCCCGGCTGCCCTTTGGGCAGACCCGTTGGAGACGGCTGAGGACACGCTGAGGACAAAATGACAAATAAAACTCATGAAGCGGATGTGGCATTCATCAAGGCATTGGCCGAATTGCTGCGTGACAACGATCTGACCGAACTTGAGGTCAAACGCGACTATAGCGAAGACGACAGCCTGAATGTGCGCGTCGCACGCCAGACCATTGTCGCGCCTGCCCCCGTTCAAACCACGGTACCCGTGGCCGCCGCAGCCCCTGCCGCCGCTGCAGCAGCGCCCGTGGCAGCTGCCGCCGCAGAGGACCCCGCCAGCCATCCTGGTGCGGTGGCCTCTCCCATGGTTGGGACAGTTTACCTGCAGGCAGAGCCCGGCTCTCCTGCCTTCATCACGGTTGGTCAGCAGGTCGCCGAGGGCGACACGCTTTTGATCGTCGAAGCCATGAAGACCATGAACCACATTCCGGCGCCTAAATCGGGCATCGTCAAGCGCATCCTGGTGGAAGACGGCGCTGCCGTCGAATTCGGATCTCCGCTGGCCATCATCGAGTAAGGGCAGCCCATGTTTGACAAGATCCTGATTGCCAACCGCGGAGAGATCGCGCTCCGCGTGATCCGGGCCTGCCGTGAGATGGGCATAAAATCGGTCGCGGTGCATTCAACGGCGGATGCCGACGCGATGCATGTGCGCATGGCCGATGAATCCGTCTGTATCGGCCCACCGGCTGGCGCGCAGAGCTACCTGTCGATACCGGCCATCATCTCGGCCTGCGAAATCACCGGGGCCCAGGCCATTTACCCCGGCTATGGTTTTCTGTCAGAAAACGCCAATTTTGTGCAGATCATCGAAGACCACGGGCTGACGTTCATTGGCCCTTCAGCCGCCGATATCCGCACTATGGGCGACAAGATCACCGCCAAAGAGACCGCCAAGGCGCTGGGAATTCCCGTTGTGCCCGGATCAGAAGGCGGCGTGCCCGATGTGGAATCTGCCCGCAAGGCTGCGGCAGACATGGGCTACCCCGTCATCATCAAAGCCACGGCTGGCGGCGGTGGTCGCGGTATGAAAGTCGCGACATCGGCGGATGACATCGATGTTGCCTTCTCCACAGCCCGCTCCGAGGCCAAGGCCGCCTTTGGCAATGACGAAGTCTATATGGAGAAATACCTCCAGAAGCCGCGTCACATCGAAGTACAGGTGTTTGGCGACGGCAAGGGCAACGGCGTGCATCTGGCGGAACGGGATTGTTCGCTGCAGCGCCGTCACCAAAAGGTTTTTGAGGAAGCCCCCGGCCCCTCGATCACCCCGGAAGAGCGCGCCCGGATTGGCAAGATCTGCGCCGATGCTGTTGGCGCTATGGGCTATTCTGGCGCAGGAACTGTGGAATTCCTCTACGAGGATGGCGAGTTCTATTTCATCGAGATGAACACCCGCCTGCAGGTGGAACACCCGGTCACCGAGGCCGTTTTTGGCGTCGATCTGGTGCGCGAACAGATCCGCGTGGCCGAAGGCCTGCCGCTGTCCTTTACCCAGGATGATCTGCAGATCAATGGTCACGCCATTGAGGTGCGCATCAATGCTGAAAAGCTGCCAAATTTCGCACCCTGCCCCGGCAAGATCACCGCATACCATGCGCCTGGTGGCCTGGGGGTCCGGATGGATTCGGCGCTCTATGACGGCTACACAATCCCGCCCTACTACGACAGCCTGATCGGCAAGCTGATCGTGCATGGTCGTGACCGTCCCGAAGCACTGGCGCGTCTCAGCCGCGCCTTGGGAGAGCTGATCGTGGATGGTATCGACACCACAGTGCCGCTGTTTCATGCCCTGCTGGCCGAACCCGATGTGCAGAGCGGTGACTACGGCATTCACTGGCTGGAACGCTGGTTGGAAGAAAACCTCGGGGGCTGATATCCCGCACAGACCGGTCGGGGCGCGCGCAAGCTGCGGCCCGGCTCTCCTTCTTTTGGCGCCCTTCAGTCCATTCCTTATCGACTTACAGGCTATCGCAATCTCATGAGCCTCACTCCGGATCTTTTGCTGCATGCCTATTCCGTCGGGGTCTTTCCGATGGCAGAGCACCGCGAAGACGACGAGATCTTTTGGGTAGATCCAAAACGCCGTGGGATCTTTCCGATAGAAGACTTTCACATCTCCCGATCCCTGGCCAAAACGATCCGCAAAAACGGTTTTGACATCTCGGTCAATCGCGCCTTTGGCGCGGTGGTCGAGGCCTGCGCCGATCGCGATGAAACCTGGATCAACGCCGAGATTTACGCCCGCTATCAGGACCTGCATGCCATGGGCAATGCCCACTCGCTTGAGGTGTGGTCAGATGAGGTTCTGGTGGGGGGGCTCTACGGCGTCTCATTGGGGGCAGGTTTTTTTGGCGAAAGCATGTTTTCGCGCCAGCGCGATGCCTCAAAGGTGGCCCTGGCCTACCTGATGGATCGTCTGATGCAGGCTGGATTTCGCCTCTGCGACACACAGTTTCTGACGCCGCATCTCGCCTCACTGGGCGCGATAGAGATCAGTCGTGCAGCCTATAAGGCGCGCCTGAAAACCGCCATCGACGGCATGGCCGATTTTAGCCCGCCCGCGCTGCCCTCGCCTCAGCTGCTTTTGCAGCGCATGACCCAGACATCATAACGGCTGTGGTCCAGCGCCGAGAGCGCCGGGCTGGAGGCAATCATCCAGCCCTCAAAGAACACTTCACCATTGAGCGGGTCGCGCACTGTGAGATAGGCAAACGCATCGCCAGTGGGGTTGGCCACCGGGTAGCGGCATTCCGACAGCGTAACAATCAGGCCAAAAACCTCGGCCGTGCCGCCAACCGGGATTTCCACATCCATATTGTGGCCATTAACCTTGTCGAGCCCACGCAAAACCGCGGAATTCCCGCGTTCTGCCGGCTGCTGTGCCGCGGCCGACGTGCTGGCGAAAACCCCAATCGCCAGACCAGCCATGAGCCCCGCTGCGCGACCCATAAAACGCCGTATCAGGCCTTTGCCAGTCACGCCTGTTGTCAGGGCCTGCCAAGCAGCCCTCACGAGTCGCCCCCGCTGCCGGAGACAAATTTCACCAAAAGCGAGATCAGGCTGACGGCGCCCTGGGTGTCGAGAACCTCATCTCCCGGTTCAAAATAGTAAGGCGAGCCACCTGACATCACCTCAACAAAGTTGCCGCCCAGCAGCCCTTCGGAGGCAATGACAATTGAGCTGTCGTCGGGAACCTGGATGCCTTCGAGCACAGAAAACCGGGTATCGGCCCGGAAGGTCTCAGAGTTGAGCTCAACCCCGGTCACCGTGCCGATTTTGACGCCCGCAAGGCGCACATCCGTCCCGACGCTCACCCCTTCGAGCGAGCGAAAGGAGGCCGCCAGCTCATAGCCGGAGCGCGCCGTCGAAAACCCGGCAACCTGCCCGGCATAGACGGCAAATCCAAGCGCTGCGGCCAGCACAACCCCGCCTGCGAAAACTTCTGTGATATTGTGCGACATGACGTGTCTGCCTAGATCTGTGGGTCAAAAAAGGGAAAGGACCAAAGAGCCTGCGGCCCCTGGTCCCACTTGATGCGCATCGCCTCAGCCAGTGAGCCTCAGCCAGTGAGCCTCAGCCAGTGGGCTTATTCCGGGGCCCAGGCCTCGTAGTCGCTGCGCGTCTTTGGGGCGCCGCCGCTGCGGATAGAACCTGCGGGCGCATAGGCATTCAGGGTGCCGGTCAGATTTTCCTGATGCGGTTTTTCCCATGGCTTATGTGGCAAAGGGTTTTTGCTGGGCAGCTCATTAAAGGTGCGGTGCAGCCAGCCATGCCAGTCGGTGTCAATGCGCGACGCCTCGATCTCACCATTGAAAATCACCCAGCGGCGGCTGTCATCCGCGTTGTGATAGAACACATTGCCCTTCATCCTCGCCCACCTTGATGCCCTTGCGGGCGGTAAAGATCTGGGTATTCAGCGTCTGGCCGTTCCACCAGGTCACAGCGCGCAAAAGAGTGTTCAGAATTCCCATAGATGCCTCCGAAGATTTCCATACCGATATGACGCAAATTCCCACCGAGGTCCAGTGGCTTGCGCGGCGCACAGCCAACCCCGGCGGGTTTTAGCATAGCTATCGCGATAGCCTTAAGGTTTGGTAGCTTCCGTCAGTTGCTCACAAAAGGTCAGCCGGTTGCCAAACGGGTCGGTCACAGTGATCTGAAGCCCCCAGGGCATGGTCTCAACACCCGGGTTCATGTTGGGATAGTTTTTGGTCTGCAGTTCCGCATGCAGCTGTTGCAGTCGCTGCATCGGGATAAAACAACGCCCCCCCGGGGTGGCGTCGCCATGATGCTCACTGACATGCAGCAAGCAACCCGACCGTGAGATCTGGCGATAAAGCGGCAGATGGTCTGCGTGCCTGTGCTCCCAATCGACCCTGAACCCAAGGTATTTGATATAGAATTCATCTGCCTTGGCGCCATCAAAGCTTCGGATCCCTGGAAACGCGGGGCTGATCGGAATCTCCGGGCTGGAAGACGAGTGGGATGATGTGGTGGCAATCCTGGCCGACAGGATATTCCAGTCCGGCAGATCAAACTGCCGCGCCACCATCTCCAGTGATTGTGCGTGAGAAAGCTCTATGCCCTGCTGTGCCAGTGTTGCTCGCAGAGATTTTGCCATGAGCGTGGCATCGGTAAAATCGCGCATTGCGCCTGTCCTTTTACAACGGGAGATCCAGCTGTCAGCGCTCGCGTTACCTCAGGATCTACCCTTTGCAAAAAAGGAGACGTGCCTTGGCAGTATGATATGTTCACCCTGTCGAATGCCGACTGCGAGCAGCAGGCCATATCAGCCTGCCGCCTTGGTAAACACTCAGCTTTGCTGTTGCAACGTATTAGTTGACTAAAACAGGTTGTTTTAGAAAGCAGGTACTAGGCTGCACGCTTCTGGGCCAGGTTTCACGCGGCGGGCGCCAGGGCAGTGACTTCGATCTCAATGCGGTATTTTGCATCAATCAGGCCGCATTCGATCATCGTCGCTGCTGGCGGGTTAGCGCCGAAGGCCTCGGCCAGCATTGGCCAGCAGGGTGCAAACTCTGCAGCGTCCGGCAGATAGTAGTTGACCCGCACCACATCGGCAAAACTCGCCCCGGCCTCGCCCAGGGCTTTTGCGATGGTTTCGAGCGCCGAGGCGCATTGCGTTGTGACATCCGCGCCCTGCCCGCCCGTTCCGGCCACATGCACAAAACCGCCTGCGACAACGGCGCGGCAATAGCCCACTTTGGCCTCGAACTCACCGCCCGACGAAATACGTTTGATCATCTCTTCTTTCCCTTTGTGCCATTTGCTGTCGTTTGAGCTGCAAACAAAAACGACGCAGGAAAAACCTGCGCCGTTTTTGTATCATTTAGCATTTGCAGAGATTTAGCTCGCCGAAGCGGGCTCCTTTTCCGCATCCGAATGGATCATCAGCGGCTGCGCATCCGAAGTGACAGCCTCTTCGTTGACCACAACCTTGGTGACGCTCTCCATTCCCGGCAGCTCGAACATGGTTTCCAGCAAAAGATCCTCAAGGATCGAGCGCAGACCACGGGCGCCGGGTTTTACGCTCGATCGCTCGCTTGGCAATAGCGCTCAGGGCTTCCTCTGTGAAATCCAGCTCGGTGTCTTCCAGCTCAAACAGGCGCTGGTACTGTTTCACCAGCGCATTCTTTGGCTTGGTCAGGATGGTGACAAGCGCGTCCTCGTCCAGATCTTCCAGCGTTGCCAGAACCGGCAGACGGCCGACAAATTCCGGGATCAGACCAAATTTCAGCAGATCCTCGGGCTCAAGATCCTGAAAGACCTCGCCAACACCGCGGTCATCATTGTTGCGCACATCGGCGCCAAAACCCATTGCTGAGCCCTTGCCACGCGCGGCGATGATGCGGTCAAGACCGGCAAAAGCGCCGCCGCAGATAAACAGGATATTGGTGGTATCCACCTGCAGGAATTCCTGCTGCGGATGCTTGCGGCCACCCTGCGGAGGCACGCTTGCGACAGTGCCTTCCATCAGTTTCAGCAGCGCCTGCTGCACACCCTCACCCGACACATCGCGGGTGATCGAGGGGTTTTCCGATTTGCGGGTGATCTTGTCGACTTCGTCAATGTAGACAATGCCGCGCTGCGCCCGCTCAACGTTGTATTCCGAGGATTGCAGCAGCTTGAGGATAATGTTTTCAACATCCTCGCCGACATACCCGGCCTCGGTGAGGGTGGTGGCGTCCGCCATGGTAAAGGGCACATCCAGGATGCGCGCCAGCGTCTGCGCAAGCAGCGTCTTACCACAGCCGGTGGGGCCAATCAGCAGGATGTTGGATTTTGCCAGCTCGATATCATTGCCAGCCTTCTGCGCATGGTTCAGGCGTTTGTAGTGGTTATGAACCGCCACAGAGAGCACCTTTTTCGCCATGGCCTGACCAATAACATAGTCATCCAGAACCTGGCAGATGTCTTTCGGGCTGGGCACGCCATCTGTCGCTTTCAGGCCAGAGGCCTTGGTCTCCTCACGGATGATATCCATGCAGAGTTCGACGCATTCGTCGCAGATGAACACAGTGGGGCCCGCAATCAGTTTGCGCACCTCATGCTGGCTTTTGCCACAAAAGCTGCAGTAAAGCGTGTTCTTGCTGTCGCCACTCGAATTCGTCGCCATGGTCTACCTTTCAGTCCGCTCGGACAGCCGGCTTCTCCGGGCTATCCGCCTATTTCCAGCTTATGACAGCCCATCCGCCGCCACAACGCCAAAATATGTGCCCCGTAAAATGCGGGACACATGTTACTCTCGTTTAGCGCGCCTCAGCTCTCTTCTTCATCGCCCTTGGCGCGGTTTTCCACGATCTCGTCGATCAGGCCAAAGGCTTTGGCCTCTTCAGGATCCATAAAGTTGTCACGCTCCAGCGCGGCTTCAACCTTGTCCAGCTCCTGACCGGTGTGTTTGACGTAGATCTCGTTCAGGCGACGCTTCAGTTTCAGGGTCTCTTCGGCGTGGATCATAATGTCGGTGGCCTGGCCCTGGAAGCCGCCGGAGGGCTGGTGCACCATGACACGCGAGTTGGGCAGCGAGAAACGCATGCCTTTTTCGCCAGCGGTCAACAGCAATGAGCCCATCGAGGCCGCCTGACCAATCACCAGGGTCGAGACCTTGGGTTTGATATACTGCATGGTGTCGTAGATCGACAGACCCGAGGTCACAACACCGCCGGGAGAGTTGATGTACATCGAGATTTCTTTTGAGGGATTCTCGGCCTCAAGGTGCAACAGCTGCGCCACGATCAGCGAGGACATGCCATCATGCACAGGACCGTTCAGGAAGATGATCCGCTCTTTCAGCAGCCGGGAAAAGATATCATAGGCCCGCTCACCCCGGCTGGTCTGTTCGACCACCATGGGCACGAGGGTATTCATGTAAGTTTCTCTGGGATCAATCATGCGAACCTGCCTGCGTTGTGTTATGTCCGGTACCATACCCGACAGAGTATTACCCGAGTCTTAGTATCGCCCCCTTAGGCCTGCAAGAGGTGGCGGTTGTTTTTACCGATCTCCTGCCAATCCGGCGCTGCTTGGTGGCGACCTGTGGCACTGGCGTCGCAAATCATCACAACGCGGTCGTAAATTCAGGGCTAGATGCGCCAAATGCGCAGTAGGAAAAGGCAGTAGAAAAAGACGGACGCGGCCTGCTGTTTTTATGTCGCAAAGCCCAGCATTGCCGTTTGAGCCGCAACACCCGCGCCAAAACCAGTCCTTATCATGCCCAGCAGAGCTTGCCCGCTGTGGACCAGGAGCCCGCCATGACAGAAGATAATTTTGTTCAAAAAGGTGCATCCGCCACCCTGGAAGTTCCATTTGAGGGCACCGCACAGGATTTTTACTTTCTCTTGCTGCCCAAGGCGACGATGCTGGCGGTGGCCGCCGCGATTGAGCCCCTGCGCATCGCAAATCAGGTCACAAATACAAAGCTTTATCGCTGGTTCATCCTGACCGAGGATGGCAAACCGATACGCTGCTCGAACGGCATGATGGTGACCCCGGACATGCCGCTGCAGCCAATGCCCTCTGATGCGATCGGGTTTGTCTGCGCCGGGGTTGAGCCACAAGCCACGGCCGGTGACGCAACCCTGAACTGGCTGCGCCGTGAGAGCCGGTTTGGCCGTTCGGTTGGCGGCATTTGCACCGGCGCCTTTGCGCTGGCTCAGGCAGGGCTGATCCGCGATCAGGCCTTTACCCTGCACTGGGAAAACCAGCCGGGGTTTCAGGAAAGCTATCCCGACCTGCACCCGACCGCCAATAGTTTTGAAATCAGCGGGCCGTTGATGACCTGCGGCGGCGGCAATGCGGCGACCGACCTGATGCTCAACCTGATCGAAGCCCGTCATGGCAAACAGCTCGCCATCATTATCGCAGACATGTGCCTGCACGTGCGCTCAGGCGGTCAGGCCGCGCCGCAAAAATCGAACTACGCCGTCGCAATCGGCAGTCGCAACCAGCGCCTGCTCAATGCCCTGCAACTGATGCAATCCGCCATAGAAGAGCCGCTCTCGATTGGCGCGCTCTGTGAGCAGCTCGACATCTCGCGGCGACAGTTGGAACGGCTGTTCTCGCGCTACCTGAACCAAAGCCCGATGCATGTATACTTTGACATGCGTCTCGCCCACGCCTTTGCCCTGATGAATGAAACCTCCATGAGCGTGACCGAAATAGCACTGGCCTCGGGGTTCAACAGCTCGACCCATTTTTCACGACAGTTTAAACGCAAATTCGGCGCATCACCGCATTTTTTCCGCAAAGGCTGGAACTAGTCCTCTCTGCTCGTGCGCCCTAAAACAAAGGGATAGCCCAGTTTACAAAGGAAAAAAGGGCCGCAGACGACCGCTGCGACCCTTGTATTTTGTCTCTTTGAAAAACGGACCCACTAGCAGCCTTCAGAGGCTCAACTGGTGCGCATCACGCAACGGCGTTGCAGGGTAGCGAGGCGGCCTCCGCATTGGCAAAATCCGTCAGCTCCTGTTTTGCGTCAGGCTCAGCTTCAGGATCTGGGGTCAGCACCAGGCCAAGGCTTTTACAAACCGGCAGTCGGCGAACGGCAAAGGCCTTGGCCCGGGCCTGCAGTACCGCCAGATTTTCCGCGTCATGTTCAAGCACGCGTCCTTCGTGTTGCAGCCGATGCCCCTGGGCCGACAGAATGCTCCAGACCAACGCGGCCCAGTCCATCGGATCCTGTTTTCCCTCACTCAGGGCTAGCAAGAACAGTTGCTCAAAGCGATCCAGCGCCACAGCGCTGCCGGTGACGGGCGACGCCAGAAAGCCGAGGGTATCGCTGTCTTCTGCCCGTTTGCAAATCGCCTGATTAAAGACCTGGCACCGCTCGCGGCGCGCCTCCAGCCCCTCAAGCGGCAAACAGGGCGCCAGAATGCCCGAACCCACAAGGATCGTCAGCAGGCGGGAAATCTCGCGCCAGGTCATGCGGCCAAAAACTCCCTGATCCAACAGGTTACGCACCCGTTGCAGGCCCTGAACTGAGAGCTTCCAGAATTGGCCCGTATTCTGCATGGTCCAACGCGATTTCACCCAGACGCCAGTTCTGCTTTACCTGGCCGCCATTATAGCGCGTCATCAGGTTAAGCGGGGTCTGGAACCAGGCGCCGATAGCGCCGCGCTCTGTAAGTTTTTGCGCGCCTTTAACAAAAAGATCGGTACGGAATTGCTCGTTGATCAGAACATCACGCAGGCTTTCGCGCTGCACGGGATCACTCTGGGCGTCCAGCACCGCAATCTGCTGCGGCGTCAGCGAAAGGTCATCCAGGTGTTCCATGATATTGGAAGACCCCAGAAAGCTCACCTTGGCCTGTGACAGGTCTGCGGCCATATCGGCAAAATGAAAGGGGGTCCAATCCGCGTTGAACAGCTCATGCGCAAGGTAGTTGCGCGACATTGAGGCGGCACTCTCCAGCCGGGCGCTGGCAGAGGGGTTATCGCGAAAAAACTTGGCCCCTGCCTGTTCCAGCTGTCTGGCAAAATCCAGAGCCTCATCAATTCTATTCTCCAGAGGTCCTGTGCCCTGGGCGGCCCGGTCAACCAGAATACGCCGCAGCGGCATCGCTGTGGCCCAGGCCGAAAGCGAGTTGAAACTCACATAGAGCATCCCGCCCGCCTTCAGGCGCCGACCGATAAAATCAATGATAAGCTGCTGATTTTCGCGAGATACCCAGCTCATAACCCCATGCAGCGCAATGACGTCGAATTGCTCCGGCAGGGCAGTTTCCTGATCAAAATCAGCAAATGAGCGCTCATAGAAGTGAACATTATCCAACTGCGCCTCTTCGGCCAGCTCAATGGCACCTGCGATATGGGCCGGGTTAAAGTCCATCGCGTGAAAATCGATATGCGGATTGGACGCTGCCAGAACGTTTGCTGTGAAACCCTGGCCACAGCCCAATTCGCAATAGCTGAGGCTCTTTTTGTTCAATCCATGTCTCTGCCCCCGAGAGACGGCTGCCATAGCCATCATCGTCGGTGCCAACTCGTTGAAAAAGTCATGAGTATAGTCAAGGTCGGCTACATAGCCGGAGGTCCAATCGCCCATAAACTACCCTTTGGTATAAATTGAAGACAAGGTTCCAGGCCAAATTGTCTAAAATTGATGATGAAGAGGTTAATCGGGCCGAAAATTCAGACGAAATTGTCCATTTTTTTCGCCATCCCCATTGGCAAGATCCCGAGAGTCAGGCCTTCACGGCCTCGCCTTGCACAGCGCACAAACGCGCCGTGATTTGGAATGGAAGCTGTTTCAGATGCAGGGGGGGGGCTCAGGGGGCAGCGGCCAGCGCTCAAACAAGCACATGGTTTTTCGACCCAAATGAGATCAGCCTGAGACCAAGCGCTGGCAATCCAGTCGCAGAAAACCCCTGTAAGGCCCGGATCGCTCCAGGTCTTACAGGGTCACCTCTATCGGTTATTCAAACGATTTGAGGTAGGTGACAACGGCCTCAATATCGGCCTCTTTGCGCAGGCCAGCAAAGGACATTTTGGTGCCCTTCATGTATTTGCGTGGCTTGGTCAGGAAGGCCGCAAGCTCTTCTTCGGTCCAGACCAAGCCGGTCTCGCCTGCAGCCCGCATGCCCTTGGAGTACTTGAACCCACCGGCCTGACCAACGGCGGCTCCGACAATCCCGTTCAGCAGCGGGCCGGTGCTGTGTTTGGCCCCCTCGCCGACCTTGTGACAGGCCTTGCACTTTTTAAAGACATTGGCGCCCTTGGCCAAAAGCTCCGGGTCCAACGCCACCTCCTCGACAGCCGCCTCTGCAACCGGTTCTGCAACGGGTTCTACAACAGCCACCTCTTCTGCTGCCGCCTGGGCGACAACCGGAACGGCGGCGGCGCTCTCTTCTTGCGGTGTTACGTCGAGAACCCGCGCCCGCATAGTGATCTCAACGCTCTCTTTACAGTCCTGCATGCAGGGCTCTGACGTCCAAAAGTGCTTTTCGCTCTGCAGCCGGTCATCGACAATAAACCCATCCGCATTCGGCAGCGTGACCTCGGAGAATGTCTCATTCGAGAGCACAAAATCGTCGTCCACCAGATCGTTGGAATAGAGGATATAGGCGACGATGGCATAGACCTCGTCAGGCTCGAGCGTCTGTGCCGCACCAAAGGGCATCGAACGGTTCACATAGTCCCAGGTGGTGGACAGATAGGGCCAGTACGATCCAACCGTCTTGAGCGGGTCATCATGGTCCAGGGTGCCGTGGCCGCCTGCAAGTTTGGGCCAGTTGTCGACCCCTTCGGCAAAATCGCCATGGCAGGCAGCGCATTTCTCGGCAAAGACCTCTTCGCCGACCAATACATCGCCCGATCCTGCAGGCAACCCAGTACCATCCGGAGAGACGTCGCTATCCCAGGCCGCAATTTCTTCCGGCAGGGCCGTACCGCCAAGACCACAGGTACCTGCATAGGCAGGCAGGCTAAGCGCCAGCGAGACAGCTGCTCCGGCGATAACTTTAGGAAACTTCGACATTTTCTGCCTCCCCATCAGCCTTGACCCACCAGGTCTGGATGGCATTGTTGTGATAGATGGAATTGAGACCGCGCACCTCGCGCAGCTCGCTTTTGCTCGGCTGCACATAGCCAGAACTGTCGCGTGCCCGGCTTTGCAACAGCATCTCTGAGCCGTCCCAGTTGATGTCGAGGTAAAAACGCGTCAGCGCCTTGTCGACACCCGGAGCGCCCAGACGCGCCTCAGACCAGCTTTTGCCACCATCAATCGACACATCAACGCCGGTTCTGGATCCCCGTCCTGACCAGGCGAGACCAGTGATGACCAGCGGCCCAGAGCCATGGGTGATCGGTGCCTGCGGGCTGGGGCTGGTGACGACGGATTTGGCATCCATCTCCCAGGTCCATTTGCGCGCCACGCCGTTTTCCAGCGTATCGGTGTATTTCGAGGTCTCTTCGCGGCTCTCGACCGGGCCATCCATGACCTCGATGCGGCGCAGCCACTTGATCCACATGTTGCCTTCCCAGCCGGGGACAACCAGACGCACCGGATAGCCGTGCTCTTTGCGCAGGGCTTCGCCATTGGCCTTAAAGGCCACCAGCACATCGTCCAGCGCTTTTTCCAGCGGAATGGAGCGTCCGTTTGACGAGGCATCAGCGCCTTCGACATAGACCCATTTGTCTTTGAAATCGCCTGCAGCGGCAAGGCCAGCTTCTTCGAGGAGGGTTCGCAGCGAGACGCCGGAATATTCCATATTGTGGATCATGCCGTGGGTGAACTGCGCGCCATTGAGCTGGGCGCCTGCCCATTCCATGCCCGAGTTGGCGGCACATTCGCAGAAATACACCCGGTTTTCCCGTGGGAAACGCTCAAGATCGGCATAGGAGAACACCAGCGGTGTGTCCACCAGCCCGTTGATCATCAGGCGGTAGTCCTGCTTGGTCAGCTCAATCGCGCCAGAGTGATGCCGCTCAAAGGCACAGCCCTGCGGCGTGATGGTGCCATCCAGCGCGTGAATAGGTGTGAAGTTGATCGAGCTGATGGTATCCGCCGTCAGCCATTCCACATTGCGCCGCACCACATCCTGTTCAAACTGGATCGGCAGCCCATAAGGGGTTGCATCAACGCCGTCGCCCAAACCACTGGCCCAGTCCTGCACCTCGGTGATCAAAGGGTCCGGCCCTGCGGCCTGTGCCGCACTCGCGGCTGCGGCTGTGGCTCCAGCAGCGGCACCGGCCAGAAACTGGCGGCGCGAGGGCGCAAATGTCTTTGCTTTATCGCTCATCTTCTCTTGCCTCCTTACATAGACCAATTCAATTAGATGAATTCGTCAGAGCAAAACATTTTGGTCTCTGGGTTTTATCTCTGGGTTTGGCGCCCGAACCTCCCGGCTCAGGCGCCAAATCAGAGGCGGGGCCAGGCCCCGACCACATTGACCGATGTATTTGGGGTGACAGAAACTGTCCCCTGTTTGCGGATATGGTCTTCGACCACATCCCAGATCATTGGGCCTTCGGTGCCTTCATTGACGCTGGCCCAGCCAGAGACCACGTAGGATTTGCTGGCATCGATTTTCTCACCGGTTTTCAGCAGGGTCATCTCGCTGATACGCGCGCCTTGCGGTTTGGTGATGTCGATCCGGTAGCCCATGCCACCGATGCGCACCATGTCACCGCCCTGCTGGTAATAGGGGTCCGGATTAAAGATGTTATCGGCCACGTCCTCAAGGATCACCTTGATGAATTCACCCGTCATTTCAGAGCGGTAGGCGGCGCCATAGCTCATCGAGGTGACGTTCCAGATGTCTTCGCGGGTGATGTCGTCGCCGGGGTTCAGCGATGGCCCCCACCGCACACCGGGCGACATGGCGATGTCGGCGTCGCGCTCGCTGAGCAGGGCGTCACAGATCAGATCATCCCAGGTGCCGTTGAAATTGCCGCGCCGATAGAGCAGCGAATCCAGCTGGCAGATCACCTCTGCCAGCTGGTCCGCATAGGGCGCGCGCTGCTCGTCGATGATCTTTGGTGATGACAGGATCCGGCGCGATCACATCCGCAAAGATCGGGATCAGCTTGTGGCGAATGCCCATCATCTGACCGTCGCGCACATCGAGATCAACCCGGCTGACAAATTTCCCGTTGGAGCCCGAGGCAATGATATGGGTTTTGCCAACCAGAACCGGCTCGGGCAGCGCATCATGGGTGTGACCCGACAGGATCACATCAATGCCAGTGACCACGCTGGCCATCTTTTTGTCGACGTCAAAGCCGTTATGCGACAGCAAAACCACCACATCGGCGCCCGCAGCGCGGACCTCGTCAACCATGTCCTGCATGTGCTCATCGCGAATACCAAATGAATACTCCGGGAACATCCAGCCGGGGTTGGCAATGGGCATATAGGGGAAGGCCTGGCCGATAACGGCGACCTTTGCGCCACCGCGGTCAAAGAATTTATAGGGCTTGAACAGCTCGGCAGGCTCGTCCCACTCACTGTCAAAGATGTTCTGACCCAGGGCGGCAAAGGGTAGACCTTCGACGATTTCATTCACCCGGTCCGAGCCCAGAGTGAACTCCCAGTGGAAGGTCATCGCATCGGGTTTCAGCGCATTCATCACATTGACCATGTCCTGACCGGCCGTGTGATGACAGGTGTAGGATCCATGCCAGGTGTCGCCGCCGTCCAGCAGCAAGGCGTCCGGGCGCGCGGCGCGAATGGCATTGAGCACGGTCGAGACCCGGTCCAGACCGCCAACCCGGCCATAGCCCTGCGCCAGCGACGAGAAATCATCATGTGTCAGCGCATAGGCCGAGGGGCTGCCGTCAGCAATGCCATAGGCGCGGCGAAAATCAGCGCCAGTGATATGCGGCACATGGCCCTTGTTGCCGCCAACGCCCAGATTGACCGAGGGCTCGCGAAAGTAGATCGGTTTCAGCTGCGCATGAATATCAGTGATATGGATCAGGCTGATATTGCCATAGGTGTCAAACTCCAGCAGCTGGTCCTGCGTCAGGCTCTGCTGCGCGGCCAATCGGCCCCAGTTGCCAAATCCAGAAGCCCCGACCAGGGCCGAGGCGTCCATCGATACCTGCAAAAAGTCACGGCGCGAGATCATGTCTATCTGTCTTCCTGTTGGTCATGAGCAGCAAATATGATTCATATTCGCATCTATGAATTTGTTAAGTGCGAAACACCCCGCGCCGGTTTGGACGCGGGGTGCAAATTGTATTTAGTTACGGACAGACGGTCCTTCAACCGACAGGCCGTTGCCGCGCGAGGCGACATAGAGCTCAAGTGCCGTGAACTCTGTCGAGCCTGGCTTGTAGGTCTCGGCGCGGGTGTCGCGCACGCAGCCCTTGAAACGCGCCTGAACGTTGTTGAGCTTGGCGTTTTTCAGACGGTAGGTGGGGAAGCCATTGATATGACCCTGGCTCAGATGGTCCGCACGGATCATCTTACCATAGCTTTCCTCATGGCAATTTGCACAGGACAGCTCCAGCTGACCGGTGCGGGAATAGTACATCTCTTTGCCCTGTTCCCACATCTCGCGCACGGGGCCATCAATGGCAACATTGACCGGCATGCCACGCGATTGCACCGAAATCAGTGCCTCCATCGCAGTCATGCTGCCGCCAGTGTATTTCCACTTTTTTGCGCCCATCTGGTTTTCGCGGCAGTCGTTGACCTGCATCGCCAGAGTACGGAGTTCGCCGGCCTCTTCGTTCCACTTGGGATAGACGGCCCGCACCCCTGCCATGCTCTCTTCCACGTCGTCGTGGCAGGACTGGCAGGATTTGCCTTCAGAGCCTTCGGCGGTATTCCAGGCATCGGCGGCTTTGTCGACGAACACCATTGCAGGGTTCTCAAAGTCGTCCATCTGCAGGGCTTGCGTTTCATCCGAGCGGAAATTCCAGCCAGACATGACCTCATCCAGCACATCCGACACATGCGCCGGCGCTGCGGTTTTGGTCACAAGCGTGTCTTCTTCGTTGATCACCAACGTGTCATCATCCGCATCCGCAAAAGCAGATAACGGCAGACTAAGCACGACGGCAATGGCGGTAAGCGCCTTATAGTTCATTCCTTGTCCTCCCTTGGGTATCCACCCGGGCCACATCTGTGGCCAGGGTGCCGTGCCTTTGAGATCCGGAAGGGATCAGGCGATCGCGACCGATTTTGTGGCGTCATAGACCGAACCGTCATCATCATACCAGGTGAAAGCAAAGTCACCGGCTTCGGGCACCAGGGCCTCGAACTGAAAATAAGGGTTGGTCGAGACTGCGGGCTCGATGGTGATATCAGTGACCAGCTGGCCGTTGAATTCACAAGTAAAGCGGTTGATGATCGAGCGCGGAATGAGGTTGCCCTCTTTATCCTTGCGCTGGCCGCTTTCCATCTGGTGGCTGATCAGGGTCTTGATCGTCACTGCTTCACCAGCTTTGGCTTTCTTCGGGACTTTGACGCGGGGTTTTACACCGGATGCCATGTCGTAAACTCCTTCGTATTCGGGCCATTTTCGTATTCGGGCCATGTTTCAGGCCGTCTTCTTTCAGGCCGTATTCGGGTATCTGCCAGGCGAACGACTTAGCCGCCGCAGCCCCCAATGGTCACTTTCACAGCGGCACTTGCCTTGGCAAAGCTGCCATCGGCCAGCTTGGCAATAGCGACCACGTCCTGGGTGCCGGCAAGCCGGATCCGGGTTGCGGCAGACTGGCTGGCAGCCAGCGGGCCAAAGTTGAAGGTGGCAACACCGGGGGTTGGGTTGCCGGTGGCCAGCACCATGATCGCCGTGGCGCCGGGGGCGTTCACTTCGATTGGCACGGTATTGCCGTTTTCAGCAATCTCTGGTGCAGTCAGCTCAATGCCGGTGTCTGCCATATCAGCGCCACCAGTGAATGCAGCAATGCGATCCTCTGTGCTGGCGTGCAGGCGCAACGGCAGCACTGTCATTGCAGCGGCTCCCAGGGCCAGGCCCAGGGTCTCACGACGTGAGAACTCCATCATATGTCTCCTTTGACGTTCCGCAAAGCGGCAAGGCTTAGGCCCTGGCTTCACTCTTCCTTTAGCGTCGCAATGAATGCGATCACATCTTCGATTTCCTGTGCCGTCAGGATCGGCGTCAGCGCCTCAGTGGGGGCCTTGCCTGTATAGGCTGCACCCGGACGCACAAAACCGTCGACCTTGTAGAATGCGGGCATCATCGTGCCCTCAAAGGTCATTTTGGCATTGGTCATCAACCCGCGCAGTTCTGCTTCGGTCCAGCGATCCCCCGCCCCGTCCAGCGACGGGCCGATTTCGCCGTGGAACGGCACATCTGCCAAAGCAGTAAGCTGGTGACAGGCGACGCAGTTGCCCAGCGATTTGGTGCCGGCGATAACAGCGCCGCTTGCCGCGTCTCCCGCCACTCCGGTCAAGGAGGCCGCAACCGCGCCATCCTCGTCAAATTGCACATCCTTTGGCGCGACCTCTGCCGCCAGAGTTGCACTCCCGATCAGGCTCGCGGCCAGTGTCAGAGATAGTCTCTTCATGGTTCCTCCCGTTGGCTGCCACCCGCGTTTGTTCGGGCTTAGCTATGTATACCGTAGGGCACCCAGGCCGGCCAACGCAACAACAAATTCAATAGTGTGAATTATTATGTCTGTTCATCGGCGATCAATCTGCGGACCCATTGTTGCGCTCAGAGATGCGCCGCGCGTGATAGCGCTGAAAATCTTCCCCATTGTCAAGAAGATACCTCTTTTCGCTCACCCAGGTGAACATGTCCAGAGTGGTGCCCGGTCCAAAAGCGCCGGGCATGATCGCAACGGCCGCCTGTGTGGCGGTTTGCCCCTCGCTGACCGTTTCGGGCAGAAACAGAATCGTTGGAGTAAACAGCACACCCCATTTGCGCGCCATGTCCTTTTCCGCCAGCACATCGCCATCAAAATCGGTGACCTCGACATCGCCATAGAGGTTCATCTGCACCACAAAGTAGTTATCAGAAATGTAGCCCGAGACCTCGGGACGCGGAAAAACTTCCTGGTGCATCTTTGTGCAATAGATGCAGCCGCGCTGTTCAAAGAACAGCACCAGACGCTTGCCCTCGGCATTGGCCTCGTCGAGGTCTTCGCGCAGATCCTTGAAGGTTTCGCGCATCCACGGCGTCTTGTGCAGCCCGTCGTCGCCCAATTCAGCCGCAGCAACGTCAGTGGCGATCAACGGCAGCGCCAGCGCCATAGCGGCAAGTTTCATACTCCAGTGCTTCATCTCATCCCCTCCAAAATCAATACAAAATCATCCCATTGTGGCAAAGCCGGGCATCCAGCGGATCATCAGATCAGCGATCCAGCGCACACCGCCTGTCACAATCAGCACGGCAAATACGATAAGCATCACCCCCATGATCTTTTCCACCCAGTGAAACGCGGCGCGATGACGGCCGACCCAGGCCAGGAATGGCTTGGCAAAAAACGCCGCCACCACAAAGGGTGCGGTCATGGCCGCGCCGTAGACCAGCAGCAATGCACCACCGCGCCAGATGTCTCCCAGGCCGGACGCGACCATCAGGATGGAGGCCAACGCCGGCCCCACACAGGGCGTCCAGCCAAAACCAAAAGCCAGCCCCATCAGATAGGCCCCCGCAAGACTGGAGGGATCTGCCGAACTTTCGACCCGTGCCTCACGGTACAGCAACGGGATGCGCAACACACCGAGAAAATGCAGACCAAACAGCAGTAAAAGCGCTGCCGCACCATAGCTCAGCACCTTCCATATAGCGGCCAAACAGCTGCCCCAGCGCCGTGGCCCCCATGCCCATCAGCATAAAGACCGAGGTCACTCCGGCTGCGAAACACAAGGCCGCCAGCACCATGCGCCGCTGGGCTCCGGGCGCGATTTCACCGTCACTGCGCAGCTCTGCCATCGACAACCCGCAAGATAGGACAGGTAAAACGGCACCATCGGCAGAATACAGGGAGTGAAAAAACTCAGCAGGCCAGCAAAGGCCGCTCCCAGATATGAGATTTCCAACATCACGGTCTTATGATCCTCCAGCCCGGGCGCCCAGGGGCACGAGGCTTGTTTTATTCACATATTCAAATTATGTAGTATCAAGCCGCAATTCGCGGATGCCGTCAACGGTTGAGGTCATGATTATTCAACGTTCCTGTCTTGCACTGCGCCACATTCTGGCAACGGCGGCCCTGTGCATCTCGGCCGCCCTCCCTGCCCAGGCAGGCGAGCCTGAGGCCGCGCGCAGCACCACGAACGCCCTGGTCATGGTCGAGCAGGCAGGCTGTGAATGGTGCAAGCGCTGGAACGAGGAGATCGGCCCTATCTATCCAAAAACCAGCGAAGGTGCTTTTGCGCCGCTGCGCCGGGTGGATCTGCGGGCAATCCCCGATGACTTGCAGGTAACACGCCGGGTAAACTTACCCCAACCTTCTTGATCGTGAAAGACGGTCGTGAGATGGCACGTCTCGAAGGCTACCCCGGCGAAGATTTTTTCTGGCCACTGTTGGCGCAGCTTTTGAGCAAGAATCTGGGCTTTGTTCCTGATACCACAGGGATTCCGGACAGCTAGCCTGCACTGAAAATGTTTGGGGCGGCGGCGCAAGAAGGCGCCACCCCAGAGGAGACAAGACTATGGCACTACCAAAATTCTCGGCCGACATGGCACCGAAAGAGCTGGACGACATGGTGGACAACGCCACCAAGGCCTCGAATTTCCTCAAGGCGATCAGCCACGAGGGCCGGTTGATGATCCTGTGCCATCTGGTCACCGGCGAAAAATCCGTGACCGAGCTAGAAGACCTGCTGGCAGCACGGCAAGCGGCCGTCTCGCAACAGTTATCACGGCTGCGCCTCGAAGGCCTGGTGGTGCCACGGCGCGATGGCAAGGCCATCTACTATCGCCTTGCGGATGACCGCCCGCGCCGGATCCTCGAAGTGGTGTATGATCTGTTTTGCGCCGAAGGCAAAACCTGACCCGCCGCTCCAGGCTGTAAACATGGCGACAACTCTGCGACAACATGGCGACAACTGCGGAGGTCACAGGCCAGGGCCCAGCGCGCTTGCAGGCGGCAGCCTGCGTTTGATGTCACCTGCTGCTGCAACAGCCTCTCTGGTCCAGGCAGCGCACCGGCGCCGGGCCTTCCAGCTCCCATTATTTGCACCTGTTCTCACCTAAGCCGCTTGCAGCTTTGCCAAGGATATGGCTGACTTTGCACAGGCTCCCGACTTTTCACAGGCCCCCGATTTTCACAGGCCCCCATCTTTGCACATGCCCCCCTGCACCGGAGACCACGCCCATGTGTGATCTGTTCGGCGATCACCAGCTGGTAGCCGCCGTTGGCCTGTTGGGCGGCATTCTTTTGGGGCTTGCAGCCAGGCTGGGCCGGTTTTGCACCCTCGGTGCCATCGAAGATCTGCTCTATGGCGGCTCGTCAGAGCGCATGCGTATGTGGCTGCTTGCGATTGGCACTGCGGTTATCGGCAGCTTTTCTCTCATCGGCCTTGGGCTCCTTGATGAAACCCAGTCCTTTTATCTCTCGGTGCGCTGGATGCCGCTGGCCTCCATCACCGGAGGATTGATGTTTGGCTATGGCATGGCGCTGAGCGGCAACTGTGGCTACGGCGCGATCGCCCGGCTTGGCGGTGGCGATCTGCGCAGCTTTGTCATTGTGCTGGTGATGGGGGTTTCCACCTATGTGGTGCTCTCTGGCCCACTGGCGCCGTTGCGCAACATGTTGTTTCAACAACAGGACGTCACCAGCGAGTTGCGGCCGGGGCGGGCGCATCATCTGGCTCAGCTCACCACCCTGCCCCTTGCCGCGATTGGCATTGCGGCGGGCTGCCTCATCGTTGCAGCCGCCCTCTGGGGGTCTGAGCTGCGCCGGGACCGAGAGAGCCTGTTTTGGTCCGTTGTTGTTGGTATTGCCGTGGTTTCGGGCTGGGCGGGCACCGCCTATATCAATCGCCCTGGCTTTGAGGCGCTGCCTCTGGCCTCGCATTCCTTCTCGGCCCCTTTGGGCGAGACCATCCTGTGGACCATGACCGGCAGCCTGCGGCCTCTGTCCTTTGCGGTGGGCTCGATCACCGGCGTCTGGCCCGGCGCCTTTATCGGCTCTTTGATGAAGGGGCATTTCCGCTGGGAGGCCTGCGACGATCCGCGCGAGCTGCGCCGCCAGATCATTGGCGCCGCCATAATGGGAGCCGGTGCGGTCATTGCCATGGGCTGTACCGTGGGCCAGGGGCTCAGCGCCTTCTCGTTGCTGTCGATCTCGGCTCCGGTCACCTTTCTGGCAATTTTTGCCGGAGCGGCGCTTGGCCTGCGCCAACTCATCGTCGGCTTCCGCCTCGCGCCCTAGCCAAGCTGCGCATGAAGGCATGCGGGCAGGTTAAAGGCAGGCAGGTTAAAGGCAGGTCAAACGATAGGACAGGACACCTCCTCAGATCGCATCAGGAACGCACGCGCCCCCCAAAAAACCTGCACCTCGCGCAGCACACACAACAATGTGAGCCCTCCGGCTTCATATCCCGGCTATGGTAGCTGCAACTCCTTGTCGTGAAGGCCTCTCATGCCCGCCCTATCACTCCCAGCCCCGGCGCATATCTCAGCGCAGATCCCCCGGAATACCGCGCATCTCCTGCGGGGTCTGGTGGTCACACTGGCGGTCTTTCTGGCGGTCCTTCTGGCCATTATTCTGACCCGGCCAGCATGGGCTGCAGGCCTGGACAAGCGCATAGGCTGGGAGGTTCATCAGACCGATAAATCCTATGCTGCGCTTCTTCGCGATGTCTTGGCGGCGGTGAAGGCCGAAGGCCTCAGTGTGGTCACGCAGGCCGGACCAACCAGGGGCGCTGCTGCGCGCGGCATCACCATTCCGGGCAACCGGGTGATCGGCGTCTTCAACAATGACTACGCCCTGCGGGTTCTGGCGCTTTCGACCGCCGCGATGATAGAGGCCCCGATCCGGCTTTATGTCACCGAAGGCGGCGATGGCACTGCCAGTCTGTCCTATAAGAAACCCAGCCATGTCTTCACCCCCTATCTCAATGAGGGCGGCACGCAGCTGATGCAGATCGCAGCAGAGCTGGACCAGCGCTTTGCCGCCATCGCCCGCGCGGCACGCGACTAACCCCCAACTTGGAAGCCCCCAACCTTAGAAGGCGGCGCTGTGACGCCGCGCCTTCAAACCTTGTCACAGAGCCGTGATATGGCTTGGGCCCTCGCGCAGAACCCGCGATCTCTTGCGACAAGAAACAGTGGGATGTCTATGACATGGCTGAGACCCTTCGCGCCGCCGATATCTGGCCCGTCGACTATACGAGGCCCGATGCCGTCACGCCTTTGGCATGCCCGGCGGTGAGGTCCTGACCCTGGTGGACGCGCTGATCAAGGCTGGCATCAGCTTTCATCTGGCCAAACACGAAAATGCTGCGGGCTTTATGGGAGAAGGTGTCCACCACAGCGATGGGGCCCCGGTCATTCTGGTGGCAACGCTTGGGCCTGGTGCGCTCAACGGCGTGAATGTGGTGGCCAATGCGCATCAGGCCCGGGTGCCAATGCTGGTGTTGACCGGCTGCGTTGATGCCGCCGAAGAGCTCAGCTACACGCATCAGGTCCTGGACCACCGTGCGGTCTTTGCCCCCATCACCAAAGCAACCTTTCGGCTGGATGCGCAAGCCGCAGATCTGATCGCCGACAAGGCCTGCGCCATTGCCTGCACGGCCCGCAATGGCCCGGTGCATATTGATGTGCCGAGCTCGGTCGCGGATAGCCCTGCCAGAGATCGCGGTGCCCGCCGCGCGCCTGCTGCCCTTACCCGACCAGATGACGCAACGCTGGCGCAGGCGCTGGCTGGCTTGGCGCGGCCCAGCGCCCACTCGCCATCATCGGCCTCGACGCCCTGCACGAAGAGGCCGGCCACGAGATCCGCGCCTTCCTTGAGCACTACCAAATCCCCTTTGTCACCACCTATAAGGCCAAAGGCATCCTGCCCGAGGATCACCCGCTGTGCCTAGGGGCGACTGGACTATCGCCCCTCGCAGACACACACCTGCTGCCAGTGGTGCAAAAATCGGACCTGATCCTTGGCCTGGGGTATGACCCGATCGAGATGCGCCCCGGCTGGCGCAATGTCTGGGACCCCCGGGTGCACCGCATGATAGACATCACCCCCGAGGCCAATACCCACTACATGCATCACGACAGCCTGGCACTCATAAGCGCCTTGAACCCCACATTGGCGGCCCTGACCTCAGGTGCGGGAAAAACAGCCACCTGGCCCTGTGGAGCACCCTCCGCCGCACAGGCCGCCTTGATCGCGGCCTTTCCGCATGGGATGACTGGGGCCCGGCCGGTGTGATCGCCGAGTGCCAGGCCACCCTGCCCGCAAACACCCTGGCCAGTGCTGACAGCGGCGCCCACCGCATTCTGCTTAGCCAGATGTGGACCTGCGCCGCGCCGCGCGATCTGATACAGTCCTCGGGGCTTTGTACCATGGGCTGCGCTGTGCCGATGGCAATTGGCCGCAAACTGGCGAGCCCAGACCGCCCGGTGGTCAGCTTTTCCGGCGATGCCGGCTTTCTCATGGTGGCGGGCGATCTGGCCACCGCCGCCGAGCTGGGGGTCGCGCCCATTTTTGTGGTCTTTGCCGACGCCAGTCTGGCGCTGATCGAGCTGAAACAGCGCCAGCGTCAGCTGAGCAATGCAGGCGTCGATATGGCGCGGCACGACTTTGCTGCCATCGGCCGCGCCTTTGGCGGCAACGGTATAACGGTACGTAACCGCGCCGAACTGAACAAAGCCCTGCGCGAAGCCTTGGCCTCGGACCGCTTCACTGTCATTTCTGCCGAGATCGAACCCGGAGGATATGATGGACGCATCTGATCAATTTCCCGCTGACAGCCAAGACAAAAGCCCCCCGCCTCACGGCCCCCTGTCTCACGGTGCCCTGAAAGGCATCAAGGTCCTTGACCTGTCGCGCATTCTGGCCGGTCCCACCTGCACACAGTTGCTGGGCGATCTTGGTGCCACGGTTTTGAAAGTGGAAAATCCCAAAACCGGCGGCGATGACACCCGCCAGTGGGGACCTCCCTATGTGGTGGATGCGCAGGGCAAACAGTCTGATCTTTCCGCCTATTTCATGGCCGCAAACCGCAACAAGCGCTCTATCGCGCTGGATATTGCTACCCCTGAGGGGCAGGATATCGTGCACCGGCTGGCGGCTGAGGCCGACATTGTGGTGGAAAACTTCAAACCCGGCGGTCTGGCCAAATACGGGCTGGACTACGCCAGCATGAAGGACAAGCTGCCAAACCTGATCTATTGCTCGATCTCGGGCTATGGCCAGACCGGCCCCAATTCGCACAAACCCGGCTATGATCTGATGGCGCAGGGCTATGGCGGGTTGATGTCCCTTACTGGTGAGCCGCAGGGACAGCCGGTCAAAGCAGGCGTCCGCATCGCCGATGTCATGTGCGGCATGTATGCCACCCTTGGTGTGCTCGCCCCGCTGCATCACCGGGACCAAACCGGCGAAGGCCAACAGATCGATCTGGCCCTTGTCGATGCACAGGTCGCCTGGCTGATCAACGAGGGCGTTGCCTATCTCAACACCGGCACCCTGCCGCAGCGCCGGGGCAACGAACACCCCAGCATTGTGCCCTATGGCCTCTATGAGACCTCGGATGCCCATGTCATTCTGGCGGTTGGCAATGACAGCCAATTCCGCCGTTTCATGGAGTTCCTCGGGCTCGAAGGTCTGGCCGAGGACCCGCGGTTTGCGACCAACCCTGCCAGATTGCAGCACCGCGACGCGCTGAATGACATTCTGATCCCGGCGCTGCAGCGGTTTACCATGGACGAGGTCATCGCCGACATGGAGGCCCGCAAGGTACCCGCAGGCCCGGTGCAGACCCTCGACCGTGTCTTTGCCTCCGATCAGGTGGCCGCCCGCGAGATGGCGATCGAAATGCAGTCCAGCGCCGGGCCGGTGCAGCTCTTGGGGAACCCGTTGAATTTCTCTCGCACCCCCGTGACCTACCGCCATGCGCCGCCGCAATGCGGCGCTGCAACAGACGAGGTTCTCGCCGCCGCAGATCCTTTTGCCGAAAGCGAAGACGAGACCTGAGGCGGAACCTGCCGCCTGGACGGCCAAAACCCGCAGCGTCTCAAACGCGCAATGTTACAAAAACCGGCCAGTATCCGCCTCACAAGCGGATGCTGGCTTTTCTTTTGCACCAGAAGGTTACAAAGGCGCGAAAATCCGCCTGACTTTTCAAGGGAATTGGCCAAATGCGCCGTTTCCTGCACACGCGCCTTCACCAAAGCGCGAGCAGCGTCGCATGGCCCCATTGCCTGGTTTAATCTGACCCCAACACGACTGACTTCAAACACCACGGCACAGATTGGACCCGCAATGACTCAAGACATTTTTGGACAAGAGACCAGCCTCACCTGCGCCGCCACGCTGCAAAACTGGGATGCGGTTCAGATGGGGGTGCTGGCCCATGCGGCGTCAACCGCCGATCATCTGGGCGCAGTTCTGACAGCAGCCCCCGATTTTGCACTGGCACAGGCAATCAAGGGTCTGTCGGTGCTGATGCTGGGCCGTTCCGAGCTGATCCCCATGGCGCGCGATGCCCTCAAAAGCGCCAGACTGGGCTATGAAGCCGCCCTGCCGCGCGAGCGGAAATATGTCGACGCCCTTGAGGCCTGGCTTATGGGGCGTCCCTCGACCTCGATTGCCCTGATGGAACAGGTTCTGGCTGTGGACCCCGGTGACTCGCTGGCGATGAAACTCAGCCATGGCATCCGGTTTATTCTGGGCGACGCCAGTGGTATGCGCGCCTCGGTGGAACGCGTGATGCCCGCCTATGACCCTGATCACGCAGGCCGCGGCTATCTGCTGGGCTGTCACGCCTTTGCGCTGGAAGAAACCGGCGCCTATGAGAAAGCCGGCATAACCGGCCGTCAGGCGCTGTGGATGGCGCCAAATGATGCCTGGGGTCTGCACGCGGTGGCGCATGTGCATGATATGACCGGTGACGCTGCCGCCGGGCTCAGCTGGCTCACCGAGCGCGAAGAGGCCTGGGCCCATTGCAACAATTTTCGCTATCACGTCTGGTGGCACAAGGCGCTGATGCATCTTGACCTTGGCCAGATCGACGAGGCGCTGGCGCTTTATGACACCCAGGTTCGGCGCGACAAGACCGACGACTACCGCGACATCTCCAACGCCACTTCGCTGTTGATGCGGCTTGAGCTGGACGGGGTGCAGGTTGGCAATCGCTGGGAAGAGCTGTCACAGCTTTGCGCCAACCGCACCGAGGACGGCAGCCTGATCTTTGCAGATCTGCACTATCTTCTGGCCCTGGCCGGCCGCGATCGCGCCGCTGAGACCCGCCGTCTGGTCAGCCGCATCCATGCCGATGCCAAACACCGCCACAACGAGGCGCAGGACCGGATGGCCATTCCGGGCTGTGACGCCGCCAATGGTCTCGAGGCCTTTGGCGATGGCAACTACGCCATGGCCTTTGCGCATCTGGCGGCGGGCCCGCAGTGCCATGCAGCTCGCCGGAGGCAGCCACGCCCAGCGCGATGTGTTTGAGCGTATGACAATTGATGCCGGGCTGCGGGCCGGAGAGTTTGACGCCGCCGAAGCCATCCTGGACGACCGCCGTGCCAAACGTAGCGGGCGCGAAGACAATTATGCACTGGCCCGGCGCGCCCTCATTGCCGCAGGCAGAACCTCTCCCAACGCCCAAAGCATGCCCGCAGAATAACCAACAGATTAGCCAGTCGGCCACGTGCCGCGTTCAAGACCTACAAGGATCAGCCCAGCATGGCGGACATCTCGCCCTTTCCAACGCCTCAACCAGAGCGCGCAGCTGCAGACAGAGCTGCCGCCAACCGGACGCAGTCCCCTGGAGTTTCTGGCCAGATCACGCCGCCCAAGGCGCGGCTGCGCGATCCCCGGCTCGACTTTTATCGCGGCATTGCCATGTTCATCATTCTGGTGGCCCATATTCCGGGCAATCGCTGGACTGGCTGGATCCCGGCCCGGTTTGGCTTTTCTGATGCCACCGAGATTTTTGTTTTCTGTTCCGGCATGGCCTCGGCCATTGCCTTTGGCGGCTCCTTTGCACGGCGGGGCTGGTGGCTCGGCTCCGCAAGGGGAGTGTTTCGCTGCTGGCAGGTTTTCTGGGCCCATATCGGATTGTTTTGCTTTGTCGCCATGTCGATGGCGGCGCTGGACACCTATGGCGCCTTTGATAAATCCTATATCAACTCATTGAACCTGCAGCATTTCTTCAATGATCCGGCGCCCCAGCTGGTCGGGTTGTTCACCCTGACCTATGTGCCAAACTACTTTGACATACTGCCGATGTATCTGGTGGTGCTGGCGCTGATGCCGCTGATGATGGGGCTGGAACGTCTGGGCTTCTGGGCCATCGCGCTGGCGTCAGGCCTGATCTGGCTTGCCGCGAACCCCTACCTCATAGGATTGGGCCCCGATGGTCTCTCGCTGCCTGCCGAGCCCTGGTCAGCGAGAGAGTGGTTTTTCAACCCTTTTGGCTGGCAGCTTTTGTTCTTTACCGGCTTTGCCTTCATGAAAGGCTGGCTGCCAAAGCCGCCGGTCTCTGCCCTGCTGGGCGTTGCCGCTGCCGCCTTTCTGGTCCTGTCGGCGCCTTTTGGCTCGTGGAAAGTCTTTCTCTGGGTCGAAGCCGCCAATGCCGATCTGGCCGAGATGATCCGCCCCGCATGGAAAGCATCGGCGCAGTGGCGCGAAAAGACCGATTTTGGCCTGCTGCGCTATGCGCATTTCCTCGCTCTGGCCTATCTGGGCTGGCTGCTGGCGGGAGAAGGTGGCAAGCGCCTCATGGCCTCGGGCCACAGCCTCGGCGCGCGCATCTGGGCGCGCCTGCTCAAGATCATCACCCGGGTCGGCCAGCAAAGCCTTGCGGTGTTTGTCTTTTCCATGGCGTTGGCCCGCCTCATTGGCTTTGCTCTGGATCAGTCCGAGCGCGGCATCGCCATCACCGCGCTGGCCAACCTTGCGGGCTTTGGCCTGATCATCTGCTGCGCCTTTGCGGCCGGATGGTTTAAATCCCACCCCTGGAGGGCAAAACCATGAGCCGCCTCAGCCGCCGCGCCTTTGTCGCCTCAGCACTTTGCAGCACTGCGCTGTCAGCCCTGCCCAGCCTGTCCGCCGCCGTGACAGATCAGGCCGGGGCACAGCCATTTCACCATGATCAGGTGGTGGCGCGGGCGCGCGCACTGGCGCAGCAGGCCTATAGCCCCCGCGCCGAGGTGCCGCAGGACTGGCTCAAGCTGTCCTATGATCAATACAAGGCGCACCGTTTCCGCGTGAAAGACTCGATCTGGGCCAAGAGCGACCACAGCTACAACGTGGATCTGTTCCTGCCGGGGCTGTATTTTCGCCATGCGGTGCAAATAAACACGGTAACAGAGGGCATGGCCCGGCCCTTTGGCTTTGATATGAGCCTGTTTGATCGCGGTGAGATCGCGCCGCCGCTCAGCACCTCAGGCGCGCTTGGCTATAGTGGTTTGCGCCTGCGCACCGCATTGGATGTCCCCAACAAGAAAAGCGAGTTTTGCGTCTTTCAGGGTGCCAGCTATTTCCGCGCCATTGGCATTGGCCAGTCCTATGGGCTGTCGGCCCGCGGGCTGGCGCTAAAAACTGGCGACCCCATGGGCGAGGAGTTTCCCGATTTCATCGAGTTCTGGCTGGAGGCCCCTGCCCCCGGTCAGCGCAGCATGGTGGTGCATGCGCTGATGGACTCGCCCTCGGTCACCGGGGCCTACCGGTTTACCATCACCCCCGGTGCCACCACCCTCATGGATGTGGAGGCACGGCTCTTTGCCCGTGCAGACCTCGACCATACCGGACTGGCCCCGCTCACCTCAATGTTCCTGTTTGACCGTACCAACCGCGACCGATTTGACGATTTCCGCCCCAATGTGCACGACAGTGATGGGCTGTTGATCAGGAATGGCACCGCCGAGACTCTCTGGCGGCCGCTGGCCAATCCCACCCATCTGCAGGTCTCGTCCTTTGTCGATGAAAACCCGCGTGGCTTTGGCCTGATGCAACGCTCGCGCCGACTGGACACATTTGAGGATCTTGAGGCCAACTACCACCGCCGCCCCAGCCTCTGGGTCGAGCCACGGGGAGACTGGGGCAAAGGCGCTGTCACCCTGGTCGAAATCCCCGCCGACAAAGAGATCTATGACAATGTCGTCGCCTACTGGCGCCCGCACGCGCCCCTCCCGGCAGGCGCGGAGCTGCCGCTGGCCTATCGGCTCAGCTGGGGGGGGGATCCGGATCTTGAGCTGGCGCGGGTGATTGATACCGCAGCTGGCGCGCGCATCTTTGGCGAGCCGGGCCGTTTGATGACAGTGGATTTTGAGGCGCATCCCCTGCTGGAGGGCGATCCTGATGACATTGAGGTGCATCTGTCCTCGCCGCATGTTGAGACCAGCCCCGGCGTGTTGCAGCGCAACCCCTCCACAGGTGGGTTGCGGCTTGCCTTCAGCTTTGCGCCCAATGCCGAGAACCACGTTGAACTGCGCCTGCAGCTCAGACGCGCAGGCGCCCCGGCAAGCGAAGTCTGGCTGTATCGGTGGACGGCATGAGCCGCCCCCTGCAAGCCCCCGCCCCCCTGATGCCGCCTCTCCAGCAGATGGAGATGCCCGAGCAGGATTTCAGCACGGCTTTTAGCGACCAGAACGCGCCAAAGTTTGCGCCATCCGGCCACATGGCGCTGTGGCGTATTCTGGCCTTCTCGCCCGCCATGCTGGCCACGGGCCTGCTGGTTTGGGTGATGCGGGTCTGGTTCGCTCTGGATGGTTTCATGGTGCTGGAACTGTTGCTGCTGGCGCTTATCGCCTTTAACTTTTTCTGGATCTGCTTTTCAGTCTCGACCGTTCTGCTGGGACTGTTTTCCCTGTCCAAACGCGATCGCACCCGGCCAGACCGCCCTCCTGCCGCGATGAAGGTTGCACTGTTGGTGCCCGTCTACAACGAAGAGCCCTGGTATGTGCTGGGCAATGTGCGCTCCATGCTGGAAGAGCTGAGCGCCCGCCGCAGCGCGCACAGCTATGCCATGTTCATCCTGTCTGATACCCGCAATGACGCCTTGGCCGAACAAGAGCGGCTGAGCTTTGACGCCCTGCGCGCCGACCTGCCCTCCGGGCTGGAGTTGTACTATCGCCGCCGCGCCAACAACACCGGGCGCAAGGTCGGCAATATCAGCGACTGGCTGCGGCGCTGGGGCGCCGGCTTTGACGCCATGCTGGTGCTTGATGCCGACAGCCTGATGACTGGCCGTGCCATCTCACGGCTGACCGATGCGCTGTCGCGCGACCCCAGCGCCGGTCTGATCCAAAGCTTCCCACAGCTGATTGGCGCCCAGTCGGTGTTTGGTCGCATGCAGCAATTTGCTAATGGTGTCTATGGCCTGGCCCTGGCCGAAGGCCTTGCGCGCTGGTGCGGCTTTGAAGGAAACTCCTGGGGTCACAACGCCATAATGCGCACCCGCGCCTTTGCCGCCTGCGCGGGCCTGCCGCCTCTGCGCTCGCGCCTCACGGGCCGCGAACAGCTGATCATGAGCCATGATTTTGTCGAGGCAGGCCTGTTGCGCCGGGCCGGCTGGCGGGTGCGTTTTCTGCCGCGCCTTGGCGGCTCGTTTGAGGAGACGCCTCCCACCCTCATCGACCATATACTGCGGGACCGGCGCTGGTGTCAGGGCAATTTGCAACACCTGAACCTGCTCACGGCCCGCGGATTTTTTGCCATGTCGCGGTTTCATTTGCTGCACGGCGCCATCGGCTATCTAATGGCCCCGATCTGGTTTGCCCTGCTGGTGATCTGGGCTCTGATTGGCCACAGCGCCGACAGCTCGGTCATCCGCTATTTCAGCGAGACCAATCCCTCACGCCCGTCCTGGCCCGATATGTCAGAGCCACGCCATATTCTGGTGATCCTGCTGATCTACGCCATGCTACTGGCGCCAAAGCTTCTGGCGGTGCTGGCAGTGGTCTTTGGTGGCGGGCGATTGGCCGACTATGGCGGCCCAGCCCGCTTTGCCCTGTCCGCCGCCTCCGAAATCCTGTTGGCGGTGCTGTATGCGCCAATTTTGATGGTACAACAAATGATTGCAGTGTTTCGCACCGCCTTTGGGCTGCAGCGTGGCTGGTCCCCGCAGGCCCGCGCCGGAGGGCGCTATGGGCTCAGCACCCTGCTCAGCTGCCATGCGTTGGAAACCCTCAGCGGCATCGCCCTCTGGGGCGGCATTCTGGCCGGGCTGGTCTCTGTCTGGCTCATACCGATTGCTGTGTCACTGATCCTGGCAATCCCCCTTTCTGCTCTCTCGGGCCTGCGCGCCGGGACCTCTCAGCGCGGCTGGATGGCAACGCCCGTCGTCTATTCAGAGCCAAAGATCACCAGAACCGCCCGGCACTATCGCGCCCAGCTAAAGGCCTACCTGGATGTAAGGAGCCAACACCCGGCGGAATAGCTTTTTCGAAGGATCCCAGATGCAACGGTCCCGAGATGCGTGACCGCAGCGCCCCGGCAGGGGCGCTGCCGGGCCCAAGGCTTTTTCTCTCATCACAGATGAGAGGCAAAGGCGCGGGAGCCCCCCCCTCTATGCTGTTGCTCAGGCATCTTGTGCTGCAACATCCGGATTGACCAGCCAGAGGCCATGTTCATCGCGCCACGCTAGCCTCCCTCGCCGGGCTCTTTCCTTTCCAACCAATCCAGCATCCATACAGGCCACATGGACGGCACCCGGTGCCCCCCGGAGAACAACACAAACTCGATATCCGCGCCCAAGCCACAGACCCAGCGGCGCCGGAGAACCGCAGCGCCGCCTCGGCGGGTATCCGGCGCCTGTTGCGCACATTGGTTGGTTGTCCGCCACAGCTCTAGCCCCGCAAAGATATCACCCTGCTGAAACTGGCCACCCCCAAGGACGCGCCCTTCCAGCGGCACAACGCCATCCGTCCAGCCATGGCTGTGAAACAACCGGACAGCTCCGGCGCAGCTGTCGGGCTGAGGTCGCCAGAACCCACCAGAAACGGGGGCATAGGCCGCAAAGGCCCTGGGGGCCCGCACAGGCCAGATAATTCACCATGAACGCCCCGGCAGAAAAGCCGGCCAAGACCATCTCCTCACGATCAAGACCAAACCGGTCCGCGGCATCCTGGGCAACCTGCTGCAAAAACGCCACCTCATCACGGCCCTCCCAGCCGGGAAAAAAGTTCCACGACCGACGCCCCTCGCGCCGTGGCAGCGCATCCGGCGCAATCACCGCATAGCCCCGCTCTGTCAGACCCCGCACCATCGCCTTGTTCCTGAGCGCCCCTTCTCCTGAGCCCCCGTAGCCATGTAAAAACAAAACGGCAGGCAGCAGCTCTGCCTCCTGCCCTGCCGACACGGGCTTCACAGGCTGCACAGGCAACACGGGGAGTTCAATATGATAGCTGCCTTGTGACAGCGTACAGGCGCCAGAGAGCGTGCCACAGCCCGCGTCGCCCCGGCTGGGCCAACTGAGGGCTGCAAAGACAAACATGACCATTTTGGCGGCAACACTCTTGCGGGTCAGCCCATTGCAGATTGAAGAATCCCTCTTGCCAAAGGCCCAGCTACGCCAAGTCCTCGGCACGGGCCTTTGGGTCCCTACCCCTGCCATCGTGCCACCGGCAAATTTCCTGCCAGCCAACCCGGCCCACTGGCCGAGCCCAACATGCCCTGCGGCACATCCAGCACATTGGTGAAGCCCGCAGCCACCACCGCCCTGGTCATCCGCGCCGAGCGCACCCCGCGGGCGCAGATCAGCGCGACAGGGGCATCACGCGCACCGCCAAGCATCTGCTCCAGCGCCTGCACAAAATCTTTGCGCCGCATATCAATCGGAGCAGCCCCGACCGGCACACCGGTTTGGCGCCACTCGCGGGGCGTTCGAATATCAATCAAAGTAATCGCCCCGGACTGGGCTTTGGCAAAGGCCACAGCCGGGCTCAGCCGGGGATTGTCATGCGCCGGAGGCTGGCTTTGCCACCACCACAGCCCTGCGAGCCCGGCAACCACCGAAGTGCCACCAAGCCCCAAGAGCAACCGTCGCCGTGTCTGATCTGCGCCTCCGTCCAAATCCTGTCCCACCCTCGCGCCCCGTTTCAATTGCTCACGCCTGCTGCAGCGCCTGATGTCAACCTGATGTCAAAAAGTGCCGCTGTCTCGACGTCTCATAGCAGCTTTCAGTGTGACCATAAGCCATGCCCAGCCCCAGTACAGCCCCAGTACAGCGCCTGTGCAGCCTGTACAGCACCTGCGCTGTTCAACTTCCTGTCAACGCGCAGATCCTGAGCTTCTCAAACACGAGATAAAACACCGTCCCAAGCGGCAGAAAATGAGCCTGGACAGTAAAAAACGCGGCCAAGCTCCCCTACATGGCGTACAATCCCCACTCCTGCGACACTTCCGGCCTCACAGGACTGGAACAATTGCGAAAAATTGCTTAGGCGTTTGACTATTGCCAAGCCCAGCCAGGAGAACTGCACGTGTCCCTGTTTTTGATTGCGGCCCTGCCGTTTCTTGGAGCGCTGTTTCCCGCTCTGCTTATCCGTGCCGGGCGTAACGCCTCGGCCTCGGCCGCAGGCCTTACGAGTTTTCTCGCCTTTGTCGGGCTGATGCTGCACGCGCCTGCGGTGTTTCGCGGCGAGGTCATCCAGGTCGGCGTCGACTGGCTGCCCGCTCTTGGCCTCAATGCCAATTTCTTTCTCGACGGGCTTGGCTTTCTGTTTGCCAGCATGATTCTGGGCATCGGCCTGCTGATCATCCTCTACGCCCGGTTTTACCTGTCGCGCGAAGACCCCATGGGGCAGTTCTACACCTATCTTTTGCTGTTTCAGGGCGCCATGGTTGGCATTGTTCTGTCGGACAACATCCTGTTGTTGCTGATATTTTGGGAGCTCACCTCGCTGTCGTCTTTCCTGCTGATCGGCTTTTGGAAGCATCTGCCTGAGGGGCGTCAGGGCGCGCGGATGGCGCTGGCGGTCACCGGCACCGGCGGCCTCGCGATGATCGGTGGCATGATGATTCTGGGTAATATCGCAGGCTCCTACGACCTCAGCGTCATTTTGCAAAACAAGGACCTCATCCAGAGCTCACCGCTGTATCTGCCCGCGCTGATCCTGATTCTGCTGGGCTGTTTCACCAAATCCGCCCAGTTCCCGTTTCACTTTTGGCTGCCGCATGCCATGGCGGCACCAACGCCGGTTTCGGCCTATCTGCACTCTGCCACCATGGTCAAAGCAGGCCTGTTCCTGATGGCGCGGCTCTGGCCGGTGCTGGCGGGCACCCCAGAGTGGTTCTATATCGTCGCCACCACCGGGCTGGTAACAATGGTGCTGGGCGCGGTGATTGCGCTGTTCAAGGATGATCTGAAGGCGCTGCTGGCGTTTTCCACCGTGTCGCATCTGGGCCTGATCACCATGCTGTTGGGGTTTGGCACCAAGATTGCCGCGGTCACGGCGGTGTTTCACATCATCAACCACGCGACCTTTAAGGCGGCTTTGTTCCTGTCCGCAGGCATCGTCGACCACGAGGCCCACACCCGCGACATCAAACGTCTGGGGGGCTTGCGCCACCTGATGCCGGTCACCGCAACCATTGCGATTGTCGCCGCCCTGTCTATGGCGGGTGTGCCGCCGTTCAATGGCTTTTTGTCCAAAGAGATGATGCTGGAAGAAACCGTGCACACCCTGTGGGGCAGCTCGCAGTATCTGGTGCCTGGCCTCGCCCTGCTGGCAGCGCTGTTTTCTGCCGCCTACTCCTTTCGCTTTATCGGCCATGTCTTTATGGGCCAAACACGCGAAGACTACCCGGCACATCCCCATGACCCGGGCGTCGGCATGTGGATGGGCCCTGCCCTGTTGGTTGTGCTGGTCGTCCTGATTGGTCTGTTTTCTGCCACTTTGGCCGGACCGCTGGTGGCTGTGGCCGCAGGCGCGGTGATTGGTGGCGCGGATTTGCCTTACTACTCGCTGAAACTCTGGCACGGGGTTACCCCGGCGCTCTATATGTCTGCTGTTGCTGTTGGCGGCGGGTTTGTGCTGTTCAAACTGCACCGCCCCCTGGCTGCGGCCTGGAACGGTGCCCCGCGTCCCGAGGCCAAACAGATCTTTGACGGGTTGTTGCGGGGGCTGACGAAGCTTTCGCAACTCATTACCGATGGTCTGCACAATGGGGCCATTACGCGCTATGCCGCTGTGATGATGCTGTTTATTATTGGCCTCAGCTACTATGCCTATTCCACCGGCACCCTGGCCGCTGCCACCCGCACGGTGCAAAGCGTCGGGCCCATTCCGATCATCGCCTGGTTCTGCCTGCTGGTCGCAACACTGGCCGTGGTGGCCAACCATCGTCAGCGCCAGCTGTCGCTGGTCCTGATCGGAGTGGTTGGCCTCGTGGTCTCGATGGGGTTCAACTACCTGTCTGCGCCGGATCTGGCCCTTACCCAGCTCTCGGTTGAGGTGGTGACAATGATCCTGTTGCTGCTGGCGCTGAATTTCATGCCCAAGGACAGCCCGGTTGAGGCGCCTGTCTGGGTGCGGGTGCGCGATGGCGGCATTGCCATCCTGGGCGGCCTGGGCGCCGCTGCGCTGATCTATGTGCTGATGCTGCGTGATTTCTCGCACCCAAGCATTTCAGAGTACCACCTCGCCAATTCCTACAAAGGCGGCGGCGGCACCAATGTGGTCAACGTCATTCTGGTGGACTTCCGCGGCTATGACACCTTTGGCGAAATCATCGTGCTTGGTATTGCTGCCCTGGTTATCTACGCCCTGACCGAGGCCCTGCTCGGCTCCCGCGTGCGGGCCTATCTGCTCAATCGCAAACCCGACATGCCGCAGGCAGGTGACGCCCATCCGATGATGATGGTTGTCGCCACCCGCGTCATGATGCCTCTGGCCCTGATGGTCGCGGCCTATATCTTCTTTCGCGGCCACAATCTGCCGGGCGGCGGCTTCATTGCCGGCCTGATCGCAGCGATTGCGCTCCTGATGCAGTACATGGCCTCCGGCTTTAGCTGGGCCGCCGAGCGGCAACGGATGTTCTATCACGGCACCATCGGCTCTGGGGTGCTGATCGCGGCCGCCACGGGCCTTGGCTCCTGGTTCAGCGACATGCCGTTTTTGACCAGCGCCTTTGGCTATGTCGACTGGCCACCGCTGCAAGAGTTTGAATGGGCCACCGCCGCGCTGTTTGATCTAGGCGTCTTTCTGGCGGTTGTGGGGGCTGTGCTGTTGGCGCTTGAAAGTCTGGCGCGCTTTGCCTGGCAGCCCGGCATGTCGTCAGAACATGCAATGGATATCAACCCGGCCCGTGATGACGCGCTGGCAGCAAAGGGTGAGGGATGAACATGGAAATCCTGAATATGGAATTTCTGCTGGCCTCAGCCGTCGGCATCGTGACCGCCGCCGGGATCTACCTGATCCTGCGGCGCAGGACCTTTCCCGTCATCCTTGGGCTGTCCCTTTTGACCTATGGGGTGAATATCTTTCTGTTTGCCACAGGTCGGCTGATGGTCAATGCCCCCCCGGTGCTGAACAAATACGCCGAGGTGCCCTATACCGATCCGCTGCCACAGGCCTTGGTGCTGACCGCTATCGTGATCTCCTTTGGCATGACGGCGGTCGTGGTGATGATCGCCCTTGCCGCCTATCTGTCGTCAAAGGATGACCTGATCGACATGCCGAACCACCCGGAAGACGAGGGGGAAAACGCATGAACCATTTCCTGATTGCACCGGTTGTTCTGCCCGCACTGGTTGCCCCATTCATCATTATGGTGGTGCGCCATCATATTGATCTTATGCGGATCTTTTCGCTCGCCAGCACTGTTTTGCTGGTGGCCATCTCACTGGTGCTGGCCGCGCAGGCCTCTACCGGTGAGATTCAGATCTACGAGCTGGGTAACTGGGCGGCGCCCTTTGGCATCGTGCTGGTTCTGGACCGATTGTCGGCCATGATGGTGCTGCTGACCTCGGTGCTGGCGCTGGTGGTCAACCTCTATGTGATTGGCACGGGCTGGGACAAACGTGGCGCCAATTTTCACGCGCTGTTTCAGTTCCAGCTGATGGGCATTATCGGCGCGTTTCTGACGGGCGATGCCTTTAATCTCTTTGTTTTTTTCGAAGTGCTGCTGATTGCCTCTTACGGGCTGATGATCCATGCCGGCGGCACCCGCCGGTTTCAGGCCGGAGTGCAATATGTCGTCTATAATCTGCTGGGCTCGACCCTGTTTTTGTTTGCGCTGGGGACACTCTATTCGGTGACAGGCACGCTCAACATGGCGGATCTGGCGGTGCGCGTGGCGGAAATTCCGCCCGAGGATACCGCGCTTTTGCGGGTCGGTGCGGTAATGCTGTTGCTGGTCTTTGCCATCAAGGCGGCGGTTATTCCGCTGCATTTCTGGCTGCCGGCCTCTTATGCCAATGCGCCGCTGCCCGTTGCGGCCCTGTTTGCCATCATGACCAAGGTTGGCGCCTATGCCATCCTGCGGATGTATACGCTGGTCTTTGGCCCGGATCTGGCAGCCACGCATGGGCTTGTCGGGGCCTGGCTGATGCCCGCTGCCCTTATCACCCTGATGATCGGCGCCATTGGCATTCTTGGCTCCTACAGGATCGGGCGGCTGGTCGCCTTTAGTGCCATCACCTCTATGGGCACCCTGCTCACGGCCATTGCCCTGTTCACCCCTGAAGGCGTGGAAGCGGCGCTCTACTACATTGTGCATTCGACACTGGCAGCCGCCTTCCTGTTCCTGGTGGCCGATCTGGTGGCTGAGCGTCAGGGCATCGAAATTCTGCCCCAGCGCCCCATGCCACAAAGCGGTCTGATCGCGGTTTTGTTCTTTGCCGGCGCCATTGCAATGGCTGGGATGCCGCCCCTTTCAGGCTTTCTCGGCAAACTGCTCGTGCTTGATGCCGCAAGGTCGCATGATCTGGTCTGGTGGATCTGGGGCACCGTGCTGGTCGGATCGCTGATTACAATTCTTGGCATGGCGCGCGCCGGCAGCCTGTTGTTCTGGAAAAGCCATGGCCTGCTTGACGACAGCGAAGATCCCAACGCCACGGCCCCCGATGCGGACAAACCCACAGACGAAAACGCCCCAGAAGAAATCGCCGATGTGTCCGGCACCGAGATCACTGAGCGCCCTGCCGCCCTGCCCTTTGTTGCCTGCTTCACCCTGCTGAGCGGGCTGGTTTTGCTCACGATCTTTGCAGGCCCCGCCAACCGCTATGCTGAGGCCACAGCGGCACAGCTTTTTGCACCAGAGCTTTATATAAGAGCCGTACTTGGAGAGGTGACGCCATGAGACTGCTGAAACGGTTGGTGCCGCACCCGTTCCTGACGCTGCTGCTCACCATTACCTGGGTTCTGCTGACCAGCACCTGGACGCTGAACTCACTGGTGTTTGGCTTTGTGCTGGGCATTGTGATCCCTTTTCTGACCCAGCCCTACTGGCCACAACAGATGCGGCTGAAAAAGCCCCTGAAAATCATCGAGTACATTCTGCTGGTGCTCTATGATATCGTTGTCGCCAATGTCATTGTTGCGCGCATCGTGGTGTTCAAACCCAACAGCAAACGTCAGCCCGGCTGGATCGCCGTACCACTAGAGCTGCGCACACCAGAAGCGATCACCGTGCTGGCCGGCACCATCACCATGACGCCGGGAACCGTCGCGGCAGATGTCTCAGCCGAGGGGCATGCCCTCCTAGTGCATTGCCTGGACGCCAGCGATCCAAAAGCTGTGCGTGACGAGATCAAACACCGCTACGAGCGCCGCCTGATGGAGATCTTCGAATGATTGCCTTTGCCACTGTCTTTGCCTTTGTCTGCTTTGCCCTCGCCGTGCTGATGAACCTGTGGAAAATCATCTCGGCCGCCGAGATCGCCGATCGCATTCTGGCGCTGGACGCGATGTTCATCAACGCGCTGGCCCTGATGATCCTCTATGGCATTGCCCTAGGGAGCGAGATTTACTTTGAAGCCGCGCTGATCATTGCCATGCTTGGCTTTGTCTCCACAGTTGCCTACGCCCGCTTTATCCTGCGCGGCAATATTATCGAGTGATGGGAGGTTTGTTATGATTGCCGAATATCTGATTGCAGGTTTTTTGATCATTGCCGGTGTCTTTGGCTTTGTCGGATCCTTTGGGCTGCTCAAACTCAACGATGCGATGTCACGGCTGCATGCCCCGACCAAGGCCACAACTCTGGGCGTTGGCGGCGTGCTGCTGGCGTCTATGGCCCATGGGGTCGCCATAGAAGGACACCTGTCGCTGCACGAGGTGATGATCACCCTGTTTCTGTTTCTCACCGCCCCTGTCACGGCGCTGTTTATTGCCAAGCTCCACATTCACCTGCATGAAACAAAGACCAGCCTGCCAAAAGCCGGCCAAGACGGCATCTGGGCCACCCATAACATTGGCGAGGAGCCACCGACGCAGGACTAACCCCCTTGCCCCTCTTGCCAGCTCCGCCCCGCTTGCACCTGTTGCCCCCCTTGCAGCACAGGGACATTTGGCCGACCATTCTGTAAAATGGCGCTTTTGTATAATGGCGCTTTTGTATAATGGCCCTGTTTTTGAAACCGCTCTGACTGTCATTTTCACCATAAAGGCGCACCCGCAATGCATACGCCCCCTCTGCCCGCAACCAAAGATGTGGTTCTCATCGGCGGGGGGCACGCCCATGCGCTTGTGCTGTTGAAATGGGGCATGCGGCCTTTGCCGGGGGGCCGGCTGACGCTGATCAATCCCGGCCCAACCGCGCCCTACTCCGGCATGTTGCCGGGTTTTGTCGCCGGTCATTACCCGCGCGAGGATCTGGATATTGATCTGGTCAAACTGGCGCGTTTTGTCGGCGCCCGCATCATTCTGGCCGCAGCTGAGGCGCTAGATGCGCAAGAGCAGCTTGTTCATGTGCCGGGGCGTGCGCCCATTGCCTATGATCTGGCCTCTTTGGATGTGGGTATAACATCCGAAATGCCGGGCCTCGCCGGGTTTGGCGAACACGGCGTTCCCGCAAAACCGCTCGGAGTCTTTGCCCAATCCTGGGATGCGTTCCGCCACGGCAGCGGCCCAGCGAATATCGCGGTCATTGGCGGCGGCATCGCCGGAGCCGAGCTGATCCTCGCGATGACACATGCGCTGTCGCGGCTTGGGCGCCTGGGACAGGCCACCTTGATTGACAGCGGGCCGGTGCTGGGTCAGGCCAGCCCTGAGGTCCGCAAACGCCTGAAACGCGCCTTTAGCGAGCACCGCATCTCACTGGTGGAAAACACCAGCGTTGCCCGGCTGGAGCCCGGTGTGGTCCATCTTGCGAATGGCCGCATGGTGCTGTCTGACTTTACCTCAGGGGCTGCTGGTGCGCATCCGCATGACTGGATCGCTGGCACCGGGCTGAAACTGCATCAGGGCTTTGTCGAGGTGGATGAAACATTGCAAAGCTCCTGCCCCGGTGTCTTTGCAGTCGGCGACTGCGCTCACCTCGGATTTTCGCCCCGCCCCAAGGCCGGCGTCTTTGCGGTGCGGCAGGCCCCAATCCTCTACCACAATCTGCGCGCTCTTTTGACCGGCGATCCCCTGCGCAGATACAAGCCGCAAAAGGACTATCTGAAACTGATTTCACTGGGCAGCAAAGAAGCCCTCGGGGATCGTTTTGGTCAGCAGTTCGCAGGCGCGCTGGTCTGGCGCTGGAAGGACCGGATCGACCAGAACTTCATGGAGCAGTTTCATCAGTTGCCCAAGATGGAGCCCGCTGAGCTTCCGGTGGAGCATACTCATGATCTGCCTGCGGCCCTGGGCACAAAACCCATGTGCGGCGGCTGTGGCGCCAAGGCCGGGCGCGGTGCACTGCGCGCAGCACTTGCCAGGCTCGCGCCGCCACAGCGCAGTGATGTAACACCCCTGCCCGGCGATGACGCGGCGCTTTTGCAAACAGGCGGCGTGCGGCAGGTGATCAGCACCGACCATCTGCGGGCCTCGGTTCTTGACCCCGATATGATGGCGCGGATCGCAGCCACCCATGCCCTCGGCGATATCTGGGCAATGGGTGCCGCGCCGCAGGTGGCAACGGCAAACCTCATCCTGCCCCGGCTGTCGCCTGCGCTGCAGCAGCGCACACTGACCGAGATCATGGCGGCCGCCAGCGAGGTGATACAGGCCGCCGGGGCCGATATTGTCGGCGGCCATACCTCGATCGGGGATGAGCTTTCGATTGGCTTTACCGTGACTGGCCTGTGCGAGACCGCCCCAATCACTCTGGCGGGTGCCGTGGCGGGAGATGTTTTGATCCTGACCAAACCCATTGGCTCGGGCGTGATCATGGCGGCCGAAATGGCAGGCGAGGCGCGGGGCGTCTGGGTCGCGGCTGCGCTGAGGCAGATGTGCCAGCCGCAGGCAGAAGCCTCGCGAATTCTCTCAAAGGCCCATGCTATGACGGACGTCACCGGCTTTGGCCTCGCCGGGCATCTTTTGGGACTGTGCGAGGCCTCTGGAGTAGCTGCCCAGGTGGATCTGGCCGCTGTGCCACTGATGCAGGGTGCGGCAGACCTGAGTGCAAGCGGTTTGCGCTCGTCGCTGTTTGAAGAAAACCGCGCCATCTGCCCCACGCTGGGCAGCTCAGCCACACTGGATCTGCTGTTTGATCCCCAAACCGCTGGAGGATTGCTGGCGGCTGTCAGCCCCGACATGGCAGAAGACCTGCTGTTGCAGCTGCACGCAGCTGGCTACCCCGCCGCCAGAATCGGCGTGCTCACGGCCGGTACTCCTGAAATCAAAATCACCTAGATAGGATCATCGCCCCGGAGAGTTTGATGAAAAACCACTCCCCGGTCCCCTGCCCAAGCATCGGTAAAGACCAAACACCAAAGCGCTCCCGCCCGTCATCGCTCTCTTAACAGAGATCTCTTCCCGTTGGGCGTGGCACCGCGCCTTTGGCGCGGTGCCACGCCCAAGGCCGCCAAGGGGTGTCTGCGTAGCAGGCGCACCTGCGGCGCGGGCGCCCCCCCTTGGCGAGACCGAGCGCCCTCATCAACTCCATTGCGCGGCCCTCATCTAGCCGTCTGGCCCATGTCTGGATTGCGGAGCTGCGCATAACCTAGACATAAACCTTTGCCGCCCGTATTCACCTTTGACACCAGTGCTTTACTCAATCAGCTGCGCAATTCTTTTTGCGGCTCCCGCAAGGTCCTGCTCCGTCATTTCCTCAAGTTCTATGCTCAGGACAGGCGGGCTAGCTTTGGTACTGCGCGACTTTTGGTAGGAGGGATCGTAGTGATCCCGCATCAAGGCCTGAGTCAGTGCAGGCTTGTCCCCCGCCTCAATCAGCGAAAACCAGTGATCGATCACCGCATTTGCGCGTTGGCCGCGCAGGCGTCCCAGTTTTTCGCGCAGCGTCGGTGCGTCCGACAGGATATCGTCATAGACCTGTGTCAAATAACGGCAACGCGCCGCCACCGGGGCGGTGACTTCGACCCGTGAGGCCTGCTTCATCGCGCTCCAGAGACTGGGAGGAATAATCCGCGCGCCCACCTTGCTGGATTCGGCTTCAACCAGAACCGGGCGGGCAGCATCCATCTGCACCAGAGCCGAGGCCAGCGCGGTCTCAAACCCCTTTTGGCTGGGCTGAGGCGTCCGCATGGCGCCCAAAAGCGAGCCACGATGGTTGGCGAGCCCCTCGAGATCGAGAACCTGCCCGCCAAGAGCTGCAACCCGTTGCAAAATATCCGGTTTGGCACTGCCGGTATAACCATCCAGCGCGATCAGGCGAAATGGCAGGGGCTGATCATAGAGGTATGATTTGACCAGTCGCCGATAGCTTTGATAGCCGCCTTCGACCAGGTCAGCCCGCCAGCCAATCTGCTGCAGCATCCAGGAAAAACTCCCCGACCGCTGGCCACCACGCCAGCAATAGACCAGAGGCTGCCAGCCGCCGTCATGATGGCTGAGACTATTCTCTATGTGATTGGCTGCATTGCGAAAAACCAGCGCCGCGCCGAGTTTGCGCGCCCGGAACGGGCTGTCTTGCACATAGATGGTGCCCACTTGCGCGCGCTCTTCATTGTCCAGCACTGGCAGGTTGATGGCACCGGGGATGTGGTCTTCGGCAAATTCGGCCGGGCTGCGCACATCGATCACATCATCGCGGCCATGTGCCAGGATGTCTTGCAGGGATTTATAGCATTCTGGCATAGGTTTGCCTTACCGCATAGGGCGTTTGAATTTGGGTATGTTTTCCCACCTTGTAGCGCCAATTCCCCGCAGAGACAGCATGGATTTCACGCAATATCGCTAATCTGTGCCCCGTTTGCTGGATCACAGCAGGCGCGGCTGCCGCATAGAGCTGGTCGTTTCGGTATCGGGCTTCTGCTCTGGTTCAGGTGTCTTGTTTGCAGCATCCGGCGTGGCTGGCAGGTCTTGTTCGACAGGATCCTCATAGAAAGGCTCAATCACCTCGGGTCCGCTGGCCCTGAGCTGTTCACATCCATCGCCACCCGGTGCATCAGATGCAGCCCTTCCGGGCCCGGCTGCATCAGCGACGCCGCCCCTTTGCCGCTCTCGCCCAGCCATAGGGACCAATCCTGCGGCTCAAGCATCAGCGGCATGCGGTGATGAATAGGCAAAAAGCTCTGATTGGCCGCAGTGGTCACGATTGCGCAGGTGGCCTGGCTGTCGTGCTGCCCACAGTCCTGTCCCCCGTTCTGCCCACTGTGCTGCCTCCAGTCCTGCCAGATCCCGGCAAAGGCCAGGGGGGCATCATCGCAGCGCCGAATGTACCACGGCAAACGTCTGCCCCGCGACGCGCGGGGCCATTCATAAAACCCGCTGGCCGGGATAAGACAGCGCCTCTTGCGGCAAGCCTCTGCAAAGGCGGGCTTTTCTGCCAGCGTCTCGGCACGTGCATTGATCAGTAGCGGGCCTGCGGTCTCGGTTTTGTACCAATGCGGCAAGAACCCCCAGCGCATCGCCTGCAGCCGGCGGATGCCCTCGCCTGCGCTCACCACATGCACCGGGGTTGTGGGACAGATATTATAGTTCGGCCCCTGCGGCAGGTCATTGGCAGGCTGCGCTGCAAACAGCTGCGCTATGGCATCATTGGGAAGGGTCAGGGCAAAACGTCCACACATGTAACCAGCTTATCGCAATCAAAGCAGAAAAACCAAGCCGCGCGGCGCTTGGTCACGCCTCCCTCTCTCTTTCTTGCTCCGGTCGCTCTTTTTCCAGTCTCTCTCAATTCCGGGCCACGAAAAAGCCCCGCCAGAAAATCCCAGAAAATCTATGGCGGGGCTCGCAAGATAGGCTATCAAAGAACGCGAGTGTGTTTCGCGCGCGAAACCTTATTTCTGCGCAATCCGCCCCTCTGTATAGGCCTGATAGGCGCCTTGCGCCGCGAGATATTCGGCCAGAACATCTGCAAGGTCGGGGCCAAAATCATAGGCGTTTTTATCTTCGCCAGCAAAGATCTTGTAGCCTCACCGCCGTTGCGCACGTAGTTGTTTGTCACGACGAGATAGGTTTTGGCCGCATCAATTGGCTCAAACCCAGAGCCTGCAGCAACCAGCACCTCTTGTACCCGACCCGCGTTGGCGGCAACACTGCCGTCCCAGGTGAATTTAAGCCCCGCAACCTGCGGAAAGCGCCCCTTGACCTCTTCCACCTGGCTCACACCATTTTCCAGCGCCGCGACAAGGTCTGCACCGGTGATCTCAAAGGTCGAGAGCGTGTTCTGGAAGGGCAGAATGGTCAGGACTTCGCCCATGGTGACAGCACCGGGTTCAAGACTTGCGCGGATGCCGCCCGAGTTTGCGATCGCAATGGTCACGCCCTGGTCCTTGACCCGCGCCAGCATGGCATCAGCCACCAGATTGCCCATCTGGCATTCCTGAACGCGGCAAACCGTGCGATCGCCATCAACCGAGGTTGCCGCCTCGGCGACCACCTTGTTGCGGATCTCGTCCAGTGGCATCGCCAGCTCGGCAATCCGGGCCAGGGTGTCGCTGTCCTCAGCGACGGTGCCATCCATGATCAGCGGCTCTCCCGCTGCCTGCGTGACGGTGCCGGCATCATCAAAGGTTAGGTTCAGCTCGCCGAGGAACTTGCCATAGGCATAGGCCTGCACGATGGCGACATCGTTGACCATGGTTGGATAGGGGCCAACAGCCTTTTCCGAAACATTGGAAAGATAGGTATTGGAATGGCCGCCAACAATCACATCAACGCCTTTGGTGCCAGCGGCTACCTTTTGGTCAACCCAATAGCCTGAATGGCTGAGGACCACGATCTTGGTGACGCCCAAGGCGGTCAGACGATCCACCTCGCCCTGTACAGCCGCCACCGGATCCGAGAACGAGACGTTCTTGCCGGGGCTGGCCAGATCATGGGTATCTTCTGGTGTCAGGCCAAGCAGGCCAATCTTTTCGCCGCCCCGCTCAATCACGGTTGATTTCTGCAGTACACCGGCCAGGGCAGGCTCGGCCGAGACATCGGCATTGGACATCAACACCGGAAAGCCCACCGCATCCATGAAGCCACGCAGCACCTCGGGGCCATCGTCAAACTCGTGGTTGCCAACGGTCATGCCGTCATAGCCGAGCTTGATCATCATCTCGGCCGCGACCTTGCCCTTGTAGTAGGTGTAAAACAGCGAGCCCTGAAACTGGTCGCCGCCATCCACCAGAATGGAGTTCTCGGCACGGCTGCGGGCCTCTGCAATGGCGCTGACCAGACGCGCGGTGCCGCCAAAGCACTTGCCCTCGGCGTTGTCACTCTCGCGACAGCCGCTGTCATATTTGCTGATCGGCTCAAAGCGCGCGTGAAAATCATTGGTATGCAGAATGGTCAGCTTGTAGTCAGCCGTGGCCATACCCGCCGTAAGGCCCAGTGCGGCAACCGTGGTCAGAAAACGCGTAAACATCAAAATCACTCCCGTTGTTTTTCTTTGCCTCCGATGGTGCGGCCAAAGCCGCTGTCAGTCAAAGGGGAAAAACAACCCTGCCGGTTTTCCTAGGGGCAATCAGCCCGCCAGGAGCAGTAATTCAGCGCAAAGCGACAGTGCCCGCGCTGCTTCTGCCCTGCCTTGCATAGAGTTTCGCCGCACTGGTCGCCGTATTGGCTCCTGTACTGGCAGCCGTACTGGCCGCAACGCAGCTCCCTTCTGGCTTGGCACATGTCGCTTGGCACTTGATTCCAAACGCGCTGCAGGGCATCAGATCCCTATGCAAATCTATAAAATCCTCCGCGCCGATGAATGGTCGGCCTTGCAGTCCCAGGGCGAAGCCCTTGGCGCGCCCATCGACCTGAGCGATGGTTTCATTCACTTCTCCACGGCCACGCAGGCCGCCGAGACCGCAGCCAAGCATTTTGCCGGAGCAGAGGGGCTTTGGCTGCTGGCTCTCGACGGTGCGGCACTGGGGGAGGCGCTGAAATGGGAAGTGTCACGCGGTGGCGCTGAATTTCCGCATCTCTATCGCAAGATGCTGCTCAGCGAGGTTCTTTGGTCGAAACCTTTGCCACTGGTGGCGGGCGCGCATCAGTTCCCAGATGAGATGGCATGAGCCGCACTATCGACCCCAGCCGGGCGCAGTTTGACGCCTTTAAGGCGCTGGAGCGTGGCCATCCCATTGAGATGCTCAATCTGGTGCGATTCAATGCCAAAGCAGCCTACCCGGAGGGCCATCCGCTGGCCGCGGCCGGTTTGAGCGGGGCAGAGGCCTACAGGAACTACGGCGTCGAAAGCGGTCCCATTTTTGCCTCCCTTGGCGGCAGCATCCTGTGGCGTGGCAGCTATGAGACCACCCTGATCGGCCCCGCGGATGAAACCTGGGATGAAGTCTTTGTTGCCCGCTACCCCGACGCCCACGCCTTTATGGCCATGGTGACGGACCCGGCGTATCAACAGGCCGTGGTGCACCGACAGGCGGCTGTTGCGACCTCGCGGCTGATCCGTACAAAACCAAGCGACACCGGAGCGACTTTTGCATGAAACTGACTGAAAAACTGGCCCTCACGGCGCTGCACAGGGTTGACCCGGAAACCGCCCATGCCCTGTCGATCAGGGCGCTGAAATTCGGCCTCACCCCCACCCCCGGCCCTGTGACGTCAACGCGGCTGAAATGTGAGATTGCCGGCATTGCGCTGGCCAATCCCGTTGGGCTGGCGGCTGGTTTTGACAAAAACGCCGAGGCGCTGGCGCCGCTGTCGCAGGCCGGGTTTGGCTTTATCGAGGTGGGGGCCGCCACGCCGCGCCCGCAGCCCGGCAACCCCAAACCGCGCTTGTTTCGTCTCAGCGAAGACCGCGCCGCGATCAATCGCTTTGGCTTTAACAACGAAGGCATGCAGGTGATTGCCGCCCGCCTTGCCCAGCGGCCCAAGGATGCGGTGATTGGTCTGAACCTTGGGGCCAACAAGGACAGCGACGACCGCGCCGCCGATTTTGCCCGGGTTTTGGCCCACTGTGGCGCCCACCTCGATTTTGCCACGGTGAATGTGTCTTCTCCAAACACAGAGAAACTGCGCGACCTGCAGGGCAAGGCGGCGCTCTCGGGGCTGCTGCGCGGGGTGATCGAGACCCGTGACGCCCTGCCGCGCCGGGTGCCGGTGTTTTTGAAAATTGCCCCTGATCTGGATCGCGCCGCCATTGAGGATATCGCCGAAGTGGCACTGGAAACCGGTATTGATGCGGTGATTGCCACCAATACAACCCTGTCGCGCGAGGGCCTCAAAAGTGCCCACCGCGATGAGGCCGGAGGCCTGTCCGGCGCGCCGCTGTTTGAAAAATCAACCCGGGTGCTGGCGCAGCTTTCTGAGCTTTTGGCGGGCAAGGTGCCGCTGGTCGGGGTGGGCGGCATCAGCACGTCAGAGCAGGCCTATGCCAAGATCTGCGCCGGCGCCTCTGCGGTGCAGCTTTATACCGCCATGGTCTATGGCGGGCTGTCGCTGGGGGCAGATATCGCCCGCGAGTTGGACGCGCAGCTGGCCCGCGATGGTTTTGCAAACGTTGCGGAGGCCGTGGGCTCAAAACGCGCGGACTGGCTATGATCACCTATTGGCACAATCCGCGCTGTTCAAAATCGCGCGCGGGGCTTCAGCTGCTGCAAGAACGCGGCGCCGAGGTGGCCCTGCGGCTTTACCTGCAGGAGCAGCCCAGTCTGGAAGTCATCACCGCGCTGCACAAGGCCCTTGGCGGTGCGGTGATCGACATGATGCGCTGCGGGGAAAAACCCTTTAAGGCCCTGGGGTTGAGCAAGGACAGCCCTGAGGCGGATCTGCTTGCAGCAATGGTGCAGGAGCCGATCCTGCTCGAGCGGCCCATCGCGGTCAAACAGGGCAAGGCCGTCATTGGCCGTCCTACCGAAGCACTGGAGGCGCTGCTTTAGCCAGCAGGCCAGATTAGTCGGCGACTGCGAAAAAACCCTCGCCTATGGCCGAAGGCGTTTTGCCCCGACACTGGCCTCAAGTCCGGGATAGCGCAGCCCCAGCGTCAGGCCACGTGTCACATTCAGCACCAAAAGCCCCGCCCATAGGCCATGATTGCCCAGCAGCGGCACCAGCAGCAACAGCGCCAGCAGGTAGATCGCCACGGAGTGCACCATCGCGCGCCGCATCGCACCGGTCCAGGTGGCGCCAATATAGATGCCGTCGTACATATAGCTCGCCACCGAGATCAGCGGCAGCACTGCGGCCCAGACCAGATAGCTGCGCGCCGCAGTCCGCACCTCGGGGGCTGTGGCCATCAGATCAATAAGAAAGGGCCCGCCAAGCGCAAAACTCAGACCCAGAAGCACGGAACTCGCCACGCCCCATTGCGACGAGATCCAGGCCGCACGCCGCAGGTTCAGGCGATTCTTGGCGCCAACAGCACTGCCCACCAGGGCCTCGGCCGAAAAGGCAAACCCGTCCAGCGCAAAGGCGGTGATTTCGACAAATTGCAACAGCACCTGATTGGCCGCAAGGGTGACATCGCCAAATTTGGCGCCAATAAAGAGAAAGCTGGTAAAAGAGCCCGTCAGCAGCACCGAGCGCACCATGATGTCGCCATTCACCTGCGCCATCCGCCGGATGCGGGTGGGATCAAACACCCGGGGCCAGTCGCACCATTGCCGGCCAGCAAAAGCCGAACGACAAAGGTAAAGTCCCAGCGCCACACCCGTCCACTCGGCGATCAGGGTGGCAATGGCAACGCCCTCGACTCCCCAGTCCAACCCCAGAACAAACCACAGGTCCAGCGCAATGTTGAGCCCATTCATCCAGATTTGCAGCCCAAAGATAGCGCGGGTTTTCTCAACCGCGATCAGCCAGCCGGTGACCGCATAGAGCGCAATGGTGGCAGGCGCTCCCCAGACGCGGATCTGCAGATAGTCCCGCGCCAGCGCTTCGACCTCGGGACTGGCCGGGGCCAGGGCAAAGGCGCCCCAAAACAGGGCTGTCTGCAACAGGATAAAGACCAGCCCGGCTGCCGCGGCCAACAAAACGCCCCGCATCAGGAGCGCGCCGGTTTCGGCCGCATCCCCCGCGCCCCGGGCCTGCGCCACCAGGCCGGTTGTGCCCATGCGCAAAAATCCAAAGATGAAATAGAGCGTCGCCAGAATCACCGCACCGATGCCCACCGCACCAATGGGCGCCGCAAGCCCCATCTGGCCCACAACGCCCGTGTCCACCGCACCCAAAATGGGCACGGTGGCATTGGAGAGCACAATCGGCAGAGCGATCCTGAGCACGCGCCTAAGGGTGATTTCGTCCTGAGCCGGGGCCATCTGCAATCGGATTTCCTGTTTAATGCGACGGCACTATGCCCTCTCGTTCAGATCAGGTTTTGTCTTTTGGCGGCTGCGGCATCAGGAAATGGCCCGAGCCCTGGGCAAACAGCTTATCCTTGTGATCCTGCCAGGCCTCGACACGCACCGAGGCATAGCGCCGCCCCGATCTGCTGATGGTCGCCCGGGCATAGGCATCGCGCGGCAGGCCGGAGCGCAGATAGTCCACCGTAAAATCGATGGTTTTTGGCTGCCGGGGCAGAACACCGCGCGCCATTTCCTCGGGATCCAGCGCGCCGCTCTCGATCCGCTCCCAGAGATGCGACCAGTTGAGGCTCACCATGGCGGTGATCTCCCAAAAAGGCGGCCGTGACGCCGCCGTGGATGGCGGGCAGGAAGGGGTTGCCGATATGTTTGTCTTGGAAATTCAACTGTGCCGTCAGCTCATCTCCGCGCCGGTCAAAACTGACATTGAGGAACCGGATATAGGGCACAGAGTCCAGCAGCGCCTTCAGAGCTGCATCGCGGCGCTGTTTGACGACTTGAATGGGTTCAGGACGGGAACGGCTCAAAATCCTGCCTCCACAGTAAAGGCCCCTGCGGCGGTGGCCACGGGACGGTCGGTGTCGTCATCCATTGCCACGGCGCGCACAAAGGCAACGCTGCGCGAGATATGGTGACAGGTTGCCTTGGTGATGATGGTTTGGCCGGGGGTGGCCGCGCGCATATAGTCGATGCGCAGATCAATTGTCGCAGTGCCGCCTGGCGCCGCAGGGTGGCTCATGACTGCGGCGCCGCAACAGGTATCCATCAGGGCAGAGACGGCCCCGCCATGGATCACGCCGGTCTCGGGGTCGCCAATGAGCTTTGGGTCATAAGGCATGGAAATATGCGCCATCCCGTCGCCAATATCGGTCAGCACCAATCCCAGCTCTTTGGCATGTGGAATGGCCTCGATGAATTGCCGGGCGACTTTGGTCTTATCTGCCATACTAAGTGTTTCCTGTCTTGGCTGAACTCGTTTGTGGCCCCGCCCGAAACAAAGAGCAAGCCCGCAACACGCAGGGTGGTTGCACTGATCTATTCAAGTGCATAGGTTGCGCGCGAGGGAGATGATGGATGACCGAAGCAAGATTGTCATTCAAGGAAATGTGCGCTGCGTTTGATGTTACGCCGCGAACCTTGCGTTATTATGAGTATATCGAATTACTGCAGCCTGATCGCGAAGGTCGATCACGGTTTTACGGCGCGCGCGAGCGGGCACGGATGAAGCTGATTCTGCGGGGCCGCAGATTCGGCTTTCAGCTGGAGGAAATCCGCCAATGGCTGCTGATATACGAAAATGATGGCAACAAGGCTCAGATGCAGGCCTTTATCGAGATGGCCGACCGTCAGATGGGCGAGTTGCAGCAGCAACGCGAACAGCTGGAAGAGGCTCTGGATGAGCTGGGGAGCCTGCGCGCAACGACACATGGCCTTTTGAAATAGACAGACAGGCACTGACCTGACCCAAATTATCTGGCCCATCCTGTTTCGCAGGGTGGGCCAAAACATTTTGGCTGCCTCACCCTGCCCCCTAACCTCTCCCCTCCCCAGCGCGCCGGGTTTCAGGACCAGGCAGCCCCCTGGCTCCGCACAGGTCTCTGGTCTCTGGTCTCTTGATCTCTGGCCAAAAAAAGCGACAGCCACGTCACCTCAGAAAGTGACGTGGCGTCCAGCTTACGTTAACGTCAAGATGCTGTTGTAAATGCGCACAGGCCAGCCCAGTTTAGTCTTGCAACATGCAAACTGACTGACGCGACAACAGAGTGACGACGATGACAGATATGAGCGAAGACACAAAATCGATCCGCGAGATGTGTGATGCCTTTGGGGTAACGCCACGTACTTTGCGGTTTTACGAGGCAAAAGAGCTGCTGTTTCCCCATCGAGACGGTCAGAAACGTCTGTTCACCAAACGCGACGGGGCCCGGCTGAAACTCATCCTGCGCGGTAAGCGTTTTGGGTTTAGTCTGGAAGAGATCCGCCAGCTTTTGGATCTCTATCATATTGGCGACCAGCAGATTACCCAGCTGTCTCGCACCTTTGAAATCGCCTGCGACCGCCTCAACGATATGGTGCGTCAACGCGATGAGCTGAACGAAGCCATTGAAGAGCTTCAGGACCAATTGAAGTGGGGCGAAAAAGTCATCGCCTCCATGCAATCCGATCAGGAGGCCGCCGAGTAGCGGCTCATTAGCCACCCTTTCGTGCTGTCCCGCCGGGCAGCGCCTTTAATCACAACAGTTTACCACCAACGAGGACCGCGCGATGCCAGTCTACACAGCTCCCACCAAAGACACCCAATTCATCCTGCATGACGTGTTGAAAGTCTCTGAGGCCAGCACCCCTGGCTATGATGAACTGGAGCGTGATTTCACCGCAGCCATTCTGGAAGAAGCCGGTAAGATCAGCTCCGGCGTGCTGCACCCGCTGAACGTGGTTGGCGACACCGAAGGCTGCCGTCTGGAAAACGGCGTGGTCTATACCCCAACCGGTTTCAAGGCTGCTTTCGAGCAGGTGAAAGAGGGCGGCTGGACCGGGCTCGATATGCCGGAACAGTATGGCGGACAGAACATGCCCTACGTGCTGGGCACTGCCGTTGGCGAGTTGTTTTCCTCTGCCAACCAGGCCTTTGTGATGTATCAGGGCCTGACACATGGCGCCGCCTCGGCGATCCTGGCCCATGGCACTGACGCGCAAAAAGACCCTTAGCTGCCGAAAATGGTCTCGTGCGAGTGGACCGGCACCATGAACCTGACCGAGCCACACTGTGGCACCGATCTGGGTCTGATGCGCACCAAGGCAGAGCCGCAGGAGGATGGCAGCTACAAGGTTTCCGGCCAGAAGATCTTTATCTCGGCGGGTGATCACGACATGGCCGCCAACATCATCCATCTGGTGCTGGCAAAGATCCCCGGTGGTCCGGATGGCATCAAAGGCGTGTCGCTGTTTATCGTGCCCAAATTTGTGCTGAATGACGATGGCACCCCCGGCACGCGCAATGGTGTCTCGGTGGGCAACATTGAAAAGAAAATGGGCATCCACGGCAACTCGACCTGTGTGATGAACTATGACGAGGCAACCGGCTATCTGCTGGGCGACGCGCATAAAGGCATGCGCGCCATGTTCACCATGATGAACGAGGCCCGCGTCGGCGTTGGCATGCAGGGTGTGTCCCAGGCCGAAGCCGCCTATCAGAACGCGGTTGAATACGCCAAGGACCGGCTGCAGGGCCGCGATGTGACTGGCGTGAAAAACCCCGATGGGCCTGCTGATCCCCTGATTGTACATCCCGACATCCGTCGCAGCCTGATGGACCAGAAGAGCTTTGTTGAAGGCGGTCGTGCCTTCCTGCTGTGGGGCGCGCAGATGATTGATCAGGCGCACCGTGACGGCAACAAGGACGCCAATGGTCTGGTGTCGTTGCTGACGCCGGTGATCAAGGGCTTTTTGACCGACGAAGGCTACGACATGACCGTGAAGGCGCAGCAGGTTTACGGCGGCCATGGCTATATCGAAGAGCATGGCATGAGCCAGTATACCCGCGATGCCCGCATCGCCCAGATCTATGAGGGCGCCAACGGTGTTCAGGCGCTGGATCTGGTGGGACGTAAACTGGCCGTGGATGGCGGCAAGCACCTGATGGCCTTCTTTGAGCTGGTAAAATCCTTTTGCAAGGATAGCGCTGAGGTCAACGACGACTTTACCAAGGACTTTATCGCACCGCTGAAAGCGGCATCAAAAGACCTGCAGGCCGCGTCAATGTATTTTGTGCAAAACGGTATGAAAAATCCGAACAATGCCCTGTCCGGCTCCAACGACTTCATGCATATGTTTGGCCATGTCTGCCTCGGCCTCGTCTGGGCGCAGATGGCCAAGGCCGCAACGGAAGTGCTTGACGCTGGCTCCTCTGACGCGGCGTTCTATGAGACAAAAATCGCCACCGGCCGATACTATATGGCCCGGAGGCTGCCCGCCACCCAACTGCATCTGACCCGTATTCTCACGGGTGCCGAGACAGTGATGGCTCTGGACGCGGCAAGCTTCTGATCCGTAAGGAAACTCACCGGGCCTCCCCTGCTCTTCAGGGGGTGCCTGATCCGGTCCGGGGCTCTTGATGCACGAAAATTGGAGCACCAATGCCAAAACGTTTCCGCCTGACCCGCCGCTTTCCCGTCGCCATGACAGAAGACGGCTATCGCAGGCTGAAACGCTTTGCCTCCGAGGCCGGGCTGGACGAAGGCGAAGCACTGTCATTCCTGTTTGAAAATTTCGACAGCGTGACAGACCAGGAAAACCTCGGCCACCGGCTGCGACTGTTCAACAGCGAGCTGGAGAGCCGCAAAAGATAAAGGCCCGGCGCAAGAAGGCGCAACAGGGTCGATTGGAGAGAAATGACTAGCGAGACCCGTTCCAGCTGGATGACCGACGAGCACCAGATGCTTGCTGATATGACGGCCCAGTTCATCACCAATGAGTGGATGCCAAAATACGAGACATGGCGCAAGCAGGGCATGATGGACCGTGACACCTGGAACCAGGCTGGCGACCTCGGCCTGCTCTGCCCCTCCATCCCCGAGGAATATGGTGGCGTTGGTGGCGATTTTGGCCATGAGGCCGCGATCCTGATCGAAGGCAGCCGTGCCAATCTGGCCAGCTGGGGCCACGGCATCCACTCAGGGATCGTGTCGCACTATATCCTGAAATACGGCACCGAAGAGCAAAAGAAACGCTGGCTGCCAAAGATGATCAGCGGCGAGCTGGTTGGCGCACTGGCCATGACCGAGCCCTCCACCGGCTCAGACGTGCAGCGGATCAAGACCAAGGCAATCCGCGATGGCAACGCTTACCGCCTGTCTGGTCAAAAAACCTTTATTACCAATGGGCAACATGCCAATATTATTCTGGTTGCGGCCAAGACAGACCCCAGTCTCGGTTCCAAAGGCGTGTCGCTCATTGCCGTGGAAACAGACGGAGCCGAAGGCTTCTCACGCGGACGTAACCTCGACAAGATCGGGCTGAAAGCGGCCGACACCTCAGAGCTGTTCTTTGACAATGTCGAGATCCCGCCGGAAAATATCCTGGGCCAGGAAGAGGGCAAAGGGTTTTATCAGATGATGCAGCAATTGCCGCAGGAACGTCTGATCATTGCCTGTGGCGCCGTTGGGGCCATGGAAGGCGCGGTTGAACGCACCATCGCCTATTGCAAGGAACGCGAGGCCTTTGGCGGGACACTGACCCAGTTCCAGAACACCCGGTTCAAACTGGTGGAATGCCTGACGAAAACCAAAGTGGCGCGCGCCTTTCTGGATGAGTGCATGGTGGAACACCTTCGCGGCGAGCTGACTGTTGAGAAGGCCGCGATGGCAAAATACTGGATCACGGATGTCCAGGGCGAGGTTCTGGACGAATGTGTGCAAATGCACGGCGGATATGGCTTCATGCAGGAATACGCGGTTGCGGAAATGTGGACTGACGCGCGGGTGCAACGCATCTACGGTGGCACCAATGAAATCATGAAGGAACTGATTGGCAGGTCACTGTGACACAACGCCTGTTTCCTTCAACTGCGGCTGACGGATGCCTCCGGCGGAGGTATTTTTCGCCAGATGAAATCAAAGGCGCGCCCCTGCCCCCAGGCCTTCGCCAAATGGGCAGGGACGACTTCACCTTGCGCGGTCATCGGCTCCTCAGCCTGTACCGCAAAAGCAGAATAGCACACAACCACAGAAAGAGTGTAGATTCTCTTTCATCTTGCTCTAAATACCTCACGGGGGTCCGGGGGTGTGAAACCCCCGGCGCCACCTTTGCGGCAAGGAGAACAGCATGACAATCAAACTGTATTGCTTTGGCGAGAGCGGTAACGCCTACAAGGCAGCGCTGGCGCTGCAATTTTCCGGGCTGGACTGGGAGCCGGTCTTTGTTGATTTCTTTGCCGGCGCCAGCCGCGCACCGGAATTTCGCGAAATGAACGTCATGGGTGAAGCGCCGGTGCTGCAAGACGGCGACATGCGCCTGACCCAGTCCGGGGCCATCCAACAGTATATCACAGACAAGAGCGGCAAACTGGGCGGCGCGCCTGAAGACAAATACGAGGTGCTGCGCTGGGTGCTGTGGGACAACCACAAGCTCTCCAGCCAGGCAGGCATGACCCGCTTCCTGATGAATTTTTTGCCCGAGGACAAACGCCCCGAACAGGTGATTGGCTTTATGCAGGGGCGCCTCAAGGCGGCCTATGACACGCTGAACAGCCATCTTGAGGGCCGCGACTGGATTGTTGGCAAGGGGCTCACCAACGCCGATCTGTCCTGCTGTGGCTACCTTTATTATCCCGAACCCTTTGGGTTTGACCGCAAGGACTATCCGAATATCGACGCCTGGCTGACGCGCATCAGTGATACGCCCGGCTGGAAACATCCCTATGATCTTATGCCCGGCAACCCGTCGGACCGCGCTTGAGGAGACACTCATGACCGAAGCTTATATTTACGACGCCATTCGCACCCCGCGAGGCAAGGGCCGCAAAGATGGCGCCCTGCACGAAATCACCTCCGTGCGTCTGTCAGCTTTGACGCTGAACGCGCTGAAAGAGCGCAACAACCTTGAGGGCCACGCCGTTGAGGATGTGATCTGGGGCAATGTTACCCAGGTTATGGAACAGGGCGGCTGTCTGGCGCGCTCTGCCGTGCTGGCCTCGGATCTGGACGAGACCATTCCCGGCCTCGCCATCAACCGGTTCTGTGCCTCCGGCATGGAAGCTGTGAACCTCGCCGCCAACCAGGTAAAGGGTGGCGCAGGCCAGGCCTATATCGCCGGCGGCGTTGAGATGATGGGCCGCGTTGCCATGGGCTCTGATGGGGCTGCTATCGCAGTGGATCCTTCGCTGGCGATGGACACCTATTTTGTGCCACAGGGCATCTCGGCCGATATCATCGCGACTGAATACGGTTTCACCCGTGAGCAGGCCGACGCCCTTGCAGTTGAAAGCCAGCGCCGCGCCAAGGCCGCCTGGGACGACAACCGCTTTGCCAAATCGGTGATCACCGTGCGCGACCAGAACGGCATCGCCATTCTGGACCGGGATGAGTACATGCGCCCCGGCACCGATATGCAATCGCTTGGCGCGCTAAATGCCTCGTTCCAGATGATGGGCGAGCAGATGCCCGGGTTCGACAAGGTGGCAATGCTGAAATACCCCCACCTTGAGCGGATCAACCACATCCACCACGCCGGCAACTCGTCGGGTATCGTGGATGGTGCCGCTGCTGTGCTGATCGGCAACAAGGAATTTGGTGAGCAATATGGCCTGAAGCCCCGTGCCCGCATCAAAGCCACCGCCAAGATCGGCACCGACCCCACCATCATGCTGACCGGCCCGGTTCCTGTGACCCAGAAGATCCTCGCCGACAATGGCATGGTGATCTCGGATCTGGACCTGTTTGAAGTCAACGAGGCCTTTGCCTCTGTTGTCATGCGCTTCCAGCAGGCCTTTGAAGTGGACCCCGCGCTGATCAACCCCAACGGCGGCTCTATCGCCATGGGCCACCCACTGGGCGCCACAGGTGCGATGATCATCGGAACATTGCTGGATGAGCTGGAGCGTCAGGACAAAGAAATGGGTCTGGCGACGCTGTGCATCGCCTCCGGCATGGGTGCAGCAACCATCATCGAGCGCGTCTGATGCCAAAGCTGGATCTGGCGCAAATCCCCTTTCAGGGTGGCTCCGACTACCCTGGAAAGCTGGCCGAGGCGGTCTCTGGCCGTTTCGTACAGCGTGTTGGGGATGCCAGCGGATTGACCCAATCTGGCGTCAATATCGTCCGGCTTGAACCTGGTGGTCTGTCCTCGCTGCGCCACTACCACATGCAACAGGATGAATTCCTGGTGATGTTGAGCGGCGGCTGCATCCTGATCGACGATCAGGGCGCACACGAGATGCTACCGGGCGATTGTGCCGCCTTTCCAGCCGGTGAGGCCAATGGCCATCACCTGAAAAATACGACCGACGCGCCGGCCACTTTCCTGGTGGTGGGCACGCGGACCCCGACTGAAACCGCTTATTACAGCGATATCGACATGATGGTGAAGGACGATGCCAATGGCAGCAGCTTCACCCGTAAAGACGGCAGCCCGCTGACGGCTGACCAGATCGGAGACGAGACATGAGTGAGTTTACGCTTTCCAAGGACGCAGATGGCGTCGGCATCATCACCTGGGATGTGCCCGGAAAAACCATGAACGTAATGTCCTTTGACGGGCTTACGCAGCTGGAGGCCTGCATTGATCAGGCGCTGGCCGATGACGAGATCAAAGGCGTGGTGATCACCTCTGGTAAAGAGGGCACATTCGCGGGCGGCATGGACCTGAACCTGCTGGCCGTTATGAAGGAAGAGGCCGGCGACGAGCCTGCCCGGGGCCTGTTTGAAGGCACCATGAAAATGCACGCCCTGCTGCGCAAGATCGAACTTGCTGGCATGGATCTGAAAACCAAAAAAGGCGGCAAGCCCATTGCAGCCGCCCTGCCCGGCACCGCCGCAGGTATCGGCATGGAGCTGCCGCTGGCAACCCACCGGATCTTTGCCGCTGAGAACCCCAAAGGCCAAATATGGCCTGCCGGAAATCATGGTTGGCATCTTCCCTGGGGCCGGTGGCACCACCCGCATGGTGCGCAAGGTTGGCGCCATCGGGGCCGCGCCCCTGCTGCTCGAAGGCAAGATGCTGGACGTGAAAAAGGCCAAGGGCGCGGGCTATGTTGACGAGATCGCAGCTGATCCCGTTGCCGCCGCCCGCGAGTGGGTGCTGAACGCCAAGCCTGCCGACCTGGTGAAACCCTGGGACGCCAAGGGCTATAAAATGCCAGGTGGTGCGCCCTATCACCCTGCAGGGTTCATGAACTTTGTTGGCGCCTCGGCGATGGTGCATGGCAAGACCCAGGGTGCCTTCCCGGCGGCCAAGGCGCTGCTCTCTGCCGTATATGAAGGCGCGCTGGTGGATTTTGACACGGCCCTCAAAATCGAGGCCCGCTGGTTTACCTCGGTGCTGATGAACCCCTCGTCGGGCGCGATGATCCGCTCGCTGTTCATCAACAAAAGAAGCGCTGGAAAAAGGCGCTGTGCGTCCCAAGGATGTGCCCGACCAACGCGTGCAAAAACTGGGCGTTTTGGGCGCGGGCATGATGGGCGCCGGCATTGCGCTGGTCTCGGCCCAGGCCGGTATCGAAGTTGTGCTGGTCGACCGCGATCAGGCCGCCGCCGACAAGGGCAAAGCCTATACCGAGAGCTATCTCGACAAGGGCATGAAGCGCGGTAAGGTCACGCAAGACAAGAAAGACGCCATGCTGGCGCGCATCAACGCCACCCCTGATCTTGAGGCGCTGAAGGGCTGTGATCTGATCATCGAGGCGGTGTTTGAAGATCCAGCCGTCAAGGCGGATATGACCAAAAAGGTCGAGGCAATCATTCCCGACGATTGCATCTTTGCCTCCAACACCTCGACCCTGCCGATCTCTGAGCTGGCCAAGGCATCAGTGCGCCCAGAGCAGTTCATCGGCATCCACTTCTTCTCACCGGTTGAGAAGATGCTGCTGGTAGAGATCATCAAGGGCCGCGAGACCGGCTCGCGTGCAGTGGCCAAGGCGCTCGACTATGTGCGCCAGATCAAGAAGCCGCCGATCGTTGTCAATGACGCGCGCTTCTTCTACGCCAACCGCTGCATCATTCCCTATATCAACGAAGGTCTGCGCATGATCACCGAGGGCGTGTCGCCCGTGCTGATCGACAATGCCGCCCGCCAGCTGGGCTTCCCGGTGGGTCCGATCCAGCTCAATGATGAGACCTCGATCGATCTGGGAGCCAAGATTGCCCGCGCCACCAAGGCGGCCATGGGCAATGAATACCCTGACAGCCCGGCGGATGATCTGATCTTCTGGCTGGAAGATCTGGGACGTCTGGGCCGCAAGGCAAATGCCGGCTTCTTTGACTATGACGACAAAGGCAAGCGCACCGGCTACTGGAAAGGCATGCAGGACAAATACCCGCTGCTGGAAGATCAACCTGATCTCATTGAGGTGCAGGAACGTCTGATGTTTGCCCAGGTGCTGGAAGCGGTGCGCGCGCTGGAAGAAGGCGTACTGGAAGACATCCGCGAAGGTGACGTGGGCGCGGTTCTGGCCTGGGGCTTTGCGCCATGGTCTGGTGGGCCGCTCAGCTGGCTCGACATCATCGGCACGCCCTACGCGGCCGAACGTTGCGATCAGCTGACCGCAGCTTACGGCGACCGGTTCGCCTGCCCGGATCTGCTGCGCGAGATGGCTGCAAAGGGCCAGAGCTTCTACGGTCGCTTCAACCCGGATGCTGTCTCGGCTGCCTAAACCGGCATCTCATCTGACACCACTGCAACCGCCCCCTATCATTTGGGGGGCGGTTTTGTTTTTCACGGGATCATTTTCATAGGATCACCCCATACAGGGAACACTGTTTGGCTGGCAAACAAAGCTGAAAGCCAGTGAAGCAAATAAAAGATCTAATCTGCACTCTTTTCAGGCTCTTAGGGTGAAATGTTTAGGAGCGGCATCAAAAGCCGTGAAATGCCGCGTTTTGCAATACGGCGCTTGGCGAATGTCCCAGTTCTGATTTAGGAATAGAAGGATCAGCGGAACTGACGTCGGAAGCAGAGCTTGAAATGCTAACAAATCTTGACCTATTGGAATTGACTGAATTTCGCCGTGACCTTCACCGGCACCCGGAATTATCTGGCGAAGAATTGGAAACAGCCAGTACAATTGCCGCTGCGCTAAAGCCGCTGTCACCAACCCGCATCCTGACCGGATTAGGTGGCCACGGCGTGGCAGCGGTTTTTGATAGCGGCAAAGATGGTCCGACGGTGCTTTTTCGAGCCGTACTTGACGCGCTACCAATTGAGGAATGCAATGACATCCCCTGGTCGTCGCAGAGGCAGGGAAAAAGCCACGTTTGCGGTCATGACGGCCATATGACAATGCTTCTCGCGTTGGGCCGTATGATTGCTCGGCAACCCGTCGCGCAGGGGCGTATCGTTCTTATGTTCCAGCCCGCCGAAGAGGACGGCAGCGGCGCGAAAGCTGTGGTCGCCGATCCTGCTTACAAAGAAATCCAAGCCGACTGGGCGTTTGCCATTCACATCGAACCAGGACGGCCGTTCGGATATGTCTCTACCTGTGCAGGGCTGATCAACTGCGCGTCATTGGGGCTAAAAATACGGCTCACTGGCAAAACCGCCCATGCAGCCGACCCAGAGGATGGTGTTTCTCCGTCGCTGGCAGTTGCAGAGTTGATCCCGGCGCTCGACGCTATAGGACAGGGTGGAGCGATTGATCATGATTTCCGATTGGTTACGATAACCCATGTAAAAATTGGCGAACCAACATTTGGTGTGGCTCCCGGTGAAGCTGAGATTTTTGCCACTCTGCGGACGGCGGGTGACGAAGGCATGGCAAGTCTGGAAACGACAGCCCGGGCCCTTGCGAATACCGCGGCAGAGAAATTCGGGCTTAGCGTGGATTTTGAAGTCTGCGATAACTTTGCAGCCTCCATCAATGATCCAAACGCTTACAATGTGGCAACAACAGCCATGGATGCGATAGGCGTCAGGTATGGGGATGCGGGTGTGCCCATGCGCGCGTCTGAAGATTTTGGCGTGTTTGGGTGGAACGCCAAAGCTGCAATGCTGTGTTTGGGGCCGGGCGAAGACTACGCAGCGCTACACAATCCAGACTATGATTTCCCTGATGACCTGATCCCCATCGGGAGTGCTATCTTTGAACGTATCGCGCGAGATTTGCTGGGAACCGCTTAACCCTGTTGCGAACCATGCTGGCGCATAACCCGACAGTCGCCGCTACGCAGAACGTTTTTAGAATGGGCCCAAAGCGGACCTTTTGTGCGCGCAGTATCTAGGACGGCGTATGGAACACCTCTGGCACTGCAAAGCGCCGATCCTGCAAAAGCGAGCGCTCTGAAACCAAACGCTGCCCAAAGCGCGCGGGCTTTGGGCAGCGTTTGGTCAGCTATGTGACCCGGTGTTGGTCACAAAAGCCAGGCTCACATCTGAAAAGCGCCCGGTGCCATTGCGGGCATGCCACCAGCAATCATCAGCGTCTCTGCTGTGGCCATCGCCGCGACCAGCGCGCAGGCCTCGGTGATGGGCAGAACCTTGTAGATGTTTTCTTGCAGCTCAACCCCGATGGTCAGCAAATCACGCGGCGCCGGGCAAAACCCCAGCAGCCCGCCTTCGAGATAGATCACTTCGTCCTGTTCAAAACGCGGCGTTACCAGCTGCAGGTTATTGTCCGGATGCAGGCGGCAGATGCCACGATAGCCGTCCAGCGTCGAGGCAGGCACCACCGCAAAGGGATCGCCCTGATGGTCCTCGACCAGATCGCTTTCCAGCAGCACGCCCTGGTCCGGCAGCAGCCACATCGGCACCCGGTTGTTCAGCGCATCACGCGGCACATGCATCGGGCAGCGTGTGGGATCAATCGCACCGTCATCAAGGCTCACGGTCTCGCGCACACCTCAACAATCGTCTGCATGCCATGATCAAAGGTCAGCACCTTGTCGCCAGCACACAGCGCCTCAACCGGACGCCAGCCAAGATTGGACGCCACATGGGTTCCGGCCAAAAGCCCACCCTCCCCCACCGAAACAGGCGGAATGGTCAGGTCAAACTCCGGGTTCATACGTTTTTGAAACCAATCCAGCATCTCAACACCTCCTCTTCGGCGGCGACAGTCCCTGTGAGGCTTCTCATGAGAAGACCACTGGCACGGCGCCGCAATTCTTGTCAGCGCCATATTTGGTCAGGGCAGGATCTGTATCATCCCTCTCCCGGCCTCTGGCGCGCTTGCTCCAAAGCTAGATCGAAATCGTTAAAAGAATATTCAAATCGTGCATTTTCTTCAGCGCAGGCCGCGGCAATCGCCGCCTCGGTTTTACTGTCATAGTAGTCTCGCCAGTCACGCGCCCGCTCTGAGCGGTTCTCGACCGTGAGCTGCAGGGGAAATCCCAGGTGGTCAAACAAGGGGGCGGCATCCTGGGCAAAGTGCTCTATCCGGATATACAGCTGGCATTGGGTGCTGCCATCCCTGTGCCGCATATAGCTGGAGGCTGACTGCCTCTCAAAGCTCTGCAAAACCTCAGGGGTGAGGATAAAATCCCCAAATTCCACTGCCTTGGCACGCAAAACGGCAGGGTGATCAAAGCTCTGCTGACGCAGCCAGTGATAGTAGCTCACCGCCCGGTCCCAGGGGTTGCGCACCAGAGTAAAGGTAAAGAGCGCGCGCAGCTCATCCTCCGGGATCAGCCCGGCAATATCGGCAAGGGTTGAGTGCTTCCACAGCCTACCGGCCGTTTTGCACCTCTGCAGGCGGCGGCGGCGGTTTTTAGCCTTTGGCGTGTCGCCCAGCATCATGTCATCCGCCATGGCACGCGCCTCCAGCGCCAGCGCAAGGGATGTGCCGCCCGTTTTGGGAATATGGATGAACAGGTATTTGCGGCCGGGGGACAGGATCATGGCCGCAACTTAGGCCAAGGCGCGGGGTAAGGGGAAGGGGAAGAAAACACGCGCCTCAAACGCAGGCCCTGAGACAACCGCAACGTCTTTAGGGCGCCCCTTTGGACGAGCGCAGCGCCAGCGTAGAGCCCGCCAGAACGATCAGTGCGATCCCCGCCATCTGTCCCAGGTTCAACACCTGACCATAGGCGATCCAGGCAATTGCCGGCCCCACCAGCAGCACAGAATACTCAAAGACCGCGACAAAGGAGGCTTCTCCCAGCTGATAGGCCTTGGTGATCAGAAACACGCCCGCCACAGCGGCAAAGCCCTGCAGCACGATAAGAGGCGACAGCTGCCAAACCGGCCAGATCCAGCCCCGCGTCACAAACCCATCTGCGCCGTCTGCAGTCGGCAGCGGCCAGATCTCAATCCCCGCCAGGAACACAGCCCCAATCAGCCCCTGCGCCAGCAGGTAGATAAACAGCATCGACACGGTGCTTTCATCTTTGCACAGGCAGCCTGTAACGATCGAGCCAAGGGCGTAGAAAAAGCCCCCCGCAACCGGCAGCAGGATCATCCAGTCAAAGGCCGCAACATCCGGCTGCAGCACAAACAACACTCCGACAAAACCAGTGGCCACCGCAGCAATGCGCACCTTGCCGATCCGCATCCGCATGAACAGCACCGAGATCACCACGATTATAATCGGTGAGGTAAACAACCCCGCCAGCGCCTGTGCGATGGGCATCAGGGCCACGGCAGAGAAATAGAACACCATCGAGACCGCCACCAGCAGGGCCCGAAGCGCGACAGCGCCAAAACGCACCGAAGCCAGACTGCCAAATCCCATCTGCGACATCGTCCAGAGGATTGGCAGCGCCACCAGAGTGCGCAGCACATAGAACTGCCCCGGCCCGATCTGCTCTGCGATCAAAGGCACCGCATTGTCCGTCACGCCAATGATCAGCATGGCCAGCAGCATCGCCTGCGCCGCAGATGTTTGATTGCTGGTGGGGCCTGCAAGGGTTATGTCTTGTTTCATATCCCTTCCAATGCCCGCAACTTTGATCATTATCTGTCCTCAAACCGACATAACGACAGAATCATGGAAGGAAAGCGGATGGGATGGATGGCTGACGAGGCGGGTCTGGAGAAAACCGCCGCAAACTATGTGCCGCTGACACCGCTGTCTCACCTGCGCCGGGGGGCGCATGTCTTTGGCGAGGTGCCCGCCGTGATCTATGGCAGTCACCGCAAGAGCTATGCCGAATATTACGACCGCTGTACCCGGCTGGCCTCGGCGCTGGCGGGCATGGGGGTCAATCCGGGCGATGTGGTTGCCACGCTGATCCCCAATCTGCCCGCCCAGGCCGAAGCGCATTTTGGCGTGCCGGCCTGTGGCGCTGTGCTCAACACCATCAACACCCGGCTGGATGTGGATACCGTCACCATATCCTAGAGCACGGCGGCGCCAAGGTGGTGCTGGTCGACACCGAGTTTCTCGAGCTGGCCGAGGCCGCCCTTGCCCGGATGCAGGGCAAGGCGCCGCTGCTGGTTGAGGTTCCCGACCCGCAGGCAGGGTTTGACGCCAGTGGTCGCCACCCCGCCTATGAACAGGTGCTGGACGCGGCCGACCATGATTTTGACTGGATCATGCCGCAGGACGAATGGGAAAGCCTGGCGCTGAACTACACCTCCGGCACCACCGGGCGCCCCAAGGGCGTGGTCTATCACCACCGGGGCGCTTACCTCATGACCATGGGCACGGTGATCTCCTGGCGCATGGTGATGAACCCGGTCTATCTGGCCATTGTGCCGCTGTTTCACTGCAATGGCTGGAACCACACCTGGATGATGCCGGTGCTGGGCGGCACGCTGGTGTGCTGCCGCAATATCACCCCCTCAGCGATCTACGATGCGATTGCCGACGAGGGCGTCAGCCATTTTGGCGGCGCCCCTATTGTGCTCAACCTGCTGGTCAACGCCAAGGAAGAAGAGCGCCGCGCCTTTGATCACACGGTAGAGGTCTTTACCGCAGGAGCCCCGCCTGCGCCTGCCACGCTGCAAAAGATCGAGACCCTGGGCTTGCACGTCACACAGGTCTACGGCCTTACTGAAACCTACGGTCACGTTACCGAATGCCTGTGGAAGGGCGACAAATGGGACGGGCTGGACCATCAGGGCCGCGCCGCGATCAAGGCCCGTCAGGGGGTCGCCTTCCCGATGATGGACCATATCACCGTGCTCGACGACAAGATGCAGCAATCGCCAGGAACGGCACGGATCAGGGCGAGATCGTCATGCGCGGCAACGCGGTGATGAAGGGCTACCTGAAAAACCCCAAAGCCACCGCCGAGGCCTTTGAGGGCGGCTATTTCCACTCGGGCGACATCGCGGTGCAGCATCCCGATGGCTATATCCAGATCTCGGATCGCGCCAAGGACATCATCATCTCCGGCGGCGAAAACATCTCGTCGGTCGAAGTCGAAGGCGTGCTGATGGGCCACCCTGCGGTGAACCTTGCTGCCGTGGTGGCAAAGCCCGATGACAAATGGGGCGAAGTGCCCTGTGCCTTTGTCGAGCTGAAAGAAGACGCCGAGGTAACAGAGGCCGCGCTGATCGCCTTTGCCCGCGAAACCCTGGCCGGGTTCAAAGCGCCAAAGCAAATCGTCTTTCAGGAGCTGCCCAAAACCTCGACCGGGAAAATCCAGAAGTTCGAGCTGCGCGAGATTTCCAAAACCCTGTAACCCCTCTAGCATGCCCAACGGGGGCAAGCTCTTGGAAAGTCACAGGCAAAATTCACCACAGCAGGCGGCATTTGGCATCGAAAGCCATTTGCCGCCTGCCCGGCTGCCATGCTACGCTGCGGACAACGAAAACAGGCAAAACAGGCAGGCTGAATGACCGTTCTCAGGGAATTCGAACGACTAGAGGCTGCGGGCCTGTGGCGTGCAAGCCCCGATGCGCAGCGTCGCGATGTGATCATATCGGTTGGCGATGCCACGCTCACCATTACCGACATGCAGGACAGGCCTCTGGCCCATTGGTCGCTGGCAGCCGTTGAACGCTCCAATCCAGGCGTCTTTCCAGCCCTGTTCCACCCCGATGGCGACACCGGCGAAACGCTGGAAATCCCCCAGGATGAGCAGACCATGCTGGAGGCTATTGAGCGGGTCCGCTATGCTATTGAGCGCGCCCGCCCCCACCCGGGCCGCCTGCGCGTCATGAGCATCCTTGGAAGCCTTTCGCTGGTGGCCCTGCTTTTGGTGTTCTGGCTGCCAAGCCTTGCGAAAACCATGCGGTCAAGGTGGTGCCGGACATCAAGACCAAGGCCATAGGTCAGGCGATGCTGGGGCGCATTGAACGGGTCTCGGGGCAGGCCTGTGCCACCCCGGAGGCGATGCCTATTCTGGCCAAGCTGGCGCTGCGCACCGGTGTGCGGCAGCTTGTCATCATGCGCTCGGGCGTGGCGAGCAGCCTGCATCTGCCCGGAGGCATCGTGCTGCTCAACCGCAGTCTGGTTGAGGATCACGAAGACCCGGCCGTTGCTGCCGGTGCTGTGCTGGCAGAGCGCGCCCGTGCTGCGCTGCGCGACCCGCTGGCAGAGCTGCTGGAGGCCGGCGGCTTTCTTGCATCCTTTCGCCTGCTGACCACCGGGGCGCTGACCCGCGAGACGCTGGACCGCTATTCCGAGACTGTGCTGGCAGCGCCACGCCCCGACCTGCCGGATGATCTGTTGCTGGCAGAGTTTGCCCGCGCGGCCATTCCCTCAACGCCCTATGCCTATGCGCTGGACATCACCGGCGAGACCACGCTGGGATTGATCGAAGCCGACCCTATGGCCGGACGCGAGCTGGAACCGGTGCTGAATGATCGGGACTGGGTGCAATTGCAAAACATCTGCGGCTAGCGCGCCAACAGACGCATCTGAGAGGGCGGATCAACAGATGTTGGCTCTGCTGAACAGCGGCCAAAGACCCTGACCCAAGCCTCTATGCCCCTGTCTCAACTTGCCGCCTCTTTTTCAAATCGCAGACCAGAAACGACAAAACGCCGGGGAATTCCCCGGCGCCTCTCCCAATTATTACAGCCTCATCAGGGGATTATCGGCTGATCCGGGCGCCAGGATAGCCCGCGGCGCGCACTGTACTAAGGGCGGCCTGTGCCCCATTCAGGTCGCCAAATGGCCCGGCCAGAACGACCTTGAACGGCACACCCTGACGCGACAGCGATCCCAGACGCACAGGAACGCCATGAGCGGCAAGCGCCTGTGCGGCCTGTTTCGCCTCGGCCGCATCGGCAAAGGTTGCGGCCCGAATATAGCGGGCCGGGGCCGCCGGGACGGTTGCGGTTTCCAGGCTGGCACGGGGCGCCGAGCGGCTGGAGAGACGCAGCGCCAAGCCGCCTTTGGACTCGCCCTGAAATCCGTCATGACGCGACTGGCCTGCGCGCACAACCTGACGGTCCAGTGGCAGGGTCCGCAGGGTCCGGGGGGTGCCGTTTTCCCAAATTGCGGCCATCTGCGCATCGCCCTGTGCAGTACGCACGCCCCTCATCGGGTTCATCCGGTTGTCAGACCGGTCAACCAGGATATAGCCCGGTGGCACCTGGGCCTGACTGGTCAGCACTGCAGGACGCAAGTCGCGCTCAGCACGCTGCAGGTTCAGCCGGTCATCTTGCCAGGCAGCCTTGTAGCCGGGGGGCGGGCTGAGGTCCTGGCTATGACGCCGGTCCTGATAGACATGCACCGGCAGCACCCGCGTATTGGGTGTCAGGATAACCGAGGACTGCGGGCCAATGCCCAGCCCATTGCCCAGCCCATCGCGATAGGTCACGGGAGATTCAGCCTGCGGACCACAGCGGGCACTGCCCTTGTTGATATACTGCTGGCTGATCGCCGAAGCGCCGGCGCAGCCGCCCTGCGCAGCCGTCGCGGGACTGCCCGCTGCCGGACGGCTGGTTGTGACCTGCGGAGCAGGTGCGGGTCGCTTAGCCACAGGCGCCGGCGCCACAACACGGCGTGGCGTGGCCACAGGTGCAGGGGGAACCCGCGCCGTGGTGGTCTGGGGCGTGCGCCGGGGTTTGGCCGTGGTCACAACCTGCGGCGCGGCTGCGACACGTGGTTTGGCGGCTGGTTTGGCGGCAGGCTGGGTTGCAACCGGCGCCGCAGGTGCCGCCGCTGTGCTGGTGCCGCGCAGGGTGATCTGTTCCGGCGCCTTTTGCGTCGGACGTGCGGTACTGCCTGCAATGGCTGTTGGCTTGTAGCCACACAGCTGTTTTCGGTTCCGGGCCACCCGCGGCACCCAGTTCACATTGCCATCAATACCGGCGCGAATGTAGACGCAGCCGCGGCTGTCAACAAACTGCTTTCCCTTAAAGGCGGCCGGGGGGTATTCCGCCGGAGGGCCAGAGGAACGCAGCGTCTGCGCCTGCAGCGGCGACTGCTCCAGCGTAAATCCGGTAGAGGCCGCTAGGATGGCGAGCGCAACAATTCTTGTTAGTTTCATACCTTGGCCCCACAATATATGGGGTCAGGATGCCTCAATTCGCAAATGTAGTAAAGCCACGTTTGGCAACAATGCAGCAGCAATCGGGCAAATCGTTGCCCAATCACCGCAAGCACTTAACCACTCACACCGTCGGCGCTATTTGGTGCCGAACATCCGGTCGCCAGCATCGCCAAGCCCGGGCATGATATAGCCTTTCTCGTTCAATTCACGATCCAAGGAGGCGGTGACAATCGGCACATCCGGATGCGCTTCTTTCATCCGCGCAACACCTTCCGGGGCGGCCAGCAGGCAGAGGAAACGGATATTGGTGGCACCCGCCTCTTTCAGAAGATCATTGCCGCCGCCGAAGAGTTGCCGGTGGCCAGCATCGGATCCACCGCAATGACCATACGATCGCCGAGCTCTTTTGGCGCCTTAAAGTAATACTGCACCGGCAGCAGGGTTTCTTCATCGCGGTACAGACCAACAAAGCCAACGCGGGCCGAGGGCACCAGGTCGAGCACGCCATCCAGCATACCGTTGCCTGCGCGCAGGATCGACACCAGTGCCAGTTTCTTGCCCGCCAGAATCGGCGACTCCATGGTCTCCATCGGGGTTTCGATGGTGGTCTGGGTCAGCGGCAGCTCGCGGGTAATTTCATAGGCCAGCAGCTGGGTGATTTCATGCAACAGGCGGCGGAACTCAGAGGTCGACGTGCCCTTGTCGCGCATCAAAGTGAGCTTGTGCTGTACCAGCGGGTGATCAACAACGGTCAGATGGTCGCTCATTTGGGCTGTCTCCTACAATCAATTCAGACGTTTCTTCAGGCGGGTCATATGCGGGCTGCCCCCTCTGGGGCAAGCGGGTTTTGATCTCAGGGTCAAAGAAAGCTCTTGCCACCGCCGCCAGCGGCCTCTGGAACAGGCACCCCAAGGTGGCTGGCGATCGAGGCCGCCACATCGACAAACCGGCGCTGCCCGATGCCGCCCACACCACAGCCCGCCACCAGAATGGGCACCTGTTCGCGGGTGTGGTCCGTACCCGGCCAGCTGGGGTCATTGCCGTGATCGGCACAGAGCAGCAGCATGTCACCGGGGCGCAGCCTGCCGAGCAGCTTACCAAGCTCTGCGTCAAACCATTCAAGCGCGCGGGCATAGCCCGACACATCGCGGCGATGCCCATACAAGCTGTCGAATTCGACAAAATTTGCAAAGGTCAGGCTGCCCTCTTCGGCCTCCTCAATGGCCGTAGCGAGGTACTGCATCAGCTGCGCATCCGGGCCTTTTTTCAGCGTGTCTATGCCCGCCATGGTGAAGATATCCCCAATCTTGCCAATGGCATGCACCCGGCGCCCGGCGTCCTGCACCCAATTGGTCAGCACCGGGGCTGGCGGCAAAATGGCAAAGTCGCGCCGGTTGGCGGTGCGGCTGAACCCCTCCTCGGGCGTGCCAACAAAGGGCCGCGCGATCACCCGCCCAACCTTCATGGCGTGCAGCCGCGGGGCCACAGCCCGGCACAGATCCAGCAGGCGTTCCAGGCCAAATGTCTCTTCATGGGCGGCGATCTGAAACACGCTGTCGGCAGAGGTATAGCAGATCGGCTGCCCTGTCTGCATATGCTCAGCCCCATGTTCGGCAATGATCGCTGTCCCCGAGGCGTGGCAATTGCCTAGAATGCCCGCGCTGCCTGCGGCCTGCGCCACAAAATCACTTAGGTCTGCAGGAAACGCCGGGTTTGTGTCCGGAAAAAAGCACCAGTCCCAGGGCACCGGCAGGCCTGCCAGCTCCCAATGGCCCGAGGGGGTGTCTTTGCCAAGGCTGACCTCGGCGGCCGCGCCCCACAATCCCTCGGGATGGGCATTAAAGCCGGGAAAAGGCACGCTGGACGCCAGCCGCATCGCCGCCCCCAACCCCAGACGCTCAAGATTGGGCAGTTTCAATGCACCGCTGCGGCCCTGCTCTGCCTGACCTGCGGCGCAGGCCTGGGCAATATGGGCCAGGGTATTGGCCCCAAGATCCGGCAGATCTGCGTTATAAAAGGCGCTGGCGTCGGGGGCGCCGCCAATGCCCACAGAATCCATCACCACCAAAAAGGCACGCGGCATCAGCTGATCCTTTCATAAATCAGGGCAGGCACTTCAGGCGCGTCAGCTGTGAGGGTAAGTGCTTGCAACAGCGTCGCTTCGGCCTCAACGGCTGCCGTTTCGCGGGCGGCATGAACGCGGGCCAGGGTCTCGCCCTGCGCGACCCACTGGCCCAGCCGTACCAGATCGGACAGACCAACAGCCGGGTCCACCACGTCGCCCTCGACCATGCGGCCGCCGCCAAGGCGCACCACAGCCAGCCCCAGCTCCTCGCCGTTCATCGCCGCGACATATCCAGAGCGCGGCGCCAGTACTTCGCGGATCACCGGGGCGACCGGCAGATAGCGCGCCCAGTGGCTGGCAAAATCCGCAGGCCCGCCCTGTGCTGCAACCATTCGGCCAAACCGCGCCGCCGCACCGCCGCCCAGCAGCGCCTCGCTCATTTGCGCAACACCGGCGTCTTCGTCGGGTGCCAGCCCGGCCAGCACCAACACAACAGCCCCCAGCGCGGCAGTGATCTCGGTCAGGGGACAGGGCTTGCCTTCGGTCAGGGCGCGCATCACCTCGGCAACCTCAAGCCCATTGCCCAGCGCGCTTGCAATCGGCTGGTTCATATCGGTGATCAGCGCCACCGTTTTACAGCCCGCCGCATTTGCCGTCGCAACCAAAGAGCGCGCCAGGGCGCCCGCCTCTGCAGGGGTTTTCATAAACGCGCCAGAGCCGATTTTGACGTCCAGCACCAGCGCTTCGGGGCTGGCGGCGAGTTTCTTGGACAGAATGGACGCGGTGATCAGATCGAGGCTTTCGACTGTCGCTGTGACATCGCGAATGGCATAGAGCCGCTTGTCTGCCGGAGCGATCCGTCCCGTAGCCCCCACGATGGCACAGCCGACCTTTTTGGTGATCCGGTGCAGGCGTTGTTCTGAGATCTGGGTTAAGACGCCCGGTATGGCCTCCATCTTATCGAGGGTGCCGCCGGTGTGGCCCAGTCCACGACCCGAAATCATTGGCACATAGGCACCGCATTCCGCCAAAGCGGGCGCCAGCAGCAGTGAGACACAATCGCCCACCCCTCCGGTGGAATGTTTGTCCAGCACGGGGCCGGGCAGATCCCATGTCAGCACATCCCCACTGTCCCGCATCGCCAGCGTCAGAGCCCGCCGCGCCGGCTGCTCCAGCCCCTGCAGGCAGACGGCCATGGCAAAGGCGCCGGCCTGGGCATCACTGACGTCCCCATTGGCCAGACCTTCGGCAAACCAGCTGAGCTCTGCCTCACTGGGCTGCTCTCCCCGCCGCAGGGCGGCAAATTGCGCGTGCATCCATTGATCAGCTCCGCTCCATATGGCCGGCATCAAAGGCACCGGGCAGCAGCTCAGCAATGGTGGTTTCGCGTTCAAGCCCTGCGACAGTGCCCATGGTCACCCTGACATCGCCCGCGCCAAACTCTTTCAACTTTTGACGACAGCCGCCACAGGGCGGCACCGGAGCCGGACTATCCGCCACCACATAGACCTCGGCCAGCTCACGCTCGCCTGCAGCAACCATGGCGGCAATGGCCCCCGCCTCGGCGCAGGTGCCTTCGGGATAGGCGACGTTTTCGACATTGCAGCCCACGTAGATGGTGCCAGAGGCACTGCGCAGCGCCGCGCCTACCAGGAAATTGGAATAGGGCGCATGGGCGTTTTTGCGCACGGCGAGGGCTGCGTCTTTAAGGCTCATTCGGAGGCATCCTGTTTTGGATCAATCGGTCAAGAGACCGCAGAATAAGGGATGTGGCGGGCAAAGGTGAAGCCCCTGTTTGCCCGCGCGCCTGCCCCTGCGCCCCGGCCCATGCCCTGCCCCGCGCTTTTGACGGCTCCTCAGGCCACAGCGGCGCCGGTCAAAAAAGCCGGGTCTGGAACACCCCCGGCAGGCTGACTTCCAGCAGCTCAAGATCACCACTTGGGCTGCTCAGACGGGTCTTCATCCCCGGCGGGATGACAAAAGCATCGCCCTCTTCCAGCGGATAGGGATCGCGCCCCTCGCCTTCGAGCGTCACCGCGCCAGACATCACAAAGGTGAAATGAATGTCGGTATCATGAGCGGCCCAGACCGCATCACCTGCATCCGGTGCCGGACGCACCACCTGCACCCCGGCAACACCTTTGGTGTTGGCAGCAATGGTGGTGTCGCGGCAGTCAAACCCCGGCAAGCGGAAGGGCTGCCAGAGGGCGCCTTTGGCGGCGTTGTAGACAAAGCGCTGGCCCTGCCATTCACGTTCAGTGCGCAGATGCGGCGTGGGCAGCTGCCTCTCATGGTCGATCTCGGTTACATGCTCGGCTGGCACGCCAATCTCGATCACCTGCACATTGTCGCTGGCCTCAAGCACCCGGTGGCGGATCTCGGGCGGCTGGATAAAGCAATCGCCCGCAGTGAGACGTATTTTGTCGCCCTGATCCTCATAGACCACATCAACCCAGCCATGGATGCAAAAGATCAGCTGAAAGCCAACCCGGTGCCGGAAATGCACCATATCCGGCACCGGCCCGCCATCGGGAATGCGGATATGACTGGCAATAATTGACCCGCCCAACCGGTCCGGCACCAGATCGCGGTAATGCATACCCGCACGCCCAATCACCCAGGGCGCCTGATCCTTGAGGCGGCGCACCACAAAGCTATGCACGGTCTCGGGCATCACCACAGGCGGAAACCGGTCGTCGATCTCAACCCTGGTGCCATTGGGCGCGTGCAACAGCCGCTGCCCACCGGCAAAGCTGTCCGGGTCGTCGCCCAAAATGCGCAGAGTGCCGGGGGCCTCGGTGGCATCCCGGTCGATCCGCAGGCGCAGACCGTGGCCGGAAAACACCCCAACCCGCGGATCATCTGCCGGGTAGATCATATCCATCTTCATCCCCAAAACTTTGGTGTAAAACGGAATATCATCACGCAACTCCTGCGTTGGCAGCCGCATCTCTGCTATGATTTCGCTCATGTCTTTGTCCCTGTTCGTGGCATCCAGATGGCTGGCAGACGGCTTGCGCCGACAGTTTGCGACACAGTGCGGCGAAGTTTTTCATTGCGCAAGAGAGTGCAGATCACGTTAGGTTGGCAAAAGCCTGTTCACCCCACGTCACAATTGGTTTAACGTTAAACTATACTGATTTCTGGAGCCCCTCATGTCTGACACCCCCTCCCTGCGCGACGCGGCGCTGCACTATCACGAGTTCCCCCGCCCTGGAAAACTGGAGATCCCCGCCACCAAGCCAATGGCCAATGGCCGCGATCTGGCGCGCGCCTACTCTCCTGGCGTGGCAGAGGCCTGTCTGGAAATCAAAGCGGACCCTGCCAATGCGGCGCGCTATACGGCGCGGGGCAATCTGGTGGCCGTGGTCACCAATGGCTCGGCAGTGCTGGGGTTGGGCAATATCGGTGCGCTGGCCTCAAAACCGGTGATGGAGGGCAAGGCGGTTCTGTTCAAGAACTTTGCCGGCATTGATTGCTTTGACATTGAGGTGGATGAGAGCGACCCCGAAAAGCTGGCCGATATCGTCTGCGCTCTTGAGCCCAGTTTTGGCGCCATCAACCTCGAAGACATCAAGGCGCCGGATTGCTTTATCGTAGAAAAAATCTGCCGCGAGCGGATGAATATCCCGGTGTTCCATGACGATCAGCACGGCACCGCGATTGTTGTCGGCGCTGCTGCCAAAAACGCGTTGCATGTGGCGGGGAAATCCTTTTAGGACATCAAGATCGTCTCGACCGGTGGCGGTGCCGCCGGGATTGCCTGCCTGAACATGCTGGTAAAACTGGGGGTTAAGCGCGAAAATATCTGGCTCTGCGATATTCACGGGCTGGTCTATGAGGGCCGCGCCGAGGATATGAACCCGGAAAAAGCCGCCTTTGCCCAGGCCAGCGATCTGCGTACACTGGATGACGTCATTGCCGGGGCCGATCTCTTTCTCGGCCTCTCTGGCCCCAATGTGCTGAAATCTGAGATGGTCGCAAAGATGAGCGCACGACCCATCGTGTTTGCCCTGGCCAACCCCAACCCCGAGATCATGCCTGATGCCGCCCGCGCGGTAGCACCAGACGCGATCATTGCCACCGGCCGCAGTGATTTCCCCAATCAGGTCAACAACGTGCTGTGCTTTCCCTTCATCTTTCGCGGTGCCCTGGATGTGGGCGCCAGCGAGATCAACGACGAGATGCAGATTGCCTGTGTCGAAGGCATCGCAGAGCTGGCGCGGGCAACCACCTCGGCTGAAGCCGCCGCCGCCTATAAGGGCGAGCAGCTGACCTTTGGTGCCGACTATCTGATCCCAAAACCTTTTGATCCGCGTCTGGTGGCGGTGGTGTCTTCGGCTGTGGCCGAGGCCGCAATGAAAAGCGGCGTTGCCGCCCGCCCGATTGAGGATCTTGCCGCCTATCGCCAGAAGCTGAACCAGACCGTGTTCAAATCCGCCCTTCTGATGCGCCCCGTCTTTGAGGCCGCGCGCGCTGCCTCGCGCCGCATCGTGTTTTCTGAAGGCGAGGACGAGCGCGTGCTGCGCGCGGCACAAGAAGTGCTGGAGGAGACCACGGAGACGCCGATCCTGATTGGCCGCCCTGAAGTCATTGAGGCACGCTGTGAAAAGCTGGGCCTGCGCATCCGTCCCGACCGGGATTTTCAAATCGTGAACCCGGAAAACGATCCGCGCTATTATGACTACTGGAACAGCTACCACCAGCTGATGCAGCGTCAGGGGGTCACACCGGATCTGGCCAAGGCGATCATGCGCACCAATACCACCGCGATTGGCGCCATCATGGTGCATCACGATGAGGCAGACAGCCTGATCTGTGGCACCTTTGGCGAATACCGCTGGCATCTGAACTATGTAAATCAGGTCCTTGGCGGTAACGGCTTTGCGCCACATGGGGCGCAGTCGATGATGATCCTTGAGGACGGCCCGCTGTTTATTGCCGACACTCAGGTGCGCATTGAGCCGTCGCCAGAACAGATTGCACAGACCGTCATGGGCGCAGCGCGCCATGTGCGCCGTTTTGGTCTGGAGCCACAGATCGCCCTGTGCTCGCAGTCGCAGTTTGGCAATATCGTCGGTGATGCCGGCGCCCGCCTGCGCGCCGCGATCGAGATTCTGGACGCGAAAAAATGTGATTTCACCTATGAGGGCGAGATGAATATCGACACGGCGCTGGATGCGGACCTGCGGGAGCGGATCTTCCCCAATTCCCGGCTTGAAGGCGCTGCCAATGTGCTGGTCTTTGCCCATGCCGATGCGGCCTCTGGCGTGCGCAATATCCTCAAGATGCGCTCGGACGGTCTGGAAGTTGGGCCAATCCTGATGGGCATGGGCAATCGCGCCCATATTGTCAGCCCGTCGATTACCGCACGTGGCTTGCTGAACATGGCCGCCATCGCAGGCACCCCTGTGGCGCAATACGGCTAGGCGCCGTCACGATCGGCACAAGACCGGCGCAAGACCGGCAAAGTAAAGGATGCCCCCATGGAGGTTTTCACCGGTGGCTGCGCCTGCGGCAGGGTCAGAATAAAGGCCGTCGGGCGCCCCGACCGGGTCGGGATATGTCATTGTCTCGACTGCCGAAAACACCATGGGGCACTGTTCTATGCGGCTGCCGTCTTTCCGCAGGCAGCTGTCACGGTTGCGGGCGAGATCCGCGACTATGCCGGGCGCTGCTTTTGCCCCAACTGTGGCGCGCCGGTTTTTGCCCGCAGCGGCGACGAGGTCGAGGTGCATCTTGGCACGCTGGATACACCGGATGTCCTGCCCCCCAGCTACGAGGGCTGGACATGCCGCCGTGAGGCCTGGCTGCCAGCCTTTCCCGACATGGTGCAATTTGAACGCGGCCGCGATGACGAGAGTGCCGGGGGATGACAGGGGATGACGGGGCATGAACAGACTGTATGCCTGCCTGCCCCAACTCTGCCCATCCCGAGCCCTCGGGTTTCAGACTAACAAAGCCGCACCTCGGCCTCGAACAGATAGGCCGCGAGCGCCTGCTCAAGCGCGGCACCCGAGGCGTGATCTGCAGCGCCTAGTGTCACAGTCACCCGCATGCCGCGCGCACCACCGTCGACGACAGTGATCTCTGCATCTGACAGCCCCATTTCACCCTGTACCAGCTCAGTGATCCTCAGCTTTGCCGCCTCACAACGCAGCCCCGGTTTGTAAATTTTTCCAACCGTGGTCAGGGGCACCGCGTCGATCACCTCAATGCGCTTTGGCCATGCAGGACGCTCATCAATTGTGTCTTGCGCATGCGCCTGTAGCGCCTCATGGCTCACCTTCTGCCCCGGATGCAACTGCACAAAACAAACGGGCACCTCACTGGCATAGGCATCCGGCATGCCAACGGCGGCAGCAACAGCAACGGCCGGGTGCGTGGTCGTGGCGTTCTCAATCATCGCAGGGTCGATGTTATGGCCGCTGCGAATAATCAGATCCTTGGAGCGACCCGCAATGTAAAGCCGCCCCTGGTCATCCTTATATCCCAGATCGCCAGATTTCAGCCATCCCGCCGAGAAGGTCCCCGCGTTGTGCTGCGGGTCGCGATAGCCGGGCGACAGATGCCCGCCACGGATCGCCACGACGCCAATTTCGCCGGTCTCACAGATCTCGGCCAGCGTGCCATCCGCATTTTGGCGCCGGACCTCGACCTGGGTGTAGGGCAAGGCCCAGCCAACAGAGCCAGCGGCCCCCTCGCCGCAGGGCGGATCTATGCTGATCAGACCTGAGGCCTCTGTCATGCCAAGGATCTCAAAGAGTGTGCAGCCCGTGACCTGCGCAAACTGTTGCGCCACAGCCGGTGGCAGCAAAGCCGCCCCCGTCAACCCGGCCCCCACGGCGCGAGGTCTTGGCCCTCCACAGGGGTCTGCAAAACGGCGCCAAGCGCGGTTGGCACCCCCGCCAGCAGAGTGGCCTTATATTGTGCGCTCAGTCGCCAAAAGCTCTCGACCATTGCGGGATTGCGCAGACCCGCAGGCGACATGATCAGCATCTGGGCTCCGGCCAAAAACACACTTAACCCGGCGACGATTGTCCCTGCGACATGAAACAGCGGAAAGGTTGCGGTCAAGACATCGTGGGGCCTGTAGCCGCACATGGCAGCACCGCCAAAACCCGCAACCAACGGGCTATGATGCGTATGCGCCACCAGTTTCGGCCCCCCCGTGGTACCGCCGGTGTGAAAATACGCCGCCACATCCGCACCGCTGCGCGCCGCGCCAAAGGTCAGATGGTCCTCCGGCTGCGCCATCAGCGCAGTCGCAAAATCCACCACCCCCTCTTGCGCAGCAGTTCCGGGAGGCGAGACCCGCACCAGCACCAGATCCGGCATTTGCGCCTGCAAATGCTGCGCCTTTTCCCAGATATCCAGCTGCGGATGCGGCCCCAGCGCGACAAGGATTTTTGCACCAGAGGCTTTTAGCAACTCAGCGATGCTTTCGGGCTGCAAAAGGAAGTTGATAGGAACCGCAAAGCCCGCAGTTACTGCCCCCCACAGGGTGACATGGGTTTCGACCAATGACGGCAACATATAGGCCACTCCAGGTCCCGGGCCGGGTGCGGGGCCGGCCAGATCCGAAAACAGGTTGGCCGCGCGTCTCACCAACCCCAGCAAGGCGCTGTAGCTCACCCTGCGCGGCTGCTCGTCGGCAGCGCCCGTTATCAGCATGGTGATCGCTGTGGCGTCGGGGCGCTGCTCAGCCGCCGCCACAAACACATCAAAAATGCTGCGCTCGGGCATACGTTCCTCAAGCGACATCTCCGCCTCAAAAGCCGCAAGACCGGCCGCGTTGCGGATCGGATCATGTCCCAGATCTGCCATCCCTTACCTCCCCAATGAAATTTGTCCCCTAAGCCGCAGTCTTGTCCAGACACGCGCTAAGTTCAATGCATGGCTCCCGCGTCCAGCGCCTGCAAAAACGGGAATGACCCCGCGAAAAACTGTCAGGCGGGGCTGGTGGGTGCACGGATCTGAGTATGTGACCCCACGTGATGCTGGCGCTACAAGGTCAGGCAGGTCAGCCTTAGGGGGTCACAGAGACAGGAGGCCTTCATGATCACCCTACATCATCTGAACAATTCCCGTTCGCAGCGCATTCTTTGGCTTTTGGAAGAACTGGAGTTGCCCTACGCGCTTGAGACCCATCAGCGGGATGCCGTGACCAATCTGGCCCCCGCATCACTGATCGCCCGGCACCCATTGGGCAAATCCCCCATGATCGAAGACGATGGCCGCGTGATCACCGAAAGCGGTGCAATCGTTGAATATCTCTGCGCCAAACACGGGCCGCACATGGTGCCCACGCGCGAGTCCGCAGCCTATGTCAGCCATCTGGAGCTGATGCATTGTTGCGGAAGGCTCGGCGATGACACCGATCCTGCTCAACCTCTACATAAGCAAGCTGGGAGAGGCAGGCGCGCCACTGGCGCCACGCATTGCGCAGCAGCTGGAAAGCCATTTCACCTATATGGAAACTCTGCTTCGGCCATCAGGCCATTTCGTGCTGGACGAGCTGTCGGCGGCGGACATCATGCTGAGCTTTCCTGCTGAAATAGCCGTTCTGCAGGGATATCGCGACCAATTGCCAAAGCTCGCGGCCTATGTTGACCATATTCATGCGCGACCAGCCTACCGGCGGGCGATCGAAAAAGGCGGCACCTACGCATTTGCCTAAAAGAGCGCCAGCTGATCCCGCACAGTTGGTGTATGACAGACCTGCCTAGCAGGCGCCAAAAGACACGGCAGAAAAAAGACATGCCTGAGAAAAGACATGCCTGAATACAAAACTATTTCAGCAGCAGACGGTGGTTCAACCTGCCAGAATTATGCGTGATAAATTTCGAGAATTTTTGCTATTCCCGCTTCATCAAGAGGCTTTTGTATATACCCCTTAACTGAACTAAGCTTTTCCGCCAGCGCCAGGTCCTCAGGATTGCTAGAGGAGGTAAACATCATAACAACCAAGCTGGTAGGGCCCTCTCCCAATGCGACGCGGCGCTGAAGCTCCTCAATCGTTTCAAAGCCGTTCTAACCTGGCATATTCACATCCATCAAAACAAGAAGCGGCAAGTCTTCAATCGCACCCCGGCCCGGGCAATTAAAGAACTCTTCCAGAAAGACAACGCCGTCTCTCGCCTCTTTGACCTCGCCAAAACCTCCAGATTTCGAAAGCCTCCGTTACATTGTGAAACGGTCTGCGTCGCTGTCGTCGACGATCACGACTGGAACCTTATTCACATATGTTCTCCCTGTGATGGGAGCGTAAAGCAGAATGTTGTGCCTTTTGCCCCAGTGTTTTCGAGCATAATTGTTCCGCCAAGTCGTTCAACCTGTTTTTGCACCAACGCCAGTCCCAACCCATCACCGCTTCGGTCATCCAGCCGTTTGAACATTTGAAAAATCTTGGAGACGTTTTTTTCCGGAATCCCAATTCCGTTATCCGCAATCGATATTTTAAAGCCGCCTTCGACATCTTCGCTTGTGATGCGCACAAAATGATCAGGCTTTTTCTCATCCATATAACGTATTGAATTAGATAGAATATTTTCAACAATCACTTTCAGCGTCGGAAGTTCCGTTCCGATTGGATCCGTGTGGTTCAGCTCCAGCTGCAGCTCGATACCACTTCCTCCGCCGGTCAGATCCAGCCATATTTCCTGAATTACCGGTTCAAGCTGCACTGTTGTGACAGGGATTTTGTCGCGCCCTGCACGGGCAATCCTTAAAACACCCTCGACTTTTTGGGCACTCCGGCCGCTGATGTCTACCGCCTTGATCAAATTCAAGCGGACCTCTTCTATATTATTGTCGCCCAGATCCTCAATGCACAGCTTTAGGATGCCCGCAATCGTTGACAAAGGCGCCTTTAGATCGTGGCTTGCGCTATATGCAAAATGGGACAACTCAACGTTGAGTGCCTCAAGTTCCGCGCTCTTTTTTGCCACCTCTTGCGCCGCCGCAACACGTTCCGACAAATCTACAATCGTGCTCATCACCAGCTTTCCGGAAGGAGAATCAACCGGCGTCAACACAATCTCGACTGGTATACGACGGCCATCATTGTGCCGCGCAAAAAGATCCCGCCCCAGCCCCATGGAGCGCTCAGTACGGTTGTTCATAAAACTGCCCGTATAGACAGGATGAGCGCGGCGAAACTCTTCGGGAACAAGCATCTCAACCGGGTGCCCCAGCAACTCATCTTCTTCATAGCCAAAGAGCGACGACGCCGCCCGGTTGACAAAAACAATTTCGCCCCGCTCATCAACCATGACCATCGCACTTGCCGCCGCATCCATCGCCCGGCGCATGCGCTCTTCATGTATTTTACGGTGCCGGATATCGATCGCGGCCACCAATGCCATGGTTTCCTCGCCGTCAGTGACAGGCTCCAGGCCCAGTTCCAGCGGGATCACCTTTCCCGTTTTGGTCACCCCAAAAAGATCGCGGCCAGCCCCCATACTGCGCTTTGTTGAAACCCGGCTGTAGGCATTTCGCAACTCAGGATGGTGACCACGAATGGGCTCTGGGACCAGCGCCTCAACACTCATGCCAATCAATTCCGCAGCGCTATACTCAAAAAGGTCCAGAAAATCGTTGTTTGCCAGCAAGATGCGACCATCCCCGGCGACAAGGAGCATCGGCACGGGGGAGATATCAAATGCGAGCTGGTACTTTTCAATCAACGGCATAGCAGACAATCCCTTCCTTAGCTGGGTTTCGCAGAGGTTTACCATCTAGTCGTAAATAATTAGCTTATGCGCGTTAAGCGCACAGATTCTAAGCTCTTGCCTTATAGTCAATAGATCAGCGTCGTCGTGAGAGCGATGACGCAAACAAAGACTTTCGGGTCGCTGTATTGCCGAGTTGCCACAAATCGCCAGTCTTTGAGACCGCCAAACAGGGTCACTATGCGGCTAGGCCTTTTGTATCAACGCGTGGTAAATCCGACGGCTCTGGCCGCAAAACTTTCGCCCGGGGCTGCAGGCCGTCCTCCCCATCTCCAGAAAGGCCGCGCGGGGCATTTTTGCGCCAAGGCCGACAGGAAGGCGCGCGGCTGGCAGCTGGGGCGCCTTGGCCTACTGCGGCAAAAATGGCCGGAGCCGCAGCATCTGATCTTCGTTCAGGCAACAAAGAGGACGATTTGAAATACTGACGAGCTGCAATGGGTGCCAAAATGAGAACCCAATGCGCCGCCTCCATACAGGACCGTGGCTATACCTCATCATTTTTGCACATACAAAACTGGCCAGGGTTGCACCCGATCAAAATCAACACACGCCTTTAAGGAGCCCGTTTTGTTCCCGGTATGGCGCGTTTTAAAAGCCAGACAAACGATCCAAAAACCAATAGGCAGACCAGCCGCCAATGGCATAGGCCCCCACCAGGGCCACTAGGGCTCCGGGTTCAAGATGGCGTTTGATCGGCGGCCAGATCAGCGACAGGATAAAGCCCGTCACCAGCACCACGGCGACAAACATCAGCTGCCCCAGCTCGACCCCAAGGTTGAAGGACAGCAAGGCCAGCGGCACATCCGACTGGGGCAGGCCAATCTCTTGCAAAGCACCAGCAAAACCAAAGCCGTGCAGCAGGCCAAAGCTGAACGACACACTCCAGGGGTAGCGCTCTGACAGGCGGTGTTGCCCGCCTTTGCGCAGCACCAGTTCCGAGGCGACAAACATGATCGACAGCGCGATGATTGCCTCAACCGGCGGCCCCGGCAAAGAGACCCATCCCAGGGTGGCAGCTGCCATGGTGAAGGAATGGGCCAGGGTAAAAGCCGTGATGGCCCCCAGCAACCGCCAGCGATTGCTGATCAGCAACAACAGCGCAAAGACAAACAGCAAGTGATCTGCGCCCTCCAGAATATGCTCAATCCCCAGTGGGACATAGCTGCCAAGCACGTCCCAGGCACCAGGATCGCGCGCCAGGCTGACCGCTGTGTTTTCCGGCGTCATGCGGCTGGACAGCGCCTGGCCTGCGGCAACCGCGTAGCGCAGCAAGACATCGGTGCGCTGCCGCTCCAGCCCCTCAACCACAACGGTGCCGCCTGCCAGCCCGCCCGCACAGGTGGCGATCCAGCGGGCAACCCAGGCGCGGCCATCATTTAAGGCCTGAGGCCCCCGGAGCAGATCGCAGTTTTCCGGCAGGATGACATCAATCGCCATGGGCCGGCCTTTAACATCCGGTTTGCGCCAGAAAACCCGGTAGCTCTCGGGCGTGACAGCGGTGATTTCAAGGTAGCCGGGCTCCAGCGCATGCGCCTCTGCCCTCTCGGGGGGCGCCACAAAAGCCGTCAGGATCAGAGACGCCGTCAGCAGAACAAAGCGCAGCATCACCGGATGACCTCTTTCAGTTCGGCCTCGCTGGGCAAATCCACCACATAGGCCGCCTGCATCTGATCAAACAGCTTTGCTGCCAGCGCGCTTGCGCTGGCATCGCGCAGATCTTTTTCCACCCGACTGCGGATCTCGTCCAGCTTTGGCACCAAACCGGGGCGTTTTTCAGTAACCCGAACCACATGCACGCCAAAGCCCGAGATTACCGGCCCCTGCCAGGTATTCACCTCCAGCGCATCCAGGATGTCATAAAACCCACGCCCAAAGGCACCGTCAACCGATTGCGCAGGAGCAAGCGGCAGGCTGGGCGACAGCATGGTCAATGCCCCCATCCTGCCCGGATCCCGCCCCTGCCGCAGCGCGGCAAGCGCGGCCGCAACATCCACTTGAGCTTTGACCTCTCCCAGGTGAACCTGTTCAAAAGCCAACAGGGGCGAGCTGGCATAATCCTGCTGGTTTTCCTCACAAAAAGCCACAACAGCCGCATCATCAAATTGCTGTGCACCGGCTGCAGATTCTGTCAAAAACGTCATCTTTTGCACCAAACGGCGGCGGATCGCAGCATCGCCCTGATCCATCGACAGCTCTAGTGCTTCTTTCACCAAAACATCTTCTCGCACGAAGGTCTCGATAAGAGTTTGCATTTCCTCATAGTCAGGTTGGCGCCGCCAGGATTGTTTAAACTGCGCTGCCAGACGCTCTGCGTCCTGAACGGTTACAACAACGCGCTTTTGCGCCACCTCGACCTCCTCGGGGTCAGCCACGGCCGCGTAATAGGCAAAAACCACCAGCCCAAGCGCAAGAAAATGGAGCAGCGGCTCACGCAGGGCGCGTTGGAAGAAAGTCAAATGAGTGCTCCTTTTGAGCTGTGTTTGGGCTGGAATGGTGTTTTTGGCTGCAAAGTGGCTGAGCAGTCAAAGATGGCGAAATCGAAAACCTCCTATTCAATGCAAGGACAAAGCGATCATTTGAGGCGTTCCAATTGTGCCCACTTTGGATGCTGATGCCGTTCCTGAAACTATAGTTAAATCCGGCAACGGCTGACAACCGATCAAGGTTTGTTACGTCGGCCTCTTAGCGCACATCAAGGCTGTCACCATCAAGAAAGGCATTATTCAGGCGCGTTGTGCCGTGACCCCTTTGTTTAAAGTAGAGATAGCTTGCGCCAATGCAGGGCGAAAACACCCGCCCCCTGCCGGTGCTCCAGCGTCGCCCCAATCGCACACCGGCGGTGTAAGAGCGGATCACGGTTTCTGATCGGCTGCCGACTGAGGCCGTTCCGGAGAGAGCACCAGACTGCCAATAATTGCGCCACCCATGGGTGGCAATAATACCCATTGTCAAAACTTTGGTATCGACCTCGGCGGCAAAATTACCCTCAACCAGGCCGCAGGGATTGGTCGGGCGACCAATCGGCGATGGCAGAAATTTCTCCACATTGACCGACACGGTCAGTGGCACGGAGCCGACAGCTCTGCCGAAGCTGCCAAAACATTCACGTTCGGCAGCCCCCATAAGGCTAAGCCCAAAAGGCTGCGGCAACGCATACCCCCGGTCGATGGCGTTCTGGGCAAAAAACGGCAGTTTTCGGGTGTAGACCACCTGTTCGGGCGGCGGTGTCCGGCTTTCCGGTGAGCGCAGCTCCAGCACGGCCGACCAGGGCACCATGAATTGCAAAACCGGCAATATGCCGATGTATGGCTCTGCTTGCTTGTCCTTTTCACTGCTCCGCTCGTTCTTCACTGCTCCGCTGGTTCGAGTCAGCGGCAAAGGCACCCTGCCAGGCATTGTTGATCCCCCCAGCACATCGCTTGGCACTTCGCTCACTGTTGGCTGGTCCGGTTCAAGAAGGAAGGTGTTGTAGCCATAAATGGTTGTGGCATTGCCGGTGAAGACAATGGTGTTTGGCTTCAACCGGTTTTCGTGAATGGGCAGCTACGTGCCCCTGCCGCCGCCAAAGGCGGAGTACGCCTCATGCATCGCCTGCATCGAGACAAAGGGCAGCGCCCGGAGATAGACCTGAACAGCCCGCTGGAAAACCAAGACTGTCATAGAGCGCCTGGGTGGTCTCAGGCGCGGCATAGCCGTGATCGAACGTCAACCTCCCAATCTGGGTATCAAACACCTTTTGTCCCTCTGCAAAATCATCAGCAGCGACCGGTGTTACCATCCCCCCCGCCAAGCCAAGCGCGCGAAGGATCGTGTTCAGCAAGATCTCCCGATATTCTTTAAGGTGGTTTCTGGGGACGGCTCAAATCACCGCCCACGGAAAAATCTTACCCTTCTGGCGCGTACCAGATCGGCGAGGTATAGGCGCGGTCCTGCACCACCATCGGGGTTTCTTCGGGCATCTCGGTGCCAAAGAATTTGGCGTCATAGGCTGTCCAGCGGGGCTTGGGGATCTCGATCACCCGCACATAGTAAAAGGCGCGTTGGCTGGCGTCGAAATCTGGGTCCTGCCAAAATCCTGTCAGCAGCGGGTCCCCAATAGAGTTGCTATAGGAGGCCTCTGCCACATCAACGGTAGACCCGACTTCGGTTGCACAGCGGCGCTCCGCAATGGCACGCTGATCCGAACAGGCCACATCATAGATGCGTTCTTCGAGCGAGCCATCGGCATCCAGCCAGCCCTTGACCACCTGGACCCGGTCCAGATTGGCATTGTCAGGATCCCGCAGGGCACGGATGATCAGACGGGGCGCCTCGCCTTCGGGTGCGGCGCTCAGATCGCCGCCCATTGGAACACCACGGGCATAGCCTTCACGGGCAAAATCCTGAGTTTCCACCTCATCAGCGTCAAAATCCCAGCCCGCAAAGACCCGCACCGAAATACGCGATCCGGTGGTGGCATAGACTTCTTTGCGGGCAAAGGCGTCAAAGATCTCTTCGCGGGTGTTTTCCCGTGCCCAGACCCCTGTCAGACCCGAGGCTCCGGTGTCTTTGACCAGCAAGGACAGCTCTGGCACGATGCCTTTGATCAGCACATGTTCCCAACGATCCGCTGCGGGCTCATAGGGGGCGGCCTTGCCAAAAAAGTTATCCTCACGCGTGGTTGGAATGCCCGTATGGGCATCTGTTGAGCCCGCAAGGCCAAATTTGAACGGGTTCGCTCCAAGCTCTTTGTCGTAGGCCAAACCCCGCATCAGGGCCGCACGGGCATACTCACGCGGCAGCATCTCAGGCGTCTTGGCCACCTCTCCCATGATATTGCCCAGATCCATCCGCTCAAAATCGGCAAACTCATCATTGGGCGACAGATCCGGGTGGGTTTCGCCGTCACCTATGATCTGCGTGACCTCATAGATCATCTCATAGCGCATCCGCAGCTCGGCGTAGTCTTTGGTCAGCGGCTGGCCGGTCCAGGTCACATCGTCAAACATCTTGCCGTTTGACAGGTTGCCATTATGCGCCAGCGTCAAAGCCTGCCCTCCGGTCTTTTCTTCATAGCCCTCCAGATAGCGCCAGAGGTCTTCGGGATCGATGGAGTTATGCGAGGAGAACGGATTTACCTGAGTGGTCTTTTCTGCCCCGTCACGGAAGATCACCACCCGGTGCATATTGTCGCCTGCAAGATGCGGCGACCACTCAAAGCCCGTAAAGGTCGAGAACACGCCGGGCTGGTAATACTTGTCAGCGTTTTCCGCCACCCGCTTCCAGATGGCCTCCATCATCCGGGGCTCGTTGATCTGATCGGTGGTGATGTCGCGCACAAATTCCAGAAAGGCATCATAGCCCTGCCCTGATCTGTTCATATCATGCCAGCGTTTGCAGACCACATTGGCCAGACAAATCGGATCTGACCGGTCGATAAAATCGGCAACCCCAAGGTTCTCTGCATGGTCCGCAATCACCACCCAGTCCAATGGCTTATGCAGCCGCACCCGCATCCCCTGATGGCTGCGGATTTCTTCCCCCCGGGAAACCCGGTAGGCGTCGTCTGGTCCAATCGACGCACCGACAAGCCCCGCATCCCCCGACCAGGAGGTGTGCAGGTGGGTATCACCAAACATTGGGCGATTGGGGAAATGGTCGCCCACAAAAGGAGAGTACTCTGCCTTTGGCGCGGGAACCTGATCTTTGGGCGGGAACAAATCCTGTGCCGCTGCTGGTGCAGCAAAAACGAGCAGGCCTATCCATTTAACTGCGTTCCTAATTCCGGACATTTCTCTCTCCAACATATCAAATTGATTTGGTCAGTTGTTCTATTTGGTCAGCTGTCATTTTTGGCCCGCTGTAGATGCGACCTTTGGGCCTGATCTGCCCCTGCCACAGGGTCAGTCATTCTGGATCGTTTTTATCCTCGTCTTACCCCCTTCTCCTTGTCTCAAAAGGAGCACGCTGAGCGGCGCAATTGCTGTTCAGCCCGCATTTAATGGTATTGGTTTTTTCGCAAAATTCAAAATCTCTAATATTTCAAGACACTTCGGCGCGACCCTCCCCCCAGATTAACACTATGTTAACCGGGGAACGCCCTAAAAAGTTAGACCCTGACGAGCTTTCGAAAAAAGAACGTTCTCCACAATTTTTCAAATTCAGATTTTCTAGTGTTACAGATAGCTGGGCGCGCCTTGAAACGACGCGGTCAGTGCGCAGCGATACCGGGGCCGCACTCTGTGGCGGCGCTTGTTATATCGGGCGGGCGTCAGGCGTACATCCATCAATTTCCCGCCCCCATTGGAATGCCTGAGCGGTCCGGCGATCGCGAAAAGATTCAACCGCCCTCCCCTTTCGCCATCGATTGAATATAATTTTCTCCGACAGCAAACAGGCCACCATCGCATTAATGGTGAGAACTACACTACTACTGATTGCAATGCGATCTTTGCCCACGTAAAAATTGCATATGACGTGTCATGAGCTCTCTCAAAATCCAGTCTTTTTGCCAAATCCATAGGAACAAAAATCACATGCACACTGCTGAAACCCTCGAAACGCAAGGATCCCTGATTAACAATACGATCAGCGAAAATCATTTTGGCACAGGCTATGAGTTTGTTCATTAGGACGACAATCAATATCCGATTGATGAGATTTTTGATCTTGTTGAGCCCACCATTCTGCGATATCCGGGAGGCACAGGCACAGAGAACCACTTTGATCCAAGCAATCCGGATATATCTGTGCAGCCAGCAGTGTTTAATGGGACTCAGGCAGACGTTGTCCCCATCAGCGATTTCATCTCGATCGCCAATCAGGAAAACGCACAGATAGTAGTGGTACTGCCGACCTGGCGATATTTTGATCCGGCAACCCGCGACCTGAAACGGGATGCAAATGACAAGCCCATTGCAAAGGATGCAATTAAGAACTTTGTAAAGAAATTATTGAACGGGAATTTCGGAGACGCAGATATCCTCGCCTTTGAAATTGGCAATGAATGGTACAATTTGGACGGTTGGTCCCCCTCGGAGTTTGGCAGAGTATCGAGCCTTATTGCAAAGTGGGTGAACGAGGCCATTTCAGAATCCGCAACCACAGATGATCCGAAGATTTGGGTGCAGACCAATAGCGATGGCAAACAAGACGGGGATAACAATGGCATTCACGATAACATAGAAATTCTGAATGAATTTGGCAGCATCGAACGCGCTGCGGTGGATGGATTTATCGATCACCTATATTTTCGCACCGACGACAAAGACCATAATAGCGACGGTGTCATTGACGCCTTGGATTTCGACCCTACGGTTGCCACAACGCGCCTGGGGCGTCTTGAAACAGACGTCGCCAATTTAAATGTCCCCTGGGATATATCCGGCCTCGACTACGTGACCACGGAATGGAACGTGCGGGCTGACAGGGTTAACACCATCACCGGTTTTGAGCGCCTCCCCCTGTTTGTCGGCCTCTTCGCCGATATTATTCAAAGCGGCGTTGACTTTGCGACAATCTGGACGACCCAGGCGACCGGTGACGGCAATGGCAGCCTGAGTGAGCAGTTTGAGGATGAGTTGACGCCGACAGGGTATCTGTTCCGCTTAATGAAGGACGCCCTGAGCGGCACCAGACTGGCGGATCCCAGCAACAATAACGAGCTCAGTAGAGGCGACTACCTCTTCACCAGCACATCCGGAACAGACCTTGGCTATAGCTATACGTTCAGAAGCACCGACAACAAAAAAGTTGTCCTCTATATCGCGTCAGCGGTGGACGCGGATATCGATATCACCTCGACCATTCTGGACCTGAGATCGGACTATCCAGGCCATCATATTCACGCAACCGTAATCGCGGTGGATGATACCCCCAACAATGACCCGTTGGAGGCTGATGCTGATGCACAGCTGGTCGCGATTGATCATAACACGCTCTGGTCAAACAATTTAAATGTGACTTTGTCACCCTATGAGCTTATCCAAATTGAGCTCACTCTGGACGCAGATGTCTCGATCTCGGGGGATGATCAGAACCAGACCAATGACTCCATCGTGGGCGGCGATGAACACGATACCCTGCTGGGATTTGCAGGCAATGACACCTTGGAAGGCGGCGATGGAAACGATGTCCTGCGGGGAGGTGAAGACAACGATACTTTGCTTGGTCAATCTGGCAATGACCGATTGGACGGGGATGCAGGCAACGACAGTATCAATGCCGGAGCGGGAGACGACACGGTCTTTGGCGGCTCTGGCGCCGATAAGGTCGCGGGTGGCAATGGTGACGACCTCATTTTTGGCGGTGCAGGCAATGATCGTTGCTTTAGCAACGCCGGAGGCGACACTCTGTCTGGCGGCTCGGGCAACGATGCCCTGGACGGAGAAGCTGGCAACGACACGCTCTACGGTGGGGGCGGAAAGGATACGCTGGAGGGCGGTCTAGGCTCCGACACACTTTATGGCGGTCAAGGTTCGGGTGTCCTGAACGGGGGCCGTGGAAACGACCTGCTCTACGGCGGAGCAGGAAGCGACAGCTTCCTCTTTGCACGCACAGGCGGGGCGGATGAAATCGTCGATTTCGATGCAGCAGTTGATAATCTGGATCTGACCGATTTTGAATTTGACGATCTCGCTGACGCGCAGGGGTCTGCCGCGCAAAACGGCGGTGATTTGGTCTTCAGCCTTGGCGGTGGTGACAGCCTTGTGCTGCGCGATACCAACCTCTCAGATCTCACAGAAACCAACTTGCTTTTGTAGCCCTGCTGCTCTGAATCTAAACGATTTAAGACGGGAAAGACAAAGAAGGCCCAGGCCCCGTCGGCCTCGGCATGATCCGCACCATCCAGAGCGAAGACCAAGGCTGCCACACACCCGTGCGCCCTCCTGTTTGAGGACATGTCCTCGCCCTGGGAACACAGCCTGAAACCGCTGCGATGCCGCGTGAGATCCGGTCATCGGTAAGGCTTGCAAGGAAACTTTGGGGTTGGACAACAGCAGGGCGCAGCAAGCGCCCATTAGCTACGCATGCGCCCCCTCGCTGCATATGCGCCTAATGGCTGGTTCAAATTGGAGTTTTTGAAAGCGTCTCTCTGTAGACAACGAACTCGGTGTTCGTCGCTACGCGATCATAAAGCCTCATCGCTGTTTCGTTAGAAGAGTGCGTATGCCAGTAAACACCGATCGTTCCCGCCTGTTTTGCCCGATCATAAAATTCCGCAATTAGCCTGCGACCAATGCCTTTGCCGCGCAATGAGGGCCGCGAGAAGAGGTCTCGCAGGTAGCAGGTATTTTCAACCGTTATAGTGTTTCGGTGCGAAATAAAATGAGCCAAACCAACAAGTTGTTCCTGATTCTCGGCGAGCAAACATTGTACAGGCTCAGCTGGATCGAGGAACCTGTGCCATGTCGTCAATACAATCTCTTCGGAAAGAGCCGTGGCGCCAACTCTGCCGTAGAACGCATTGTATTGATCCCAGAGCGTTCGCCATTGAGCAAAGTCGGCTTGAGACGCGTCTCGAATGGTGATTTCGTTTTCCATAAGCCGCGCCTTTTAACGGGAATAGTTTGCAAGCAGACTCTCGCCACTCTGCAGAAAAATTGCAAGACGGCTTGAGGCGATCTGGCGGCGCTGCAGCAGGAGGGTCGTTGCCCTCGTCGGTGCGCTGAGGCCCTGAGGCGTTCTGCAGGCTGCAAGCCAGAGATAGCGGGAGGAGCTAGTGGGATGTCGCTGGGGGCGCGAGAGAGGCCGCCAGATTTTCCGATCCCCGACATAGGCATGCGCTGCCAGACCCGCAAAGCAAACGCGCCGGCTTTGCCCTGCGGCTATGACTTTCGGCTATGACTTGCGCGCCTATCTTTCAAAGGCCTTCGCCACGGCTTTCAGCTTTTCCTGACTCAGGAAAAACTTCGCCTGCTCATCGACGGCCGCATAAACCGCATCATCCAAAAGGCGAAGATTGTCTTCGCCCTTTTCAATCCGGGCGCTCAGACCTTCGGCTTTTTCAAAATCGGCTTGATCTGGTGGAAACAGCGACTGTTCAAACTCATGCCTCAGCCTATCCAGTTTTTCGACCATCACACTGCGCTCGGTATAAAGCCGCGGCAGGGGAATGTTGCCGGTCTGGTCGGCCAGGGTAATCCTTACCTTAAGCTCAGGGTTGGCCAAAGCCGTTGCAAAAGCCATTTCCGCCTGAACAGACTTAGCCTTCATCGCCGCTTTGACTTTTTGATTTAGAAAATCGATTTCCTGCTGATAAGCCGCGATTTCCGGTTTGATGCTCATCAGGTAGCTCGCCTTATCTCCCCGCGCGCCATTGCGTAGCTTGACAATCTTACTTTCCAAGCCGCCAACTAAACTCTTGAGCTTTCTGAGACTTACATCCCCTTCTGACACCACTGAGCCACAATTAGGCATGTTCTGTGCGATCTCATCCGCGCTAATCTGGGTCTCTATTCGAGACACCATTGACGCGGTTTCCGCCATGGCCTCTTTTAGTTTTTCGATGTCTGACTGAGCAAAATCTGCCGCCCCTGATGCATGCAGGGTATTGAACATTACAGCGTCAAGGCTTGGGCGGTTATCTCGGTCTGTTTCTTTCAGACTGGCGATCAATTTGCCCATGCTGCCCGCGCTGTAGGTCCTGCCATCGCGCGGGGTGTCTGTAAGGATCAGCTTTTGCAACATGCCACCAAGGGCAAAGGTATCTGCCCGCGCGTCCATGTGTTTTGGGTGTTGGGCCAAATCAGGAGAGACATATCCCGGTGTCGCCCCCCGCGTATCCGCCCCGCCCAGGTGCGTGTCAATGAAGTCAGATTCACCAAAGTCGATGATCTTGATGCGGCCATCGCTGGTCATCATGACGTTTTCGCCCTTCAGGTCACCATGCACCAGACCGCTTGCTTCCATCTCCTTCATGGCGCGGGCAGTGTTGACAATGACGTCGCACATCAGAATTTGCCGCGCCGATGCGGGCAAAATACCTGCGTCAGACAAGACAGACATTGTTTTCGCCACATCCTCAAGATCGCCGCCCTGCACATCTTCCAATATCATATGCACCAGACCATCCGGGCTGCGGGCCAGCCCTTCCAAAGCAACAAGTCCGCTTTCGGCCCTCCCCCCGGGAGCCAAATTGTTCATCAGACGTCGGTGGTTCTCCAACTCAATCGCCACCTTGCCGGTATCCCTCGCATTCAGGCTGGTCTTAACAACTATCGTCCTGTTTGTTTCTGGATCAACAAATCGACACGCCCTGGCGTTACCGCCGGATTTCAGAATTCGGTCTAAGACATAATCCGTACCGCCAAAGGAAAGCGAGTGGCCATCATCACTCATCTGATCAGGGCAGTGTAGGCAGGCCACCGCATTCAGCGCTTTGCCAATTTCCAAACAGGTATCGTATACTCCGGATATTTTACTTCCGTTGAACACATCTTGCAAAATGCGGTCGGCATATTCCGGAGCCTGCCATGCCATAAGTTGGAAAAACTCATCCGCATCGGTATCCAGAATTGCCAGGTGCTCAGTAAGCCGACTCACCGCATAGTGCTTAACCTCTTTAAGTCGCTTATCTGACAAGCTAACGAATAAAGACCCGTTGCTAGTTTCCTTCATCTCATCAGGGCTGAATAAATCAGAGAGAACATCCGCGATAAAAAACTGATCCAACCCATTTGCAGGTGTAACCGCGTCACGTTCTGTCTGTGTATTAAATTCATCTTGGAGATCGAGGTATTGTTGCTGCGCAAGACGCAGCCGGTCTTCTTCTTTCTCCAGACGCAGCACTTCATGTTCGGAATTCTTTCTCAGACCGGACACAGCCTTTTGGCTTTGGGCATCCCCGCCTTTGTTTTCGTCTTGATACAGCGCGTGCATCCGCTCGGTATCCTTGAGGTCCTGAACCTTTAATTCGAATTTCAGCAGCGCCTGCTCTGCAAGTGTCTGGAAATCATGCGGCTTGAAGCGGTCTTTATACTGTTCGTAGATACTGGTCAGCTCCTGCGCAAGCGCGTACTCTGACGCAACCAGATGGCCTTTGTCAGCCAGCTCAAATGCCTGAATTAAAACCTTTAAACCCTCCAATTGGCTATAGCCAAAAGATGACAATTTTTCATTCACAGGTATATTGGCGATAAATTCGTAGCAAGAGGCCCGCAATTCCGGCTCCAATTCCGCCAGCCTCGACGCGCGATTTATAGCCTCTTCGAATGTTTGCGCGCCAGAAACCGGCAGAAGCCCTTTCAGCGTTTCGGTGACATGTCGAACCGTTGCTTCGAACCGATCGACAATCGAGGCTCTTTCCAGGAAATTATGTGAAATCAGCTCAAGCTTTGGCCGGATATTATTTGCGGCCTCACTTTTTGGAAATTTCCTGATGTAAATACTTGCCATTTCCTTCGCTAGGAGAAGCTGGTCATAGGCCCCCTTGAAATCGCCACCTTTGGCAATCTCATCTGCGGCTTTTACAATCTCAACCAATTTGCCGCGAGGATTATTGCTCCCGACATAGCTGATACCGGTGAGGAGCTCTTCGACTCTATTTCTGCGGCGTTCAAAATCTTCATACTCGCGCATGATTTTCTTCTTGCTTTTCTTCGGATTTTTCGCGCTCGCGAGCTTCAGCCATTTAATTTGTTCTTGAGTAGCGGGCATAATCTGTTCCTTTGAAATCCAGAGGCTCCGGAGGGCGTATGCAGGGAAAGGCAGGCTGTTTCCGAGGAGACGAAATAATATACACCCCGCAACCAGCTGCTGCGCCTTAACCGGGCAACGCCATTTAGGCGGCCAGGGTTCGGGAAATCACGTTCAACGCATTTCGTGCTGTGGTCGCGACCGACACGGGCGCAAACGGATTGTCATCAATCCGTGTGAAAATACCTTTGGCAAGCAGCGCCTGATACTCTGCTAAAATGCCTGCCGCCTGGCGTTTCATCGCGTCCCGACTGGCCCCTTCGGCATTGGTCAGACTATCCAGCGCCTCTTGCAGTCTGGTGTCGATCTGTTCGACCTCTGCCACGATATCAGCCGCAGCGGCGCGGATCTCATCGGCCAGTTCATCGCCTTCGGCGGCAGCGTTGATGGCCTCTGCCAGTTTATGAACCTCTGCCATCATTTTACTGCGCGCTGTGACCCACAGAACCCGGGATTTCTGGAATGCCACCGTACCGGCAGCAACCACGGACTGCGCGGGGCCGGCGGCTATCACGGCTTCCACGGCGGGTTCTAGGCGGGCTATTATCGTTAAGGCGGCCTGAAAATCTGCGCCATCGGCCTTTTGCACTGCCATTGCCCAGGCGGCGCGCAATTTACCCGCGTTTTCGGGTTGTAACGCCATTGCCATTTCATATCGCGGCCCTATGGCGGCCTGTGCCTTGGCCCATTGCGCCGCCAGAGCATCCGGCGCCTGCGCAGCATCAGAGGCCTGTCCAGAAAAGGCTGTCAGAATGGGTTTAAGCTTGGCAACAACCGCAGTTGCGGTGGCAAAATCTCCTGCTGCGGCAGCGGCCTGTGCCGCCTTCCAGGCGGCTTGCACCTGCCCGGCCTTTGCAGCGCCCTGGTCAGCCATTTTCTGCACCATCGCCGTCGTCATGCTCTCGACCCTTGCCCAAGCCGCAGCTTGATCGGGGGCAGCTTTATGGCCCGGCGTGTCTTCGGCCAGCGGGGCCTGCGTCGCGCCTTCGGCATCGTCGCTGGTTTCGTCCTCTCCGTCATCTTGGATAACGGCACCGTTTGCGTCCAGGAAAATGACTTTCATTGGCATCTTGATCAGCATCAGAAAGGCCTTGGTCCGCTTGGCAATTCCGCCCGGGGGGGCTTCCGGGCAGGTCAGAAGCAGCTTTTTCCCACTGACTTCCATCGCGCCAAAGGCAACCTTGGGGGTTTCACCGGCTTTTTTGGCCTGCCGCGCGAGCACTTCCGGGTCTTTTCGCAAATGCCCCAGGACAACCGTCCCGTCAGGAGCCTTCCCCATACAAATTGCAAAATTTACCGGCCTCTTTCGCGCCTTGGTCATCAGCCCCTTCAGGTCTTCGATTTCTGCATCAGACATCAACATAATGGTTGCCCCCAATTCGCCAAAATACATTAAACATATTTGAAATTACCCAGACAAAATCTGCCCACGTAAATTGCTCCAAAGCAAGCCATTACTCAATTTTTCCCTCATCAGTTTTTTGAGAGCGAAAGGCGGCTTAAACTGCTGTCAGGCCCCAGTGCTTTCAGTGACGCGGCATGGTTCGCCGGCACGACGGCCTCAGGCGCTGCGGGCCAACTGCCTGCTGTCAACGGGCCTGCTGCGACTGGCCTGCTGCCGACTTCGAAGAACTCGGAAGCACCAGCCTGAGGATCGTTTTATTTCATTCCCCAGAAGGCAGCGGTCTGGTCGAAAGCGAAGCGATTTTGTGACAAACCTTGCATTTGTTAAGCCTTAGGTGCAGCGTTTTCACACTGGGCGTGTGCCAAAACACTCCAGGGTAGATTTAAACCGGTTATTTTTTCAAATCTGGCGCTAGGCAAACCATGGCAACCAAAGGTTTCTATCAAAACATCTCCACATACAACGCGGGCATGCGAAAAACCCAAAACCACGTATTGGACATCCTCGCGATCATCTCGATGATAGGCGTCATCCTTTCCATTCTGCGTGTGTACCAAGTGGGTCTCGCATACCTTAGCGTCGCCGTCTTGTTTTTTGGACTTTGCGTGCTGCCTTCGGTCCTCTTGCGCGCGGACAAATATCTGAGCCTACGTGGCTTTCTCCTGATCATCGGATATCTGATCAACATCTCGATAGGGATCTTTAATCTGGGGCTGCTTTCCACTGGGGTCGGAGCCTTGCCCTCCATTCTGGCAATCTGCGGCTTTATTTACAGCCGCAGAACCTCGCTTTTTGTATTCGCCGGCATGGTCGCAGGCCTCGCCGTTTTCGGCTATCTGTTTATCTCCGGCCAGGTGCCTTCCCCCGAGATTTCGATTCCAGAGTGGAACCGCGATCTGCGCAGCTGGCTCGTCGCGGTTTGGGCTATGGTCGTCTGTAGCCTGATCGTTCTCACGCTCATCTTCCATCTGAGGTCGTTCTGGATCGAGACAGATGTGGAAGCCGAACAGAAAAATCGCCAGCTCGAGGCCATGGTGGACTTTTCCCCACACGCTATTTTGATCTTTGATCTGGACACCGAGCGGGTCGCAGCCACGAACACGCGGGCTGAAGAACTCTTTGGCATATCACGGGATGATCTTGGAAACGCACCTAAGTTGGGCACCAGAAGCCCTGAGCGACAGCCCTCAGGAGAGCTCAGCTCTGAAATAGAAGGGGAAAAGTTTCAGGAAGCCCTCGACGGTGGTCACCCGGTGTTTGATCATGTGATCCTGAACGCCGCCAGAGAAGAAGTGCTCTGCGAGATTTCTCTGTCGCGGATCCCGCCATATGACCGGAAGCTGGTGCGGGCCAATATCTCCGACCTTTCCAGTCGTCTGGCCGAACAAAAGCAACGGGCTGATCTTCAGTCCAGCCTGGCGGCGTCGCAAAGGCGCGAAGCCATTGGACAGTTGACCGGCGGCGTGGCGCATGACTTCAACAACATTTTGGCGGTGGTTCTGGGAAACCTCGAATTGCTGCGCGAAAGGCTTGATGAGGACGAAGAGGAGAAGCTGCAGGCAATGATCAGCGCCGCTATCGCTGCCAGTACCCGGGGAGCCGGTCTGACCCGCAGCCTGCTTGCCTTCGCACGCGAGGCCGGCCTGCATCCCGAGGTGCTGGACTTGAACGCCATTGTGGGCGAGGCCAGAAAATGGATGGGCCGTACCCTGCCGGAATCGATCATGGTGGAGACCTCTCTGCTTGGAGGCCTCTGGCCAGTGAAACTGGACAAGACGTCGCTGGAAAGCGCCCTTCTCAACCTGATCCTGAATGCGCGCGATGCAATGGACGGCAAAGGCAAGCTGACCATCGAAACGGCCAATATCCGTCTCGACCACGCCTACCTTGATGCCCGGGGCGAAGAGATTAAGCCAGGGCGCTACGTGATGCTGGCCGTCAGCGACACCGGCACCGGGATTGGTCCCGAGACACTGGAGCGCATGTTCGATCCCTTCTATACGACGAAGGCCCCCGGTGTGGGGTCGGGCGTGGGCCTGTCGATGGTGCTGGGCTTTGTGCAGCAGTCGCTGGGAACCGTTCAGGTCTATACCGAGACGGGCATTGGTACGACGCTGAAACTGTATTTTCCGACTACCGATACCGCGTTGTCCGACCTGCCAGAAGAAACGCCAAAGCAGCCTTCGCACGCTAGGGGCCAGGGGCGTATCCTGCTGGTTGAGGATGACGAGGCCGTCCGTGAGCTGCTGCTGACCGTGTTGGAAAGTTGCGGCTACGACGTCACGCAGGCCGCTACTGGCGATGCCGCACTTAAAATCTTCCGGTCCGATCCCAAATTCGACCTCATTTTGACCGACATCGTGATGCCCGGAACGCTTCAAGGCACCAATCTAGCAAAGGTGATCCGAGAGAGCCATCCCGACGTGCCGTTCATTTTCATGTCCGGCTATGCCGCCGAGGCGACGGTGCATGGCAACGGCCTCAAGCCCAACGATGTCCGCCTGATGAAGCCCGTGCCAAATGCCGAGCTGTTGACTGCGGTGGCGACTGCTCTTGGCAAGAAGGCATGAAATGACAGCCCTTTGCGGTAATCGCGGTAGGGCCGACAGCGCGACCAACGAAGGACATGCGCTGTGCGTACATACCGGCTAAGTTCGCACAAATCCGAGCGGAGCGTTAGCGCGCCAGATCGCGGGCAATTCTTTCGGCAAGCAGCCGCAGAGCCTCTGATTGCGCCGCTGCCAGCGCGCCCGGCTCGGCGCTCAGCCCTGCACTTGGCCCGCACTTGGCCCGGCGCTCAGCAATGGCACTTCAATATCAAAGAGCTCAGAGCGCGAGCGGATCGTGCGGCGCGCCACCTTGGGGCGGGCTTCGTCAGTGTCGTAGGATTCTATCTCCTGGCCACCGATGAAATACTGACCGGACAGACGCAATGTATTGCGGTTCGTGGCGACAAGCTGCTCCACCCGGATGTCCACGGTCGCCTGAGGCGTCTCTTCAAGAGGCCAGGGTTGCGGCGCCACCGTCGCCGAGGTCATCTGGTTGAGATGGCGAGAGGTCAGCAGTGTCGTGGCACGCTCTGGCTCGTCAGCCCAAAGGTCCGATTTGTTCAGCTTAATGACGCCGCTTGCGTCCTGAAACGCGATCTCTTCGGCCGCCGCATAGGTCGGCAGTGACACCGCGCGCACCAGCACCGAGGCGACCCTGGCGCGGACCTTTACCGCCGACTCGGTGGGGGTGGCGTCCAGCGCGTATCTGCGCGTGTTGTCATCGCATCCTGCCAGAGCAACAGCGGCTGCGGCCGCGACGAGAAGGCGAAGCGTCATGTCAACGTCCTAACAAAAGGGAATTCGGATTGCGCTGAATTGTGCGCGCAAGAGATTTCAGGGCTTCGGCGGCCTCGCTAATGTCGCGCAGGGCGTCGAGACCGGTCGAGACCAGCCGTGATTTTTCACCATAGCTTGCCAGCACGGCCTCGGTCCGGACCGCAAGTTTTTCAAGCTGCTCTGCCAGGGCCGGCAGTTTTGTGGCGGCTGTCTCGACCCGCTGGCGGCCCCTTCGGCCGCGCTCCGCGTGGCATTGACCCTGGCGCCGGCGCCGGCCCCGCGCAGCTCGGCAAGGATAACGCGCGCCTCGGCCAGTGGAGCGGTCAGTTCTGGTAAGACCGCCTTGACCCCGTCAGAAGCCACAAGCCCGTTTACACTGTCCAGAACACCAATGGCCGATGCAATCAGCTCTTCCACCTTCAGGGCATTGATCCGCTTGAACACGCCTTCGGCGGTGGCGGTTAAATCCGACAAATTGGCATCCACCGATGGCACGAGCGGATAGGGCTTTGCGCTCAGATCAAGCACAGCCGCCTTTGCCTTTGGCAACTCGACAAGTTCGACGATCAGCTCGCCGGTCAGGATATTGGCAGAGGTCAGCCGCGCCCGCAGGCCCTGCACGACATAGTCCTGCAACAGCACCAGGGCTTCGTTTGTGGTGGCGTCCTGCCCCAGGCCCAGGTTTCCCGGTCTGAGCTGCAGGGCAGCACGCAGCAACACAGCTCTCTTTGCGCCGCTTTTGACCACCCGCATTGTCAGCTCGGAGACTTCGCCAACCTTGATCCCGCGGAACCGCACCTCGGATCCGACAACAAGCCCGCCGACGGATTCGCCGAACTCGGTTGCAACCGTCAAAAGCTCAGCATTCTCATCGTGAAACAGGCTTTTGCGTGCCGCAGCTTCGCTTTCATAGATCGGAAAGGTCACGCCTGTCTCGACAGGTCCGCCGCCCGACACCAGGGTTTCGAATGTCACGCCGCCCTCGAGCAGCGAGGCGAGACTTTCCACGTCAAGCTTGACGCCGCCGGCACCAAACGAAACCTCGAAACCCGAGGTATCCCAGAACCGCGTGGCTGATGTGACCAGCGCATCATATGGCGCCTCAATGAAACCATTGGAGACCACGTCAGATCCGGAGGCCGTAAGCGAGGGGGCCTCCATGACACCAACGCGAATACCTTTGTACAAAATAGGCGCCCCGGCAGAGAGCTGGTTTCCGTTACGCGCACGCAGAACAATAGAGATGCCGCGGCTGCCGGGCCGCACGAGCGGTGCCGCACCAAGACCGGTGAAGCGGTGTTCCGGCTCACCAATCGTGGCGTCCCAGAAGCCGTTGACATAGACCCCCGACAAGACCGTGCCCAATCCGCTAACGCCCCGTACCGAGACCTGCGGCCGTTCGACCCAGAAGAGCGCGTCTGCATCAATGAACGCTGCGATGTCTTTTTCCACCCGTACCTGCACGATGACCTGCGACAGATCCTCTGAGAAGGTGACGCGTTCAACGGTTCCAACAGATACGTCGCGGTATCTGAGTTGCGTCTTGCCGACTTCAACACCGGTGGCGTTTTTAAAGCCGATCTCGATCAGAACGCCCCGGTCGGAATAATTTTGCCAGGCCAGGGCCAGCGAAGCCACAAGAGCAAGGACCGGCACCAGCCAGACAAGGGAGATGCGCGACATCAGCCCCTGGCGCATGGGGCGGATGTCCGGCTCTGCAGCCTCAATGCGATTAGTCATGTCCCAGTCTCGTTTCCAGTCTCATGTCCCAGTCTCGCTTCCATCCCAGATGAGTCTGGAATCCAGACTCTGGGCTGCCAGCATGGTAAACACAACCGAAAGCGCAAAAGAAACGGCTGCGATTCCGGGATTGATTGTGGCAACGCTGTCCAGCTGCACCAGAGCCGAAAGGATTGCGACAACAAAAACGTCAATCATCGACCACCGGCCAATGAACTCGACAATCTCCAGCATCAGCTGGCGTTGATGGGCGCTCAGGGCGCGGTGCTGCCCCACGGCGCGCACAAGGTAGAGTATGGCCAGGAACTTCCCGATTGGGATGACCACACTGGCCACAAAAACGATCACGGCATCCCCGAATGAGCCGTGGTGCAGCAAGTCAACGACGCCTCCCAGGATCGTGCTTTCCTGACGCTCAAACAGTGTCGAGGTCAAAAGCATGGGGTAAATACTTGCCGGAACATAGGCGATGAGGCCAGCCAGCAGCCAGGCGATGGTGCGCTGCAGCGACAGCGGCGCGCGCGAATGCAGCGCGCTACCGCATCTTGTGCAGGTACCGGCAAGCGGAGGGTACACCACCCCACAGCGGTCGCAGGCGACAAGCCCAGCCTCGCGGGCCGTTCCTACTGAGCGTTCTGTTCCAGAGATTTCAAAATCGTCCTTCTACACATAAAGTTGTCGTGAAGAGCCGCCACAACGACAAGGGCACAAAAGGCCCAGAAGGCCGGTCCCAAACCGACGCTTGCCATCCCCGCGACTTTTACCAGGGCCACGGAGACCCCCAAAACGAATATCTCGGCCATCGCCCAGGGCCGCAGTCTTTCTGCAAGGCGGAAGGCAGGACGCGCGTACTGGAACGGTGGGCGGTCAAATACCAGTGGCCATAACGTATAGGCAACAGCCGCAAACCGGAGCGAAGGGATCAGTACGATAAAAGCGGCCAGTGCAACAGACAAAGGCAGCAACAGGCCGCTGGAAAAGGCCAGGATCGCGTCAAGAACCGATGTACGGTTGTTCAGCCCTGCGACCTGGAGTTCCAGAAACGGAAAGTAGACTGCGGCCACCATCAGGATCATGGCTGTGAGCGCCAAAACGAACACGCGCGTAAAGGCGCCTGCGCGCGGGGTCGCCAGAACGACGCCACAGCGGCTGCAGCTGACGGTGCAGTTCTCGGCCCGGTCTGGCTCTCTGTGCAACAGATCACAGCGTGGGCAGGCAACAAGCCCTGTTTCGGCAATCGTGCAAGCCAAACCGTATACGTCCTTTTCTGCCGATCATACCGCCGCATTATGCGACACGAGGCCATCGCCACGCCAGTGCTATCTCTAGCGTGCACTAATTCCTGTAGCTCGGGTGCAAAACCGAGCGTGAGCAAAATGGAGGTATACTTGCAATAAAAGTGACTATCCCTCATGTAATTCCTATGGATATCACGCTGATAAAAACCTTTCTCGAAGTCGCCGCAACTGGCTCTTTCGTATCCGCGTCCGAGCGATTGTTTGTCACCCAGTCAGCTGTCAGCCTGCGGGTGCAGCGGTTAGAGAACAGCCTTGGACGACCGCTTTTTATACGCTCAAAAGCAGGCGCAGAGTTGACGCCTGCGGGGGTCGAATTTGAACATTACGCCTTGTCCCTGATCAAAGTCTGGGAAGAGGCCCGGCAACAAATCGCGATACCAGAAGGGTTCACCAAAAGCTTCACAATCGGGGCGCAATATTCCTTGTGGCCGCGGCTGGGGTTTCGTTGGATTGATGCCATGCAATCGGCAATGCCCGATCTTAGCATCAGGGCCGAACTGGGTATGCCAGACCGCCTGACACGATTTCTGATCGAGGGCGTCGTTCAGGCCGCACTCATGTATACACCGCAGCTGCGGCCGGGACTAAATGCACAATGTATTTTAGAGGAAGAACTCGTGCTGGTCGCCTCGTGGCGCTCACCGACGCTGGATCTGAATGGCCGCTATGTTTTTGTCGATTGGGGGCCGGAATTTGTGCAGGCCCACGCCATTCACCTGCCAAATCTGACCAATTCCGGCCTGACCATGTCATTGGGGGCTATGGCCGTCGACTATATTGTGAACAGAGGAAAAGCAGCCTACGTACCGGCAAGATCGGCGCTTAGATATCTTGAAAGTGGCCAATTGCATCTGGTTGCAGATGCACCAAGGTTTCCCTATCCGCCTGGGCTGTGTGGAGAGAAGATCTTGACCCTGTCGTTCGTGACCTTGCAAGCCGCACCCTTCGCGAGGTCGCAGAAAAGATCGACGACGCCCAGGGCAATGTGCTGGAAAAACTCGCCGAGATCAGCGAAGAACACGCGGTGGATGTGCTGGGGCGACGCACCGATACATAACTATAAATCACGGCAACCATGTTTATTTTTAATTTTCCTTAGGTTATATTTCACCCTATCCTAGCACCTGACTATGCGGCTGAGCTTTGTTCAGCCACTGCAACCAAAAGGGGCTGTGGACGCGATGAATGTTTATGTTCTCGACACGAAACCAACAAAAGCCGCTCGCCACGTCGATGTTTTGACGGATGACCATGCTGGCGAGGTTTTTGGCTATCGCCTGAGCGGGGCCCATAGTGGCCCCAACCTTGTCGTTGCAGGCCAGAAAGACGTGATCGAAGGCCTTTATGGCCGATTGGCTGCGCTCCCTACCCTGCCCTGGATGCGCGGAACAATTTCATTGATTAATCTTGAAGCGCTGGAAGATGACCTTGGGATTGCTCACATTGGCCACGCGCCGAACGACGTGATTGACCGAATTCTGTTCCTGCTGCCCGTGGCGCAGGGGACAAAACTGAAGGAAGTTATTCATCACGGGTATTGGTCCGCTCTAAAGCTGTGCGCCAGCCTTGGAATGGTTCAAGGACGCGGCCTGACGGCACCTTGAATGGTTTTCCGGTGGCGCATTTCTGACGCTCAGAAGGATAAAGGTGAAGAAATTCGCGACTAAGCACAAGCGCCGCCGATAGTGTTCGCCCGCAGGTCAGTGGTGAAGGCCCGGTGAGCGCCGATTGTGTCGTGCCACTGCAAATCAGAGAACAAATGCGCCCAGCGTTCTGCAGAAATGCCACTTAGACAAAAAGCATGGTCACCCCTGGGTTGATTATCTTGAATTTCGCTTATGGCATTCCCCTGGAATAAGATCAGTCCAGACGCGGTATGTCTTAGGGTGTTGAAGCATATGCAGATCGTACAGCGCCCAATCTCTCGTTCGCAAAAGACCTGAATGCGCCGCATCCAGAGGTCATCATACCCATCGAATTAACCAAAGATCTGAGGCTCCAAATGTCCGCCAATCAATCGAAAAAAGTGATCTATGCCGCCCTTGTTGGCAACTCAATGATCGCGGTCAGCAAATTTTTTGCCGCGTCTGTAACTGGCTCTTCTGCCATGTTGTCCGAAGGCATCCACTCGGTTGTGGATTCCGGCAACCAGCTGCTTTTGCTGTGGGGGATCCGGGTGTCCAACAAAGGCCCCGACGAAAAACACCCGTTTGGCTATGGCATGGAGCTGTATTTCTGGACCTTTGTTGTCGCCATTCTGATCTTTGCGATTGGTTCGGGTATCTCTTTATACGAGGGTTTCAAACACCTCGGCCACCCGGAGCCACTGACCGCGCCCGCATGGAACTATGGCGTTTTGATTTTTGGCATGGTGTTTGAAGGCTGGGCCCTCAGTGTGGCCTACAAGGAATTCAATAAGATGCGTGGCGATCAGCCTTTGATTAAGGCGATCCGTCATTCCAAAGACCCGACCGTCTTCACAGTCCTGTTTGAAGACAGCGCCGCTATGCTGGGTCTCATAATTGCCTTTGTCGGGGTTGCGGGCTCGCATGTGTTCGGCTGGCATTTTCTGGACGCCTGGGCCTCTATCGGCATCGGTATTGTTCTGGCCGTTGTCGCCATTGCGCTGGCCATCGAAAGCAAAGGTCTGCTGATCGGCGAAGGCGCTGATCCGGAAACCGTCAAAAGCATCCGGGCCTGTATCGAAGAGGATAAAGACATCAAGGCGGTGAATGAGCTTTTGACCATGCATCTCAGCCCGCAAGACATTCTGGTGAACGCCAGTATCGACTTTGTAGACGGCATAAGTGCCGAAGCTGTCGAGGCTGCGATCTCCAATTTCGAAAAGCAAATCAAGGCAAAGCATCCCGATGTGAAGCGTATCTTTATCGAGGCCCAGAGCATTTCTGGCCACATCGCGGACCTGGAGGCAAACAAAACCGGAGAAAGTGCATGACGCAAGAAGGTGAAAACGGACTGCTATTTGCTCAGCGCCTGAACGGGGACGGATCAGGCACGGCGATCGGCTGGGAGGAGGTCAAAGCCTGGAAGACCGGTGACAAGCCGGTCTGGATTCATCTGGACCGAACCGACCCAAATGTTGAGACCTGGCTGCGCGACGAAAGCGGCCTGACATCGGAAACTGTCAACGCGCTTTTGTCCGAGGAATCGCGCCCCCGCGTTTTCAAAGGCAAGCGCGGTACCGTTGCGATATTTCGCGGGGTAAACCTGAACCCCGACGCCAAACGGTCCGACATGGTTGATCTGCGGCTCTGGTCCGAAGGAGAGCGGCTGATTACCCTGCGCAAGACGCGACTTCAGACCGTGCGCAACGTACTTGCCAAACTCGCCGAAGGCGGCGACGGCCCTGCAACAATTTCTGCCCTGTTTCAGGATCTTTCCTTCACGCTTTGCCAACGCATGTCCCAGACCATCGAAGGCATCAAAGACCGCGTCGATCAGGTTCAGGACGAATTCGACCTGTCGGCGCCGGATAAGACGCGGGTCGATCTGATGGATGTGCGCAACAACGCGATCTCACTGCGCCGCTATATCGCCCCGCAACGCATCGCCATGGGAGAGCTGATCGTTGACCCGCCCCAGTGGGCCGACAATAACTGGCATGCCAAAATGCGCGAAGTGGCGGAAACACTGGCCTATTACGTCGAAGAGCTGGATTCTGCGCGCGATCAGGCACTGGTTTACAAAGATGACGTTGCCAGCCAGTTGGCAGAGTCGACCAACCGCACGCTGTATGCACTGGCGGTGATCTCAGCGATATTCCTGCCTTTGGCATTCCTGACCGGCCTTCTCGGCATCAACATCGGCGGGATGCCGGGTGTCGAGAGCAGCAGTGCTTTTTGGGTTTTCTGCGCGCTGCTCCTGGGTTCCGGCGTATTGAAATCGCGGTTTTCAAAAAGCTTAAGTGGTTATGACCCAACAACACTGGCAACAGCAGGGAGGATACGATGAGTGCGCACACAGCGAATAGTCAGCAGGCATTGGGCAAGACGGCGACAGATGCGCCCGTGACAGATGCGCCCGTTACCGAGGTGCCCGTTACCGAGGTGCCTGTGACAGAGGCAACTGAAACTATTGAAAGCATGACAGGGGAAATTACCGAAAGCGTCGCCCCAATCGTCGCGTTTGCCACGGAAACCCTTGATCGACTGGGCCATCAGGTTTCCTCACTCGAAGGTGTCTACCAGCTTGGTATCATGCTGGGGGCTTTGCTTTTGGCCTGGTTGCTTCATCGTACATTTGCTGGCGTTGTTGATCGGTCATGGCCACAGGCCGAAGGCGACAAACCGTTTCTCGCCAATTTGGAACGGTCGGTCAAACGTGTCCTGATGCCTTTCTTCTGGGTGGTAATCCTTTGGATCGCGATCCCAATCATGCGTCAAAGTGGTCTGGAAAACGATTTTCTGCGGATCGGGGCAAGCATGGCGCAAGCCTGGATTGTCATCAATCTGATTTCAACTGCGGTAAAAGATCCGCTGTGGTCAAAGACGGCCGCGGTCATCGCCACCATCGTTGTCGCCCTGTATATCCTGCGTCTTTTGAACCCCACCATTGCCGTTCTGGACGGCATTGGAATCGGGATTGGGACTGGCCGGGTCACCGTATTTGATGTGATCAAGGGCGCGGTACTGCTTATTCTTCTGGTTTGGCTTGCCTCTCAGGTTTCCAAATTTGTGCAGGCACGCCTGGGCCAGTCCAAAAACATGACCCCTTCGATGCGCACATTGCTGTCGCAGGTCATTCGACTGGGCACCATGTTCTTTGCTGCGGTTATTGCCCTGAACGCCATCGGCATCGATCTGACGGCTTTGGCCGTATTCTCTGGTGCCGTCGGTGTTGGTATCGGCTTTGGTTTGCAGGCCATTTTCAGCAATCTGATGTCAGGTGCCATCATGCTGATCGAAGGCAGTGTTTCCGTTGGCGACTTTGTCGAACTGCAATCCGGCGTGACCGGCGAAGTCAAGGAAATCAACACACGGGCCACCCTGATCAGCACGAATGACCGCGTTGATGTTTTGGTCCCGAACTCAGAATTCATCAACGGGACTGTCACAAACTGGACCCTTCGGGAAAAGCATATACGCACCCGGATCCCGTTCGGTGTGGCCTACGGGACCGATAAGGAATTGGTGAAAAAGGCGGCGCTAGAAGCCGCATCCCTCCTGCCCCATGAATTGAAAGGCCGGCACGCAAAGCCAGCAGAAGTCTGGTTGGTCGGATTTGGGGAAAGCAGCCTGGATTTCGAATTGGTCTTATGGTTGCAGCCAGACGCCGTGAAACGCCCAAGAAGCATCCTGGCGGCCTACAACTGGGAACTTGAAACCGCATTGGCCAAATATGGCATCGAGATTCCGTTCCCACAGCGCGATCTGCATATAAAGTCAGGGAGCGGTGCGGGCCTGGTCAGTTGACCAACAAAGCCCAAAACCTGAAAACTGAATTCCCGGTCGCTTTGGGCCGGGAATTTGAAGGAAAGACAGCCTTGATGAGAACCCGTTTCTTGAACTGTACAGCCCTCTTGCACTTCAGGGTCTAGTGCGTGAAGTTGCACCACCCGCGCCAAAGGAGACCGCGCCATGATGATCTATGGACTGAATACATGTGCCACAAGCAAGAAAGCCCTCAAGGCGCTAGAGGCCGCGGGCAAGGATATCAGTTTTCGCGATGTCCGGGCAGAGCCTCTGAGCGAGGCAGAGCTTTCTGAATTGATCGCTGAATTTGGCGATCGTCTGGTTGACCGCAAGTCAAATGACTGGCGCGGGCTCAGCGACTGGCTGAAGCATTCGGAAGCGGAAGACCAGCTCGCTGCCAAGCCCAAGCTGATGGTGCGTCCGGTGATCCGTGACGGCGACACCTATTATCTCGGCTGGGATGCCGCGGTGCAGGCCGCTTTGCTTGCAGAGTGACGCAAGCCAAGCCTCCCCTCGCCCGGGATCCGGAAAGTTTGGGAGCAGGGCTGCTAGCGACCGCAGGCCGCCTTCGCCAGCTTGGGTCCTGAGACTTCAGAACAGGACCACATCATCCAGCGGAGCTTCGGCGGTGATATTGCGGAGCGTCAATACGTCACCATCGCCAAAGTCGAGCACAAACCGCTGTCCGTGTTCCGTGCCGTAATCCCGCAGAACCTGTGCTGCATTTTTGCCGCCGCCCCACAAAGCTTCATTGAGCTCCAGACTGTCGAGATCATCCTGAAAATCCATGATCCGGTCGCGCCCGGAGCCGTTGCTAAAGACAAAGCGGTCCGAACCGGCACCACCAGTCAATTGATCACGGCCCGAGCCGCCAGCAAGCCTGTCGTTGCCCTGGCCGCCGTACAGGCTGTCGCTGCCCCGATTACCAGACAGGTGATCGTGGCCAACGCCTCCCAAAATCCGGTCCTGCCCAGCGCCCCCCAGGATGCGATCATTGCCGCCCAACCCTTCGGCCACGTCATTGCCCGCCCTGGCCCGGATGATATCGCGCCCGGCCTGCCCGGTCAGGTAATCCGATTGCATCGAAGCCCTGTTGTCCGCGAGATCCGGGCTCATGTCGTTCAGGTCCCGGTCATTGGCTGCAAAGGGGATAAAACCGTCCGAGATCGCGAGTTCCTGGAAACGGTCCACGCCCCCGGAACGGGAGAGGTAGTCCACGGCAAACACCGGAATGCCATTTTCGAGAAAGTCGTCCTGCAGCACCGATATTCTATCGTCATCCGGGTTCAGTTGGTTATTTTCATCCCGACTGCCGACGAAATAGGTATCCTCAACGGCAATGGCCCCGATGGCATCCAGCAGGGCGGCCTGGCGAACAGGATCAGAGTCGGCCAGGGCGTCTATGATAAAAGCACCATTCTGCAGGATCATAAAGAAGTCGGGATTGGTTTGGCGCGCGTGTTGGCTCATCTCGACGATAAAGTCGATCATCCGCTCTGCCGCATCCCTTTCGTCGTTGCGCGCTGGATCTCCGGGTTGGCGCACCCGGTTGGGGGCCTCGACCGCCCAATAATAATAGGCGTCCACAATGTCCAAATAGGCGGCGTCAAAGCCCTGGCTGACAATCTGGTCCAGCCAGCCTGTCCCCTCCTCATTAAAGAGATTGTCCTGCCATGCATCGTCCCAAAACCGCACCTTGCGGCTTTCTGGCCAATCAGGGTTGGTCGGCCCCAGCCAATCGGGCGCCCCAGCCGTCAGATCGCCGCTGGCTTGCCCTGTGGTCGTCCACGCCGCATTCCAATGGTCTCTGAATTCCGAAGCCTCCCCTATCGACAGGTAGGCCGCCGCGACCGAACGCCCTCCGGGGCCATCCTTAATCTCAGCGATCTCATCAGGGCTAAATCCGTGCCGCCCAGTGCCGTCGCCGGAAAAATCCATGACAATCAGGTCATGACTGGCTTCGGACAGCGCGGCTGCATCCAGTCCGCCGCGCCCCTGCAACTGGTAACCCCAGCTTGATACGGTCACAGGACCTGTAGATGTCGAAAAAAGCGGCATAGCAGGTATCTTGGCCTTTTCAGTTAGAGGATCGACATTTCCCCAGCGGGACCCTGTGGCACTGGTACCTGTGGAACTGGCAACGCCGGCGCGTCGGTGAGCTTATATAGGCTCCTGCTCACTTTTGACAGGATCTGGCGAGATTTGAGCTCTTCTGTGCGCCTGCTGATCGGGGGGGTATTTCTGCGCTGTGCCACTAGACCACGGCAGGTGGTCGCCCGCCAAGCGGAGAATACGGGCGTGTGCGATTGTATAGCCCGATCCATTTTCTGACGCCTGCCTTCGTCTCTCATCCTGTTTCCCAGGCATGCAGGTATCCACGCAGCGCTGGCAGATATACCGACGGCTTTTGCCAACTCCGTCTATTTGTGACCGGGGGCATCCGGAAAAGCCTGAACGTCGAATGCGTCTGATCGTTCCAGCTCATCAAGCCAATAGCCGGAGCTTAGAACCGAGAGCTCGACTGCGTCGCCTGCCGCAGGTGCAGCACGCGCCGACCAAATCATGTCAGTTGCGTTGGGAAATGCCTCTCCCTGGATTTGATCCTCATAAAGGCGGTTCAGCACAGCGTGGTCGCTCATGCCCCCCGCCAGCAGGCGCACCAAAAGAGATGCGTCTGGCGATGGCACAAACAGGCCCTGGTCTCTCGCTGCGACGCCTTTGATGCGCAGCACGACGTTCACCGCGTCCGGCTTGGGGAATATAGCAGGCAATGCCGCATACAGCAGGCTGGCAACACGGAACATCTGCCCGTGAAAGGCCGGCACCACATACTCCTCCCACAGCTTTTCTTCGGGCATTTCGTTTGCAACATTGCGCAGTTGCCCTTCGCGCAATTTATCACCGACAACGTGCTTGAGTACGATATAGGCGGCGTCCTCGGGGTCCATATCCTGCAAGGCCATCAGACACATCTCACGCAGTTCCGCCTCGCCAAGGCCTGCACTGTCGCCAAATTCCAGCTCATCCAGAAGGGCGGTGTAGTCGGCTGTCTTCCAGTCGCCCTGCACTTCTTTTATGGTCTCAAACGATAGTATTTCGACATGATAGGACTGAGGCATCTGATTGGCTTTCTCGGGTGTGGCACCGCTGGCGGAGCAGCTTTGCGGCTAAATTATCTCGTCTTCATCAAAGAGCGGGTCGTCAGAAAGCTGATCGTTGAGGTCTTCAACGGCACCTTCCGCAACAGACATGGACTTCACCCGCGCAAGGTGCAGGACTGCATCCCCTTCATTGACGATCGGCAAAACAGCACGTCCGACCACGATCCCATTAAAGGGAGCGACAATG
>NZ_MWVJ01000034.1 GCF_002087335.1 Pseudophaeobacter leonis
GCACCATGCACATTTCGGCACGAAGGGCGGAAAGCGGAAGTTCGCTGCGCTTGCGAAAGGTTGGTCATGCGGCTACCGTCCCTCAAACTTAAATTGGTGGCAAACATGTTCGCCGAGGAACTAGTGTTATGAAAATATCTCCAAAGAAATCGCAATTGGAGATGCAAAAGCTAAGGTGTCAACATGCTTAGAACCATGAGAGTAGAGAACTTTAAGGAGTGGCGTGACACCGGACCAGTTCGCTTGGCTCCGCTGACGATCTTCTTTGGTGGAAACAGTGCTGGGAAAAGCAGTTTAGGGCACCTACTTTTGGCTCTAAAGCAAACGGTTGAATCGTCAGACAGGAAACGCGCTTTCCATCTCGGGGATGACAATACCTCTATCGATTTAGGTACGTTTGAGGATTGTGTCTACAATCATGACGTTGAGAGCAAAATAAGGTTCTCAATCGGTTGGAGTTTGCCTGCAACCTTGGAAGTGAGGAACTCCCTTGAGAAGAAAAAGATCGGCGGGAACAAACTAAAGAAATCGGTTGAGCTTGGATCACAGGCCGCAACCGGGCAAAATCAAGTTGAAAGCTTGCGTTACAAACTTTCTGGCGGCGCCGAAAACCTAAAGGTCCGCTACTTCAGGGAAAACGGAAAGCACTACTGGGAAACAGGCGACACCTATAAACTGGTCAAAACAACAGGTCGTCAATGGCCTTTAGAGGCCCCCGACAAATTTTATAGAATCTCTGACCAAAGTCGTGCAAGGTTTCAGAACGCCGAGTTCTTAACTGACTTTGCCCTGGAAACGGAAGAAATGTTCTCGCAACTCTACTACTTAGGGCCTTTGAGGAAGTCTCCAAGCCGCGTATATCAATGGTCAGGGGATGCGCCAAGCTTCGTCGGGATGGAGGGAGAGAATACAATTCCAGCGATCCTTTCCGCCGCTCAAAGCGGTTTGAAAATCAATAAGGGACCGAAGTCGACAAAGAGACCTTTCGATGAGTTCATCGCGTGGTGGATGAAAGAAATGGGGATTATCCATAGCTTTTCGGTCAAGCCACTATCGGAGGGTCGGAAAGAGTATGAAGTTCTTGTAAAAACTCACCCAGATAGTTCTGAAGTAAAAATCACTGATGTTGGTTTCGGAGTTTCGCAAGTTCTACCAGCTTTGGTTCAAGCGTTCTATTGCCAACCTAATTCAACTGTATGGATGGAGCAGCCAGAAATTCACTTACACCCTCAGGTGCAGGCTGAACTCGCAGATGCCCTCATATCTGCGACTAAGTCAGTTCAAGATGGAAAGCCGCGAAACACACAATTGATCATTGAAAGCCATTCAGAGCATTTATTGCAACGAGTTCAACGAAGGATTGCTGAAGGTGAACTTCTGCCAGATGATGTTGCTGTTTATTTTTGCAAAAGATCTAAGTCTGGCGCAGAGCTGGAGGAACTTAAAATCGACGATTTTGGGGAAATTAGTAATTGGCCTGATGGATTTTTTGGTAATGAGATGGCTGACTTGGTTGCGCGTGTAGAAGCAGCCTCAGCGCGTAAATCTAAAGAATTCAATGATGACTAAAGTAGTTATCGACACAAACGTAATCTTGACGGCAAGTGGTCAACATGAGGGTGTCTCACCAGAATGCGTAGCCAATTGCTCGCAGCAACTCTTTTCTGTAATGAAATCGTCCGTTGTGATCATCGATGACGGTTATGAAATCCTCAAGGAATATCAAAACAAAACTATGCCTTCTAAAGGAAAGGCGGTTGGGGGTGTTTTTCTTAAATGGCTTCTAAACAATTCGACCAACGTAAGACATTGCCGACAGGTTCCGCTCACTCGGGGTCCATGCCCTGACACATATGTCGAATTTCCGGACCAAGTGCTTCAAGATGAATTTGACCCACCAGATCGAAAATTTGTTGCAGTTGCAGGAGCGGACGGTTGTGACCCCAAGGTAATTCAGGCAGCCGATTGCAAGTGGCTCAACTGGAATGTTCGCCTGAAGGCGGCGGGTATCGACGTCGAATATATTTGCCCAGATGATATCTGCCGCTTCTATTCTAATAAGTTCCCCAATCAAACTGTACCAGTTTTTTGATGCCCGATTTTTTTAAGTTTCCTTCGACCATACATTTGACGGCCAGCCCCTCGGTTTCACGGCAAGACAAAGTCATGTCAGCCGAAGAGCAACAGGCTTTCTTAAAGAACGACCTCATAGTCGAGGAGAAGTTAGATGGAGCCAACATAGGCATCTCAAGAGCACCAAATGGTAAACTCCGTGTCCAAAACCGTGGAAGCTACCTAGCTGCACCTTACCGTGGGCAATTCTCACGCTTGCCTTCCTGGCTGGCTATGAATTCTGACAGACTGCAAGAAGTGTTGCCGAAAAAAGTAATTCTGTTTGGTGAGTGGTGCGCTGCCAAACATTCGATCGAATACTCTTCGTTGCCTGATCTTTTTCTTCTCTTTGATGTGTATGACTTAAAAGAGAAGCGTTTTTGGAGTGTGCTTCGGCGAAACGTTCTGGCCTCCTCGGCTGGGTTGCAGACAGTCCCAAAAGTGGACATCGAGGACGCTAGTTTGATCAAATTGATTGAGTGCTTAGAGCTAAAACAAAGTAAATACTCCAATGAGAGATTGGAAGGGTTTGTTTTAAGAAATGACAGCCACTCATGGAATATCGGACGGGCGAAACTTGTAAGGCATGACTTTACTCAATCCATCGAAGAACATTGGTCCAAAAAGCATCTAACTTGGAACAGATTAGCTGGCTCATAGCCCACAAGTTGGGCTTTTTTTGGCTGCGATGCAGCACTCCATGTTTTCGCAAGTCCGCTTTGGGCCGTTCCTGTAGCCGCAGCTACTGCACCTGCCCCCTTTGGCATGGGCCTGCACGGGCTGGAACCGGTCATCAGCCCCTGCCAAAGGGGCGAATATTTTGCTGCAATGGGAAGTGGCTCGCTAGACTAGGACTGATTTTAGCTCCTATGCGGTGCAATGTTCTATAGATTGTTGGCCTGGAGACCGCGAACAGCTCAGCCAGATCGCTGACAGAATACTCGCCGGTTGCATGCATGCGGCCAAGTTCTCTTTGTTGCTTTTCAGATAGTTTTGGTTGTTTCCCTCGCAATTTTCCTTTGGCTCGGGCGATGGCCATGCCTTCGCGGGTGCGCATGCGGATAAGGTCGGACTCAAATTCAGCGAACGTGGCCAGGATGTTGAAGAACATCTTTCCCATGGGGTCTGTTGGATCATAAACAGAAACTCCCAAAGCGAGCCTCACACCTTTGGATTCAAGTTGTTCTGCTATCGCGCGGGCATCAGGGACGGACCGGGCGAGACGATCCAGCTTGGGCACGACCAATGTATCGCCTTCCCGGACAGCGGCAATGGCCTGATCAAGGCCAGGACGGTCACGATTGGTGCCGGTCAGGCCGTGGTCCGTATAAATGAGATTTTCACTCACACCCAGCTCCAAAAGAGCCTGCCTTTGTGCCGACAAATCCTGTTTTTCGGTTGAGCAGCGGGCATATCCGATGAGGGTAGTTTTCATGTTGAAATTGTACGAATAAGGCCCCTCTTTTGCAAATCTTTCCGTACCATTTATATGAGACGGATTTGAGGCCTGATTTACTGGGTTTCAATCCGTTCCCAAATCCGTCCGTTGAGCGATCCCTTTACGGACAGTCATTTCCCCTGATCTTGGAGGGAACCACATGCCCCGCCGGATAATGTTGTCTCACCACCTGCGGGCAACGCTTCTTGTCTGCGCAACTCGGGCTGAAACCTGATGATCCGGTAGACTATGCGATGTGGGAGGAAACCCACCGTGAACACCTGCTCGCCTGGCGTGAGTATTACGGATACATGATGTTCATTGGCCGAGGGTCGCACATCTCGCCACTTGGATGGGCCCACATCATTCTCACCGGCGAATACAGGTGGCTGCAAAAATGATCCAAGCACCTTAGCGTTCTATTGGCATCAGACCCTTAATAGAACTGGAAATAGGCAGTCCAAAGCCGACGCCAACCGGTCTCGGTCTTGGCGGTGAGGGAGCGAATTGTGATGGCGTCGGGCATGAATTTTTAAGTCCTGATTTCTGGCGAGGTCAGCCTAGTTCTTGACCAAGGTGCCCTCCACCTTTTGAATGGCCATTTCCAGAATGTCGAACATTTCGTCGATCTGCTCAAGCGTGATGATCAGCGGTGGCGAGAACACCGCCATGTTGATTAAAGGACGCACGATCAGCCCCATTTCTTCGCAGGCGGCGTCAATTTGTGAGCCAATCTGACGTTCTGCCTCCAGATCTTCAGCCTGACATTCGATGCAACCCAGCAGGCCCTCACCACGGGCGTCACCGACGATGTCGTATTTCATCAATCCCGCAGGCGGGATTGGAAATGTGGTGTCACGGCGCGCACGTGCTCGAGAAGGCCTTCTTCCTCGAAGATAGAGATATTCTTCAGTGCGGCAACACAACAGACGGGATGACCGGAATAGGTGTAACCATTTGCAAAGGTCGAATCTTCTCCAAGTCCGCTCATCCGTTCCATCACCTTGTCCGAGATGATACAGGCCCCCATCGGCAGATAGCCCGAGGTAAGCCCTTTGGCGCAGGTGATCATGTCGGGCACGATGCCAAAGACCTCTTCGGAGGCAAACCAGTGACCAAGCCGTCCAAAACCGGTGACGACTTCATCGGAGATATAAAGGATATCATGGGCGCGGCAGATCTCGAGGGTGCGTTTGTGATAGCCGGGGGCCGGCACGATGACGCCGCCGGAACTCAGCACTGGCTCGGCAATAAAGGCACCGATGTTGTCAGCCCCGACCTCAGAAATGACGGTTTCCAGATCCTGCACCTTGGCGTCGCACCATTCCTCGATGCTCATGCCTTTGGGGCGGCGATAGGGGTTCACGTCGGGCAGGAAATGCACCAGCCGGGTTTCAAAATCAAAATGACTTTTGTCGCGTTCCTTACCGGTCACCGAATGGGCCAGATAGGTGGAGCCGTGATAGCCTTTTTCCCGCGCGATGATCTTTTTCTTATTGGGGCGACCCAGGCGGTTGTTCATATACTGCATGGTGCGCAGCGCGGTATCGACTGCGGTGGAGCCACCAGTGGTGAAGAACACGTTGTTAAGATCACCCGGCGCCAAGTCCGCCAGCTTTTTGGCCAGCACAGCCGAAGGCTCGGTCGTGTTGGTGAAGGGCGAAGTATAGGGCAGTTTCAGAACCTGGGCTGCGATGGCATCGGCCATATCGCGGCGACCATAGCCGATCTGGGTACACCACATGCCGCCGGGGCCGTCGATGTAGCGCTTGCCATTCCCGTCCCACATGTAAATGCCGTCGGCAGTGTCCACCAGCATGTTGTCGTAACCGCGCCAATCATCGGTGGCCATCCAAGGATGGATTTGATGGGTCCGATCCCATTCCAGCAGAGTCTCTGTGTTGGGTTCATTGGAGAAGGTGCGTGTGCTCATTTTTGTCATACTGATAGCTCCAAATCTAAAAGGGCAGGGGCGGAGTGCTGCGCGACCGAGGATTGCTCAAGAAGGGTTTGTCTTCGAACTCGACTTTCACCAGGCGTTTGTCCCACTGGCCTTCCTCGTTGACATAGACTTCGGCCCAGAGATCATCGGTGATAGTGTCGCCGTAAGGCGCTTTGAACTCGGCCAGGGCGATGTTGCGCTTTGTCGTAGGCGACCAGACGCCCGAGGTGACATGGCCGACTTCTTTCTTTTTACGATGGTAGAGAAGGGCGCCATCGGCGGGCTTAAAACCACCAATGTCGATCTTGCGCAGATGGTAGCGCAGCCCCTGTTTCTTTTGTTTTTGCAGCGCGCGGCGGCCGTTAAAGTGCCCTTTGTCAAAGGCCACCATCTTGCCAAAGCCCAGTTCCAGCGGGCTACGGCCGCGCCCCAAACGCACCGCCGTATGCACCGGTTGAAAATCTACGCCTGCGGCGATGAAGCCTGCCTCGATGCGACAGATGTTCAGAGCCTCAAAACCGATGGCGCGCAGACCCCAGTGGTCACCGGCGCCCCAAAGCCGGTCCCAGATCCAAAGCCTCGTCCCAAGGCACCCAAAGCTCAGAGCCGAGATCGCCAGTAAAGCCGGTGCGCGAGATCCACAAATCGGGTTCAATCTCGCGCCAGTCAAAAGGTTTCATATCAGCCACGGCCCCAAGCCCGGCGTCCTTCAGCAGCGAAAACGACGTCGGCCCCTGCAATGAGAGCCCGGCAATCTCGTGGCTTTCGTCGCGGATTTCGACGTCAAAACCCCAGGCTGTGTCCAGTAGCCATGTGTACATGGTCTCTTGGCAGCAGAGGCGAAAATCGGTTTCGGAGTAGCGAAAAATGGTGCCGTCATCGATCAGCAGACCCTCTTCGTCGCACCACATGGCATAGCCGACGCGGCCATCGCGCAGCTTGGCCAGATTGCGGGTGACCAGGCGGTTCATCACCTTCAGCGCATCCGGCCCGGTGACGCGGTACTTATGCATCGGCGAGATGTCGAACAGGGTCGACTGGTTGCGGATGGCGAAGTATTCAAACTCAATCGGGTCCAGCGTCAAGGGCGAGATATAGCCAGCCCAGTTGGTCCAGCTTTTGGCAGTGCTGATTGCTTCCAGCCGGGGCTGGAAGGGTGTCTCAATCAATCCGATGGGAACATGTTTGCTCATCACAGCACCCCGTCCTTTAGTAGTTGAAAGGCCCTGTTGCGACCGGCCACGCCGGTAACATCACCGCCTGGATGGGCACCAGCGCCACAAAGATAGTAGCCCTCGGGGCCAAAGCGGTAATGGGCCGTGCCATTGGCAGGGCGCACCGTAAGGATCTGGTCGATCCCCATTTCGGCGTGATGCCAGTGACCGCCAGGAGCGCCGGTCTTAGCCTCGATATCGGCGGGACTCATCACCTGCTGCTCCATCACCAGATCGCTGATGCCGGGGGCGTATTTTTCCAGGGTCGCCAGTGTCAACGCCTGATCGCGTTGCTGTGCAGCCTCATCCCAGCCACCTTCTAGCCCGTAGGGCACAAAGCTGACCACGGCAGACAGAACATGCTGGCCATCCTTGACAATGCTTGCGTCCGTCAGCGAGGGGATCACGAGTTCGATCACCGGATCCTTGGGCAACTCGCCGTATTTCGCCGGGTTAAAAGCGCGTTCCACATAGGTGGCACTGGGGGCGATCAGTATCCGCCCTGCGGTCAAATCGGCATTTAGGCCGGTGCACTGTGGTGCTGATTTCAGCAACAGGTTCACTTTGGCTGCCGTGCCTTTGCAACGCTGGTTGCGCATGCGACGTACAGCCTCGACATCGTAATGTTCCGGCCCGGCCAGCATCATTGTTGCATTGGGCCCAGCGTTGGACAGCACTGCGCGTGCCTGCAGGCTACCGCCATCATCCAGCTCCACCCCTGCGGCGCGGTCGCCTTCGATCAGCACGCGGGCAACGCCCTTGCCAGTGAGGATCTCGACACCAGCGGCGCGGGCTGCCGCCTCAAAAGCGTTTGAAACCGCACCCATGCCCCCCATAGGCAGCTGCGCGCCGCCTCCTTGGCCCAAGCGATACATCAGGGAAAATACGGTGCCGGGCGAACGTGGACCCGCATAGGCACCGCGCACTGCGTCTGCCGCCATGGCACCGGCCAACGGGCTGTCTTCGAGGTCGTCCAAAATTAAGTCGTAGACGTTCGACAGGATCACCCGCAGGAATTCTCGCATCTCTTTTTTGCCCATGCGTTTGAGATCAAAGCCCAGTTTTGCCAGGCCCGCGAGTTCTCCCAGTGTGGCCAGGTCCATCAGACCACCCTCGAGTGCGGGGGGCGATTTGGTCGACATTTGCCCAAGCAAGGCGGCAAAACGAGTGAGACGGCTGATTAGCGCATCAAAGGCGGCGGCCTCGGGGTGCGCGGCACCTGTCGAGAGGCTCGCACTGGTGCCGCGGATGACCACATGATTACCATCTTCTTGCAGCGAGACGGTGGGTAGTTCCTTGGTCTGCAACGGCGCTTTAGCACTGCCGATGCCCAGTTCTTTGGCGACCTTGGGGTTTAGGTTGTACAGCAGATGCGCGATCTGCGCCGCCAGGGATCCATTGGTAAAAGCTGCATTGCGGGCCATGCCGCCGCAGGTTTCGTTACGCTCAATCACGCAGACGGATTTGCCTTTGCGGGCCAGAGTGGCCGCTGCGGCCAATCCGTTATGGCCGCCACCAATCACAATGGCATCATAGGTTTTAGTGCTCATTGCTCTCTCCTCAGGCCGCATAGCCGGACATAGCGCCGCGCTTGCCGATGTTTCGCAGGATTTCCTTTGCCGCGTTGGCGCCGGGGGCTGCCATCACGCCACCACCTGGATGCGCGGAGGAGCCGACAATATACATGCCGTCGATGGGCGTGTCATATTGCGCGTAGCCCGGCACTGGACGGTTGAACAACAGCTGGTCAAATGTCAGCTCGCCCTGGAAGATATTGCCCTCGGTGAGGCCTACCTCGTTTTCAATGTCCCAAGGCGTGCGGATCTCGGCGTGCAGGGCTTTGGAGCGAATGTCGGGGCAGGCCTGCTCGAGTTTATCAAAGACGCAGTCGGAAAAGGCCTTGCGGGTGGCGTCGTTCCAATTGGTGCCAGCGCGTACGCCGTCGACCTCAAGATCATATGGCGCGTATTGCACAAAGACCGTCATCATATGCTTGCCCGGAGGCGCCATGGTGGGATCGATCTGGCTGGGGATGAGCATGTCGAAATAGGGGTTTTGCGACCAGCGACCCTCTTTCCAATCGTCATAAGCGCGCTCCAGCTCGTTCAGGGACTCCGAACAATGCATGTCACCGCGCAGGAAGGACGCGCCTTTGGGAGCGGCGGGAAAGTCGGGCAGTGCGTCCAGCGCGATGTTCAGCTTGCCTGACGATCCACGAATCTTGAAGCGTTTCACTGCCTTGGTGAAATCATCCGGCAGGGGCTTGGTCTCGGTGTGCTGCAGGAAGGTGCGTTTGACATCCATATTGGAGGCGACGATCGGCGCGTGGTATTCGTCGCCGTTTTCCAGCGCCACACCCGTTACCTTGCCATCGCGGACCAGGAATTGGTCGACCCCCGAACCCATGACGATCTTGCCGCCGGCCTCCTCAAAGCAGGCCCCTAGCGCGTTGGAGATTGCGCCCATGCCACCGCGGGCAAAACCCCAGGCACCGATGGTCCCATCCACATCCCCCATGTAGTGATGCAGTAGCACATAGGCGGTGCCGGGAGAGTAGACACCAAGCCCAGTGCCAATGATGCCTGCGCCCGCAATATGCGCCTTGATCAGGTCGCTTTCAAAATGTTCGTCCAGAAAGTCGCCAATCGACATCGACCAAAACCGCAGGGTTTCGCCCAGCTCTTTGGAGCCGAGATCATGGGCCTGTTTGACCAGGAACAGCAACTCGCTGATGTCACGCGGCTTCATCGAGGTGGGATCAGGCGCGTTACGCAGCAGGAAGGGGCGAATAAAGCGACACTGACGGATTACCGTCTGGCTAAAGCGTTCATAGGCGTCGACATCACGAAGGGAATGACGCGCGATCTCACGACGCAGGGCGTCATGGTCAGACATATAGGCGAAGTAGTCGCCGCCTTTGGTAAAGCTGGCACCACCTTCATAGGGGATCACCTGCAAGCCGTATTTGGGCAGCTCGAGATCGCGCACAATTTCACGGCGCAGCAGCGAACAGACGTAGGAACAGTTGGAATAAGTCCAGCCATCATGCAGCGCCCGGCTGACGGCTGCACCACCGATCCAGTCGTTCTTTTCCACCACCAAAACCTTGAGTCCGGCCTTGGCCAGATAACAGGCAGTGGTGAGCCCGTTGTGCCCGGCGCCCGCCACAATGGCGTCGTATCTGTCGTGCTGACTCATGATCTTCCTCCGTCGTTGCTGTGACCCTAGGTGATGCAGTTTTCGGCGTAAAGTTTTTTTGAGCGCTCAAATAAAATTATCAAGCTGACAGCCGTCCCGTTTTGTGAAAAAAGGGAAAGGTATTGTAGAATGGAAGATAGATGAACACTGCAGTAGAGAGTGGGCCGAAACCGCGAAAAGAGCGAAAAGGCAACGCAGATATGCGGCGTCGCCAAATTTTGGACGCCACCTTTCGCTCAATCGTGGCCAACGGGCTGGCCAAGACGACGCTGGCGACCGTGGCAGGCGAAGCCGGGCTGTCGCAGGGCGTTGCTGTGTTCTATTTCAAATCCAAGGGCGGACTTTTGGCCGAAGCGCTGCGCGATCAGTACCAGAAATACGAAGACCGTTGGCAGAGCAAGCTTTCCAAATCCGCGCAAGCCCCGGCAGGTCGGCTGCGCGCAATTATCGAAGCAGACTTTGCCCCGGATATTTGTAACTCAGAAACCCTGTCCGTCTGGTTCGCCTTTTGGGGAGAACAAAAGTTCACTCCGCAATACGCCGAGGTCACCGAAGAGTTCATCGCCCGCCGGACCCAAGCCATTCGCGAAATCTGCGCAGAACTGGTGCCAGAGGATCCCACCCACGCAGTGCAGGCCGCAGAATGGATCGACTCCTTCACCGATGGCTGTTGGCAAAAACTGCATCTTTTTCCGAAGGACTATTCCCGCGAGCACGCGCTTGAGACCACTTTTGGCCTGCTGCGCACCCTGTTTCCCGACGAGGCCGCCGCATTCTGAGAACCCGCAGGTTGATCTGCTTGCCAATGAGCGCTTAAAAATAACCCACCCGACATGTGAAGTGGTCCGGTAGCGCTCGAGGCGCTGCGTGGTGACAGAACCGCGCAAGAGATTGCAGAGAGGCACAGGGTTCATCCGACGCAGGTGACGACGTGGAAACGGCAGGCCATTGATGGGCTGACCGAGGTGTTTTCCGATAAGGCGCAAACGTATCGGCAAGGCTTCCGGTCCTTCCGAACTGTCAAAGCAACCTTGAGCGGGATAGAGACAATTCGCACCATCAAACGAGGCCACAATCATCACAAACAACTAGGCGTCAGAGGCGTGCTCGACTTCATTGATCAACTCTTTGATCGTGCCGCATGCCCTAATGTACTACCCTGACCCTCGCGCAGCCTTGCCAAAATAGTGCAACAGTCCTGTATAGGGTAACTTTAGGAAAACCCAGTTCTCCTTGGACTATCACATATTGTGCGCAAAGAATCCGTGATCAAAACACTTCTGACGGGACACAGTTTCCCATTCCGAGTCGGTTTTTAGGCTCTAATTGGGCAGATCTAGTGGTTGGGGCATCACTAGAGAGGGTATCTAGTGGTTCAATCAAGGGTTCGACGCTAGAATTCAAATATTATTTCTTATTATTTTTCAGTATGTTACATAATATTCTTTAGCCACTCATTGCCTGACCGGCATCAATCCAGCAAAAACTTGTTGATTAGTTCTCTGCTTTCAAGCAATCAATAGAGACTAAAGCAAAGAGCAAACACAGCGGATCGAGCAACAAACAAACCGCAAAAAAGAAAAAGGGCCAAGCGCGCCAACGCTTGAACCCTTTTGAATTGAAAACAGATCTTGCGAAACTGAGATACTCAACGCTCTCAGCATAGCAGGACGTGATTCAACGCACAATGAGTTTGTGCGGAGGAGAAAGCTATGTCTAAAGCAATCTCGATCGATCCGGCGCGCGGCTTTGTCGCCCTGCCCGCCTCGATCTTTGATCTGGAAATTTCCCCAGGTGCCTTTCGCGCCTTGTCCGTCCTTTGCAACCTGTCGGATCCCCAGGGCTACTCCTGGGCTTCGCTGGAACAGCTCGCTGAATGGGTTCATCGGGCCCGCAGCTCTGTCAGCTCCTATCTGGTCGAGCTGCGGGCGGCTGGCCTTGTATCCACAGAAACACAAACCCGCAGCAATGGCGCAAACTACCGCCTGAAAATCAAAGTTCTATTCTGGTCGAAGTGGGTCCAGGCCCGCAAGAAATGCGCCTCCCCTGCCCCGCAAAAAACTGAACGCAGCATACAGCCCGCTGAACGCCCTACTAAAGTAAAACACAAACCCATAAAAACACACCACAGTGAGCCTGCGGCCAGTGAACTTATCAAAAAAGTTTATAAAGCCTGGAAGGGTCTGACCTCCGGCGTGACCTATGGCCAATTTTCTGGAGCTGCATCCCCAGCCTTGATGAAAGACAGCGAGAAAATTCTAGCAACATCGCAGCCCCCTGCTCCGGTTCCAATTGAGGGCATAGCGTCTCGTTTGAAAGATCTCTGGGGTGGTCTGGGTGTTACTGTCTCAATCAGCGAGTTGTCTGAAATGGTCATGAGGTGCAAAAATAATTCGTTTTCTGAGGGTCAGCTTGATGCTTTGGAAAGTGAAATTCAGGCTGTTTGGAAAGGGCACTGGAAAAAACCTCCTGCCACAAAGCAATTTGCAACCATGCTAAGTTCCGCAAAGAACGCTGTATCTGCAGATACAATGTTGCGGCTTATTGAGCACGATTTCCGGCAATATCGAAAGCTCCACGCATGAAGGCACTGTGCAAACATATTTGCACCCTGTATTCAGCCGAAAACACAGCCGAAAAAAGTGGAGTTAAGAGCCGTGACAGATAGTGTATCTACAGATACAGGCCACAAGGATCTGAGGGATTTCATGCACTCCCTGTCCGATGTGATGGAGCGAGTAGATACGCAGACTTTTCGCGAGGATACTTTTGAGCGTCGCGTTTCCAGACGTTTTACCAAACGGGAGGTAGCGGCTTTTCTGGGTGTCGATGTCACCTTTCTTGCCCATGCAGCCAAAGCCGATACGGAGCTATTCCCAACAGGCAAGCGTAGTGGCCGAGAGGTTACGTTTAGCGCCGATGAAGTGGGAATTATTCGCGCGCTGCTAGGTTCAAAACCTCGTATAAAGCCCGCTCACATTCATTGGCGAAAGCCGGGTGATCCGCTGAAAGTGATCGCCTTTGGTGCGCTGAAGGGGGGCACAGGTAAGACGCTTAGTTCCGCACATTTCGCGCAGTATCTCGCCCTTGCCTATGGGTTGCGAGTTGGCGTTATTGACAGCGACCCGCAGGCGACTTGTAGCCTGTATTTTGCAGGTGACGGGATGGATGTATTTACAGAAACATCTCGTACCGCAATTGATTTCATGGGGCTGAGTGCGCTGGATGGAAAGCCCCCTGCCCTGCCCCCTGCTGCTGAGCAAAATGATATCTGGCAGCAAACGCCCTGGCCTGGGGTGAGGATGATTCCGGGTGGGATGGATATTATGAATGGTGATATGGCACTGATGCGGATGTATCAGAGTGGCAACAATCGGATCTATGCTGCACTGTCTGAAGCGATCGATCATTGGTCCAAGGCGCATCAGCCAAAAGCGATTGCCACTGATCTGCGGAATGACGACGGTACATTCAACCTAGACAAATACCGCACCGCGTTGACAGAGACGCTGGACGTGATCGTTATTGATCAGCAGCCAAGCATGACCTTTATGCAGATGTGCGGCACAGTATCTGCAGATAGCCTTGTGGTCCCTATGACTATGAAGGGCTTTGATCTGTCTACCTTGTCAGTCTATGCAGAGTCATTGGCCAGCTATCTTGATGTCATTTCAGAGGCTGATCCCTCTTTCAAATTTGGGTCCGGTGATCATTTTGTTTTGCCGAGCATTGTTCAGGGCGACAATGAAAAGGACGTCCACCAAATCGCTGATTTGCGGGCGCATGGTGGCGATATGGTCGCGCAGGTCTGGTACGATCGCAGCGCCGCTGTTGCCAATGCCTCTGAGCAGTATATGTCGATTTATGAATACACCCCGCCAGACGGGCGTAAGGTCAGCGCCAAGAACTTTACCGACAATGCAAATGCAGTGAATGACTATATCGTATCACGCGCCCTGCCCCATCTTCCGGATCGCGGCTTTGGAGCGCAATTTATCTCTGATCGCTGGGGGGAATAAACGTGGCTAGAAAAGCACCGATAAAGAAGCCTGTGCCTACGGGATCAAGCGCAACGGAAACCAAGAGACCCAAGCTGCGCGGTGGTCCTTTGGCCGTAGCTGCTGATGGTCAGGTTGCCGCGATGCGTGAAGAGATCGATGCCGCGCGGTCTTCCGTTGGTGATCGATACCAAGACGGCTCTCTGGTGCTTCGGCTGTCGGTGGATCAGATCATTGATGAGGTTGGAACGGATCGCCTGCAGGAATTTGGTAGCGATGATCAGTTCAATGATCTACGCGCCAGCATCGAGGCGCGTGGCCAGACGCAGCCAATCCGTTTGCGCCCTGCCCTTTCAGATTGGACGCCAGACGCTGCAGGCCGCGCGCGTCCAGATGACAAATTCATTTTGCAATCCGGGCGGCGGCGGTTGGCTGTCTGCAAGCTGTTGAACCGGGACGTCTTGGCGATTGTATCTGCAGTTACAGAAGGCGATGAGACCCGCGAGGATTTGATTGAGCGTTTTGAGGAAAACACTGTCCGTGCGGATCTGAGTGCCTTTGAGCGGTATCTCAGCATCGGGCAAATCGCGGCGACAATGCCAGATGCAAGCCAGTCCCAGGTCTCGGATCTGTTGAACGTTCAGCGTCCTGAAGTTTCGGTTGGTCAATCTGTTTGGCAGTATCAAAGAGAGCTTTTGGAGTTCTCTGATGGTGCCGTGAAAGATATGCCGCAGGTCAAAATCCGGGGCCTGGTAGCCAGCGTCAAGTCATGGGTTGACGCTGGCAAGCCGAAAGTAGAGCAGCCAAGGGAAGCGTCCACGGAGGTCGTAGAGTATCGACGCAAGGGGGCTGTGACTGCAGTCACAGCCAAGCGGCGCGGCAAAAAGATGGTGCTGGAATTTGATGCTGGGGCAGGGGAGGCCGATGTTTCAGAGGCTTTGCAACTTTTCCTAAAGGCTCACTTTGCAGAGGGTGACTAAGATTTGGTCTCCGATGGGCTGTGTATCTGCAGATACACAGGGGTGCGGTATTTGTTGCTTGGGTTACGACGTCACGGAAAAATTAGGGATGAAAGTTGAGCGGCCAATTGAAAAAGTATGCTGACAGCGGTCGGCACCTTGCCAACCAATTCAAAGCGGCTCGGGATTTCGTTAGAAGTCTTTGACAGCCGGTGCCAGTACGCGGTAGCCTAGCTGAACAATTGGGCGCGCAATCGGTTCACCAGTATACTCTAGATTCTCGTCAGGAACATTTCTGACGGTGGTCGGTTTGCTGAAAGCCAGTCGATGGTTGAACAGATCAGCTCTTGGTTCGAGGGCGAGTATCCTGTCGGCAGTTGTACCGTGACGCGGGTGAGGGAAGCGTTGAATGCTTTGTCCTCGCGCCAGTGAATTTCTTCCAGAAATCTTCCGCCGGAAGAAAACGGAATTCCGCAGGAAGTTTTTGGAAGTTTTTTTTCTTCCAAAAAACGCCGTGCTGAAAGGAGAAGAGAAGAAATGATAATGAAAAGATAAATGCAGCCGTGCCACAATTTGCGGATTTGGTTGTGGATAAGTTGGGCAGAGCTGAGAAAAGATTGAGGTGATGGGGTCAGCAGACCTGAAAGACGCAAAGAAACGGGTGAAGGCGCATCTGATAGGTCCCAAATGGAAAGCGGCGCGGTTGGTTCACTTGCGCTGCAACCCGATCTGGAAAGAAAGCAATGAGTTGTGCGTTGTTGAGGCGGCCATGGATGTGGAACACGTCACACCGCACAAAGGTGATCGCAAACTATTCTGGGATGGGAGTAACTGGCAGAGCCTCTGTCAGCGCTGCCACAGTCGCAAGACAGCCCGCGAGGTATTTCATCGTTAGGGGGGTATGTCAAAACTGACGCCGATTGCCCGAAACCGGCGGTCTAACCTTTTTCTACGCGATCGGGAAATTGGAGAAAAAAACCCACATTGAAAGGAAGGATGAAAGGGCGCAAGCGGGATCTGCAGAATGTCATCTCTGTGAGCGATACGTGAACCACGACTCTTTTTGTGGTCAGGGTAGGGGGGGACTGTTGCATTATTCGGGTGAAACTGCGCGAGAGTCAGGGCAGTAGGTCATGCGGCACGATCAAAGAGTGGATCAAGGAAGTCGAACTCGCCCGCCGCAGATGTTTCTCGGTCCGCTTAGTCAGTTCAGGGCCAAACGTCTGATGCCAGCGGTAGACTGTCGAGCGATCAAGCGAAATGCCGCGTTAGGCAAGAAGATCGACCATAATCTGATAAGACAAGGGATAGCGCAGATACCAGCGCTTGGCGCAAAGGATAATGTCGCGCGGAAACCGGTGGTGCTTGAGCGGGAAAATGTGCGGCATGATCAACCCCAAAAACCTGACAATCCTCAAACGAACCAATTGATGCAACAGTCCCAACAACGCCCCCAAAACTCAAAGCGTTTTGCCAGGGGTTTTGGAACGCTTAAGTAATTGATTTTTCGCGTATAGGGTCGGGGAGGCATCCCCGCCATCAACAATGCCGTATACGATACAGCGTATGAAAGAGCTTGGTTTTACCTTTGCATCAAAATTTTGATTGAGCGCTTAAACAAAAATTGTTAGGCGTTAGATGTAGCGAGCAAGGATAGTCGGATGAACACCCAGAACTCTGCAGCAGAACAAGACTTTGCGGACCGCTCAGGTCTGCCGGCCTGGAGCTATACCAATCCTGAAATGCTGGAGGCGGAAAAGGATCTTTTGTTCCGCCGTCACTGGCAGTTGGTGTGCCATGTCAATGATATACCCAATGCCGGTGACTTTATGACACTGGACCTGGTGGGCGAACGAGCCCTGGTGGTACGTGGCAACGACGGTGAAGTACGGGCCTTTCACAACCTGTGCCGCCACCGTGGGTCGCGGGTTGTCGCTGAGGAAAAGGGCCATTGCAAATCAGCAATCATTTGCCCGTTCCATGGCTGGGCCTATAATTTGGACGGCACTTTGCGAGGGGCGTCGCATCCCGGCACCCTGCCGAAGATGGATCCAGTGAAATTCGGTCTCAAACCCGTCGAGATGGATATCTGGCAGGGTTTTGTCTTTGTGCGATTCAAGCCCGGTCCCCAGCCCAGCGTGTCGCAGATCATGGCGCGTTTTGAGGCGGAGGTTGCGCCATATGGGCTGAAAGATCTGCTGCCCGATGGTGCGGGTGTTTGGAGCGAAGATATTGCCGCCAACTGGAAATGCGTGCGCGATGTCGACAACGAGGGTTACCACGTACCAATGGCGCATCCCGGCCTGCATGATCTCTTTGGCTCTAATTATCATGACGAGGATCTGGCTCAGGGCGCATCCCGGTCCTATTCGCGGTTTCGCGAAGGCAAGGGGCGGCTTTGGAGCGTTGAGAAGTACAAAAATCTGATGCCGCAGATCGAAGGATTGAGCGACGAGCAGAACACGTCCTGGCTTTACCTTGGTGTCTTTCCCAATGCGGTCTTTGGCATCTATCCGGATTCGGTGATCTTTTATCAGGAATACCCGGTGGCGAACGGCAAGACCATCCAGCGCGGTGCCTGCTACAAACGGCCCGTTGAGGATCGGCAGATGCGCGTGGCGCGGTATCTGAGCGGCAGGATCGACCGGATCACCACCAAGGAAGACGAGCAACTGATAGAGTGGTGCTGGGAGGCGTCGTTTTCCAGTGGTTTTGATGGGGTGATCCTGTCGGATCTGGAATCCGGCGTGCGCAGCTATCACGATGCTTTGCGGATGCTTTTTCCGGTGTTGGCTGAGGATGAACCTCTGCCGGGGCAGCTCGCCATAGTAAACCAGGCCCTGTTGGCCGAAACGACACCCTAAAAGTGAACAGGGCAGGGGAGCGCGAACATGGATAGCGAGGGGCGCCGGGGGCTGACGCTGATCAGCCCGCCGCTGATGTTTGCGATTGCCCTGCTGGCAGCGCCATTGCTGATGGTTGTCGCCTTCAGCTTTTGGACGCAAAATTATCTGGATATCGACCGCAGCTTTAGTCTGGCGAACTATCACGAGGCCTGGACCAAGCCGATCTATCAGGCCCTGATGATGCGCAGCTTGCGGATCTCGGTACTGGTGACGGTTGTCACCGTGCTGTTTGCCTTTCCTATTGCCTATTACCTGTCGTTCCACGTGCATCGGCGTAAGGCGCTATGGCTGTTTCTGATCACCATCCCGTTCTGGACCAGCTATTTGCTGCGGGTGTTTTTGTGGAAGGTCATCCTGGGCTACAATGGGGTGCTGAACAGCGCGTTTTTGTGGCTGGGAGTTATTGATGAACCGATGACTTTCCTGCTCTACAACGCCAATGCGGTGGTGCTGACCCTGGCCCATGCCTGGGCGCCCTTTGCAATCCTTCCGATCTTTGTAGCATTGGAAAAGATCGACCGCTCATTGCTTGAGGCAGCCGAGGACCTTGGCGACGGGCCTGTGCGGCGCTTCTTTCGGGTGACCTTGCCCTTAGCGATGCCCGGTGTGATCGCGGCGACCTTGATTGTACTGATCCCCACAGTGGGTGATTTCATCACTCCGCGTCTGGTGGGGGGGACCGATGGTTTGATGATTTCCAACATGATTCAGATCCAGTTTGGCAAAGCCAACAACGCGCCTCTTGGGGCGGCACTCGCGGTCTCGTCGATGGGAATTGTCGCCTCGGTCAGTTTGATGATTTACCTGATTGGTAAGAAATTCAGAGGCAAAGTAGAATGAAATCGAACCCATTTGCCAAACTTCTGGGCCTCTATGCTGTGATCTACATGGCGTTCCTTTATGCGCCGGTCATTTTGCTGCCGCTCTTTGCCTTTAACGACGCAACCATCATCGCCTTTCCGCTGTCGGGCTATACCACCAAATGGTTCGACGTTCTTTGGAACACGGAATCCCTGCATGTGGCGGTGAAGAACTCGCTGCTGGTGGGGGTGTCGTCGGCCATCCTGAGCACAGTCCTTGGCGCCTGTGCCGCGCGGGCCGCGGCGCGGTATAACTTTCCACTTAAGCGTGGCATAATCGGGTTCATCATGCTGCCGATGGTGTTGCCCGAAATCATCGTTGCAGTGGCACTGCTGGTGCTGCTGATGCAGCTTGGCCTGCCGCTGTCGCTTTGGACTGTTGTGGGCGGTCACGTTCTGATCTGTGTCCCCTTTTGCATCGCCATTCTCACCTCTGCTTTCAACGGGCTGGATCACAGCCTGGAAGAAGCCTCGCAGGATCTGGGCGAAAGCCGCTGGGGGACATTCCGGCGTGTGACCCTGCCCCTGGTGATGCCCGGTGTGATCTCAAGCTTGCTTATCAGCTTCACCATCTCGCTGGATGAATTCATCATCGCCTTTTTCCTTACCGGCACTGATGTAACCCTGCCGGTCTATATCTGGAGCCAGCTGCGCTTCCCCTCCAAGCTACCCTCGGTCATGGCGCTGGGGACAATCTTGCTGGCGATGTCTGTCCTTCTGTTGATCCTGGCGGAATGGTTCCGTCGCCGCTCTGCCCGCAAACAAGGTGCTGATGCATCTTCCACCGGAGGTTTTGTCTGATATGACGTCACCCAACGCCCAACCCATCATCGATCTGAGTGGTGTGACCAAGTATTTTGGCACCTTCCATGCGCTGAAAGGCATTGATGCCGAGATCAAAGAGGGTGAGTTCTTCTCGTTGCTGGGGCCTTCGGGGTGCGGCAAGACCACGCTGCTGCGGATGATCGCCGGCTTTGAGGAGCCAACTGCAGGCACTATCGTGATTGGTGGCAAATCCATGGCCGGGATTTCGGCCAATCAACGCCCGACCAATATGGTGTTCCAGAGCTACGCGATTTTTCCGCATCTCAACGTGGCTGAAAACGTCGGCTATGGCCTCAAGAAGGGCAAGCTAAGCAAGTCCGAGCAGGCTGCCGAAGTTGTTAAGGCGCTTGAGATGGTCGACCTGGTTGGCTATGGCAAGCGCGCCGCGCATGAGCTGTCGGGTGGTCAACGTCAACGAGTGGCCTTGGCGCGGGCGCTGGTAATGCGCCCCAAAGTGGTGCTGCTGGATGAGCCGCTTTCAGCCTGGACAAAAAGCTGCGTGACCAAATGCAAGTAGAGCTGCGCCGCTTGCAACAGTCTTTGGGGATCACCTTTATTCTGGTGACCCATGATCAGGAAGAAGCCCTGATCATGTCGGATCGCATCGCGGTGATGTTTGAGGGCAAGATCGCCCAGCTCGCCTCACCGGAGGAGCTGTACCGTCGCCCCAACAGTCGCCGGGTTGCGTCTTTTATCGGGGCGATGAACTTTCTCGACGCGCAGGTTACCAGCTGCACGGAAACCGGACTGCATCTCAACATTCCGGCGTTGGGAGAGGTAGAGGTTCCGCAAAGCTACCTGCCCGAGGGGCTGAACCCGCAGGACATCCACACCATCGGCATCCGACCGGAAATGCTAACCGTGTTGTATGATGGCGATCAAAGCGCCGAACGTATCGCCGAGGCGCAGGTCGTGGGCACCTCCTATTATGGCGACATGACTTATTATTCTGTGCTGCTTCCCGGTCACACCGAAGAGGTGATGATTTCGATGCGCAACACGGCGGGCCGCTCTATTCTCAGTGTCGGCAGGAAGGTGTCGGTGGGCTGGGGCGCGGATTCGATCGTGTTGATTTCAATAACCGGACCTTGCAAAAGGGTCTTGAAGCAGGACCAAAGCAATGATGAATTCTAGCAAAACGTCAGGCGATCTTGGCGCTCTTATCGCGCGTCACACCCCTGGATATGCACTGGAGCAAGCCTTTTACCGCTCGGACGCGGTGTTCCAGCAGGATCTGGATCGTGTTTTTCACCATGAATGGCAACTGGCGGGCCATGTCAGCGAGCTGGCAGAAGTCGGCGCCTATTTTCTGTGGGAGATGATGGATGAATCCGTCATCATCACACGTGGCGATGATGGCGAAGTGCATGCGCTGGCCAATGTCTGCCGACACCGCGGCTCGCGGGTCTGCATTGAGCCACGTGGCAATACCAAGCGGTTCACCTGCCCGTATCATGCCTGGATCTTCAATCTGGATGGCAGCCTGTTCAACGCCCGGATGCTCGACAAACAGGTCGATCGCAGCAAGCTGGGACTGAAGCGGATTGCGGTTGCGGTCTTTCACGGCATGATCTTTGTCTCACTGGCCGAGACACCGGATAGTTTTGACAAGGTCCGACAAGAGCTGGATCATCTGCTGCGCCCCTTTGGGCTGGACAAGGCCAAGATCGCCCATCGGGTTCAATATCCGGTCAAGGCCAATTGGAAGCTTTTGGTCGAGAACTACAATGAATGTTATCATTGCACAGCGGCGCACCCCGAGTTTTCGCGCTCACACGCCACCCATATGATCTCTGAGCGGATCGAGCCACTGAATGCGGCTATGGAGGCGCGGTCGGCGAATTGTGGTGTCCCGACTGATTTTGTTGATCGCATTGCCGTCAATCGTCAGACGGGATCGCCCGACTATGCCTATAACCGTTATAGCCTGTTTGAAGGCTACGTCACTGGCAGCGAAGATGGTGAGCCACTGGCACCACTGCTGGGGGATCTAACTGGATATGACAGTGGTGCGTCGGATCTTTATGTCGGCATCCTCAACCCGATGCTGATCTACTGCGACCATATGGTGATTTATCGCTTTATCCCGGTCGACAAAGATAACTCCATTCAGGAAATTCTTTGGCTGGTGCGCGAGGATGCAGTCGAGGGCGAAGACTATGATTTGGACCGGCTTGTCTGGCTTTGGGATGTGACAACCAAATCCGACAAGACTATTATCGAGAAGAACCAGGAGGGGGTGAATTCCCGCTACTATGAGCCCGGACCCTTTGTTGAGATGGAGACCTACACCAAGCGTTTTGTCGACAGCTACTTGCAGTCCCTTGGGAAACACACAGCAAACTGAGACGTCGCGAGAGTGAAGCATAAATAAAGGCCCCGGGAATGAAACCTGGGGCCTTAATTTATTTTTTATGGGGAGAGGGCAGGCGGTGACTAGAAACCAGCCTTGATCAGCTCGAATTCGGCGATCATCTTTTCGCGCAACGCAACCGGAACAGGGGCCTGCCACAGGGTATTGGCTCGCAGGTTCTCGGTTGAATCGAGACCAACAGCGGCCAAGTCGGCGGTATCCATCTCTGCCATCGCTTTTGCGTTGCCGTGACCATAGCCCCAAGCACTTACCAGGTAGTTGGCGGTCTTTGGATCTAGCCAGGCATTGATGAAATCATAGAACTTATCGTCAGATCCCGGGCCATTGGCCAGCTTGGAATAACCGCAAACCCAGCTCGAGGCACCTTCGTCAGTGTCGCGCTTCATGGCGATCGGGTGGCCTTCATAGGTCATGGTCGAAAAGGTCTCGTTCCAGGCCCAGGACAAATATACTTCGCCGCTTTGCATCAGCTGGGCCAGCGAGGCGCCATCTGCCCAATAGGTGCGCACATTGCCATGTACCTGACGTAGAAAGGCTGATGCCGCCTGGAATTCTGCGTCTGTCGCCTGGGTCCAGTCTTTGACGCCAGTGGCGAGGAAGCCGAGGGCATAGGCATCGTCCACATTGTCACCAATCGAGATGCGGCCTGCGTGTTTGGGATCAGCAAAGGCCTGCAGCGAGGTGACGTCTGCGTCCTTCAGGTGGTCAGTGTGATAGGTGATGGCCGTGTTGCCCCAATCAACGGGAACAAAATAGGGTTTGCCGTCTTTCTGAAAGGCGGGAATATCGCGAACGCTGGCTTCCAGTTCGGTCCAGCGGGGGATGCGCGAGGTGTCCAGCGGCTCTAGCAGGCCGGCCTCGATCCATTTGGGCACCGACTGCGAGCAGGGATGTGCCGCATCGGCGCGAAAGCCCGAGCGGAGTTTCTGAAAGGCTTCTTCTTCGTCGCCAAAAAACGCAAAGGTGGGTGCGGTGCCGTGCTTGTCGGTATAGGCGGAAAAGAACTCGGGTCCTCGTATCCGGCCCAGTCAAAAATGGTCAGACTGTCTTCCTGAGCCAGAGCGGCGCCTGTGGGCAGGCTAAATGCGCAGGCAAGGGCTGCTGCTGTCTTTAGGTGTTTCATCGGTGTCTCCCAGTTGGATAGGGCCGTGGCATTTTGTTTCGCTCTTCAGGCCTGGGGCTAGGTTAGGTCGGGTTCCCTCTTGACTAAATTTAATTGAGCGCTCAAATAAACAATAGCTAAGCCAAGCACGCAGAAAGAGAATTTATGCGCGACGCCCGCCACGACATTCTGTTCCAGCCACTGCAGATCGGTCCCGTCACCACTAAAAACCGGTTTTACCAGGTTCCGCATTGCTCGGGATGGGTTGGCGACGACCCCGCACAGTGGCGGCGATGCGGGGGATGAAGGCTGAGGGCGGCTGGGGTGTGGTCAATACCGCGTTCTCCTCGATCCACCCAACATCGGATAACGATAGCTATCCCTATGCTGCCCTGTGGGACGAAGACGACATTCGCGCCAACCGGCTGATGACCGAGGCCGTGCATGAACATGGCGCGCTGGCGGGGGTAGAGCTCTGGGTTGGTGGCGGCATGGTGACCAATTTTGGTACCCGGCTGGCGCCACTTGGGCTGCGCAATCGACCGCAGACGGACTACACCGTGCTACATCCGGGACAGGCGCGCCAGATTGACCGTGAAGACATTCGCAACATCCGTAAATGGCACCGAGACGCGGCGCTTCGGGCAGTGGATGCGGGGTTCGACATTGTCTATGTTTACGCCACGCACGGCTATTTGCTCTCTGAATTCATGGATCCTGTGAACAACACGCGCAGCGATGAATATGGTGGCTCCTTGGCAAACCGCATTCGGCTGGTGCGCGAGCTGATCGAGGAAACCAAAGATGCGGTCGGCCACAAATGCGCCGTCGCCACCCGGTTTTCAGTAGGGCTGGAGGATGCTGAAAGCTATGACGCTTTTGCCATGCTCGCAGAGCTACCGGATCTTTGGGACCTGGTGGTGCCGGATTACGGCGTCGAGATGGGGGCCAGCCGTTTTGTCAAAGAGGCGTCGTTTACCGATGAGATTGCGCGGGCCAAACGGCTCACCACAAAACCCGTCGTTGCTGTGGGGCGGTTCACCTCGCCGGACACCATGGCGCAGGTGTTGCGTCAGGGTGGGCAGGATCTGATCGGGGCAGCACGCCCGTCGATTGCCGATCCGTTTTTGCCCAACAAAATTGACCAGGGCCGATCTGACGAGATCCGCGAATGTATCGGCTGTAACATCTGCTATGCGCATGACTCACTGGGGGTGCCGCTGCGCTGTACCCAAAACCCAACCATGGGCGAGGAATGGCGTCAGGGCTGGCACCCTGAGAAAGTAGTCCCAAGCCGCAAACCCGAAAAGGTCCTGGTGGTTGGCGCCGGTCCTGCGGGGCTTGAGGCGGCGCGGGTGTTGGGCGAACGGGGCCATTCGGTGATCCTGGCAGAGGCCAGTCGTGAACTTGGCGGGCGGATCAATTGTGAATCCCGGCTGCCGGGGATGCGTGAATGGGGGCGGGTCCGCGATTGGCGTGTCGGTCAGATCGGCAAGCTGGCGAATGTTGAAGTCTATCCCGAAAGCCCGCTAGAGGCGCATGACGTCTTTGACCTTGGGGTATCCCATGTGATCGCTGGCCCACTGGTGCCCGCTGGGCCAGCGATACGGTAGGACGCCATTCCGACACGGGGCTCGAGGCGGAGACCCCTGGTATGGTGATCAGCGCAGAAACCGCGCTGGCAGGCGCGAAGATCACGGCGGATCATCTGGTGATCTATGATGACGATCACTACTATCTGGGTTCGGTTCTGGCGCTGCAGCTGCGCAAGGATGGCCACCGAGTGTCTCTTGTTACTCCGGCGGGGCGACCCTGTGATTGGGGCCAATGGACCACCGAAGTCTATCAATCCAACACGGCTTTGATTGAGGCAGGGGTTGAGGTGGTGACCAACACATTACTGGTTCAGGCCAACCAAGGAGAGGTTATATTGGAGTGCACCCTGACAGGGGAACGTCGTGCGCTAACATGTGATGCGGTGATGCCACTGACGCGTCGCTTACCGGTTCTGGGCTTCTATGATGGGCTGCGTGACATGGGGGTTGGTTTGGCCAAGGCCGGGGTGCAATCCCTGATCCGCATCGGGGACGCCGAAGCGCCACATATCATCGCCGCTGCCGTACAAAGCGGCTATCGCGCTGCCATGGATTTGGGTGAAGAGGTGGACATTACACAGAAATATGGCCGCCGCGAACATCCGGTCTAAGAAAGTTTATGGATTATTGAGCTACCCGCTTTGAAGTGGCCCGCGCCTATAGTTAGGAAAGCGGAGGACCAACGGTGGCCATTAAGAGACCCAATCCCGAAGAGATTGTCATTAAGCTACGCCAGGTTGAGGTTCTAGTGGGGCAGGTCTGTCAGCGCGTTGAAAACTTCGGTTGAGTTCTGCTTGCGCTTCACCCGGATTGCCAGACGTTCCCGGCTATGCTCATCCAAGATATTGAGCGTCCTGAACGCCCTGCCATCGTCTGTTCTGTGGTCTGCAAAGTCATACGACCAGACGTGAATAGGCAAATCAGGGCGCAATCGGATGAGGGTTGAATTGCGTGTTGCGATGCATGCAACCTAGGAAAATTATTGTTGAAAAGGAAATGCGTTGCTGTAAAACTACCTTGAGTTGATTTTTTTAGTCGGTGACAATCCGAGATATTGCCAGTGAATATTGCCAGTGACACGTGTGTGGGAGACAGTCATTGCCCCGACCGTATCTCCCCCCATGCGTCGCGTGAGAAGCCCGCAATAGAGGAAAGGATTTTTCTTTGAACGACATAACAAGGGCGTGGCAAGATGCGCGCGCAGCAGAGGAGCAACTAGAGCTTTCGCCCTCTGAGACGTTTATGGTGTTTGTGATAAATTTGACCATGTCGAGCGATCAGGTGAAGACACGGCTGACGGCTGACTTGCAAGCGGCGATCGCGGTCGAGCTGGCGACGATCCCGATTTACCTTTATACATATTACTCGATCAATCGGACACGAACCAACGGAAAAGACCTCAAACCCAGCTCGAAGTTCACCAATAACGCAGGTGCTGCAATCATGTCTGTGGCGGTTGAAGAGATGCTGCACATGTCCTTGTCCAGCAACATCTACTTCGCACTGACGGGCAAGCCGCCCAAGCTCTACATGAATGCCCCAGAGACTTACCCGACCATACTGCCGCACCACAATCCGGTCGGCCCTCCGGGGCCTGGTGGCAAGACGGGTGGCGACACCCCCATTCCCTTGCGCGGCTTTAGCTTTGAACAGATGTGGCACTTCCTGCAGATCGAATACCCGATGAAGCCAGTCGGCGTTGAAATTGTGGACGAAGCCAAGGTCTATGAGACCTTCGACAAACGCTTAAGCGCGTTGACGGAAGACACTATCGACGGGGATGAATATGGCGCGTTCTTAAAGGAATTTGGCTGGCCATCTGACGAGAACTGGAACTCGATCGGTCAGTTCTATTCCTACATTCGCTGTTTAATTGCGTCTTCTCACATCACAGACCAGGACTTCAAAGCAGGGGAAGCCGCCTGTCAGATTCAGGCGTTCAACTATGCGCCCAACAATGTCGACACGATATACCCGTCAGAAACGTTCAGTCAGGCCAAGCCAGCACCGAAACCATGCGACGCCAAGGCTATTCCCGCGGAAGGTACCTTACCCAACGCAGCCTATGTAGCGGGTTACATGAACGAGCCTGATAGCCACTCCGGTGGACATGGCACGGATTGGGAAGACGACGAAGAGTTGATCCCGGTGACCTCCAAACAAGAGGCCTTCACTGCGCTCGAAACGATCTGCGAACAAGGCGAGGGTTACGGGTTACCAGAGGCACCGACATCAGAGCCGACCGGCGAGCAAACGGGCAGCCAAGACGACAAGGACGGCGCATGGCGCAACTACAGCGTAGAGGACAGCCACTTTTGGAAGTTCCTCAAACTGCAGTCGCGGTTCTCGGCTTTCCCAGGCTCGGTGGAGCAGCTGCCCATGATGTCCGGGTCATTGCCGTGGATGAAGGATTCGATTAATAAGTTGAAGGAAGACGCGGCAGATCAAGAGCACTACAGCGCCGATGCGCTGATCTCTGGTGGGTTGGTCTATGACTTTCCCAACAGCCCCGTTTCTGCGCAGTACCCGCAGCATTACTCTGACATAAATGACTTTCTGTCAGGCCTCTTCCAATACATGCTGATCCTGTCTGAAACAATCTACCTGGTGCCGTCCAATGGTGAGGATCAGGTCGAGGGGCAGATTGATCCACAGCATCTCTTTTTTAACGAGGCACTGCACAGGTCGATGATCTTGGGTCATGGATAAATACATACAGTATATGCGCGAGCTTCCGGCGATGCCCCATGGTCCGCACAAGGGCAAGCTGTGTGCGCCCACGTTCGAGAACCTAAGCCTAGGCACCCGGCAGGACGCGTTCAATTCGCTGAAGGAACTGGGCAGGAAGGCTGCGGCGGCCGCAAAAGTGCTAAGCCCCGGAGCCGAGGCGGAACGCGTGCAACAATTGGTGGATCGTACGGTTCGTCAGCTAAGCCCCGACGGCAGACACTCGACGCACTTGCCGGACACGGCCAAGTACTGGTCAGGCAATCTGCCAGCTATTCAGAACTGAGACAGGGACGGAGGTTGAAAAATGAGCAATAGTTGCGGAAGCAAGACCAGCGGTGGCGGGAACTCGTGCAATACCCCGAGCCAAAAGTCCCCAATGTTTATCCCATCCCAGGATTTCAAGCGGGTCCCAGTGCCGGGCGAAGAGCTGCATGCCTGCATGGGGCTTAATAGCTGCGCGGGTCAGGACCGGTTCGGCATGGATGGCGCACCCGGCTTCGCGCCGAATGATTGCGCCGGCCAGGGCTATTGCGCGACAACGCAGATGCACTCTTGCCATACTAATAACGACTGCTCCAACCAGGGTGGCTGTGGACTTTATGGCTCCGAGAGCGAGCTGTCCAAACCCGGCGACAATGCTTGTCGCTCGATGGGGTCATGCGCAACGCCTATAAACGCAGAGCGCTTCATCACCACCGGGGCCTATCGCGGCACAAGCGTGTGGCATCGCGCGCGTGAAGTGTTCCAGGACAAATTCGAAAGCAAGGCTCAAGGCGCCGACACGGATCAGCCAAAGCTGAAGCCTCAGCCATCCGAGTTCCCGGACGGGCCAACTTATACCTGGATCACGACTGTGCCCGATGGCACAAAGGACAGTTTTGCGGCCTGCGGGTCCAGCGGAATGTCAGGCGGCGGCAGTTGCGGGTGACGCAGCAATCCGTCACGCAAGAGGCCTTGGCATCGTTGCCGCGCCTTGGACTGGGACTTTGGGCTGCGCAATGTCCATTTCGAGCATATCTTGAACCACTGGCCCAAGGTCGATTGGTTCGAGGCGATCTCGGAGAACTTCATGGACAGCGGCGGCCGACCGCGCGACGTGCTGCATCGCGTGGCAGAGCGCTACCCGGTGGTCTTGCATGGCGTCTCCATGTCCATCGGGTCCACCGATCCGCTGGATATGGACTACCTCAGCCGACTTAAGACCTTGGCCTCCGAGGTCTCGCCAGCCTGGGTCAGTGACCATCTTTGCTGGACCGGTGTCATGGGCTTTAACAGCCATGATCTCTTGCCTGTGCCCTTGAACGACGAGACGCTCGATCATATCGCCGCACGCGTGCACAAGGTCCAGGACTTCCTTGGCAGGCCGCTCATTCTAGAAAACCCGTCCACCTATGTGGGGTTCAAGGCCACCACGATTGAAGAACCGCAGTTTTTGCGCGAATTGGCATGCCGCACTGGCTGCGGTCTGCTTTTGGACGTCAACAATGTCTATGTGTCTTGCGTGAACGCAGGCACCGATCCGGCGGCCTATCTTGACGCATTCCCAATGGACCGCGTCATCCAGATGCATCTGGCGGGCCACACGGACCTGGGCACGCATATCATTGACACCCATGACCAACCGGTGCGGCCCGAGGTGTGGCAACTCTATGCGACGGCCTATGCTATGACGGGTGGTGCCGCGACCCTCTTGGAGAGGGCCGGCAACATACCCAACTTCGAGACATGTCATGCCGAGCTTTTGAAGTCTGAGGCCTATAGGGACGGCCCCTTCCAGGATTTGGTTGCAGAGCGCGTAACCGCCCTTCCAACCAATGTGTCGAACCCAGTGCAGTTCCTCGTTCCAGAAATCGGCACGGTCTCGCACCGCGTGGACGGGGCTTAGCGGTATATGTCCTCGCTCACCGAGGTTCAGAATTGGATGTTTGGCGCGCTATTGGAGCCTGGCGGAAAGGCTCAGGCCGCAGTGGCGGACCACCTTACGCCGATGGCCTACCTTGACGCGGCTCAGTCACTGTCGATCTACCAACGCAGCTACGCATTGCGCCTCGCCGCTTGCATGCGCGAGCAGTTTCCCGCGACGTGCCACGCGCTAGGCGCGCCTCTGTTCAACGACTTTGTCGAGACCTACGTCGCGGCCTTGCCGCCAGAAAGTTACACATTGCATGATCTTGGACGGCGCTTCGCCGGGTTTCTAAAAGACCAACGCCCAGACAAGGAAGCAAGCCAGAAAGAGGTTTGGATTGATTTCCTGATCGACTTGACCCGATTTGAGCGACAAGTCTACGTCGCCTACGATTGCGAGGGGGTCGAGGGCGGTGGGCTAGAGCTGGCTGATCTTGAGACTCCAGATAGCAAGCTGGCCGTGCAACCCAGCCTGACCGTGGCAGCCTATGCGTTGACGTAGCGTCCTATTTTCATGCGGTGCGTGGCGATGGCGACCCGCAGCTTCCGTCACAACTGCAACATCACTTCGCCGTGCTGCGCTTGGACTACAGAACCACGATCGTGCGACTCTCTAAGCCACACTTTGTATTCCTGCGCGCATTATCCGCAGCACAGGATGTCTCAAGCGCACTTACCGCCGTGGCTGATGTCTTTGGCTCGGATGTCGATGCGATCCGGCAATCCTGGATCGAGGGCAGTGAGATACGGGCGCGCTGGATCAAAGCGGGGTTTTTTGTTCAAACCGGCAAAGTAGAGTTTCTTGGAGCTTGAGACGGATCACGCGGTCGCAGTCCAAAAAAACCCGCTGTCTGCATGAGCGTCAGCACAAAACGGCGTGGGTGGGCGATTGGCTTTGGTCGGCTGTTGTTCAATGTCATTTCAGCACTTTGTGTCGAAAGCCTGCGCAAGAGGTGCGCAGCAACTGGCTTGGCAGGTAGAGGTCATGCGCGAAACAGAGGCGAATTTGCGCCTCTGTTTCTTTGGTTTAACCAGGATCAAGCGCCGAAGGCGCGCGCCATGATACTACCTAGACGTCGGGCCAAAATCGGACGGGTCGCTTGGCGTTTCCCCTTCGATGATACGGGCTTGATCGAAGAGGAGGTGGGCCGCGTCGCTCAGGAGATCGTCAGAGGCGGCACCCTCAGCGCTGGCACGCTCTGCCAGTTTGGCGACAATGGCATGGCTGGGATTCAGTTCCAGCACGCGCGGCGCGCCGTTTTGCAACTGGCCGTGGCGCTTTAGCAGGCGCTCAAGGTTCACATCCATATCCCCATCATCCGCGATGAGGCAAACAGGGCTCTCTGTCAGACGCTTGGAGGGGCGCACGTCTTTGACGGTTTCGCCCAGTTCGACCTTGATGACTGCAATGAGCGCGGAGAGATCCGCTTCTTCAGGTTTGTCTTGATCTTCTGGCGACTCCTCGGCCTTTACCTGATCCAGGTCAGCGGCACCGCGGGTGATGGATTTAAGGGTTTTGCCTTCGTACTCAGTGATATGCTGTAGCCAGAATTCATCGACGTGGTCCGACAGAAGCAGCACTTCCACGCCTTTGGCTTTGAACCCCTCCAGATGGGGCGACTGAGCCAGTTTGCCGGCATCTTCGCCCGTGATGTAATAGATCGCCTCCTGCCCCTCTTTCATGCGCTCGACGTAGCCCGACAGACTGGTGAGCGCCCCGTCACGGGTGGACCTAAAGCGGCAGATCTCCAAAATACGATCGCGCAGGGATGGATCTTCGACCAGACCTTCCTTCAGAACTGCGCCAAAGTTGCCCCAAAACTGCGCATAGTCATCCGGCGTCTTGGTGGCCTTTTTCTTCAGCTCGCTCAGAATTTTCTTCGAAACCTGCGCTTTGATTTTCGCGAGTTTCGGGTCGGTTTGCAGCATTTCGCGCGAGACGTTCAGTGACAGATCCTGACTGTCCACGACCCCGCGCAAAAAGCGCAGATAAGCCGGAATAAGGTCAGTCGTGGTCTCAGAAATAAAGACACGGTTCACATAAAGCTGTACGTGGCTTTTGCGCTCAGCATCAAACAGATCCATGGGCTGGGCGCTTGGCACAAAGAGCAGGCTCGTGTGATTGAGCGTTCCTTCGACCTTGTTGTGAATCACATGCCACGGCGCATCATACGCGTGCGAGCTGTGGCGGTAGAACTCAGCATATTGCTCTTCGGTGATGTCCTGTGCAGGCCGTATCCAGAGCGCCTCAGCTGCGTTCAGGGTTTCGTCACCCAGTTTGATCGGAAAGCTGATGTGGTCAGAGTAGGTCTTGATGATATGCCTGATCCGGGCCTCTTCTGCGAATTCCTTGTCATCCTTTTTCAGGTGCAAGGTGACCGTGGTGCCACTGCTGTCTCGCTGTGCCGTCTCAATGGTGAACGCGCCTTTGCCATCCGATGACCAGAGCCAGGCTTCGGCCTCACCGGCTTTGCGGGTGACGACATCCACTTGAGACGCCACCATAAAGGCAGAATAGAAACCGACACCGAACTGGCCGATCAGGCCAACCTGATCTTTTTCTTCAGCCTTGAGCGCCTCAATAAAGGCGCCAGTGCCGGACTTTGCAATCGTGCCAAGGGTTTCCAAAAGATCGGCATGGCTCATGCCTACACCGTTATCCGCAACCGACAATGTTCCGGCTTTGGCATCAATCGCAAGCGTGACAGCCAAGTCCTGCGACGGGGCGAGGCTGGTATCTGTCAGGGCTGCATAGCGCAGTTTATCGCATGCGTCTGACGCATTGGACACCAGTTCACGCAGGAAAACTTCCCGATTGGAATAGAGCGAACCCGCGACAATTTCCAACAGTTGACCAACTTCGGTCTGAAAGGAAAACGTCTCTTTCTCGAGGTTATCAGTCATGAGTTTTAGCTCCACTTACAAATTGTACAGATGATTTAAGCGACGCTCGCGTTGGATACAACTCTGAGTCATTGCATGAAATCTGGGATCACAAAGCAAAAATCATGGCACGCATGAAAGATTTCGGCTATCGGCAGAAAACCTCTGCAGGCCAAAACCGTTGCGAAAGTTAGCAATGGGTCGGTCTTGATGAGCCGCACAAAGGGCGGATTCCGGACTTTAGCTGCACTTGCGAAAGCTTTGGTTCCAAAAGGTGGAAGCGGCCATTCAAGCCCAGCGTGAGCGAAACCCAGATGCTGCGCAGCGCATCAAGGTCGGCTGAGCGCAGGAAGCGGGGTTTGCAAAGTTTGGCGATTGAACCAAAGCCGCCATTAGGCAAAGATGCGGCTAACGCCAGGAATGAAACCATGGAACACCGAAAGAAAGGTGAGGCGCTGGCGTTCAGTGACATTCACCTTCGATCCAATAATTTACCGAGAAACCTCTTTTTCCATCAATACTTTGCAGCTGAACGGTGGCTCCACCATTATCTGTTTCGAAACGTGCATCTATCGTCGATATGGTTCCTATGCCAGAATGAAGGTTCGTTATTTGGATGTCGGGTTTTCCAACTTCCAACTGCATCGAGAAGACGAGCGCCGTGAACTCCTCTAGCTCGCCTTGCAACTGTTTTAGGACTGAAGTAACTATCCCATTGCAAATAAACAGGGATAGGTTCTCCCCCTCAACAACCCACTGCCCTGGCAAGCTGTCCGAAAGCGGCACGAGCTTCCACTCTTGTTCTAACGCGCGCTGTTGAGCCGCTTCAAACGTTTCTCCCAGCATGAAGCCCCCGAGATCCCGTTGCTCGGCAGCATGGGCGACAGAGGCAGAGATCAAGCTGAATGTGGCGAAAAAGCTGATCCTTTTGGAACAGATCATTGGCGCTCCCCTTGGTTGAGTACGTGATCATCGCAGAAATCAGCACAACTGAATGTCGGCTTGATCCGGCGGTTTCAACGGGTCGACGCAACACATGCATTGAAACGCTCGGCTGGTGTCTCATATCCTAGCGTTTTTCGAGGTCGTTCATTTAGCTGTCTTGCGACGGCACTCAGCTTTGCTTGACTATGTATCGACAAATCTGTGCCCCTTGGGAAGTATTGTCGCAGCAAACGGTTGCTATTTTCGTTCGTGCCGCGTTGCCACGGTGATCGCGGATCACAGAAATAGACGTCGATATCAGTCGCCAAGGTAAACTTTTTGTGCCCCGCCATCTCGCTTCCACGATCCCATGTCAGTGAACGGTAGAGTTCTTTTGGTAGCTTGTGAGCTTGCTTGATCAGCGCCTGAATAACGCTGTGACTGTCTTTGTTGCCAACTTTGGCTAGCATCACATAACGCGTATGTCGCTCGACCAACGTGGCAATGAAGCTGTTGCCGGAACCCGCAATCAGATCGCCCTCCCAGTGGCCTGGCACGGCACGTTCGTCCACATCCGCCGGTCTTTGTCGGATCGATATAGTGTCCTTGATCTGGCCAAGGCCGCTGCGCTTCATGGTGGCGTGGCGAGAGCGACGAATGGATCGCGTCTCCCGCAAGTGCGACAGCAGTTCTTTCTTAAGTACGCCACCATTCTGGATAAACAGGCTTCGGTAGATCGTCTCATGTGAGACCCGTTTGTCTTCCTCATTGGGATGTTCGCGCATCAGCCAGCCTGCGATTTGCTGCGGGGACCATTTACGCGTCAGCTTGGCCGATATCGCGCGGCAGAGATAGACATTGCCTTCCAATTTGCAGGGCTTTGGGCGGTGGGCACGGTCCCACGCAGCTGCATCTGATTGAGCCGCACGATAAAATTTGGCACCACCGTTGCGCCGGATCTCGCGGCTGATGGTCGACGCAGACCGTTTCAAGGATCTTGCAATTGATCGCACAGATAGTTGCGCAGTAAGCCCTCGTGATATCTCCTCACGTTCAGCCAAACTCAGAGCCAATCGGGACCTCATGCGATCTAACGGGCGGATACCACCGGTGCGCGCCAGCAGCGGATAAATAGATGATGATGCACGATCAAATCCACGTCCAATCGAACTCATCGACTCTCCGCGTTGCAAACGATCCCAAATCTCTGACTTCTGTTTATCTGTAAAAAAATGTCTGCGGCGATAGGCCATGATTTACACTCCATCTTTCTATAAAGACTAAAGTGTTGCGTCGACCCGTTGAAACCGCCCCGCCAAGCTGTCGCTAGGAAATAACACCATGAACGTCCGCAATGTCAATTTATCCCTGAAGCGCCAAAGCCGCTTTGGGCTGACAGCAATCAACCAGGTGTGCCGATCAGACCGGCTACAGAGTGTCGGTGAAAACCACACGCTGCACCGCCGCAAGTCCGCTGTGAGCCCGTTTTGACGGATCTATGGACATACAGTTGGTAGATATGGATTTCGTTTTGTGTCGAGAACTTCGAAGCGCATTTGCCTTTTTGACCAGTTGTAAACTTCGGTCCGCTCGTTACCTGGTACAACAAGAATAGCGTGGTAATCCAAAACGACTGTGCCTGTCGGGCCTGTTCTACTCGTCGCAACTTGGGGAAGACGCATTTCCCAGATAGAGCCTAATTCGGTGTCATATCGAATGGGTTTGGGCACCAGAATACACGCCTCATCGGTGTTGCCAGATGCTCCACGATGAACGAACATGCCTACCGCTGAAACCCAGGACCAACTTGCAAGAAGAAACAGAACCAAGAACCCTGCACCAAAGTGAACATTCGAAACTTGTCCGGGCGTAATAATCTTAGCAATCATATGTAGATAACCGGCAGATCCCACGACGAAAAATAGTGTAATTACCCCATCCACCGATGTTCCCAAGCCCCATGCTACAATAGCGAGAAACGCTCCGCCAATCAGAACAAGGACTGCGAGTGCCAGTAGCGTCTTTGCTGGCCAACGGCGATCCTTGATTTGATTTTGGGCAAAAAGTGCCGCGAATAGCCCGAGTATGCAGATGAAGCTAGAAAAGAGCGCCCATTTATCCAGCGAGGTTGGAAGCCAACTGCTGATCCAGAAAACAAGTACAAGAAACAAAAGGGCGGGTTTCACTCGGAATTGTGCTCCATGCTAACTGACCCAATATTATGAGCATGGGTTTGTGTTAGATACCTCATTGGGGCGCGTTTCCCAAGGTTGACTTAGTCCGCACTGTTGCCTCTGGCCAACAAAAATGCTGCACAATGTGTTGAACGGCTGCTTCGGGGAAGCTGCAACGCAGCACTTGGATATCTGGCCAACGGCAGGTGGGGGCCGATTTCGTACACGCTGGCAATCAGCTCAAGAACAAGTACAGTGCCGTAAGTTCTTAAGGAGGTGCGATTTTACAACGAAGCCTAGCATGGACTGGAAAATAGTACGTTGGGATTTCGTGAAAGGGGTCGCAAACAACGACTTCACCCGAGTCGTGGCTCTGATCCCTGTCGCCGGGTATCTGATCCTGTTTAACGACGAAATAGTCCGAATGGCTTCATTCAATGCCTTAGCTGGCGTTGGCGAAGATGACAGGTCGCCTTTTATCCTAGATGGTCTGACTAAGCTTCGGCTGGTGTTCCTCGGAAGCCTTTTAGTGCTAATCTCTTTTTCGATCTATCGAGTATTTCGTCCTGAGGTTCTGGAGATCTCAAAAAACGACTTGGAGTTTTCCGAGATCGTCAGGCAACGCTACAGCGTCTATGAACTCGCGAAGTTGGAAGAGAACGTTCACTCAGAGAGTTGGAAGGAACGAACAGAAGCTTTCTGGCTTGTTTTAGGACAAAATCGCTCGAAAAAATCATTGGTTTCAGGGTATAGGCCTGATTCCAGAATGGCGATGTTCTCGAAACATGGTGACTACATTGGTTTCCTGGCTAGAGAATGGTGGTTCGGAATGATGCATACATATCGACCAGCCCGCATATCATCGGCTGTGTGCGGAGTTGTCGGTTATTTATTGCTGGCATTTCCCACCCTAGACATAGCCCAAGCTGTGTTGCGTCACCTGTTCACTGGATAATGTCAGAACAGGGTCTTTGTTTGCCTTCCTCTCGCGAGATACCCTTGCGTCATAGGGTGCCAATCCAAATTCGCGCGAAATCCTAGGACCTGCATCAATGACCGCCTTCAGGAAAGCAAAAAGGCGATTGCCAATGCCTGCTAAGGGCCGTTCGCGTTGATCGACACGAGGGGCGGATTGCGGACCTTAGCTGCGTCTGCGAAGGTTCCGTACCAGACAGGCAAAAGCGGCCATTCAAGCCCTAGCAGACGGAAACCCACATGCTGCGCTGCGCACCGAGGTCAGCTATGCGCAGCAAGCGACATTTGCAAAGTCCCGACGGTACAGCCCATGTATCAGGGATGATCGGCCCCTCTCTGAGGCCCAACCAGACCGAGCCCTGCCAAGTAGCATTCTCAGAAGTAGTTACTCGAACAAGGTGTAAAAATTCTTGATCTGCCATCGGCGCGGCGCGACTGACACACTCGTACCGCGGGTCAGCGCGAGGATCATCGTGAGCCAAATCACGAGCTAGGACATCATCTACATTCGTGCTAAACGATCCATGTAATCAAAGAGCAGAGAGTTTCATGTCTGACGTTCAAACAGCAACACAAACCATAAAAACGTGTTTTGGAAAGCATTATGCCCTCCCGTATTTTCAGCGGGAGTACAAATGGGAATCTCGGCACTTCTTAGAGTTGATTAATGATATTCAAGGGGCGTTCCTGCTCAACTTTGATCGTGAGATTGGCCGCAAAGCAGTAGCGACGTATCCGCCCTATTTTCTGGGCTCAATTATTACAGCCGGCACAAAAGACGGCAAGAAGCCTTTGATAGACGGACAGCAAAGGTTAACGTCAATATTTATTCTGCTGGCTTTCCTCAAGAAGCTTGGAAGCAGCTCACCTGCTACAATTACAGATATTTCTGGATTGATAGGTTCAGTCGCCTTTGGAGAGATGGACTACACAATAGAGTTTAGTGAAAAGAGAAAGTCAATATTTGATACATTCCTCAACGAGGATATGGATCTTGAAGAATCTTTGGACGCAGTATCTGATATTGATGAGACCAATGAGAGCGACAAGAGAATAGTTTCTGCGCTCCGATCTATTCAGGAAGGCCTCGATGAGGAGATGTCAATAATATTGAATATTTCACTGACTATGTAATTGAACGTGTTCTTATTATTGACATCTCAGTTGAAACGGAGAGCGAGGCTCATCGCGTGTTCGTTACGATGAACGATCGTGGCCTTCGCCTCTCTCCAATCGATCTCCTCAAGGGGCAGATTTTGTCTAGAATTGTAAATGACACCGAAACGGCAGATTGCCATGAAAAGTGGACAAACATCTTCTCGAGGTTAAAGGAGTATGATCCAGAAGAGGATTCTCTTTTCGTCCGAACACTTTTTAGGTCTAAATGGGCAAGTACAACTAGAGGTAAATCTAGAGGATCGGAGCCTGGTGATTTTGACATAATCGGCGATGCTTACCATAGATGGTTTGATGACAACCTGAAGGATCTTGGGTTGGAGGTTGCAGATGACTTTGCTGATTTTGTCAGAGTTGACATCCATAACTTTGCTAAAGTTTACATGTTCATTAAAGATGCGGAAGAAAATCTGACTCCTGGATTTGAGTCGGTTTACTTCAATGCCATCCGAAGGTTTGGTCCTCAATCAATGATATTTTTATCTGCAATAGATAAAAATGACTCCACCAAGGTTTGGAAGAATAAAATTTACATCCTTTCAAAGTTGCTAGATTTGATTTTAACCAGTCGAGTAATTGAAGGAAAGCGTAATACTTACGACAACATCAAAGAACTTGCATTTTCCATAACAAAAGACGTTAGGAATATGAATGAAGGGCAGCTGAGGGAATATGCAGCGCGTGAATGGAAGATATACTATCCGACAATCGATAAACTGCCTGATTTGGAGTACAGTTACTCTGATAGATCTGACCTTTTGTTTGTCTTGGCTCGGATAGCGTGCTTCTTAGAAGAGGGTTACAATCAGGATGGAAAAAGCGATTTCAATGCGTACTGGGCACGCGACAAGGGCGTCAAAACTTATGACATTGAGCACATTCTCCCGAAGCCCTTTGGCGCATCCCCGGCCCATAGCACTAATCCGTTCAACGATGAAGTTGAATACGGATTACTAAGAAATAAAATCGGTGCACTTGTGCTGCTTCCGAGGTCACGAAATAGATCCCTGCAGGACAAGCCTTATGGGGAAAAGCTTGGTGCGTACAGAACGGAGAATATTTTGACTCAAAGTTTGACGGCGAATTTTTATGAAAACAACCCGAGAATTAGAGTCTTAATGACAGATTTTGACGAGATTAAGCTCTCCGCCTACGAGGAATTTGGAAAAGTTGAGCTGTCAGAAAGAGGTGATCTATACACCAATATTGCTAGGAGGGTGTGGGCTGCGCCAGAGACTGTCGCCAGTAAGTAGGTTTGAGGCGGGATGTTTTCCACTTCAAGATAATCTTGGAGCTTATGATGTTATCCCATAATGCCGTAATCCTCGTAACTGTATGGCTGCTATATTGGAATCAAGGCGCGTGAAATGGGGGCGTTTTGATTCCGTCAACGATGACGCATCAACTAATTTACGTTTGTCGGGTCCATGCCCGCGCGTCGGTTCCTTTTATGCACCTGCTGGGACCCGCCTCTGGATTTCACCTCCTGCATGATGATACGCTGGGAATTGACGGCAGGTGCGGGCCGTTCGCGTTAGGAACTGAATTGCTCTACCGGCTTGTCGCCTAACATTTTCCGACTCGCTAGTACTTCCTGATCCTTCGCCACACCGATTTCGATGGCTTTGCCATAGAGCAGGTTCAGATCTTTGTTTGAGATGCCGACCAAAAACTCGCTATGGTCTTTTGAGCCATGACCAGCGGTCTTAGCTTCAACAAGAATATAGTCCTCCGCGGCGCGGGCACCTTCGACGCTGTCAAATTCGTAGCTCGATTGCTTTGACCAGAGCATCTCCCCAAGGGAGCCACGTCGATACTTGTTCAACTCTGCCACACGCTCAGACGCCTTGCCGGAGCCAATTTTGTAGGTCAAACCATAGCTATCAGCGATCCAAGCGATGTAGAGCTCACGTCCGGGATCGATCACGGTCGCTGCACGGGGACCCGCCTTCTGGTGCCATGGGCGTTTCAGTGACCCCGCGAATGGAAGCCGTTCTGCTCTACCATCCTTTATGACCTCGCGTACCTGCAGGGACATGAAGCTGGGCGACCTGATCATGAGACATCGGGTGAATGGTCGCAGCGCCCTGCATTCCGTAGTCGGCATGGTCGGGGATCAGTACGTTGTTACTAACCTGATCAATGAATTTCCATGATCGCGAGATAGCAATTCCAAATGGCCAGCGGAATTTTCCGTCCTTACGATAGTGTTCGGCTGGCCTTTTGATGCCGGGACGCCGGAATTCAATGTCGATGATTTCGATTGGATCCGAGATCTGGACAGCACCTGCAAGGCGTCCATGCAACTTTGGATCCGCCTCCTTCGCGTCACTGGTCAAGTAGAGCACGATATCGCCAGGCTGAATGTACTCAAGGATCTTGGCGCGATATCCCTCATGGCTCAGTGCGAGGCCATCATATTCAGGAACATCGGGGGCACCCCAGGTCTTCGTCCAGTAATAGTTCATGCTCATCATGCCCTTATCTCGCCGAACCCAAATGTTGGCTTGATCATAGCCAGCAACAGCAACGGAGCGCCAGCCAGATCCTCGGGGAACTCAGACCGAAGTGATCAAGGCGCTCGAAATGGGGTCAAAACTTAAGATTTTGTCTGCTTTGCCCTCGCCGGGATGCAGGGTGATGTCACACTTGTTGTCAATTCGGATGGCGGGATGCCCTCTGAGGGCGAGGCGATCCGGGCGGCGCTTGAGGCTCACCCCGGAATGGTCACGGTGAAAGTCACCGGGAATGCGCATTCTGCCGCCTCGCTGATGATCATGGCGGCGGATCGAATTGAAATGTCGGCGGGCTCTCTGATGCTCATCCATGATCCTTCAATTGGCGCATATGGCAACCCTGCTATCGCTTGCCGCCTCTGCTGCTGAGCTGGACGTGATGGCCGGGGCATATGCCGGGGTTTACGCCGCACGCGCTGGGATCTCCCCGGATGCGGCGCGCGACATCATGCGCGCTGAAACCATGTTGACCGCTCAGTCTGCGGTTGAGGCTGCCGCCGCTGGTGAGGTGGTGAAAGGAAATGACAGCCGTCTGAGTGACGCCCGCGCGCCAACCGCGCACGCTCACACCAAATCTCAGATCACAGATTTCAGCGATGTGGACTACGCAACGGCTGCACAGGGCGGAAAAGCTGACACGGCAATTCAAACTGACGGGCTGACACTTGCGATCCGCCGCAGCCGCCTTCATTCCCTTTGGACAGGATCATAACTCATGACAAACCCAATTCCAGACGTGATCGGCGTTCCTCTGACCACGGTTGCCGCTGATCTCTTTACCGTGCCTGCAAGCAAGGTGCGCCATATCCTGCAGGTGCAGATTGCCAATGTGGATGGCGCAAACGGTGTGGATGTGACCTTGCAGTGGACGGATGCGAGCGATGCGAATGCAGTCACGCGGCTGGCCTATCAGATCACCATTGCCGCCAAGGATGCGCGCACGATGCTGGCCGGTTCAGCAGCCCCTGGCGGTGTGAATATTGTTTGGGGGCGCGGCGACTTTCCCAGTTTGGATGGCGTGACCGTAACTGCCACATCAATAGATATTGGGAACCCATAATGACCCTATTTACGAAAGGCGGCGCGAAGCCTGCCCCCATGCCATTCCGCATTCGTCTGCCTGATGGCCGAACCCGCACAAATCCGGCCAGCTTCACGCCGGAAGAAATTGCCGATGCTGGCTTTGTCGCGGTCGATCCCAAGCCAGCCCCCGGCGTCAATCAGTTTGTCACCTGGGGCGATGGTGACTGGGTGCTGCACGACAAGACGCCAGAGGAAATTACAGCAGAGCATGACGCGCTGCGGGCGCAGTTGATCGCGGAACTGGCGGCGCATCGCTGGGCTGTTGAAACCGGCGGCGTGACCCTAGGCGGCGCGCAGATCGAAACAACCCGCGAAGCACAGGCGCAGATCGGCAGCACCTATAGCGCCCTGAAAGATGGCCTTGTGTCCTCGGTGGAATGGAAGGCGGTCACCGGCTGGATGGCTCTTGATCTGGCCGCGTTTACACCGATTGCGCAGGTAGTGGCCGCGCATGTTCAGGCGTGTTTCTCGGCTGAGCGCGCTGTGGATATGCAGGTCTCGGCGCTGACTGATGGGGAGTTGGTCGGGTTCGATGTAGTCGCGGCCTTTGACGCGGCGTTCTGAGCCTTAACGTCCTGAGCTAAGGCTGAGGCGGAAAATCAAATTTTGACACGTTAAATCACCTCGCTTTTGCGGGGCTTTTTGTTTTGGAGGAATGACAAATGAAACTTGTGGAAAACTGGCGCTCAATCTTCGTTGCCGCATGGTCGGTGCGTTTGATGGTGCTTGCTGCAATCCTCTCGGCGCTGCCGGTGTTCTTTGGCTTGGTTGATGCCGAATTGCTCGGCGTTGATCCGGTCGTTTTTGCCGCCCTCGCGTCTTTGGTGAGCGCTTTGGCGGTGATCGCTCGCGTGATCCAGCAAGCGGCCATCAGCGGCGCGCTCAAGCGTTTCAGGGAGGGTGAAAGCGGCGCGATGCGGGTGCGCAAACGCACGTTGGCCGGGGCTGTCGCGGCTCTCGCAATTGCTGCCTCTCCCTTTGTGGCGCAATGGGAAGGGCTGCGCACGCAAGCATATCAGGATGTCATTGGGATTTGGACGGTTTGTTATGGCGAAACCAAGGGCGTTGAGCCCGGTGATGCTTACACATCGGCGGAATGTGAGGCGATGCTTGATAAGGAGCTGCGGCAATACGCGGTTGGGCTCGGCAAGTGCCTCAATGCCCCAATGCCTGAGGGCGCAGGGGTCGCGTTCCTGAGCTGGTCTTACAATGTAGGCACCGGCGCGGCGTGTCGCTCAACGGCAGTGCGCAAGGCAAACGCGGGCGATCTGTTCGGGGCTTGTGATGAGCTGTTGCGCTGGAACCGGGCGGGGGGCCGGGTGGTGCCCGGTTTGGTCAATCGTCGCAAGGCTGAGCATGACCTTTGCACCCGCTCGCTGATCAAGGCGGGCATGAGCCGCGTTGATCGCAAATGATCGGCGCGGCCTTTGCCGCCCTGCGCGCCCTGAGCGCCCGCCCTGTATTGCGGCGGGCGTTTTTGATTGTGGTGGCCGCTCTCGCCCTTTGGGGTGCCGTGGCGGCGTTTATAGCGCGTGAGCGATCTGATGCGGTGGATGATCTGCGCCGGGATCTGGACGCGCAGCAAATCCAAGAGGTGAAAGATGCAATCAAGCGATCTGCGCCGGGGCCTCGCCCTAGCAGCTCTGAGTTTCTTGACTGCCTGCGGCGGGGTGGATCGGGCTGTCTTTGATGCGGCGGCGGTGCCTGAGCCGCCCCGCTACACGGTGGATTTTAAACGCGCGCTTGCGGCAGAGATCGACGCCGCGCCGCGCCATGATTTGATTGTGCAGGCCCTAACGGACGCCTCGCAATTTTATGGGCGCATCCGGCGGTTAAAGGGTGGGAAATCAGAATGAAAAGTCAACGCAAGACCGGGGCGCTAGACCCGGCCCGCGCGCAGCGGATCAAAGATGCCCTTGAGGCGGCGTTGAGGAATGGCTTTGACCCGTTCCGCGATCCGCGCGGCGGCAAGGGTTCTTGCGTGCCTGAGGCGGCGCGCAGTCTCACGCAAAAGGGCTATGAGACAACTGAGCGCATGGTGCGCGGGTTCCTCAAGACGCAGGGCGAGGCTGAGGCTCGCGGTGATGATCATTTCATGCCTGATTGGGATCTATTCGCTCGCCCTGGTGCGCCCGCTGCTGCGATCCGCAAGGGCGAGGTGCGGCGCTGGATTTTGACAAGCGCGCAGGATGATACGGATGTGCATTTGCGCTTTTGGTCAAACCTGCAAGCCTATGCGCGCCATGTCGGCGCTGAGGTTGTGGTTGGTGGCTTCACCTATAATCACGCGCTTTATACCGCTCACCAAACCCGAACGGCTCAATTTGCGCGCGAGGTCTTGCCTCATTTGCGCTTTGACCCGATGGATTGCGGGCCGGTATTGTTCTGCGCTGAAATGAATACTTTGCCAACGGCGGTGCGCCCGCTGAGCGGCCTGACAACCTATGCCCAGGGGCGCACGGCGGTTTTCCCGCACGCCAAGCTTGCCTTTGAAAGCGTGCCAGAGATGCCCGGAAAATTCGTGCCATCGGTCATGACAACGGGCGCTTGCACGGTGCCAAACTATGTGAAGAAAAAGGCCGGGCTCAAGGCTGAGTTTCATCACGTTTTGGGGGGCCACAATTGTTGAGGCGCGCGAGGATGGCAGCGCTTGGGTTCGCCAGATCTCGGCAACCAATGACGGGGCGTTTCAAGACCTGGATACTATCGTGCGCGCCGGGCGGATCAGCACGGGAAACCGTGTTAAGGCGGTGACGTTTGGTGACATTCACATTCCAAGCCTTGCCGATGATGTCTTTGCGGCGCTTTGGGGCAATCACGCTGATAGCCTGATGAGCGTTCTGCGTCCTGAATATCAATTTATTCATGACCTGATGTCGTTTGAAATGGCCTCACGCCATGTTGATGGTGATCCGATCCATCTCGCCCGGATGGATGCCGACGGGCATTCCGGCATCCGCTGGCAAGTGCGCGAGGGTGCGAAATTCCTGCGCGCAATTGAACGCGAAACCTGCCGCACGGTGATGATTGAAAGCAATCATGATGATCGCTTGATGCAATGGGCGCGCCGCGATGCTGATCGGATGGATACCGGCAACGCTGAGTATTGGCATGAGTGCAACCTTTCCCTCTTGCGGTCGATCCGCGAGGGCGTTGAGGGGTTCAATCTTTGCCGGTGGGCTCTCAAAAATGAGGATGCACGTGAGCTTGAGGGCATTGATTTCGTGCCAATGGGCGGCTCATTCGTGATCTGCCAAGATAGCGGGGGCATTGAATGCGGGATGCACGGGCATCAACGCCCGAATGGGTCGCGCGGCACGGCGGTTGGTCTCGCCAAGATGGGCACGCGGCTCACGATAGCTGACAAGCATTCACCGCAAATCCTTGATGGCGTCTATATCGCCGGGATGTCTGG
>NZ_MWVJ01000035.1 GCF_002087335.1 Pseudophaeobacter leonis
CTATACCGTGACGGCCACGGCTGTGGGAGGCAGCAGCCCCGCGAACACCTTTGCGCTGACCAATACCGTGGGAGCTGCGGCAACCCTTGCAGTAAGCGGCGGTGGCGGACAGACGGCCACGGTCTCTACCGCCTTTGGAGCGGCGCTTGAAGCGCTGGTGACCGATGCGGGAGGCAACCCTGTCTCTGGCATAACGGTGAATTTTGCAGCTCCAGGCGCGGGCGCCTCAGCGGTGCTCTCTGCGGCCTCTGCGGTGACAAATGCCTCTGGTGTCGCCTCGGTGACGGCCACGGCCAATGCCACGGCTGGAGGCTATTCAGTGACGGCGAGTTCGGCAGGGCTGGCGAATGCGAGTTTTGGCCTGACCAATGCTGCTGTGTCGTCCGGCAGTCTTGCGGTGAGCACCGGGGACGGTCAGTCGACGGCGGTTTCTACCGCGTTTGGCACCGCGATTGCAGTGCTGGTGACGAATGGGAGCGGCAATCCTGCTTCTGGTGTGACGGTGAGCTTTTCGGCGCCGGGCGCGGGCGCCTCAGCGGTGCTGTCTGCCCCTAGTGCTGTGAGCAATGCGTCGGGGATCGCCTCGGTGACGGCCACGGCCAATACTACGGTTGGATCCTATACTGTGACCGCGAGTGCTGCGGGCCGCGCGGATGCGAGCTTTGCTCTGACCAACACGGTTGGCGTGGCGGCGAATATCGTCGTCAGCAGTGGCGACGGTCAGTCCGCGACGGTCTCTGACGGGTTTGGCACAGCACTGGCAGCACTGGTGACGGATGCGGCGGGCAATCCTATGGCGAATGGGACTGTCAGCTTTGCCGCCCCGGGTGCCGGGGCTTCGGCGGTGCTGTCTGCCGCTACCGCCGTGAGCGATGCTGCGGGGATAGCTGCGGTAACGGCCACGGCGAACGCCACGGCTGGCAGCTACACTGTGACGGCAAGTGCTACTGGACTGGCGACGGGTGCGAGTTTTGGCCTGACCAACAGTGCTGGCGCAGCCGCCGGCTTCGCGGTGAGCACGGGAGATGGCCAGACGGCCGCGATTTCCACTGAGTTTGGCGCAGCCCTTACGGCCCTGGTGACAGATGCAGGCGGTTATCCTGTGTCTGGCGTGACCGTCAGTTTTGCAGCGCCCGGGTCCGGTGCCTCGGCGGTGCTGTCGGCATCTTCTGCCGTGAGCAACGCTGCTGGGATTGCTTCGGTGACGGCCACGGCCAATGCAACGCTTGGCAGCTATACTGTGACCGCACGTGCGTCAGGCTTTGCAGATGTGAATTTTGCGCTCACCAACAGCGCGGGCGTTGCGGCAAGCCTTGCGCTGAGCACTGGCGATAGTCAGTCGACGGAGATTTCAACCAGTTTTGATACCGCGCTTGCGGCGCTGGTGACGGATGCGGCCGGCAATCCTGTGCCCGGTGTGACGGTCAGCTTTGCCGCGCCAGGTGCCGGGGCCTCGGCGGAGCTCTCTGCGGCAACGGCGGTGACCAATGCTGCCGGGATTGCCAAAGTCACAGCCAGTGCCAATGCAACAGTCGGCAGCTATACTGTGACGGCGCGTGTCAGCGGGCTCGTGGAGGTGAGTTATGCGCTGACCAACAGCGCCGGGGCTCCCGCCAATATAGCCGTGCGCCGAGGCGACAGTCAGACGGCAGAGATCGTCGCGGCCTTTGATACCGCACTGGCGGCGCTGGTGGCGGATGCGGGGGGGAACCCTGTCTCTGGTGTGACGGTGACATTTGTGGCACCTGCCTCCGGTGCCTCAGCGGTGCTGTCAGCCTCCACGGCCGTGACCAATGCCGCCGGGGTTGCCAGGGTGCAGGCAACAGCCAATGACGAGTTGGGCAGCTATACTGTAAGCGCCAGTGCAGCAGGATTGGCGGATGTGACCTATGCGCTGACCAATAAAATCGGCGCTGCGGCAAGGCTAAAGCGGCGCCGGGGCGACGGCCAGTCGACGACGATTCTGACCGAATTCGACAAGGCGCTTGCGGTGCGGGTCGTGGATGCCGGGGGCAACCCTGTTCGGGGTGTGACCGTGCGTTTTTCGGCACCTCAGTCCGGCGCCTCGGCGCAGCTTTCGCAGGAGACTGCCGTGAGCAACCGGGCGGGTATTGCCAAGGTGAGAGCCACGGCCAATGAGACGGGGGGCGGCTATACTGTGACGGCCTCGGTCACGGGGGTCACGGGAGTGGCGGATTTGGCCTTTACGCTTACCAATATCGATGTCGAGGCCCCAACCGTGACACTGACAACCTCCGCGACCTCTGTCACGCCGGGAGAAAACTTTGATGTGACGGCGACATTCTCGGAGCCGGTGATTGGGTTCAGTCTTGAGGATGTTGTGGTTGAAAACGGCAGGGCGGTCGCCCTTGCGGGGGCGGGGGCTGTCTACACGATTACCATTCGGCCATCAGAGGGTGGAACGATCGGCGTTGCGATTGCCGGGGGGGTTGCAAATGATGATTCCGGCAATAGCAATGGCGCCTCTGGCATGCTGTCGATCCAAACCGAAGATGCGGTCGAAACCAGCCGCATCATTAGCCAGTTTATCAATACCCGTGCCACGCAACTGATCAGCAATCAGCCCGATTTGACAGGGTTCTTGTCTGGTTTGGGAGGTGGGCATGCCAATCTGGCCGTCACCAGAGGCCGGGGCAACTTTGACATCTCTACCAATTTTGGCTCGCGGGTCTGGAGCCGGTTACAGGGGGCCGTGAGCACAGAGGGAACCAGCGACAGCATCTATGTTTTTGGAGCCATCGGCAGTCATTTCACCATCAATGAAAACCTGATTGTAGGCGGCATGCTCGAGTTTGACTACCTGGATCAGGACGACGGGGTGGCCAATGTAAAAGGCAAAGGCTGGCTGATCGGTCCCTATTTTGTCACCAAGTTCCCCGACCGCGATGTTTTTGTCGAGGGGCGCCTGCTCTACGGTCAAAGCGCAAACGACGTTTCCCCGTTTGGGACCTATACGGATCGGGTGGACACCGAACGACTGCTGGCGCAGGTCAAGGTTTCCGGCTCAATGCTGTATGGCAAGACCACATGGATCCCCAACCTGCAGCTGACCTATACTTCGGACGAGCAGGAGGCCTATCGCGACAGCGCGGGGAACCTCATTCCCAGCCAGGGTATTGCCTGGGGGCAGCTCAAGGCGGGGCTGGACTTTGAAAAGCCCATTGCGATGAGGCGCGGCAATGGAGAGCTGCTGCTGACGGGTGGCCTCAGCGCCATTGGGAGCTCCAGCCGCTATTCCGGCAGCGCGGTTTCCACGCTTTCGGATGTGCAGGGCGGGCGCGCCCGGGCCGAGATTGGCCTCAGCTATGCCTTCGGGGATATGGGCGTTTTCCAGGTGGAGACCTTCTACGATGGCATCGGGATGAGCAATTATGAGAGCTATGGGCTGCAATTTGGCCTTGATCTGGCTTTCTGATCTGTGACGCGCGAGCCTGGCCTGCCCCGGCCCCTGGCCTGCGCTGGACTGCGCTGATCTGGCGTCTGGTCTAGCATGGTCTCGCCGGACCGGTTTCAGCCTCAGGCGAGGTGCTGCGAGGGGTCGTATGCGTCACAGGCCGCGTGCCGCAGCGGTCGTTTGCCTTGCTTCTTCACGCCTCTGACGATGGCGCGGGGATCTCTCTGCAGCGTCTGCCTTGGCGCATCTTTCCGCAGACCTATCTTTCCACAGACCTACAGGCGACCTACAGGCGGCGACAAAGGCGGGCGCGCAACAGCTGAATGTTCCGTCAAAGAGCCACTGCGTGCTGTCTTTGAAAGCAGCGGCAAACAGGACCACCACGCGATAGCACGACCAAACCACGCGATAGCACGACCAAAACGGGCCGCGAAATATATCCATGTCTTTTTGAGGGGGTGATTTGGTGGAGCCTAGGAGGATCGAACTCCTGACCTCCTGAATGCAAATCAGGCGCTCTCCCAGCTGAGCTAAGGCCCCAAATCACTCCGCAAGATGTCAGGGCCAGCTGGCCAGTCCGTCTCGCGGTGTGAGGGTGATTTAAGGGACGATGAAGCGGGCCGCAAGAGGAAAATGCACCATCGTCTTGAGTTTTTTTGACAAAAATCCCGCCGCGATCCCAAGGCAGCCAGATGGCTGCTTGGGAGGGGCGGAACCGGTTTGTCAGATATCAGGAATCGTCGTCGTTTGCAGCAACATCGGCGATTTCGTCGAGCGGCACGGTATCCGCGTCATCGTCATCGTCGTCCAGCACATCATCGCCCAGATCCAGATCGACATCATCGTCATCGTCCAGAACAACGCTGTCGTCGTCACTGTCTTCTTTGGCTTTGGCGCTGGCTGCATCCGCGGCGTCGGCTTCGATCATCCGGCTCTTACCGGTGTTCAATGCGACGACCTCGCCCGTGTAGGGGCTAACGATCGGATTTTTGTTCAGGTCGTAAAAGCGCTTGCCTGTGGTTGGGCAGACGCGCTTTACACCCCATTCTTCGTTGGGCATGTGGATCCCCTTGATTTACTGGTGAGTCATATCGACGATTCAGTTGCCTTGCCATATGAGGGGGGCACTGTCAAAGCCTTTGCCGTAAAGGGGCGCTGCCATGAGCGCATATCACCTACCCGGAGACCCGCCGGTCCCGCTTGTTCTGCGTCGTTCGGCGCGGGCAAAGCGGATCAGTCTGCGGATCTCGGCACTGGATGGGCGGGTGACGCTGACCCTGCCGACGCGGCTGCCCGCCCGCGAAGCGCTGGCATTTGCCGCCGAGAAGGAAGACTGGATTCGCGACCATCTTGCCCGTCATCCAGAGGTGGTTGAGGTTGGATTCGGCTCGGAAATCACGGTTGAGGGCCGACTGCGGCTGGTGGTGCCGGGGCAGGCGCGTGGCGTGCGGCTGGGGCAAGACGAGATCGCAGTTGGCGGAAAAAGCCCGGCCAGATCGCTGGAGCGCTACCTAAAGGAGCTGGCACGCGACCGACTGGCGGCCGCCTCAGATCACTATGCAGCCCAGGTCGGGCGGGCATATGAAAAGCTGAGCCTGCGCGATACCCGCTCGCGCTGGGGCTCCTGCTCGTCTGCGGGGACATTGATGTACTCCTGGCGGCTGATGCTGGCCCCACCGGAGGTGCTTGCCTATGTGGCGGCGCATGAGGTGGCGCATCTGGTTGAGATGAACCACTCGGCTGACTTCTGGGCGGTGGTTGCCCAGCTCTATGGTGACAGTACCGACCAGCGGCACTGGCTGCGGGCGGAAGGCGGGGCGCTGCATCGTTACCGGTTCGGACCCTGACAGGCCGCATTCTGAGGTTGACCCGCGTCTGATTTGTGATCACAGCTAGACCTATGTCCATTACAGCCAAACCCACCACTTCCTCATCCTCTTTGGATACCAATGTCTCGGCGCATGATCGGGTGTACCGGGCGCTCCGGGCCCGAATCATGTATGGCGATATCGGGCCGGGCGAGGCGCTGACGCTGCGCGGCATTGGTCGTGAATACGGTGTTTCAATGACGCCTGCGCGCGAATCCCTGCGCCGCCTGGTGGCCGAAGGCGCGCTCTCGCTGTCATCCTCTGGGCGGGTGGCAACGCCCGAGCTGAGCAATGAGCGGATTGAAGAGCTGGCAGCCCTGCGCGCCTTGCTGGAGGTGGAGCTGGCCAGTCGCGCCCTGCCGCGCGCCCATATGGCGCTGATTGACCGGCTGCAGAGCATCAACAATACCGTGGCGGAAATGGTCTCGAAGCGCGACGCTGTCGGCTATATCCGCACCAATCTTGAATTTCACCGCACGCTGTATCTGCGGGCACAGGCGCCTGCGATGCTGGCCATGGCCGAAACCGTCTGGCTGCAACTGGGCCCCACCATGCGTGCGCTTTACGGGCGGCTGCGGCGCACCGATCCGCCGCAGAATCACCGGCTAATCATTGCCGCGCTCAAGGCGGGGGACGAGCCGGGCCTGCGCCTGGCTGTGCGTTCGGATGTGACACAGGGTTTGCGGCTGTTGGTCGTCTAGATGCCGCAGGCGGCATAGCGCTTGCGCTGCCCATTGTCTGACAGAGCTTGCGCCGCCCATTGTCTGACAGAAAAGCCTGACAGAAAAAGCCCGGCTCCTGTGAAGGGTCCGGGCTGTCTTTTTGTCAGGTGGGACGTTCAGTTCCAGTATTTAGTCCCAGTTCAGCGTCGGCGCTTTCTCAGGTCGGCGTCAGGCCGCAAGCCCTTTGGAGCCGATGTCGAGGAATTTTTGACGACGATCCTTGATCAGCTCGGCGCTGGACTGGCCCTTGAGCTCGTCCAGCATGTCCTGAATGGAGGCTCCGACCGAGGCCATGGCGGCCTTGGCATCGCGGTGGGCACCGCCGAGGGGCTCTGGGATGATCCGCTCAATGACGGCAAGCTCTTTCAGGTTCTGCGCGGTGAGACGCAGAGCCTCAGCGGCCTCGCGCATTTTCTCGGCATCCTTCCACAGGATCGAGGCACAGCCCTCAGGGGAGATCACCGAATAGACGGCATGTTCCAGCATGGCAACGCGGTTGGCAGTGGCAAAGGCCACAGCGCCACCAGAGCCGCCTTCACCGATGATCACCGAAATAACCGGCACGCCAATTTTCAGGCTCATCTCGGTGGAGCGCGCAATCGCCTCGGACTGGCCGCGCTCTTCGGCACCCTTGCCGGGGTAGGCGCCAGTGGTATCAACCAGAGTGATAACCGGCAGACCAAAGCGGTCGGCCATCTCCATCAGGCGCACGGCCTTGCGATAGCCTTCGGGGCGCGCCATGCCAAAATTGTGCAGGATGCGCGCCTTGGTGTCTGACCCTTTTTCGTGGCCAATAACCATCACCGGCTGGTCGTTGAACCGGGCCAGCCCGCCCATGACGGCGAGGTCATCGGCAAAGTTGCGATCGCCTGCCAGCGGCGTGTATTCAGTGAACAGCGCATCAATATAGTCGCGGCAATGGGGCCGCTCGGGGTGACGCGCCACCTGGCATTTGCGCCAGGGGGTGAGATCTTTGTACAGATCCTTCAGCAGCTGCACCGCCTTGATGTCAAGCGCTGCGGCCTCATCAGCCACATCCATCTCTTCGTTGGCGCGGGCCAGAGCGCGCAGCTCTTCTGCCTTGCCTTCGATTTCAGCCAGTGGTTTTTCAAATTCCAGGTACTGTGTCATCACGCCTCGCCTGCACGGTTTGAGGGCTATATGGCCTTCTGTGTGTTCAGATGCAACTGTGCGCCGTGCCTTGGGTCAACAGAAACCCGCTTGCCCGGCTGTAGGGACACCCGAGGACAGCGGCAGCTATTGCGGCCAGATCACCGGGTATAGCGAGGCAACCAGCAGCAGCGCCATCAGCCAGTTGAACAGCGTCAGGCGGCGGGGATTGGTCAAAAACCGCGCCATTTGCTGGCCCAGAATGGTCCAGGACCCCACCGAAGGCAGGTTGATGGCGCCAAAAACTGCCGCCACAAGCAGGATCGCCCCCAGGGTCTGGTCTGGTGTGTAGGCACTGATCGCTGTCAGCGCCATCGCCCAGGCCTTTGGATTGACCCATTGAAAGGCTGCCGCCTGCAGAAATGTCATTGGGGTGCCAGAGGCGCCAGAGGCCTCAGCCGGACCGGCATTGGCAATCTTCCAGGCGAGATACAGCAGATAGAGCACCGAGGTGACCTTTAGCACCGTATAGCTGAGCGGGACGGCGTCAAAGATCTGTACCAGCCCGGCCCCCACCAGAATCACCATAAAGACAAAGCCAAGCGCCACCCCCAGCATATGCGGAATGGTGAGGCGAAAGCCAAAATTGGCCCCCGAGGCCATCAGCATCAGATTGTTCGGCCCCGGCGTGATCGACGAGACAAAGGCGAAGAGCGCAAGCCCGAGGAAGAGTTCATAAGTCATGCGGTGAAACTGACGCGCTATTGAGGGAATGAAATTGCGTTTTTGAGCGTTATCTGCAATTTTGCGCAACAAATGGCAAAGAATGACCGCATAAACCAGCAGATATTGCAGCAGCTGACGCGCGACGGGCGCATCAGCAATCTTGAACTGGCCGACCGGGTGGGGCTGTCGCCCTCGGCCTGTCTGCGCCGGGTGCAGGATCTTGAGCGCGCAGGCGTCATTACCGGCTACCGCGCCGTGCTGAACCGCGAGGCCATGGGGGCGGGCTTTGTCACCTATATTGGCGTTGGTCTGGGCGAACATACCAAAGAAGCGCAAAAGGCCTTTGAGCGTGCGATGGACGAGGCGGTCGAGGTGGTGGAGTGCCACAATATCACCGGCACCATCGAATACCTGTTGCGGGTCGAATGCGCCGATCTGCCGAGCTACAAACGCTTTCACACCGATATTCTGGGCACTTCGCCCTTTGTCGCCGCGATCACCACCTATGTGGTGATGGGCTCGCCCAAGGATCTGCGCAGCTAGGCAGGTGCTAGGTTGGCGCCAGCAGGGTTTCCACCGCAATGGCGGGCGACGCGAAAACGGGCACCGATGTGCGGTCCTGCAGCAGATCTTTGGCCCCGGCCATCGAGGCCTGGGCCAGAACCACGCAGCTTGTGTCGGGTGTCTGATCCAGTTGGGCCTGCACCCGGGTCGCGATTTGTGCGTTGAACCCCTGCCTGTCACCGGCCTCAAACAGCGGCCAGAGATCGCTCAGCGGCAGGGCCTGAATATTGGGGCTGGCGCCAAGCTGTGCAAAGGCGCGTTGCAGCAGCGCGGTTGACGGCTCTTTGGTGCTGTCCAGACAATAGACCAATAGCACAGGCCCTCCCGCTGCTGCCGCTGTCTGTGCTGCGCGTTGCATCATCGGCCAGTCGATACGGGTGGCGCCTGCCTCCTCGGCCGCCTCGCCAATGGTGGTGCAGCTGCAGAGCACAGGGCCGGTGGCGGCCTGAATGGCACTGGTGATTTCCAGCCGCAGCTCTGCATCTATGCCGCCTTGCGCGCGCGCCAGCCAGTCGGGGCGCACCACATGGGTTAGCTGCGCCACAGGAGCCAGCGTGTCAAAGGTGGCGACATGCACATCTGCAGTGTGAAACAGGGTCAGATCGGCCATGGCAAACCTCGCGGTGTAAAACGGACAGGTGAAAAAGGGACAGGCGAAAAAGGGACAGGCGAAAAACGAACAGGCGAAAAACGAACAGGCGAAAAAGGGCGCCCACTGGACGCCCTTTGATCTTCTAAGGTTTTTCGACAGAGGTCAAACCGAGGTCAAAACGGCTCAGCCTTTTGCGATAGCTCGGACTGCGCCACGATAACCTCGGCCTGTTTGATCGAGGCGATATCAACCAGACGACCCTTATAGACGGTGGCGCCTTCGCCATTGGCCTTGGCCTGCTCCATTGCCGCAAGAATTTCGCGCGCCTCGGAAACGGCCTCCTCAGAGGGGGTGAAGACCTCGTTGGCGAGGCCGATCTGTTTCGGGTGGATCGCCCATTTCCCCACCATGCCCAGCGTGGCCGAGCGTTTTGCCTGCGCGATATAGCCCTCGTCGTCAGAGAAATCACCAAAGGGGCCATCGACCGGCAACACACCATGGGTGCGGCAGGCGGCGACAATGGCGGCCTGGGCCCAGTGCCAGGGGTCGGACCAATGCTTTTCGCCCTCGCGCAGCATATAGTAGTTTTCCTGGGTGCCACCAATGCCAGTGGTCTGCATGCCCATGGAGGCGGCAAAGTCAGCGGCGCCCAGCGACATGGCTTGCATGCGTGGAGAAGAGGCGGCAATCGCTTCGACATGGGCAATGCCAGCAGCCGATTCGATGATCACCTCAAAGGACACCGGCTTGCTGCGGCCCTTGGCGCGCTCAATCGCTGTGACCAGCGCGTCAACAGCATAGACGTCCTCGGCGCAGCCCACCTTGGGGATCATGATCTGATCCAGGCGATCCCCTGCCTGCTCCAGCAGATCCACCACATCGCGGTACCAATAGGGCGTGTCCAACCCGTTGATGCGCACCGACATGTATTTGTTGCCCCAATCGACGGTATTGAGCGCCTCAATCACATTGGCGCGGGCGGCGTCCTTGTCGGTTGGCGCCACCGAATCCTCAAGGTCGAGGTTGATCACATCCGCAGCCGAAGCGGCCATTTTGGGGAACAGTTTGGTGTTGGAGCCAGGGCCAAACAGCTGGCAACGGTTGGGGCGGGCGACGGGGCTGGGCTGAATGCGAAAGCTCATGGAGGCAATCCTTCGGGTAAGGAAATTACGATTTTGTCTCGCAAAGTGGTAAGAAATTGCGCGAAGCCTTGCAAGGGCTACTTTGCACTTGCAGCATTGGGTGTGCGATATGTGCGCAATCCCAGCCGAATGAGCGCAAGGATCAACGGTGAATGGGGTAATGGTCGAAGAATCTTCGAACAAAGTGTTTATCAATGAGGGATGCTTCGAAATACCGTGCCGTGAAAAAGCAAAAACGGGACCGCATCGCAGCAGGGCTCAATTATGGTCGCGAGGAACTCAAATTCCTTTGGAGGCCCCACGATGATCGAGACACCATATCTGTTGTTCCTGGGCGATGCGCCCGACATGCTGGCTGCCAAGGTTGCCATTGGTATCCGCGACTGGCGTCCGGATCACGCAGTTGGCCAAATCTGTCTGCCGGGCTGCGGTGCGGATCTGGGTCTGACCGAGATGACCCTGGCCGAGGCCAAGGCGGCTGGCGCCAGAACGCTGGTGATTGGGGTTGCGAACCGGGGCGGGGTGATCTCTGCCGCCTGGAAAGAAGTGCTGATTCAGGCGCTTGAGATGGGCTATGACCTGGCCTCGGGCCTGCACAACCTGCTGCGCGACGAAGGCGATCTGGTTGCGGCGGCGCAGACCCATGGCGGCACATTGCATGATGTGCGGGTGCCCACTGTTGGCTACCCGATTGCCAATGGCGAAAACCGCACCGGTAAGCGCTGTCTTGCGGTTGGCACTGATTGCTCTGTTGGCAAGATGTACACCGCGCTGGCGATGGACGCCGAGATGCAAAAGCGCGGCATGAAGTCGACCTTCCGCGCCACCGGCCAGACCGGTATCCTGATCACCGGCCATGGCGTGCCGCTGGACGCGGTGATTGCCGACTTTATGGCTGGCTCGGTGGAATATCTCACCCCTGACAATGACGATGACCACTGGGATCTGATCGAGGGGCAGGGCTCACTGTTCCACATTTCATACTCTGGCGTCACCATGGCGCTGGTGCATGGCGGTCAGGCCGATGCACTGATTCTGTGCCACGAGCCAACGCGCTCGCATATGCGCGGTTTGCTAGGCTATAGCGTGCCCTCGCTGGAAGAGCTGCGGGATGTTGCCTTGCCACTGGCGCAGCGCGCCAACGCCGATTGCAAAATCGTCGGCATTTCGGTCAACACCCAGCATCTGTCCGAGGACGAAGCGGTGAAATATCTCGCCGAGACTGAAGCGCGTATGGGGCTGCCCGCCGTTGACCCCTATCGTCACGGTGCGGCGCGTCTGGTGGACGCGCTGGCTGCAATCTGATTTTAAAGGGGGCGTCTGGAAACAGGCGCCCTTTTTTTTGCCTGCAAACCTACTACCGCGTCCATGGCGCGCTAAATCCCCTGAAAGGATGCGACATGAAAATCTCCGTGACGCCCGATGTTTTTAAACTGGCGCAGGTCTTTACCATCTCTCGTGGCTCAAGAACCGAAGCCAGGGTGCTGACGGTCCGGGTTGAAAAGGATGGCGTCACTGGCTGGGGCGAATGCGTCCCCTACGCGCGCTACAATGAGACGCTGGAAAGTGTGACGGCTGAGATCGAAGCTCTGCCTGCGGATTTCTCCCGTGCCGAGCTGCAGGATCTGCTGCCCGCGGGGGCTGCCCGCAACGCCGTCGACTGCGCCCTGTGGGATCTGGAGGCCAAGCAGGCCGGGAAACGCGTCTGGGAGCTGGCCGGACTGCCTGCGCCGGGCCCGGAAATCACCGCCTATACCCTGTCGCTGGCCAGCCCCGAAGAGATGCGCAAACAGGCCGCCGAAAACGCCCATCGCCCGCTCCTGAAGATCAAACTGGGCACGCCGGATGACATGCCACGTCTAGAGGCGGTGCGCGCGGGTGCGCCGGAGGCAAAAATCATCATCGACGCCAATGAGGGCTGGTCGGCTGCGGTCTATGCAGATCTCGCGCCGCATCTAATGCGCCTTGGGGTGGAGCTGGTCGAGCAACCCCTGCCCGCCGGTGAGGATGACGCGCTGATCGGCATGGACCGCCCGGTGCCGGTCTGCGCCGATGAGAGTTGCCATGACCGCTCCAGCCTGCCAAAACTGAAAGGCAAATACGATGTGGTCAACATCAAACTGGACAAAACAGGCGGGCTGACCGAGGCGCTGAAGCTGCGCCAGGAGGCGCTGGCGCTGGGCTATGATGTCATGGTTGGCTGCATGGTGGGATCGTCATTGGCGATGGCGCCTGCGACCCTGCTGGCGCAGGGTGTTTTGGTAACAGACCTTGACGGGCCGCTGCTGCTAGCCGAAGACCGCACAGTACCATTGAAATTTGACGCCGCCGGGGTGCACCCGCCGAAGGCTGAGCTCTGGGGTTGAGGAGAGAACGATGACCCGTACCGTTTATGTGAATGGCGAATACCTGCCCGAGACCGAAGCCACAGTCTCGATTTTTGACCGTGGCTTTCTGATGGCGGATGGCGTCTATGAGGTTACATCGGTTCTGGATGGCAAGCTGATTGATTTTGAAGGCCACGCCGTGCGGCTTGAACGCTCGCTCAACGAGCTTGATATGCCTGCGGCCTGCAGCAAGGACGAGTTGCTGGAGATCCACCGCGAGCTGGTTGCCCGCAATGAGATCGTCGAGGGGCTGGTTTATTTGCAGATCACCCGTGGCTCGGACGGGGATCGTGATTTTGTCTTCCCTGATCCCGAAACCACCAAGCCGACAATCGTGCTGTTCACCCAGAACAAGCCCGGCCTGGCCGACAACCCTGCCGCCAAAAAGGGTGCCAAGATCATCTCGATCGAAGACATCCGCTGGGGCCGCCGCGACATCAAAACCGTGCAGCTGCTCTATCCGTCGATGGGCAAGATGATGGCCAAAAAGGCCGGGGCAGACGATGCCTGGCTGATTGAGGATGGCTATGTCACCGAGGGCACCTCGAACAACGCCTACTACGTCAAGAACGGCAAGATCGTCACCCGGCCACTGTCCAATGACATTCTGCACGGCATCACCCGCAAGGCCGTTTTGCGCATGGCAGCCGAGGCTCAGATGGTTGTTGAAGAGCGGCTCTTTACCATTGACGAGGCCAAAGAGGCGGATGAGGCCTTTACCACCTCTGCCAGTGCCTTTGTGATGCCCGTGGTTGAGATCGACGGCGTGGCTCTTGGCGACGGCACACCCGGCCCAATCGCCAAAAGCCTGCGCGAGATCTATCTGGAAGAGAGCCTGAAGGCGGCGATCTGAGGCGCGCCTGAACGGCAATTGCAAATTTCAGCAAGCCCCCTAGACTGGACCCCGGCGTAATATGCGGCGGGGTCTTGTTTTGTCTGAAAGTCCAGTTTTGTCAAACATTCCAGTGGTTTGTGAGGTCGATCTTGCGGCCGAGGGCAAACATCAGGGCTATCTGAGAGTGCCGCATTCGGTGCACCGCAGCGCCTATGGCTGGATCGGGGTTCCCATCGTGTCTATCCGCAATGGCGAGGGCCCGGTGATGCTGATGTCAGCGGGGGTGCACGGCGATGAATACGAGGGGCAGATCGCGCTGGCCCAGCTGGTGCGTGAGCTGCAGGCAGAAGATCTGCGCGGCCAGTTGATCTTGTTGCCACAGGCAAATGCGTCGGCGGCGGCTGCCGGGACGCGGTGCTCGCCCATCGACAATGGCAATATGAACCGTCTGTTCCCCGGCAATGCGCGCGGCACCCCGACCGAGGTGATTGCCCATTTTATCGAAGAAGAGCTGTTGCCGCGCTGCGGCTACTCAGTCGATCTGCACTCTGGCGGATCCTCCTTGTTTTACCCGCCGACGCTGCTGCGCGGTCAGGGCCACACACCTGCGGTCGCGGCTGAGCTAAAACGCCTGCAGGCTGCGTTTGATGCGCCCTACGCCTGGGTCTTTACCGGGGGCGGCGGGCCGGGATCAACCGCGCGGACCCTGATGGGAGGCGCCAATCGCAAGGGCGTGATCCCGATCATGGCAGAGCTGGGCGGCGGTGGTGCGGTGGACCCGGCCATTCTGGCGCTGACGCTGCGGGGACTGAAACGGCTGCTACACAGTATTGGCATGTTGCCGGACTATACAGCTGATGCGCCGCAGGGCACGCGCGAGCTGCACAGCAAAGGATCCGTCTACGCCTATGACACCGGTGTTTTTGAGCCCTGCAAGGAGATCGCCGACCCCGTCACCGAGGGCGAAGCCGTGGGCCTGCTGCACCGCCTTGATATGCCCTGGCTAGAGCCTGTGCCGGTGCTTTCGCCCTATAATGGGATGGTTCTGGCCAAACGGGTGCCCGGACCGGTTGAACGTGGCGACGCAGTTGTGCAGGTGGCCGATGACGCAGGCTGATCCCTTTGATTTTGACGAGGCTATAGATCGCCGGCAGGTTCCCGCGCTGAAGGTGCATCCAATGGTGCTGGGCGCTGATGGCGCAGAATTGTTTCCGGCAGGGGTCGCCGACATGGATTTTCGCGCGCCACCCTGCGTGCGTGAGGCGCTTGCAGGCGCGGCTGGATCATGGGGTTTTTGGCTATGAGACGTTGCAGCCGGGATTGATCCCGGCCTTTACCGGCTGGATGCAGACACGGCACGGCTGGCAGATCGACCGTACTCATGTCCTTCGGGCCCCCAATATCCTGAATGCGCTGGCAATGGCGGTGAATCTGTTCTCTGACCCTGGTGGCAAGGTGATCGTGCAGCCGCCGGTGTTTTTTGATTTCTATGACATCCTGAAAGAAAACAACCGCGAAGCCGTCCTGAACCCGCTGGTGCTGCGGCAGGGGCGCTATGAAATGGATTTTGAGGATCTGGAGCGCTGTGCCGCGGATCCCGGCACCCGGTTGTTGCTTTTGTGCAATCCACACAACCCCGTGGGTCGGGTCTGGACAGAGGAAGAGCTGCAGCGTCTGGGAGAGATCTGCCTGCGCCACGGGGTTCTGGTGATCTCGGACGAGATCCACGGCGATCTGGCCTTTGCGGGCCACAGGCATGTGCCCTTTGCCGCGCTGGGAGCTGTACATGCGCAGAACTCGATCACCTGCCTGTCACCTGCCAAAAGCTTTAATATCGCGGCCTGCTGCGCCGCCTTTACGGTGATCCCGGCTGAGGGGCGCAGGCAGGCCTTTATTGAGGCCAATAGCCGTCTGACGGTGAACAAGAACAATGCCTTTGCCAATGTTGCGATGGAGGCGGCCTATAGCAGTGGTGCGCCCTGGCTGGAGGCCGCGCTGGGCTATATTCAGGCCAATGCAGCCCTGGTTGAACAGCGGCTTGCGGGTCTGGCCGGGGTAGAGCTGATCAGGCCGGAGGGGACGTTCTTGCTCTGGCTGGATTTTCGCGGGCTGGGGCTTGAGCCTGCGGAACTCACGGCATTTTTACGCCTCAAGGCCGGATGGGGCGTGACCCGTGGCATCGCCTTTGGGACGCAGGGGCGCGGTTTTGCGCGGGTCAATATCGCCTGTCGCCGCACAGTTCTGCAACAGGCGCTGGACCAGCTGCAGAACGCGGTGAAAACGCTGGCCTGAAGTGCCGACCTGCTATCAGCTCTTGTCGGTCACGTTTTCCTTGAAGGCGACCTCGAATTCAGCCTGCTTTTGCGGGCTGGCCTCTGTCTGGTAGTTGGCTTTCCAGGCGTCCATGCTCATGCCGTAATAGGCCTCGCGGGCTTCGGCCTTATCCATCTCAATACCGCGTTCATTGGCGGCTTCCTGATACCAGCGGCTGAGGCAGTTGCGACAAAACCCCGTCAGGTTCATCATGTCGATGTTCTGCACATCGGTGCGCTCTTCCATCAGGTGCTTTTGCAGACGGCGAAAGGCGGCGGCCTGGACTTCGATCTCGGTTTGCGAATCCATTGATGCGCTCCTCTATGCATGGACGTGTTTGCCGGCCAACCTAGCAAGGCTGCCCTGCCTGCACAATGAAACGCGACCGCTGTGTTTCGGGCGGGCGGGGGAGGCGGCGGGCCTGCGCCCACAGTCTCATCGCCCTCACTCACATCAGTTTTAAGGCCAGGTAGGGCATCAGAGAGGAGATAAAGATCAGGATCTTGTAGTTGGCCAAATAGGAAAAGTAGCCCTTTTTCACCTCGGCCTCATCCAATCCAAGAACGGCGGCGTGCAGTGCGGCAAACTGGTCGCGAAACGCCATCAGCAGCAGCGATGTGACGGCAAGAAAACCGATGTTCAAAACGGTCATCCAGCCAAAGAATGCGGTGAGGGTCTCCAGTGTAATGTCAACGGTCATCGGGGCTCCTTTGCAAATGCGTTGGGTGCTCGTCCTGGCATATAAATGGGGCGGGGCGGCATGTGCTGCAAGAGCCCTCTGCCAGTGTGGCGACAGTGTGGGGCCAGTGTGGCGCCAGTTGGCGAGGTTTTCTATAGCCCTGAGGCCTGCATGGCCCGGGGCAGCACTTTGGCCAGGCGTGCAGCCCAGTCCTGTTGCCCGGCCGAATCGCAGATCAGATCGTTGCGCAACTCAATCAGCGCATTGGGGCGGCCGGGTTTGGTGGCGTGGGTGTCGATGGCATCTCCCGGCAGGTAGCCGGTGTAGGGCTGGTTGACACCAACACAAAGATCGCCTGTGTCCTGCAGGGCCTTGATGAGATGGGGTGAAAACGCCTCGCCCTCGGGGTGCAGGATGCCGATCTCCCAGGGGCGCGGCGCGCGACCACGCAGTTGCGGCGTAAACGAATGCATCGAGATGATCACGGTGCCGGGGCGGGCGGCCAGCCTGGCCAGCGCGGCATGATAGGGGCGGTAGCAGCCTTGCAGCCGGGCCTCGCGCGCAGCCGCATCAGCGTGGCGGTTGGCGGGGGTGATGGTGCCGTCATAGAGTTGCATCACCAGGGTCGGGTCGTCCTCTCCGCGGTTGGGGTCAATCACCAGACGCGAGAAATTCGACGCGACCATGGGGGCGTTCAGCTGTTCTGCCAGCAGTCTGGAGACCGCATAGGCCCCAATGTCATAGGCAATATGGCGCTGCATGTCCTCGGCAGGCAGGCCAAGGTCGCCATCGCCCACAAAGGGCGGCACGAGGTTGCTGGCATGATCGCAGGTGATAAGCCAGCGGCCGGGGCGCTCGGCCCCCTCGATAAAAAAAGGTGCATATGTCATGGATCTGTCGCCTGTTGTTGAGGATAGCTTTACGGCAGTTGCAGCAGAATGGGAATTGGGCGATAAGCGCCCTTGAATATTGTTTGCGTTAACATGGCGCCTGTCGTGCCTGATGTTTTACGCAGTGACCAACACCGTACCCTTGAGGAGAAGCCTGATGAAACGCTCGCGCAACGTAAAGATTGTCGCCACTCTGGGGCCCGCATCGGACACATATGATAGCATTCGCGCTCTGTTCGAGGCTGGTGCTGATGTGTTTCGTCTGAATATGTCCCACGGCACCCAGGCCGAAATTGCTGAAAAGCACGCAATTATTCGCGAGGGCGAACAGGATCTGGGGCGCTCGATTGGCATTCTGGCGGATTTGCAGGGGCCGAAACTTCGCGTTGGGGTGTTTGCCAATGGTTCTGAGGAGCTGGTGCCCGGGGCCGCCTTCCGAATGGATCTTGATACAGCCGAGGGCGATCTGGCGCGGGTCTGCCTGCCACACCCCGAGATCTTTGCAGCACTGGAACCCGGTGCGCATCTTTTGGTCAATGATGGCAAGATCCGCCTCAGGGTGACCTCTTGTGGGGCAGATTTCGCCGATTGCGAAGTGATCATCGGCGGCACGATCTCTAATCGCAAGGGCGTCAATGTGCCGGATGTTGAGCTGCCGCTGGCGGCTCTGTCGGAGAAAGACCGGGCCGATCTGGAATTTGCCTGCACGCTGGGCGTCGATTGGCTGGCGCTGTCCTTTGTGCAACGGGCCAAGGATGTCTTTGAGGCCAAGGGGCTGGCAGATGGCCCGCGGCGGTGCTGTCGAAGATTGAGAAGCCCTCGGCGGTTGGACGGGTTGATGAAATTTTGGACGCCTCCGACGGGATAATGGTGGGCCGCGGTGATCTTGGGGTCGAGCTGCCCGTGGCTGCCGTGCCGCCGATCCAGAAACGTCTGGTGCGCAAGTGCCGCGCCGCTGCCAAGCCGGTGATTGTGGCGACCCGATGCTGGAAAGCATGATCGAAAGCCCAATGCCAACCCGCGCCGAGGTCTCGGATGTGGCCACCGCCATCTATGAGGGCACCGATGCTATCATGCTGAGCGCCGAGTCGGCCGCAGGCAGCTACCCGATTGAGGCGGTGCAAACCATGGACCGGGTCGCCATCGAGGTCGAGGCAGACCCGACCTATACCCAGATCATTGCCGCCTCGCGCTCGGCCAAGGGTGATACCGTTGCTGATGCCATCGTGGCGGCGGCGCGTGAAATCGCCGAAAAGACTGAAATCAAGGCCATCTGCTGCTTTACCCACAGCGGCACCACCGCCCTGCTGACCGCGCGTGAACGCCCTGGCGTGCCGATCATCGCGCTGACCCCGCTGCAACGCACAGCCCGGCGTCTGGCGCTGAGCTGGGGCTGCTACTGCGTGATGACCCCGGAACAGGGGCGTTTCAAAGGGGCCGTCGTGGGCGCGGCTCGCGCGGCACGCGCCGGTGGATTTGCCAGCGAGAACGACCAGATCGTGGTTACGGCCGGGGTGCCCTTTAATGTGCCCGGCACCACCAATATCCTGCGCGTGGCCCCCTGTGATGAGCGTTTGATTTACAGTAACGACCCGGAGTAGGCTCTGACCCTGAAATGTGAGCGCCTCTCTGTGGGGGGCTGTGACGGGCTGTGGGGCTGGTAGGGGTGGTGGCATGGACAGTGATCTGGCATTGATCTTGGGGATTTTTCTGGGTTGCCTGTCCATCCCCTCCATCCTGTCTGCCTATAGTGAGAGCCGCCCACCGCGGCTTTCGGCCCTGTTGCTGCTCTCTGGTGGCGGGCTTGTCGTCTATGCCATGATGTTGCGCCCGGGTGGCTACCGGCTTGAGCAGATCCCGGATGTGTTTTTTTCGGTTTTGGGGCGCATTCTGGGATAATTCCCTTGCCCTTTGCGGATAGCTTTCGTACATGGCCCTCCTGTTCGCGTGGCCGGCCGGCAGTGGCCTGCCGAGTCGCGCATAGACCGAACCCCCATTAAAGGAGACGGAAATGCCCAAAATGAAGACCAAATCGAGCGCTAAGAAGCGCTTTAAGGTGACCGCGACTGGTAAAGTCATGGCTGCTCAGGCCGGCAAACAGCACGGCATGATCAAACGCACCAAGAAATTCATCCGCAACGCCCGCGGAACTGCGGAGCTGTCCGCTCCCGACGCAAAAATCGTCAAGGGCTATATGCCCTACGATCGCTAAGAGGAGTTAGAGATATGTCCCGCGTTAAAGGTGGTACCGTAACCCACGCTCGTCACAAGAAGGTCATCAAGGCAGCCAAAGGATATTACGGTCGCCGTAAGAATACCTTTAAGGTCGCCCGTCAGGCCGTCGACAAGGCAAATCAATACGCAACCCGTGACCGGAAGCAGCGCAAGCGTAACTTCCGCGCTCTGTGGATCCAGCGTATCAACGCCGCCGTCCGCAGCCATGACGAAGCCCTGACATACAGCCGCTTCATCAATGGTCTGAACATGGCCGGTATTGAAGTTGACCGTAAAGTTCTGGCCGATCTGGCCGTGCACGAGCCCGACGCTTTTGGTGCGATCGTGCGCCAGGCTCAGTCCGCTCTCGCTGCCTGATTTAGCAGCCTGATCTGACAGCTGATTAGCTGTTAAGGCTCAGACAAATTCAAAGGCCGCTCCACTGGGGCGGCCTTTTTCTATGCTGACCTTCGCCGCCCACCTGAGGGCCTGACCAGCGGTCTATTCCGGCTTGGGATTTTAGCCGCATCAACAACGGCATTTACTCCTGCTGCTGGCTGCGGTGATCAATGCCAAAATCGGCGCCCTGCAGGTCTGTGCCCTGAGCTGGGGCGGCCGCGTCTCCACATGAGCTGCAGTTAAATTTCTGAACGAGTGTTCTGAGGATGTTTTTGCGACCCTCACAGGGGCAGCTGTCCCTGTTTGGTTTCCGCCTCTGCGCTCAGCAAATACTGAAACAGGGCCGCCTGCCAAAGGTGGGCCTTGCTTTATTGGTCTCTATTGCGCGTTATGACGCGATACCGTTCGGCGGCAAGACCTTGGACAGTGAGCGAAATGGCTAAATTTATTCTTCATGTGGGGGATGCCAAATGTGGCAGCACCTCGATTCAAGGCAGCTTAAAGCAGGCGCGCGCATCCTTGCTGGCGAAGGGGCTGGTTTATGAAACGGGCAGCTCTGGCTTTAATCATGTCGATTTGGTCCGGCTTGTTCGTCCGAAAGCCCGGGGTAATCTCGAAGAGTCGCTCGTGCGTGGCAAAGAAATCGTTGAAACCCTTCGTACCACTTTGAAAAAGGATCAGACGGTTTTGCTGTCGGCAGAGAATTTTCTGACCCTGCCTCCCGAGGAGTTTCTACCTATTCTCAGGCAGATTTCTCCTGAAGACCCTGATATTAAGGTGATCGCCTATGTGCGCGCACCAACAGACATGTATCTGTCTTTTGCTCAGCAGTACATAAAGGGTGCTCGACACTTCCCTCAACCACAACACTTCAATCGGCCACTGGACCGGCTGCTTACTGCTTGGCGTGACTTTCCGTATGTTTCGGAATTGCGGGTGCGGCCCTTTGATCGCAAACGCCTAGCTGGAGGCGATGTGACGGAGGCTTTCGCAGGCGTTCTGCAAGACCTCACGGGGCATGAGATTGCATTGCCGCAGATGGGGCGCAACCGGACCCTCTCGGACGAACAAATGATCGTCCTGCAGCATCTGCGCCGTTCCGTGTTGCCTGATCACGATGGTAAGCTTCACCCGATCAGTGCGCGCTACATTGGCTGGTTTCTGCAGTTGAACAAGGTCGAGATGATTGGGCGCAAGCCGGGGCTGTCAGGCGCAGCCTGCGGCGCAGTGGCCAAGGCAAACCGGGGAATGGTTGCGCGTCTCAATACCCTGTTTCCCGGCGTCGATATGGTGTTGCGCGAGGGCGATGCCACACCGTGGAAGGGCGGGACGGATGTCGCCGATCTCTTGCCGGAGTATTCGCCTGAAATCGTCTCGCGCTGACCAGCCTGATGCCGGATTTGTCGCCAGAGCTGCATCAGGGCATGACTGCTCAGGCGCGCAACGCGCTGGAGGCACTGCTGTCATCCGACCCCGAGAGGCGCCGCATGCAGCTGCGCCTGACGAAACAGATGTTGCGCGACAGCGATTGTGTCCCGGCGGCGCGTGTTATTCGCCCCAAACTGTTGCGCGTGCTCTCGCCCGACTAATGCCCGACTAAAGCGTCACTGAGCGGGTCCTGTCCTTTGGGCCGGGCTGTCCACTTGGTTGCCGACTGGGCTGCCGACTGGGGTGCAAAAGGGGTAAAGCGCCCGGAAAGGCCACATTGCAGCCTTGGGGCGTGGGATCACAGGCCCCGGACACTTGCTTTCAGCCGCCGCTGTGGTAGCAGAGCTTAAGTTCAAACTCAGGGGACCGTCATGGACGATCTTAAGGCAAAATATCTTAGTGACATCGCCAATGCCGGTGACGAAAACGCGCTGGAGGCAATCCGGCTTTCTGCGGTAGGCAAAAAGGGCGAGGTCAGCCTGAAAATGCGCGAGCTGGGCAAAATGACGCCCGAAGAGCGCCAGGTGGCAGGTCCGGCGCTGAATGCGCTGAAGGATGAGATCAACTCGGCCCTTGCCGCCAAGAAAGCTGGTTTGGCCGACGCGGCGCTGGACGAGCGTCTGCGCACCGAATGGCTGGATGTCACCCTGCCCACACGTCCCTCGCGTCAGGGCAGCCTGCACCCCATCAGCCAGGCCAGCGAAGAGCTGACGGCGATCTTTGCCGAACTGGGTTTCTCTGTTGCCGAAGGCGCGCGGATCGAGACCGACTGGTACAACTTTGACGCCCTGAACATCCCCGGTCACCACCCGGCGCGGGCCGAGATGGACACGTTCTACATGCACCGCGCGGCAGGTGACGAGCGCCCGCCACATGTGCTGCGCACCCACACCAGCCCGGTGCAGATCCAGTCGATGGAAAAAATGGGCGCGCCGCTGCGGGTCATCTGCCCCGGTGGCGTCTACCGCGCCGATTATGACCAGACCCACACGCCGATGTTCCACCAGGTCGAAGGTCTGGCGCTGGACAAAGACATTTCCATGGCGAACCTCAAGTGGGTGCTTGAGGAGTTTGTCAAAAGCTTCTTTGAGGTGGACGATGTGGAGCTGCGCTTCCGCGCGTCACACTTTCCCTTTACCGAGCCCTCCGCCGAAGTGGACATTCGCTGCAGCTGGGACAATGGCCAGCTGAAGATCGGCGAAGGCGACGACTGGATGGAGATCCTCGGTTCCGGCATGGTGCACCCCAAGGTGATTGCCGCTGGTGGTATTGATCCTGATATCTATCAGGGCTTTGCCTTTGGCATCGGTATCGACCGTCTGGCGATGCTGAAATACGGCATCCCCGATTTGCGTGCGTTTTTCGACAGCGACCTGCGCTGGCTGCGCCACTACGGCTTCCAGTGTCTGGACGTGCCAACCCTGCATGGTGGCTTGAGCCGCTAGATTTATCTGTTCCGTGGGGCGTCAGCCCCGCGTCGCGCCCGACCCGCCCCATGGGCGGGCGCGATTGCGCCCACCCCGGTTCGGGCGCTATGCTCTCCTCAAAATTGTACGCATTGATTTGAGGATTTCAGCGAATGGCTTCTGTTGAAGTGATGACGGCTTGTGAGAATGTTTGCCGAGATTTTGAGTGGTTGGGGGGTTTTTCCGATTGGGGGCCAGCACTGTTGGCAAGCACAACAGCATTCATCATAGCGTTCTATGCTTATCCTTGGCAAAAGGAGCGTGATCGAAAGCTACAAATCGCGCTGGAACAACGGACTGCATACAAAGACGTCTTTGATTTAATTTATGATTTACAGAAAGCAGTTTCTCACATTCGATCTGGTAATCTTAAAGACATGCGCGCGGACATAGATGGGTGCTTTAGGGCTAAGGAGAAACTGGAGAGAGGAGCTTTGAAGGCCTCAATGTTAATAGATTTGACGATTTTGAACATGTTGTCGGATTTTATCGAGGAAGCACAGAAAATGCTCAAAACGCTGGCGACGGATCTTGCAGAGCTTTTAGGCGAAGCGGATAGTGTTGCTGCAGCAGAGGTTTCAAAGGTATTGGAGGAAAGAAAAAGTAGCGTGGCGAAGGAGATGGACGACATTGTCAATCGACTTCTGAATGCGATCCGAAAGTATGCGTTTAACTTACCGGGACAGATCCGGATTCGTAGCCGTCGATTGGTGAGCTGAGGAACCTTGCTGCAGACCGCGGGGCCGCTCGCGGCTCGGCACGCTCCTGCCCTCCCGTTTTGCCAAAGGCAAACCTGCGGTTTGATGGCGGGCGCTTTGCGCCCACCCGGGCAGGAGCGTACCTTGGGTTGGGAATGCGCGCTACAGTTCCTCCAAGCCCCTTTTGTATGATCATGACAGGCTTTCCCTACGCATTTCAGCCGCAGTCCTGGCCTTGCCTGTCGGGTGAGACCAGCAAGACTTGCGCCGGGCGCCAATCTTTGTCATTGCCTATGCCTGTATACGCATGGCTTGCCATAGGACTCTTGACCGATGAAATTCACTCTTTCCTGGCTGAAAGATCACCTCGACACTGACGCATCAGTGGATGAGATCGCTGAAACCCTGACCGACCTTGGCCTTGAGGTCGAAGAGATCAGCAATCCTGGCGACCGGCTCAAGGATTTTACCCTGGGCTATGTGAAGCACGCCGAAAAGCACCCCGATGCCGACAAGCTGCGCATCTGTCAGGTCGAAACCGACGAGGGCGATCTGCAGATCATCTGTGGTGCGCCCAACGCGCGCGAGGGCATCACCGTGGTGGTCTGCAAGCCGGGCATGTATATCCCCGGTCTCGATATCACTATCGGCGTCGGCCAAATCCGCGGCGTTGAAAGCTTTGGTATGATGGCCTCCGAGCGCGAGCTGGAGCTGTCGGACGAGCATGACGGCATTATCGAGCTGGCGTCGGGCGCCGTGGGGGATCGCTTTGTTGATTGGCTGGAAGCACACCAGCCCGCCAAGGTAGATCCGGTGATCGAGATCGCCATCACGCCAAACCGCCCCGACGCATTGGGCATTCACGGTATCGCCCGCGATCTGGCGGCGCGCGGTCTGGGCACGCTGAAAACACCGGAGTTTGCGCCGGTTGCTGGTACATTTGAAAGCCCGATCAAGGTTACTATTGATGCGGATACTCTGGACGGCTGCCCGCTGTTCACTGGGCGTCTTATCCGGGGGGTAAAGAACGGCCCCAGCCCGCAGTGGCTGCAGGACCGGCTGACGGCCATCGGGCTGCGACCCATCTCGGTGCTGGTCGATATCACCAACTTCTTTACCTATGACCAGAACCGCCCGCTGCATGTCTTTGACGCGGCCAAGGTCACGGGTGATCTGCGGGTGCACCGCGCCGCAGGGGGCGAGGTGATGAAAGCGCTGGATGAAAAAGACTACACCTTTGCCGGCGGGCAGATGGTGATCTCGGACGACACAGGCATTGAGAGCATCGCGGGCATCATGGGCGGCGAGGCGAGTGGCTGTACCGATGACACTGTGGATGTCTTTTTGGAAAGCGCCTTCTGGGACCATGTGCAGATCGCGCTGACGGGCCGCGCGCTCAAGATCAACTCGGATGCGCGCTACCGGTTTGAACGCGGCGTTGACCCTGAGTTCACCATCGAGGGGCTGCACCGTGCCACCCAGATGATTCTGGATCTCTGCGGCGGCGAGGCGTCCGAGGTGATCATTGCCGGCGATGTGCCGGATCACGCGCGCGCCTATAAGCTGGACGCAGAACGGGTGCAGTCGCTGGTCGGCATGGATATCCCCGAAAGCGACCAGCGCCAGACTCTGACCCGCCTTGGCTTTCGCCTTGAGGGCAACATGGCGCATGTGCCCAGCTGGCGTCCCGATGTGCAGGGTGAGGCCGATCTGGTGGAAGAAGTCGCCCGGATTGCGTCCCTGACCAAACTGCAGGGCAAACCGCTGCCGCGCGTGACCGATGGCATTCCAAAGGCGGTTATGACGCCGCAGCAGCGCCGCCAGCAGATGGCACGGCGCACCGCGGCCAGCCTCGGCTATAACGAGGTGGTCAGCTATACCTTCATCGACCAGGCGTCGGCGGCGCTGTTTGGCGGCGGCGAAGATGCCGCCATGCTGGCCAATCCGATCTCGTCCGAGATGTCGCATATGCGCCCTGCCTTGCTGCCGGGCCTGTTGCAGGCGGCAGCGCGCAATCAGGCGCGTGGCTTTATGGATCTGGCGTTCTTTGAGGTTGGCCCTGCCTTTCACGGTGTCGAGCCGGGTGAGCAGCATAATCTGATCTCGGGCATTCTGGTGGGCAACACCGGCCCGAAAGATGTGCATGGCGCGGCGCGCGGCGTTGATACCTTTGACGCCAAGGCCGATATCGAGGCCATTTTGGCCGCCATCGGCGCCCCTGCCAAGGTGCAGATCCTGCGCGGAGCGCAGAGCTGGTGGCATCCGGGGCGTCACGGCAAAATCTGTCTGGGTCCGAAAAAGGTGCTTGGCATCTTTGGTGAGCTGCACCCCAAGGTGATCAATGCCATGGGCGTCAAAGGCCCGGTTGTTGGCTTTACCATCTGGCCGGACGAGGTGCCGCTGCCGCGCAAAAGCGGTGCCACCCGCGCCGCGCTTGGTCAACGCGATCTGCAAGCGGTCGAGCGTGACTTTGCCTTTGTGGTTGATGCCGAGGTCGAAGCGCTGACGCTGGTCAATGCCGCCTCCGGTGCGGATAAGGCGCTGATCACTGAGGTTCGCATCTTTGACGAGTTCATTGGTGGGTCTTTGGGCGAAGGCAAAAAATCCCTGGCCTTTACCGTGCGCCTGCAGCCCAGCGACAAGACGCTGAAAGAAAAAGACATTGAGGCGGTAAGCGCGAAAATCATCGCCAAGGTGACCAAGGCCACAGGCGGCACCCTGCGCGGCTGAGAGCCTTTGGCCACCTCGTCTGAAATGAAAAGGCGTGTCCAGTCGGGCACGTCTTTTTCATAGCGATGTCTGCACCTGGTGTGAGGCCGGTTTGAGCCTATTGGTCGTTTTGGTTCGACCTAGTTTTTCGGTGTTCCTTGATGAAAACACAGCCTCCAGCCACTGGATTCTCGCCTCCAGATTGAGGATCTATTCCCTGTTTCAATTTCAGAGCCATGCTGGACTTCACTGACATACATCACTTGCACGATGTCTTCAGACAGTGCGCGAAGGCGAAAATTACGCAGTGGTAATGCTGCTGTGATTTCGAATGTATCTCCTTGACCAAGAAGCATTTCATTGCGTTCATAAATTTTTCCAGATCGCCCAAACTCACAGAAGTCTTCGGCAAAGACTTTGTCCATCACATCATCATCAAATCTGGTCTCGGCCCTCCAAAGGCTTTCTTCCAGCACCTTCAACTCCTTGTATGTATCTTGATCCATGTCTTAGAGGCCCTTTTTATTTGGCTTCACAATAGCCTAAACGCTGGATGGCAACAAAGTCCGCTCTGCCGACCAGCGCGTTATCCGGATACGCTCGGATGTTTGAGGGCACTTTCGAGGTGGGGAGCCGGGCGTCTGGTCTCAGTCTTTGATCCGGTTTATGCAGGTGTCAGAAAAGATATTGATCGCACAAAAGGGACCGCATCCATGACACTCAAGGTTTATCTTTCCGGAGAGATCCATACCGACTGGCGCGAGCAGATCATCGCGGGCGCCAAGGGGCTGGATGTGAGCTTTCAAGGGCCGGTGACCGATCATGCCGCAAGCGATGATTGTGGCGTGGCGATTCTGGGGGCTGAGGACAGCAAATTCTGGCATGATCACAAGGGCGCAAAGCTCAACGCGATCCGCACCCGCAAGGGGCTGGAAGACGCCGATGTTGTCGTGGTGCGCTTTGGTGAGAAATACAAACAGTGGAACGCGGCCTTTGATGCCGGCTATGCCGCCGCCCTTGGCAAATCGATCATTGTGCTGAGCCAGGCCGAGCATCAGCACGCGCTGAAAGAGGTGCATGCCGCCGCTCTTCCGTGGCAGAGGAGCCCCGTCAGGTGGTTGAGATCCTGTCCTATGTGCTGACAAGCGCGCTGCCCGAGTGACGGCGCCGGTTCTGACAACAGAGCGGCTGGTTCTGCGACCACATTGCCTTGCGGACTTTGACGATGTGGCGGCGCTTTGGGCCGACCCTCAGGTGGTGAAATACATCAGTGGCAAACCCAGCAGCCGCGAGACCTCCTGGGCGCGGCTGCTGCGCTATATTGGCCATTGGCAGGCGCTGGGCTACGGCTATTGGGCCATTTGCGACCGGGTGGATGGCGCCTATCTGGGCGGGGCCGGTTTTGGCGAGTATCAGCGCCAGATCACGCCGCCCTTGCCACAGGCGCCTGAGGCAGGCTGGGCTTTGGCGCCGCATGCCCAGGGCCGCGGGCTGGCCACAGAGGCGGTTGTGCGGCTGCATGAATGGGCCGATGAGGCCCGCGACTGGCCGCAGACCGTTGCAATTATGGATCCCGCGCATATGGCCTCGCAGCATGTGGCCAGCAAGCTGGGATACCGCAAAACGGCGGTGGCGGACTATGACGGTGAGCCGGTGCAGGTGATGTGTCGCCCCAACCCCGCGGCTGCATGAGGCGTTTTCGGCCTGCGAGAACCGTTCGTTAACAGCCGCAGCCTAGAGTGGCCCGTAACACGGTTTTAACTCAGGCAAACAAAGTGTGTCCCAGCTCTGGGGCGCCAGCGGACAACTCCTATGCACAATCGTCGTAGCGCGACCAAAGACGTCACCCCCAAAAGCGAAGACACCGGGCTGTTCAAAAAGGACCTGGGGCAATTTGCAGTTGCTCTGGTGCCGCATATGAAGCGCAGCAGCCGGGGAGATCTGGTGATCCGGGGATACCTGAATGGTACGTCGGAAATCTACGTGATTTTTGCCGGGCGGCGCGCCAAAGAGGCCGCTCCTATCGAAAACCTCCTGAACGCCAAATTTAAAAGGGCAGTTGAGGAGGCCTTAAAGGCGCGCCGGGCACCGCCTGAGGTGAGCCAAATCCGCCTGCCGCTCAATGTGGAAGGGGCCTGGAGGTCGCGCTTTTCAACGGGATGTCTCTGGTTGGGATCACCGAAGTTATCAGTTTTTGGCGTCACGCTGGGCCTTTTTGGATGCAGATGGCATGACCAATCTGGGTGGTCGGCCTCCCTTTACCTGAAACACCCCACCAAAGGCGGGGTGTCTGTCTGATAAGAAGAGTGCCCAGTGACTAGAGTGCCCAGTGACTAGAGTGCCCAGTGGCTGGAGGGCCCAGTGGCTGGAGGGCCCTGTGAGCAGAGCGCCCGTTTGGGCCTAATGATGCGCCGGAGCGCTATGCCTCGCGCTGAATTTCCACAGTGTGGGGATAGGGGATCGAGATGCCTTTGGCGTCAAAGGCTTCTTTGACCGCCTGAGTCATGGCAAATTTCACTTCCCAGTAGTCAGCAGCGTCGCACCAGATCCGGGTTGTGAGATCAACCGAACTGTCGCCAAGATTGGTCACCCGCACCCAGGGCTCGGGGTCCTGTTTGATGCGGCTGTCTGCTGCGGCCAGTGCCAGGATCACCTCTTTTGCAGCATCAGCGCTGTCGCCGTAGTCGATGCCAAAGACCAGATCAACGCGACGGGTGTCGTGATGCGAGTAATTGGTGATGATCGAGCCCCAGGCCTGACCATTTGGGATAATGATCTGCACATTGTCCGGCGTTGCCAGCTCGGTCACAAACAGGTTGAGATCCTTTACGGTGCCGGCGGGGCCGCCGATATCAACGTATTGGCCCAGCTTGTAGGGGCGAAACAGCACCAGCATAAAGCCGGCTGCCAGATCGCTCAGGGTGCCTTGCAGCGCCAAGCCAATGGCCAGCGTGGCAGCCCCCATCATCGCGACCAGGCTGGTAGCCTCGATACCAAAGATGCCCAGCACGGCAATCAGCACCACCGCAATCAGCACCCAGCGCACCATGCTGGCGACAAAATTGCCCAGAGTGGCATCAAGTCCGGGGGTTGCATTGATCCGGGCGCGAATGGCGCCGCTTACCATACCTGCGGCGATCCAGCCGATGATAAGAACCGCCAGCGCCTTGAGGCCATTCAGAACCGTCGGCCAGTAGGCAAAGCCCTGTTCAATCAAGTCTTCCATGTCAGTGATACTCTTTTGTTATGGGGTTGTTTTGGTGTTTTGTGCGGGTGAAGCACAGACTGACGTCAGCCCACAAGGGGGAGATCGGCGTAAAAAAGCCCCCAAACTGGCATGATACCACGTTTGGGGGCCTGCTGTCGTGGGTTGCGACTGGGCCGCGCTACTTCTTCAGCGAGTCGCGGATTTCCATCAGGATATCCAGTTCGCTGGGGCCTGCGGGCGCCTCGGGCGCGGGGGCTTCTGCTTCTTTACGGCTGGCGGCCTCTTTCACCTTGTTGACGTAGCGCACCAACATAAAGACCACAAAGGCGATGATGAGGAAGTTGATCACGGCCATGATAAATGCGCCATGGGCAAAGACAGCAGCGCCGGCTTCGCGGGCGGCCTCAAGCGAGGCACCGGCGGCAACTTCGCCGGAGAGCACGATATAAGAGTTGGTAAAGTCCATGCCGCCGGTGAAAACGCCGATGATTGGGTTGATGAGGTCGCCAACCATGGATTTCACGATTGCGGTGAAGGCAGCGCCAACGATGATACCAACGGCCATATCCATGACATTGCCCTTGGCGATGAAGTCTTTGAATTCTGAAAGCATCTGGTTTTCGTCCCTTTGAAATGTTCCTCTGGCGCGACCTTTGTCAGTCGTCTGCTGGGAACGCTTAACTGGACTATGCAATGCACCTTTGTTGCCAGGGGGAGCTAGGGGGAAATTGTGCAAGAACCTCTCAAATCGCGGCCCGAACAGTCATTTTTGCAAAAAAACACCCGCACATGTCACAACACGGCGGGTGGAGTGCTTTTTTGCCTGCAGCCTGGTCAGGATTTCAGCGCCAGACCTGGCGAGATCACATCCAGTCCCAGCGCCTTGCCAACCGCATAGTAGGTCAGCTTGCCCGCATGCACGTTGAGGCCGTCCAACAGATGCGGGTCGTCTTCGCAGGCCTTGCGCCAGCCCTTGTTGGCCAAGTTCAGCATAAAGGGCAGGGTGGCATTGCCAAGCGCCTGGGTCGAGGTACGGGCAACCGCGCCGGGCATATTGGCCACGCAGTAGTGCATGATGCCATCAACCTCATAGATCGGGTCGGCATGGGTGGTGGCGCGGGAGGTCTCAAAGCAGCCGCCCTGATCAATCGCGACATCCACAAGCGCCGCGCCGGGTTTCATCTCGCTGAGCATCGCCCGCGACACCAGCTTGGGGGCTTCGGCGCCGGGGATCAGCACTGCACCGATCACCATATCGGCCGCGCGCACCAGCTCAGCTGTGGCAGCGGCCGTGGAATACTGGTTTTTGAAGTCGCGTCCAAACACATCGTCGAGGTATTTCAGGCGGGCCAGTGAGCGATCCAGAATGGTCACATCCGCGCCCATGCCTGCGGCGATCCTGGCCGCATGGGTGCCGACAACGCCGCCGCCAATGACCACAACCCTGGCCGGGGCCACGCCGGGCACGCCGCCCATCAGAATGCCGCGGCCGCCATTGGCCTTTTGCAGGGTCCAGGCGCCAACCTGCGGTGCCAGACGGCCGGCAACTTCGGACATCGGCGCCAGCAAAGGCAAGCCGCCGTTGCGATCGGTGACGGTCTCATAGGCGATGGCGGTGCAGCCCGAGGCCAGCAGGTCATGGGTCTGAGCCGGATCGGGGGCCAGATGCAGATAGGTGAACAGCAATTGGCCCTCGCGCAGCATCTTGCGTTCAACCGCCTGTGGCTCTTTGACCTTCACGATCATATCGGCAGTGGCAAAGATCTCTTCGGCGGTATCAATGATCGCGGCACCGGCAGCGATGTAATCCTCATCCGTAAAGCCCGCGCCAAGGCCGGCGCCTTTTTGAACAAGCGCCTGATGCCCATGATTGACGGCTTCGTGGGCGGCGTCCGGCGTCATGCCAACGCGAAATTCCTGCGGCTTGATCTCTGTGGGGCAACCGATTTTCATGATCTCTCCTCCGTTTTCCTTGCGTCAGTCTGACGCGGTTTGTGCAAAATGTGCTGCTTTTTTGTGCGATATAAAAACAAGACTTTCGAAGAATCTTCGACTAGACCGGCGTTACGCAGCAAGGATCGTTGAACAAATGTCTTTAGATAACACAGATCGTCGCATATTGCAGGTTCTGCAGCGTCAGGGGCGGGTCTCTAATGCGGACCTCAGTGAGCGGGTCAATCTATCGGCCTCGGCCTGTCACCGCCGGGTGCAGCGGCTCGAGAGCGATGGCTATATCAAGGACTATGTTGCCCTGTTGGATGCCCGCAAGATGGCGGTGCCCACAACGGTTTTTGTTGAAATCACCCTGCAGGGCCAGGCGGATGAGCTGCTGGATGGTTTTGAGCGCGCGGTGGCCCGGATCCCGGATGTGCTGGAGTGTCATCTGATGGCGGGAACGGCGGATTACCTGCTCAAGGTGGTGGCCGAGAATACCGATGATTTTGCCCGTATTCACCGCCAGCATTTGGCGCGCTTGCCGGGGGTGGCGCAGATGCAGTCGAGCTTTGCTCTGCGCACGGTCTTTAAGACCACCGCTTTGCCCGTCTGATTGGCCCGTTCGATTAGGCCTGCGTGATTTCCCAGAGCGCGCGGATTGCGCTCAAGCTGCTGAAAGCCGGGAGGTTTCTTGGCTTCGCTCTGTTGCGCCGGGGGCAAGTGTGATCAGATGCGGCAAAGACGTGAGCAGGAGGCAGGTCATGGAGTGGGATTATATTGTGGTGGGCGCGGGCAGCGCCGGGTGCGTTGTTGCCAAACGGTTGAGCGAGGCAGGCCACAGGGTCTTGCTGCTGGAGGCTGGCGGCAAGGACAATTACCACTGGGTGCATATCCCGATGGGCTATCTATATTGCATCAACAATCCCCGCACCGACTGGATGTATCGCACCGCCTCGGAGGCCGGTCTTAACGGACGCTCGCTGATCTATCCCCGTGGTAAGGTGCTGGGCGGCTGCTCCTCCATCAATGGTATGCTGTATCTGCGCGGCCAGGCGGCAGATTATGACGGCTGGCGTCAGCGCGGCCTTACGGGCTGGGGCTGGGACGATGTGCTGCCCTATTTCAAAAAATCCGAAGACTATGTCGAGGGTGCCTCAGAGATGCATGGTGAAGGCGGCGAGTGGCGGGTGGAAAACCAGCGCCTGCATTGGGATGTGCTGGACGACTGGATGGAGGCGGCTGCCAGCTGGGGGCTGCCCAAGGTCAGTGATTTCAATACGGGAAACAACGAGGGGGTTGGCTACTTTCGGGTCAATCAGCGCGGTGGCTGGCGGATGAACACGGCCAAGGCCTTTTTGCGCACGGCCACCGGCCAGACCCTGAAGGTAGAGACCAGGGCGCATACCCGCCGTATCCTGATCGAGGAGGGCCGCGCCGTCGGGGTGGAATACGACAAGGGCGGCGTGACCCACCAGGTGCGGGCGCGCGGCGAGGTGGTGCTGTCGGCGGGGGCGGTGAACACGCCACAAATCCTGCAGCTGTCGGGACTGGGGCCGGGCGCGCTGTTGCAGCAGCACGGCATCGAGGTGCGCCGGGATATGCCCGGCGTGGGCGCCAATCTGCAGGACCATTTGCAACTGCGCTGTGCCTGGCGTCTTGAGAGAGGACGGACCCTCAACACACTGGCGAACTCGATGCTGGGGAAGGCCCGGATTGGGCTGGAATATTTGTTGAAACGGTCGGGGCCGATGTCGATGGCCCCCAGTCAGCTGGGGGCGTTTTCGCGCTCACGTCCCGATCTGGCAACGCCGGATCTGGAATATCATGTGCAGCCGCTGACCCTGGAAGCCTTTGGTCAGCCCCTGCATGATTTCCCCGGTCTCACCGCCAGCGTCTGCAACCTGCGCCCCGAAAGCCGGGGCACGGTGCAGATTGCGTCGAATGATCCGCATCAGGCCCCAGAAATCGCGCCGAATTACCTCTCGACCGAGGGCGACCGGCAGGTGGCTGTTGCCGCCATCCGGCAGGCCCGCGCCATCATGGCGCAGCCTGCGATGCGCACCTATGGGCCGCAGGAGATGAAGCCGGGAGGGGCGTCGGATGAGGTGGAGGATCTGATGAAAGCTGCTGGCGACATTGGCACCACGATTTTCCACCCTACCTGCACGGTGCATATGGGGGCTGAGGACACGGCACCACTGGACGGTGATCTGCGCCTGCGCGGGATTCGCGGCCTCAGGGTGGCTGATGCCAGTGCCATGCCGACAATCCCCAGCGGCAACACCAATGCGCCCAGTATCATGATCGGGGAAAAGGCGGCAGATCTCATTCTTGCGCAGGCCAGGGGTTAGGCAGTCCAGAGCAATGAGGCATGGAACTGATGCCAGGATGTCGCAAGAATGTTGTAAATGCGCTTGCACCTCCTGGCAAAATTCGCTTCCCTAAGGCGACACAGAGGCCAAAAGAAGCGACCCGTATTTCGGGGACCGCCTGATGCCTCTGGAAGGTCACGCTGGGGAAATTGGTCTCCAGATGACATCAAAGGATCACACTGGCTTGATAGTGGGATCCGCAATGACAAAACACTGAAGGAATGCGCCCGTGACCAGCGATACCGACCCTGAGTCTTATGATTGGCTCGAAGCTGAGCTGCAGGACACGTTGGACGAGGATATCGAAATTGAATTCGCCGAGCCGATGCTGTCGATGGAGCTGCGCAAGATCTACCGCGAACAGCACCCGGAGATGCTGGATCGCAAGGTCTATTTCCGCAACCTGCTGCGCCTGCAGGCTGAGCTGATCAAGCTGCAGGACTGGGTGGTTCAGACCGGCGCCAAGGTTCTGGTGATCATGGAAGGGCGCGACAGTGCCGGTAAGGGCGGCGTGATCAAGCGCATCACCCAGCGGCTGAACCCGCGGGTGGCCCGGGTGGTGGCGCTGCCCGCGCCCAGTCGGCGCGAGCAGAGCCAGTGGTATTTCCAGCGCTATGTGCCGCATCTGCCAGCTGGTGGCGAGATCGTGCTGTTTGACCGCTCCTGGAATAATCGCGCCGGGGTGGAACGAGTAATGGGCTTTGCGGACGACGCCCAGGTTGAGACGTTCTTTCGCGATGTGCCCGAATTTGAGCGGATGCTGGTGCGTTCAAATACCATCGTTTTGAAGTACTGGTTTTCGATCACCGATGAAGAGCAGCAGCTGCGGTTTATGATGCGTATTCATGACCCGATGAAGCAGTGGAAACTGTCACCGATGGATCTGGAGAGCCGGATCCGCTGGGAGCAATACACCACCTCCAAGGAAGAGATGTTCGAGCGCACCAATATCCCTGAGGCGCCCTGGTATATCGTGGAAGGCAACGACAAAAAGCGCGAGCGGCTGAACTGTATCGAGCATCTCTTGAGCAAGATCCCCTATCAGGATGTCCCGAGCGACAAGGTCTCATTGCCGGACCGGGAGTATAACCCGGCTTATGGGCGCCGGGTGTTGCCAGATGAGCTATATGTGCCGAAAATCTACTGAGACCTGAACACGACAGGGACCTGAACAGCGGCTCCCGCTAGAGAAAAAGGGGGGCTCCCGCCAGAAAAGGGCGGGCCCGGCGCAGCACCTGCGGTGCAGCGCGGCACCGTTCAAATCTGGCCAGGCCGCAGCTAATCTGACCACAGCTAGTCTGTTGGGGTCTAATCTGACGGGACCTAAACTGACAGGGCCTAATCTGATGCGCCGATATTGTCCAAAAACCGCTGCAGATAGGCAGTGAAGGTGGCGGTCTCTTCGGCTGTGAACCCTTTGAGCAGGTCTTTTTGGCGGCTCACGGCCTGGGGCAGGATTTTGCCGTGCAGGTCTTGCCCGGCCTGTGTGAGGGTCCAGGATTTTTGCCGCGGATCGTCACCAAGGGCTTTGGCCTGGGCCAAGCCGTTGCTCTCGAGCCGGTGCAGCGAGCGGCTGACCGCTGCCTTGTCGATACCGGTGAGCCGGGCGGCCACTGCAACCGAGCAGCCGGGCGCCCGTGTCAGCATCACCAGCATACGCCAGTCCATCACGCCAATGCCAAACTCTGCCTGGTAGGCGCGCGTGGCCTCGCGGGTCAGGCGGTTGCCGGCAAAGGTCACCAGAACCACCGGGCTGTTGCGAAAGCTGAGGGTGGGGGCAGTCGGGTCATTTGGGCTGCCGTCTGGCGAGACGATGAACATGTCATCTGGCAGGGAGGGGGTATCACTCATGTCGCCACCATAGAGAGCATGTGTTGACAGATCAACACATCGGCCCTTCACTGATGAGGCAGGGGGCAATGGGAGCGCGTATGATGCAACGGGGCAAACACTATGACATCGACCTGGGAGCGTTCTGGCAGGATCCCTATCCGGATCTTGCCGCCATGCGGGCGCGGGCTCCGGTGGTCTATGTGCCGCAATTACAGGCCTATCTGATCACCCGGCGGGACGATATCTTTCGTGAAGAAAAACTGACGCGGGTTTTCTCATCCGAGCAGCCAGAGGGCTTGATGACCCAGCTGATGGGGCAGAACATGATGCGCCAGGATGGCGCGCCGCATCTTGCGGAACGCAGGGCGATCTTTCCGACGGTGTCCCCAAAGACGGTGCGAGACCATTGGCTGGCCCAGTTTCAAACGCTGACAGCTGAAATTCTGGCTGAGCTGGCCCCAACGGGACGCTGTGATCTGGTGAGAGACTACGCCATGGCTGTGTCAGCTGAAGCGCTAAAGCGGGTGACCGGGCTGACCAATCTTGCGGCTTTTGAGATGGACAGAGTGAGCCAGCACATGATTGATGGCTGCGCCAACTACGCCGCTGACCCTGAGGTGGAGCGCCGCTGCCGGGCTGCGACTGAGCTGATTGATGACTGCATCAGCGAAAAGCTTATGCAGGTGATCCCGCCTGAGGATCTGTCGCTTTTGGCGGTGCAGCACCGGTCCGGACTGGGCGAGGTGGCGCTGCGGGCCAATATCAAGCTTGCGATCTCTGGTGGGCAGAACGAGCCGCGCGATGCCATTGCCGGCACGGTCTGGGCCTTGCTGCGCCACCCCGGGCAGCTGCGCGAGGTGCAAGAGGGGCGTGCCAGCTGGTTGCAGGCCTTTGAAGAATACGCCCGCTGGATTTCCCCTATCGGGATGTCACCGCGCCGCGTTGCCGAGAAATATGAGCTGCACGGGGTTACGCTTTTGCCCGGGGATCGTGTGTTTTTGATGTATGGCTCGGGCAATCGCGATGAGCGGGTGTTTCGTCACCCTGACCATTTTGATCTGGGGCAGGACTGTGCGCAGGCGATCTCGTTTGGCGCCGGGCCGCATTTTTGTGCCGGGGCCTGGATCTCCAAAGCGCTGATCGCCCAGCCGGCCTTGCCGATGCTGTTTCAGGCCTTGCCCGATCTGCAGCTTGATGGAGAGACCCGTTTTGGCGGCTGGGCCTTTCGGGGACCGATCTCTGTGCCTGTGGTCTGGTCGGGGGCCCCGGCTGCAGCGGCGGGTGCACCAGACCCTGTGTAACAGCAAGTCGGCCCAGATAGTCGCGCTGCGGCTAAACAAACCTATTGGCCCGGTTTGGCTTAGGTTTGGCCCGCTTGGACAGGCCGTACACTTGGAGAGCCTGCAAGGCTGTCAGGATCAGCAGGGCGCACGGATTGTACGGAAGTGGGGGCCCGAGATGGCAACAGCCTTGTGCGCAGGGGGTAAGGCGAGCGCCGCAATGACTTTGGGGGGGCGCGTTGCCACCTCGGGGTAGGGCCGGGTGTTCCAGATCCGGCGGTAGAAACATGGGGAAGGAACCCTAAGGTGTTGCCCAATATAAATCACTATAGGGGAGTGCGCGTCGTAAATGCACGTTAAAGTTTAGCTTGACGGCGATTTTATTCCCGCAGGGCTGTCTCGCTGCGTCACGCCGGGCAATACGAGCGCAAAAGCAGGAGAGGCGCAAAGGCGGCAGGCTGGGGAAAAGGCGGCGGTGAGACCCAGTCGGCAAGGTTTGGCCCCAAAAAATATAGCCCTAAAAAAGACAAACCCCCGAGGCAGGGCGCGGGGGTCATCATTTTGTGTCCAGAAAAAAACTGGAAGCTCAAAAGGGCGATAGAAGGAGCTTAGAGCATACCTTCGCGTTCAGCTTTCTTACGCGCCAGTTTACGGGCACGACGAATTGCTTCAGCTTTCTCGCGCGCATTTTTCTCGGACGGCTTCTCGAAATGTTGCTTGAGCTTCATTTCGCGAAAAACGCCTTCACGCTGCAGCTTTTTCTTCAGAGCGCGGAGCGCCTGATCGACATTGTTGTCACGAACACTAACCTGCATGTGGTTTTCACCACCTTTCTAGATAGAGTTGCAAGGATTTGCAGGAACGGGCCATATAGCAAAGCACATGTACCTTGTCCAGTACTGTGATATCAGGGGGGAGACTCCCCGTATGACCGGGGGAAAGCAGCAGGTTCATTCCGGGAGTAACCCTATGACAAGCCAGGAAAATCAGACAAATTCGGACGCCAGCGCCGATCTTGAAACGCGGCTGCTGGACGCGGCTTTGTTGCATGTGGTGTTTGATGGCTGGTCCCAGGCCACGTTTGAGGCGGCGATCGCCGATTGTGGCGTCAATCCGGTTCTGGCGCGGGCGATCTGCCCACGGGGGGCTGTGGATCTGGCCCTCGCCTATCACCGCCGTGGCGATCAGCAAATGCTGGCGCGGTTTGCCACTGCCGACCTCTCGGAGCTGCGGTTTCGCGACAAGATTGCCACCCTGGTGCGCTACCGGCTCGAGGCGGCTGAGGACAAGGAAGCGGTGCGCCGTGGCGTGACGCTTTTTGCGGTGCCGCACCACGCGGCTGAGGGGCTAAAGGCCGTTTGGGGCACCTGCGACGCCATCTGGACGGCGCTGGGCGACAGCTCTGAGGATTTCAATTGGTACAGCAAGCGCACCACCCTGTCGGGGGTCTATTCCGCGACATTGCTCTACTGGCTGGGCGATGACAGCCCGGACCATCAGGCAACCTGGGAGTTTCTGGACCGGCGCATTGATAACGTGATGCAGTTTGAAAAGGTAAAGGCGGATCTGGGTAAGAACCCCTTGCTCAAACCGCTTCTGGCTGGACCTGCCTGGCTGTCTGGTCAGATCAGGCGCCCCGCTGCGCGTGATGATTTGCCGGGACGTCACGACCGGAACTGAGACTGCGCGTCGATGTTAGAGTCTGTGATAGAGCCTGATATGAAGCGGTGCAGTCGGTCGGGGAAGCCTGTGCAAAAGGCGGCGCTGCAGTGAGCAGTGTTGTCTTGTGACGCAGCATTCCGGCTGGGCATTGCTGCGCTGGCGGATCAAGGTGGGG
>NZ_MWVJ01000036.1 GCF_002087335.1 Pseudophaeobacter leonis
AAGAGTCGCAGTTCAGATATCGCTCACACAAAGCCGTGATGTCACCCACGCCAATGCTGACTGGAACAAATTGCCCTGCGCCTCGGTTTGTGACGTAATCACAAGGTGTTGCGAGCAACTCCCGTATCCTGGGATCTACTTAATCTCATCAACTGGCGGCAAGAGACCAAGCACATGATGAAATGCTGCGTTCTGAGACAGGAACACTTCGCCAGTCAACTCTTCAAGAAAGGCGCTGCGTTTCAAACGGTCCATAACGGGTCCCTTCACTTCCGACAGATGCAAGGTCACGCCAAGATCATGCAGTTGGTGATTGATCGCCTCCAGTGACTCCAGCGCGCTCAGGTCGACTTCGTTCACCGCCGAACACATCAATATGACATGGGAAATTCGCCGTTCACCAGCATGAACACGATCGAGTATCAGGTCCTCCATGCGCCGGGCATTTGCAAAATAGAGGCTTTCGTCAATTCTAAGTGTCACCACCCGTGGGTCTGTCAGCACATCGTGGCGGTCAATATTTCTGCAATGCTCGCTCCCGGGCACCTGCCCGACCTCCGCGACATGCGGACGTGAGGCTTTCCACAAAAACAGCACGATAGAGGTCGCAACCCCGGCGCCTACGCCGGTTTCTACCCCAACCAAAAGCGTCAACAAGATCGTCACCAAGACGGCCGCGAAATCGGCATGGGAATAGGTCCAGGCCCGCTTTAGGATCGAGAGATCAACAAGGGACAGCACTGCGACAATGATTGTCGCGGACAGGGTTGCCGTTGGAAGGAAATACAAGAGAGGTGTCAGATAGATAGCAGCAACTGTTAGCCCTATAGCTGTAAGCGCCCCAGCGGCTGGAGTTCGCGCGCCTGCATCAAAATTCACCACGGATCTGGCAAATCCACCGGTCACCGCATAGCCGCCAGACAGCCCTGACGCGATATTTGCAGCGCCAAGAGCGGTGAGCTCTTGATTGGGATCAATTTTTTGGCGTCTCTTGGCAGCCAGGGTTTGGGCGACAGAAACGCTTTCGACGTAGCCAATGATGGTGATCAGGGCCGCGGGCCCGATCAAAGCTGCGACAAGCGTGGTGTCAATATTTGGCAGCCCCAGCGGCGGCAGCCCCGTGGGCACCTGCCCAACCACAGCGACGCCTTGCATTTGAAGGTCAAAGCCCCAGGAAATCAAAATGGTTCCGACGATTGCAAAGACGGGCCCGACGCGCACAAGGGTGCTCGCGAGCTGTTTGTCAGGCCAAACCGATTTTGCAACATGTCGGACAACCCCAGGCGAAGCCAGAACAAAAAGGCCAGAACCCCGCCACCCAGCAGCAAGGTTAGGGGGTTGGTGTGCTGGATCCCCTGCCCCAGAGAAATCAATATTTCCGGAAGGTTATGGCCCTCAGCTGAGACGCCCAAAATGTGTTTTGCCTGGCTTGCGGCAATCAGCAGTCCTGACGCGGTGATGAAACCTGCGATCACTGGATGCGACAACAAATTGGCGACAAACCCAGGTTTAAGCGCCCCCATGACCAAAAGCATGCCGCCAGACAACAGGGCCAGCACGGCAGAGGCTGCGACATAATCCGCTGTTGTCTCCAGGCCCAATGGCGCCAATGCAGAGGCGGACATCAATGAGACCACTGCCACGGGGCCGACCGCCAGAACGCGGGAGCTTCCAAAAATCGCATAGGCGACCAAAGGCAAGATAGAGGCATAAAGCCCCACTTCTGGTGGCAGACCGGCCAGAACGTAAGCAAGAGATTGTGGGATCAACATGATCGTCACGATCAAAGCCGCTGTGAGGTCGCCCTGCAGATCCTGGCGGTCGTACTGAGCGCCCCAATTGAGGATCGGCAAGATTTTCGCCCAATTGGGACTGGCTTTTGAATTGTTTGTCGCGGGATCACTCATCAGTCGTCACTCTCACGGAAAGCTGTGCTGATCAACCAACACATTCATTATTCTATATATGTCGTTCTCAAGGAGCGTAACCCCCTACCGCAAGAACTATTTCACATTTCGCTTCCCCACTGCGAAAAATTACGTTAACATACTGTAAAGGTGCAAAAATGCCGCTCCGCTCGGGCTGAGTATTGGTTCGGCTTTGCAGTTTTTGGCGCGCAACTGCGCAAAATTCATCTTGCATAATTGCATTGTGCTGGCGGTGCGGCGTGAGGGTTTTCCCACAGGCCTGCATTTATGCAGGACACGCTGAAATTCCCACTCCTTTTTCAGGCTTTGGCTATTTGCAATGCAGGCAGCGATTGCACGGAATTTTCGGTGCGTTTCTGCAGGCGATAACTCGCCCTCTTAACCTTTCCGGCACATTTGAAAATCGAGGGAAGGCAGATCTCAGGTGGAATGCCCGCTGCTATTATATGGGCTAGCTATGGATGTCAGCGCGCAAACTTGGCCGCGACCTTGCTGCAAGAGCGTGACTAGACCTTTTAAGACTTTGGGATCCGAAAGGGCTTAGAGGCCGGAAAATATAGCGCATTTTCCTTTGTGCGCCTTCCCGTATGCGAGGGCTTCATTCCCATCTTGCAAAAACACAAATTGGATTTGCGAAAAGCGACGCATGGGCATGAAAAAAGGCGAAGGGTGTGAAACGCCCCTCCGCCTGATAATTTTGGCAAATTTCTACAAATCCGTGATTTGGCCGCGATTTCGTTTAGAAAAACGCCTGCAAACCGGTCTGGGCACGCCCAAGGATCAGCGCATGAACGTCATGTGTGCCCTCGTAGGTATTGACCGTCTCCAGGTTGACCATATGACGGATGACGTTGAATTCCAGGCTGATACCGTTTCCGCCATGCATATCGCGGGCGTGACGCGCAATCTCCAGCGCCTTGCCACAGTTGTTGCGTTTGACAATCGAAATCATTTCAGGCGCCGCATTGGCTTCGTCCATCAAGCGCCCGACCCGCAGGCTAGCCTGCAAACCCAGAGTGATTTCGGTCTGCATATTTGCGAGCTTCAACTGGAACAGCTGAGTGTTGGCCAGCGGGCGGCCAAACTGATGCCGATCAAGGCCATATTGGCGTGCGGCATGCCAGCAGGCCTCAGCGGCCCCCATGGCGCCCCAGCTAATGCCATGCGCGCCCGGTTCAGACAGCCAAAGGGACCCTTCAAGCCCTGAACATGCGGCAGCAATGCGTCGTCACCAACCTCAACGTTGTCCATTACGATCTCACCCGTAATAGAGGCGCGCAGCGAGGCTTTGTTTTTAATCTTTGGCGCAGACAGGCCTGTCATGCCCTTTTCCAGCACAAAACCACGGATCTTGCCGCCGTGCTCTTCTGATTTGGCCCAGACAACAAAGACATCCGCGATCGGCGCATTTGAGATCCACATTTTTGAGCCGGTGATCTTATACCCTGTGGCGGTCTTTACGGCGCGTGTCTTCATGCCCGCAGGATCAGATCCCGCATCGGGCTCGGTCAGACCAAAACAGCCGATCCACTCACCCGAGGCCAGTTTCGGCAGGTATTTCTTGCGTTGCTCTTCACTGCCATAGGCATAGATCGGGTACATAACCAGAGAGCTTTGCACCGACATCATGGAGCGATATCCGCTGTCTACGCGCTCTACCTCACGTGCAACCAGACCGTAGGACACATAGCTGCCACCCAATCCACCATATTCCTCGGGGATGGTGGTGCCAAGCAGACCCATGTCCCCCATTTCGCGAAAGATTGCCGGATCGGTTTCCTCGTTTTCATAGGCCGCAGTGACACGCGGCTGCAGCTTTTCCTGCGCATAGGCGCGCGCGGAGGCGGCGATCATACGCTCATCTTCGCTGAGCTGGTCATCCATGCGCAGCGGATCTTCCCAGGTAAAGCGTCCCAGGTCAGGCGCATCTTTGGCGCGGAGTTTTGGAGTTTCGGTCATGAGTTTTACCCTCAGCAAAGGTTTGTGGCGTCTATTGCTGAAACCTTAACAAGGGATCTGTCGGAAAAACAGCGAGACTTTGGCCCCGAAGTATGAGCATATCGCATAGATGCAGCTGCCACGACGATTCCTCCCCTCCATTTCCGCCCTCCGCGCTCTTGAAGCGCTTGACCGCCTTGGAAGTGCTTCGGCCGCAGCCGAAGAGTTATGCCTTACGCAAGGGGCTGTTAGCCGACAGCTCCAAACGCTTGAAACGCAATTGGGAATCTCTTTGGTGCAGCGGGATCGCAAAAAGTTGCACCTGTCGCCAGAGGCCGAGATCTACGCACAACAGGTCCGTCAGGCCCTGAACCAGATCACGCAGGCGACCGTACGGGTGCAGTCCGCCCCGCTGGCGGGCACTTTGAATCTGGCGATCTTGCCGGCCTTTGGTATGCGGTGGCTGATGCCACGTCTGCCAGAGTTTGCGCGACAGCATCCGGATGTGACCATCAATATGAGCACCCGGCTGCAACCTTTTAGTTTTGGCAGTGAACCCTTTGATGCAGCATTACATTTTGGCACTGCGGAATGGCCGGGAACAGAGGCGCTTTTGCTAAAGCATGAGCAACTTTTGCCGGTCTGTGCGCCGCAACTGGCGACAGCAGCTGGCATAAGCACCCCCAGTGACATCCAGAAGTTGCCCCTGTTGCATATTCAAACCCGGCCTGAGGCCTGGCGGGATTGGTTTGAGCTGCAAGGCGTTGCGGTGTCGTCAGATGACCTTGGGGGGACCATGTATGACCAATTCGCAACAATTACCCAGGCCGCCCTCCACGGGCTTGGCGTCGCTTTGATGCCGGACTATCTGGTCGAGCAGGATGTGGCGACCGGCCGATTGATTGCCTTGCGCCCGCAAGCCACCGAGGCCACGGGCGCATACTATCTGGTCTGGCCAAAGACAAAATCAAAGGATCCGGCTTTGCAGAAATTCCGCCACTGGCTGGAAGGTAAGGCGCAGCCTGAAGATCCTCTGCCAAGGTGACGGAAAAAAACGACAAAATAGAAAAACAGGCCCCAGTTGCCGCTCAGTCGCGGCTCAATCGGGACCTATTTCTATATCATCCCAAGGCGTAGCCAGCACCGCGTACCGTGCGGACAGGATCGGCGCCACCAAACTGGGTCAGCGCCTTGCGCAGGCGCCCAATATGGACATCAACCGTGCGGGTATCAACGTAGATATCGCGCCCCCAGACCCGGTCCAAAAGCTGCTCACGGCTCCAGACCCTGCCCGGCTTTTCCATAAAGGTGGACAGGAGGCGAAACTCGGTCGGCCCCAGTTTCAGGGCATTTTCAGACCGGCTGACCTTATGCGTTTCCGCGTCCAGCACGATATCGTCAAATTCGAGACGCACCCCGACGGTCGAGGGGCGTACCCGGCGCAGCTGCGTGCGCACACGCGCCATCAGCTCGATCACCGAATAGGGTTTCACCACATAATCATCGGCGCCGGTTTCCAGGCCGAGCACCTTGTCGACCTCTTCCGAGCGCGCAGAGAGCATGATGATCGGAATATTGCGCGTCTCCGTGCGGGTTTTAAGCCGACGGCAGACCTCGATGCCACTCAGATTGGGCATCATCCAGTCGAGCACGATGATATCGGGCATGTCTTCATCGACCCGCAGCAGGCCCTCTTCGCCGTTCTCTGCGGTGATGACGCGAAACCCATCGGCCTCAAGATTATAGGTCAGGACCTCGCGTTGCGCCAATTCATCTTCGATGATCAGAACGGTTGGCTGATCGGCAGTCATTGATCAAACCTCCTGCGGCACAGTGGATGTGGTGTCGGCCTTGGGGCGCTCGTCCTCGGGGCGGTATCCGGTCACCAGATAGATCAGCTCTTCCGAGATCGAGGTGACGTGATCGCCCATGCGTTCGATATTTTTGGCGATGAAATGTAAATGCATACAAGGGGTTATGTTGCGCGGATCTTCCATCATATGGGTGAGGAATTCGCGAAACAGCGCATTGTACATCTGATACACTTCACGGTCGCGGGCGATGACATCTTCTGCAAGCTCAACATCGCGCTGAATGTAGGAATCCAAGGCGTCCTTGAGCATCAGCTCCACCTCGCGCGCCATGCGCCGCAGCGCGGCGGCACTGTCAGAATTGTCCTGCCCCTGGATCAGCACGCCTGTACGCTTGGCAATGTTTTTTGCATAGTCGGCAATGCGTTCCAGGTTGCCGGCAATCTTCATCACCGACAGAACAAGACGCAAATCTATCGCGGCGGGAGCCCGGATGGCGATGACGCGGGCGGCCTCTTCGTTGATCAGCTCTTCCAGAGCATCGATCGCCTTGTCGCGGCCCCGGACCTGTTGGGCCAGCTCTTCATCGCGGGTTTCCAGTGCGCGCGCTGAGTCAATGATCGCAGCCTCAACCAAACCACCCATCTTCATGATATGGGCCTGGATGGTTTCGAGATCCCGATCAAAGGCGGAGGCAATATGTTGTTCTCCCATGGTAATTGCCTCTGTGGGACTAGCCGATACGGCCGGTAATATAGCTCTCGGTGCGGGGATCTTCGGGATTGGTAAAGATCTGTCCGGTGGGGCCGAATTCAACCAGATTTCCCAGGTGGAAAAAGGCAGTTTTCTGGCTGACCCGCGCGGCCTGCTGCATCGAATGGGTCACGATAACCACGGAAAAGCTGGCGCGCAGCTCGTCGATCAGCTCTTCGACCTGGGCAGTCGCTATGGGGTCAAGCGCCGAGCAAGGCTCATCCATCAGCAGGACTTCTGGCTCGGTCGCGATGGCACGCGCAATGCACAAACGCTGCTGTTGTCCACCCGAAAGCCCGGTGCCGGGCGCGTCAAGCCGGTCTTTTACCTCGTCCCAGATCGCAGCACGACGCAGGGATTTCTCAACAATCTCATTCATTTCCGCCTTGTTACGGGCCAGTCCGTGGATCCGGGGGCCATAAGAGACGTTGTCATAAATGGATTTCGGAAAGGGGTTTGGCTTTTGAAAGACCAGCCCCGCCTGGGCGCGCAGCTGCACCGGATCGACACGTTTGTCATAGATGTCTTCACCGTCCAAAAGGATATCCCCTGTGACGCGACAAATATCAATTGTGTCGTTCATCCTATTGATCCAACGCAGGAAAGTTGACTTCCCGCAGCCCGACGGGCCGATAAAGGCCGTGACGGTATTTGCGTCGATCTCTACGTTCACGTCTTTAATGGCATGGCTGTCACCATAGTAGACATTGACGTTGCGCGCGGCGATTTTGGTTGTCGTTGTGTTCAAGGCTTTATCCATCATATTCATGGTGTTCATATCCTCACCTCCAGCTACCAGCGGCGTTCAAAGCGGCGGCGCAGGATCACAGCCACCGTATTCATGGTTACAAGAAAGAGCAAAAGGATGATGATACCGCCCCAGGCGCGCTCATAAAACGCCGGGTCGGCCCGTTTGGCCCATTCGTAGATCTGAGCAGGCATTGCAGAGTTTGGCGACAGCAGGCCTTCGGACAGGGTTTCCGGTGCGTTTGAAGCAATGAAGCCAACCATCCCGATCAGCAGCAGCGGCGCGGTTTCCCCCAGCGCCTGAGCCAGACCAATAATCGTCCCGGTCAGATTGCCAGGCGCGGCCAGAGGCAGAACATGGTGGAAAACCGACTGCATCTTTGAGGCACCAACCCCCAGTGCGGCATCGCGGATCGATGGTGGCACCGCCTTGAGCGAGGCACGGGTCGAGATGATAATCGTCGGCAGGGTCATCAGGGTCAGCACCAGGCCACCAACCAGCGGCGCCGACATCGGCAGGTGCCTATAGTTGATAAAGACCGCCAGCCCCAGGATGCCATAGACAATCGACGGCACAGCCGCGAGATTGGCGATATTCACCTCGATAACATCGGTCATCCAGTTCTTTGGTGCAAATTCCTCAAGATAGATTGAGGCGGCGACACCGATCGGCAGCGCCAGGGCCAGAACCACCAGCATCATGAAAAGGGACCCCATCATGGACACCCCCATGCCGGCGGCCTCGGGGCGTTGGTCAGAGGCGTCGGAGCCGAGGATAAAGTCCAGATTGAACGATTTTTCGATAACCCCGGCGGCGACCAGCGCATCTACCAGATCCAGCTGTTCTGGCGATATGTTCTTATCGTTTTCAATGCTTTCCCGCGTGACTCTGCCTTTGAGATAGCCATCAACCCGGCTTTGCGCCAAAAAGCGAAATTCGACCGTTTTGCCAATCTGCTCGGGGTTGGCGAGAACAAAGGCGCGCAGCTGTGCGACGGCGCTCTTGGACAATAGCCCGGCCAGCTCTTTGGACTTCAGACCCGTTTGCAGGCCCAGGCCGTTAACGGTCTCTTTCATAGCGCTTTTGACAATTGGCGCGTAACCAAAGGTTGTAACCTTTTTAATATCCTCGATATTTCGCTGACCTGACTTGTCCAGCTTGCTCTCCAAAAGCTCAACATTCAGGGTGACAAACGTCTGTTGGAACGCGCCGGTCCCGCGGCTCACGATTGTGGTGACCAGCACCAGCAACATGATCAGACCAACGGAGATGGCGGCGATACCATAGGCCTTAAAGCGTCTTTCAGCGGCGTTTCGTGCCTTTGTGCGCTTGTTAAGGGTGAGAAGCGAGTTCTCAGGCGCTGCAGGTTGGGTCGGGGATGAGCTGAGATCGGTCATTAGTCGTACTGCTCCCGGTATTTGCGCACGATATATAGCGCCAGGACGTTAAGCCCCAAAGTGAGGACAAAGAGGGACAGGCCGAGGGCAAAGGCGACCAGTGTTTCGGGGCTGGCAAAGTCGGTATCGCCGGTCAGCTGACTAACAACACGCGTGGTGATTGTTGTCATGGATTCAAAGGGGTTGGCCGAGAACTTGGCGATGGCACCTGCCCCCATAACCACAATCATGGTCTCACCAATCGCGCGCGATGCGGCCAGCAGGATTGCACCGACAATACCGGGCAGCGCGGCCGGCAGAACCACCTGACGCACCGTCTCGGATTTGGTGGCACCGAGGCCCAATGATCCATCCCGCAGGGATTGTGGCACGGCATTGATGATGTCGTCCGACAGAGAGGACACAAATGGGATCAACATGATCCCCATGACGACGCCCGCGGTCAGAACCGAGGTCGCGCCGCTCATCCAGTTGAGCCCAAAAACCCCGTCTTCGCCCTGACCAAACAGTTTGAGCAACAAAGGCCCTACCGTCAGCAAGGCGAACAAGCCGTAGACGATCGTCGGAATGCCCGCGAGGATTTCCAGCAGCGGCTTTGCAAAGGAGCGCACCGTGGAGCCTGCATACTTCAGACAGATAGATCGCTGCAAACAGCCCAACAGGAACCGCCACCATCAGCGCGATAGCAGAGATATAGAGTGTGCCCCACAACAGCGGCAACATTGACAGCTCACTGTCTCCGCGAAAGTTTGGCGCCCAGGTGCTGCCAAAGAAAAAGTCAGTCCAGGCGTGCAGGCCAAAAAAGTTCACGGTTTCAAACAGCATGGACAAGACAATGCCCAGCGTGGTGAGGATCGCCAGCGAGGCCGCCAGCACCAGCAACGCCAGCACGCCGCGCTCAACAACGTTTCGCGCACGAAACTCTTTGTGGGAATTGCGAAAGGCCAGAGCAAACCCAACCAGCGCCAGCAGCAGCGTCACCGCGGTCATCGCCGTTGATCCGCTACTGGACAGTTTACGATAGCTTTGCGCGGCCTGCAGCACCTCAGGGCGCACCTCAGAGCCAAGAGCAACACCAACAGAGCCAAGCGTGGCGCGGATATCACTGGTTTCACTATCCAGTGTAGCCGACTGTTTTTTTGTCATAACGTTCTGAGCAACAAGCTCGTCAAGACCTTCAGCCAGGCGCCGCACATCGCTCATCACCAGGCCGATGCTGGTGTTTTCCGGGATCAACTCCTGCGGCAGGGTTGCTGCAACCCGGTTTTCAATCACCATAGGCTGGGCCAGCAGCCAGATCACCAGGGGGAGCAGGGCTGGAATGGCCACGCTCATGGCGACATTGGCCCCATAATATATTGGCAAAGAATGCAAATCGCGCGGGTTGCCCTGCGCAGATATCAGGGCGCGGCGGCGCCCCAGCCAAAAGCCAAGCGCGGTAAGCGCCAGCAAGACGACGACAAGCCAGAATATTGGCATCAAGAGCTCCGGTATAGCAGCAGCAGGAAGATGGCGCTGGATCTGGTCCAGAAACATGACTGGGGCGAATGAGCCGCCCCAGCCTTAAGTCTTTTTCAAAGGGCTTTAGGAATTGCCGCCCATTGTGGTTTCGTTTGCAACGGCTTCCTGGGTCATGTTCAACTCAGGATCGGCAACCAGGCCGTATTCGGAAAGCGGGCCGTCAGCACCGGCAACTTCGTCAGCGATGAAGAACTCAGCATATTCTTTCAGGCCGGGGATCACACCGATGTGGGCTTTCTTGACGTAAAAGAACAGCGGGCGCGACACAGGGTATTCGCCAGTTGCGATGCTCTCGGTCGAGGGCACGATACCGGACATGGTTGCGACCTGCAGCTTGTCGGTGTTGTTCTCATAAAACGCCAGACCAAAGACGCCGATGCCGTCCTTGTTGCTCTCGATGCGGGCAAGGGTCTCGGTGTAGTCGCCATCGATGTCGACAGAGACGCCATCGGTACGCAGCGAGATACAGGCCTTCTCGGCGGCTTTCTTTTGCGCCTTGGCGCTGTCACCTTCGGCATGGGCCAGCAGGTGTTCAAAGGCGCCGGTGGCTTCACAGCCGGCCAGGATGACTTTGTCTTCAAACACTTCACGGGTGCCGTGCTTGGTGCCAGGAATAAAGGCCTGAATGTCCTGCGCCGGGAAGGCAGGGTTTACATCGGCCCAGGTTTTGTTTGGGTTGGCAACCATTTTGCCATCAACCATGATCTCGTTGGACAGGGCCAGGAACCAGTCGGTTGGGGTGAATTCAAAGGCATTGCCTTTGATGTCGCTGGCAAAAACGATACCGTCATAGCCAATGCGCACTTCGATGATGTCGGTGACGCCGGCATCGGCGCAGGCTGCGAGCTCTTTGGCCTTGATGCGGCGCGAGGCGTTGGCCACGTCGATGGTGTTTTCGCCAACACCTTCGCAGAACCGTTTGAGACCGGCCGAAGAGCCGCCCGATTCAACAACCGGCGTTGGGAAGTCAAAGTTTTCGCCAAAGGCCTCGGCTACGATGGAGGCGTAGGGCAGAACTGTCGAGGAGCCCGCGACTTGAACCTGGTCACGTGCTGTAGCGGCAGTCGCCGTAGCGGCGGCGATGGTCAGGGCAGAAGCGGTCAGTTTCACAAAGGACATTGGAGTCTCCATGAGGTTTAAAATGTGTGACCATCTTTGTGATGATCATGCGCCCCTCCTAAAAGGCTGGCATGAGGCTTTTGTGACACCTGTGTAACAGCTGTATGACAAGATACCGATTAGCTCGAAAAATGTCACAAAAATCCGGCTCTGGCTTAACCTTTGCTCATTTTTTCTGGGTTTCCCTGGGTCGGCCGCCTGATTTTTAATGCCCCCGGTCAGATACCAGTGATCAAACATGGCCTGGCGCAAAGGTGAAACCAGCGCAGCGAGGGCACTACTGTGCCAGTGGGAGGGTGACGGAAAAACACGCACCCTGCCCCAGCTCGCTTTCCACCCGGAACCTGCCCCGGTGACGATTCACGATATGCTTGACGATGGCCAGCCCCAGCCCGGTGCCGCCTTTCTCGCGCGAGCGGTGATTGTCGGCGCGATAAAAGCGCTCGGTCAAACGCGGCAAATGAATGGCGTCAATGCCAGGGCCATTGTCGATCACCTGCACCCGCGCGGCAGACGCCCGCAGGGAGGGGTCGCGTTCCAGCACCTCCAAAGTCACCTCAACGCGGTCACCACCGTATTTAATGGCGTTTTCTACGAGATTTATAAAGACCTGCAGCAGTTGGTCAGGGTCGCCGGTAATCAACACCGGATCATGGGGCGGCGTAAACAGGAGCGTCACGCCGCCCGCCTCGGCCAGCGGCTGCATGGTTTTAAGGGTCGAGCAAAGATGCGCCACAAGGTCCAGCTCTTCTGTGGGGCGGATGCGTTCTTTGCTCTCAACCCGGTTGAGCGACAGCAGATCGCCCACAAGCCGGTTCATGCGGCTGGCCTCGGCCTCCATGATCGCCAAAAACCTGTCCCGCGCTGCCGGATCATCCCGCGCAGCCCCCCGCAGCGTCTCGATAAAGCCCATCAGCGCCGTCAGCGGCGTGCGCAGCTCGTGGCTGACATTGGCGACAAAATCACGCCGCATCTGGTTGGCCTGCTCCCGGTCTGTCACATCGGAAAAGGTGATCAGAACCGCACCTCCCTCAACCGCTCCGATACCTTCGATGTAGCGCAGCGTCGCCTCATAGGTGGTATCCTGCGCGCCATCATTGGAGAGATGTCTGGTATTGCGGCTTTTGCGATCCGCAAGGCATGTTTCAATGGCGCCGATGACGCCGGGCTGACGCAGGATGGTGGCAAAGTGACGCCCGGGGATCTGTTGTCCCAGCAGCGCGCGCCCTGCCGTATTGGCTCCGATGAACCGCTCGGTCTGATCCACCAGGACGCAGGGCAATGGAATGGCTTCAAGAAAACCAGCGATTATCTCTTGTTGCATGCCACTCTCCAATTGCGATCCAAACGCCCTAGCAGGGGAATGTAAACGTGACGTGGCAGTTTGCCCCGCTTTCGCCCTGTGCCTCCAGTATTGGCAGCTCTGCGCAAAAGGCCTCTGGGCAGAGCTGCTGCGCTCAAACCTCGCGCATCTCGTCGCGAAACCGGCGCATGTTCTCCTGATAGTGAACCGCACTGAGGGTCAGAACCTGCACCTGTGCCTCTGAGACCTCACGCACCACTTTGCCGGGCGCCCCCATCACCAGAGAGTTGTCGGGGATGACCTTGTTTTCAGTGATCAAAGCCCCGGCACCAATCAGGCAGTTTTTGCCGATCTTGGCCCCATTCAACACGGTGGCCCCCATGCCAATGAGGCTGTTTTCCCCAATGGTGCAGCCGTGCAGCATGACCTTGTGACCAATGGTGCAGTTCTTGCCGACGGTCAGCGCAAAACCCGCATCAACGTGCATGACCACATTTTCCTGCACGTTTGATCCTTCGCAGATGCGGATCTCTTCGTGGTCGGCACGCAGGGTGCAGCCGAACCAGACCGAGGCGCCGGCCTCAAGCACCACCTGCCCGATCAGATTGGCATCCGGGGCCACCCAGGTATCAATGTGAAGCTGCGGCTGATGCGCACCAAGGGCATATATTGTCATGACATTTCCTCAAATTCGCTTTGCAAGACACGCACGTGATCCACCAGACGGGGCTGTTGAATGCGCCGCAGACGCGTGGCGGTGATCACGGTTTTCAGGGCTTCCTCAGTGGCGTCCAGATCATCATTGATCAGCACATGATCATAGCTGCCCCAGTGGCTGATCTCGTCCCAGCTTTTCTCCATCCGCCGTTTGATGGTTTCTGCATCGTCCTGACCACGGCTTTCCAGACGGCGGCGCAGCTCGGTGATTGAAGGCGGCAACAAAAAGATCGACAGCGTGTGCTGGCCCAGTTCCGAGTTGCGGATTTGCTGCGCGCCCTGCCAGTCAATATCAAACAGCACATCCTGTCCGCTCTCGATGGCCTGGCGCACCGGACCCTTGGGGGAGCCGTAGAAGTTGCCGAAAACATGGGCATGTTCCAGCATCTCGCCTTCGGTGACGGCCGTCTTAAAGTCCTCGACCGAGACAAAATGATAGTCTTGCCCGTTCTGCTCTCCGGGACGCGGGTTGCGCGTGGTGGCAGAGACCGAAAAGCTGATACTGTCGTCCCAGCTGCGCAAGCGCTTTGCCAGAGTGGATTTGCCCGCGCCGGATGGCGAGGACAGGATGATCAATAGGCCACGCCGATCTGCCATCATGTCGTCTCCTTTGGAGTTACTCAATATTCTGCACCTGTTCGCGCATTTGGTCGATCACTGCTTTCAACTCTAGACCAACCGAGGTCAAGTCACTGTTCAGCGCCTTTGAACACAGGGTATTGGCCTCACGGTTAAATTCCTGCATCAGGAAATCCATCTTGCGACCGACAGCGCCGCCCTTGTCCAGCAGCTCCTGCGCGGCGCTCACATGGGCCGCCAGCCGGTCAATTTCCTCGGTCACATCAGATTTAACCGCCAGCATCGCAAGCTCAAGCGCCACGCGGTTGGCGTCTACGCCGTCGGCATTGTCCAGAACCCGGGCCAGATTGGCCCTCAGCGCCTCGGCCACCAGAGGTTTGCGTGCTTCGGCCAGCTTTGCGGCCAATTGCGTCAGACGGCTCACCTCTGCCAGCTGATCCTGCAAAACTTGTGTTAGGGCTGCCCCTTCCGCTGCACGCATTTGAACGAATTGTGACAAAAGGTTTTCGAATTCCTTTTGCAGCACCGCAACCAAAGGTGCCGGATCATCCTCGCTGGCTGTTGCCTCCAACACGCCCCGAATTGACAGCAGATCCGCGCCGGAGGTCACAGAAAGATCAACCCCTGCAGACTGCGCAAGCGCTTCGGCTTCGGCCAGCGCCTTGAGCACAGAGCTGAGCAAAGGCTTGTTCAGCGTGAGGGTGTCGGCGCTGTCCTCGCCGCGGCTGATGCGCAGACCTAAGGACACATTGCCCCGCGCAAGTTTAGCCCCCATAGCCCGGCGCAGATGCGCCTCGAGCCCTTCCAGCCAGTCCGGAACCCTAAGACGCAGATCAAGCCCCTTGGCGTTGACCGAGCGCATTTCCCAGCTCCAGCTATGCACCCCAAGTGAGCCCTGCCCCGAGGCAAAGCCCGTCATGCTTCGAATTTTCATAAAACCATCCCTTTCTGGCCTCCAGACGTCTTAAAGCAGCATTCCCAGTGGCGCGTCAGCAGGGCTGAACGACGCAAAAGGATAGGGGTGTATCCGAAGGTGTTAACCATTGCTTTAAATTTTAGTCCAAATTTGAATAACATTGTGTCATGTTAACTGTGAGGTAACCATCTACACGGTACAAATAAGGCAGTCGACAGATTGTGTTGCGTACTCGATGGCCAGTGCCCGAACAACGTAAGGAAAAGCACATGTTTTTTGGCGGTAGCAAAAATTCAGAGCAGGAAAAGGGGCACAACAAGGTGGTTCCCATGACTAATTTCCGTAACACCGTTCCGGTATCGCCGATGCGTCAGGCCGAGGCCTATTGGACTGCACTGCGTCGCGGTGATGACGTGCCAAACCGGTCGCAAATTGATCCGCGCGGTCTTGAGAATATCCTGTCTCAGACTTTCATTCTTGAGCGCGTCGCCCCCGGCATTGCCCGTTTCCGTCTCGCTGGCCAAAAGGTCAATGAAATGGCAGGCATGGAAGTGCGTGGCATGCCTGTCACCGCCTTCTTTACCCCGGATGCCCGCAAACAGATGAGTGCTGCGCTGGAGCATATGTTTGAAACTCCTGCCATTGTTGAGATTGAAATGCACACAGAGCCATCGCGGATGCGTGGCCGCCGTGACGCCCGCATGTTGCTGCTGCCGCTGCGCAGCGATCTGGGCGATGTGAGCCGGGCGCTTGGGGTCTTTATCTCTGAGGGCAATCCAACCAAGACCTCGCAGCGCTTTGGCATCACGTCGATCGAAATGCGCGCCGTTGGCAAAGCTGCGGATGATACCGCGTTCAAGGCCAAGCCGCGCAGCCCGGAAGAGGTCAACACACCAAACCCTGCCTTTGCACAACTGCAGTCTCGTATGAAAACTGAGACCTCCATCTTGCAGGAAGCGCGTGATCTGGCGGGACGCAAATCAGCAAAACCGGCCCGTGATACCGCGCGTAATGATGCAAAAAGTAAAGCAAAATCAGGACACTTGCGTCTGGTCTCCAGCCGCGATTAACGTCCCCGTTAGTGACAATTTTAGTCTGTTTCTAGTCTATTTGGTCATAGTCTAGTTACCAGCGCCCCGCGGAAGAATTCCCGGGGCGTTTCCCTTTTTTAACCGCTCTCATCCCCTGTGTCACAGGGGAGCGTGAGACACAAAAAAACCCGCTCCAAAAAATCGGGGAGCGGGTTGGTTTTAAGTCACGGTGTTCCGCGGTCTTAGCTGGCTTCTGCCGTGCGGGCCTGACGTTCACTGCGCAGCGACGACAGCTCTTCGGCGACCAAAAAGGCCAGTTCCAGAGACTGGCTTGCATTGAGACGCGGATCACAGGCGGTGTGGTAGCGATCGCTCAGATTTTCATCCGTTACGTCGCGCACACCACCGGTGCATTCCGTCACATCCTGCCCGGTCATCTCAAAGTGCACGCCGCCAGGGATGGTGCCTTCGGCGGTATGAACCGCAAAGAAGTCCTGCACTTCGCGCAGCACGCTTTCAAACGGCCGGGTTTTGTAACCCGTGGAGGATTTGACAGTGTTGCCATGCATCGGATCACACACCCAAGTCACCTTGGCGCCTTCTTCTTCAACCGCCTTGACCAGACGCGGCAGGTGCTCTGCCACTTTTCCAGCCCCAAAACGCGCGATCAGCGTCAAACGCCCCTCTTCGTTTTCCGGGTTGAGACGCTGCATCAGAACTTTCAAATCATCAGCGCTGGTGGTGGGGCCGCATTTCATACCTATCGGGTTCAGAACCCCGCGGCAGAATTCGACATGTGCACCATCTGGCTGACGGGTGCGATCGCCGATCCACAACATGTGGCCAGAGCCAGCCAGCCATTTCCCGGAGGTCGAATCGAGGCGGGTCAGGGCCTCTTCATACTCCAGCAACAAGCCTTCGTGGCTGGTATAAAACTCAACAGTTTGAAGGGCATGCGAAGCGTCGTTATTAACGCCGGCTGCCTTCATGAAGTCCAGCGTGTCGGTGATCCGATTGGCCATTTCACGATAGGTCTGCGCCTTCTCGCCTTCGGTAAAGCCCAGGGTCCAGGCGTGGACCTGGTTCACATCGGCATAGCCGCCGGTTGAAAAAGCCCGCAAAAGGTTCAGGGTTGCCGCCGCCTGCGTATAGGCCTGCAGCATCCGGCTGGGATCTGGAATGCGCGAGGATTCGGTAAAGGCGAGATCATTGATGATATCGCCACGATAGCTGGGCAGCTCGACCCCGTTGATGGTCTCTGTTGGCGCACTGCGGGGTTTAGCAAACTGGCCAGCCATGCGGCCGACCTTGATCACGGGAACCTTGGCGCCATAGGTCAGAACCATGGCCATCTGCAGCATCACCTTAAAGGTGTCACGAATGGCGTCTGCACTGAATTGTTCAAAGCTTTCAGCGCAATCGCCGCCCTGCAACAAAAAGGCTTCACCGCGTCCGGCGGCTGCCAGATGCTGTTTCAAACGCCGCGCTTCTCCGGCAAAGACCAGCGGCGGATAGTTTGAAAGCTGTGCCTCAACGGTCCCGAGGGCCGCAGCATCAGTATAGTCGGGCATCTGAACGCGGGGTTTGTTGCGCCAGGTCGATTTTTGCCACTCACTCATAGCTTTTCTCCGCTTAAGAGGTCTCAATAGTAGAACGGAAGCCATCTATACAAAACCGCACCCACTGTGACCAGTTTTGATTTTCCCCCTCTTGACCCTGCGACAAACCTATGAGCACGGTTTTTCTGTCTCACACGGGGCTGACTTCACGCAAGTTTCTCCCGGTGCATTCAAAACCAGCCAAGGATGTGCCTCATGCAAGCGCAAAGCAAACCGACTGAAATGAGCAAAACTGTCGGCCAGCCCAAACAGTATGTGTTTGTTTTGATGGATAGATTTTCGATGCTGTCTTTTGCGTCGTCAATTGAATGCCTGCGGATCGCAAACCGGATGGCCGGGCGCAAAATCTATAGCTGGACCCTGTTGGGCGAAGGGGGTGAAAACGTAACCTGCTCGGCTGGGACGACCTTTGCGGTGGATGGTGATCTTTGCGAATTGCAACGCGACGACACGATTCTGGTGTGTTCCGGTGTAGATGTGCAAAGCGCCACCAGTAAAAAGCTGCTCGCCTGGCTGCGCCGAGAGGCCCGTAAAGGCGTGGTGATTGGCGGTCTGTGTACCGCCTCTTATGTGCTGGCAAAAGCAGGGCTTTTGGATGGGAAACGCGCGACTATCCACTGGGAAAACACCGATAGCTTTGCGGAAGAGTTTGAAGATGTGACCCTGACGAAATCTGTTTTTGTTATTGATAACAACAGGCTGTCCACCGCAGGTGGCACATCATCTATTGATTTGATGCTGAAACTGTTGGCCAATGATCTTGGTGAGGATCTGGCGAACTCTGTCGCGGATCAGCTGATTTACTCCTCGATCCGCACCGATCAGGACACCCAGCGCCTGTCCATTCCGACCCGTATTGGCGTGCGCCACCCAAAGCTTTCGATGGTTGTCCAGATGATGGAAGCCAATATCGAGGAGCCAATCAGCCCCTCGGTTCTGGCGCAGGACGTCAGCATGTCGACTCGTCAGCTGGAACGCCTGTTTCGCCGCTATCTGAACCGCAGTCCAAAACGCTACTATATGGAGCTTCGGCTGCAAAAGGCGCGCAATCTGTTGATGCAAACCGATATGAGCGTGATCAATGTGGCGCTGGCCTGCGGGTTTGCGTCGCCATCGCATTTCTCAAAATGTTACCGGTCTCACTATGACACCACGCCCTACAGGGAGCGCGGCAGCAAGTCTGGCACCCTGTGATTCTGGCTCCTTGTGATTCTGTTACCGCCCCTAAACGGCTGGCCTCAGCCTTTTGTTGGGTAGAATAGGCCTTGTTCGCCCTGATACGAATGGTCGTTTGCAGCTATCCCCGAATTATTTCTGCCGCGTCATGCACCTTGCTGATTTGAGCAAAGGCATGGCTTGAGACCCGCGGCCTCAATCCAGTCATCACTCCAGTGACGTGGATTTTCCTTTTATGCTTCAATGTGATGAGCCTCCCTTTTACTGGGTAGCCGCTATGCGTTTTCGGCAATCCTGGATGTGAAATCGGATCTTGTTGATTTTGGCCAACGCGTCGGGCCAATCATGGGTGCGACAAAATCGCCAATGCCTGCTTTCCCTATAGCGCCGAACCCTGTAGAGCATCCGCCTCATCAGGCCGGCCAAAGGGGCTGGTCCAAAAACGAGAACAGGCGGTTTGCAGAATGCTGTTCCGGGCGAAGGGACTTTTCTTTTCAAAGCTCCTTGCCTAGGGTTCTATACGAACACGCTTGTTCCAAAAACTGGGAGATAAACGATGAAAAAATTGATGATGGCCACTGCGGCCCTCGCCCTGACTGCTGGCACCGCCTACGCGGGTGGCCACGGCAAGGAAGTAAAACTTGGCATCCTCTTGGGCTATACCGGCCCGATCGAATCCCTGACCCCCGCGATGGCAGCTGCTGCTGAAATGGCGATGGAAGAGGTCACCAAATCCGGCAAGCTGCTCGACAGCGCCACGGTGACCCCGGTCCGCGCCGACACAGGCTGCATCGATAATGGCCTCGCCGTTGCAAACGGTGAAAAGCTGATCGCCGAAGGCGTCAACGGTATCATCGGTGGTGACTGTTCCGGTGTGACCGGCGCGATCCTGCAAAACGTGGCGATTCCAAACGGCATGGTCATGGTTTCTCCTTCGGCCACCTCGCCCGGCCTGACCACCATGGAAGACAACGGATTGTTCTTCCGCACCTCGCCGTCAGATGCACGTGAAGGCGAAGTCATGGCGATGGTTCTGCAAGAGCGCGGCGTCAAGGAAATCGCGCTGACCTATACCAACAACGACTATGGCAAGGGTCTTGCCGATGCCATCCAGACGTCTTTTGAAAAAGTTGGCGGCAAAATCTCCATCGTTGCGGCCCATGAGGACGGCAAAGGTGACTACTCTGCAGAAGTTGCCTCATTGGCCTCTGCTGGTGGTGATATTCTGGTTGTTGCCGGCTACCTCGACCAGGGCGGTCTTGGCATCATTCAGTCCTCGCTCGACTCTGGCGCGTTTGACACCTTTGGTCTGCCCGGTGGCATGATCGGTGACAGCCTGCCCAAAAACGTCGGATCAGACCTGGATGGCTCTTACGGTCAGATCGCCGGGTCAGACAGCAAAGGCGCTGAAATCTTTGCCGCCCAGGCAAAAGAGCTCGGCTTTGACGGAACCTCTGCCTATGCGTCTGAATCCTATGATGCGGCGGCGCTGATCATGCTGGCCATGCAGGCGGCAAACTCCACCGATCCAGCCGCCTATGGCGCAAAGATCATGGATGTGGCCAACGCGCCTGGTGAAGTGATCAACCCGGGTGATCTCGGCAAAGCACTGGAGCTGATCAAAGCGGGTAAAGACGTTGATTATCAAGGTGCCACTGGCGTTGAGCTGATTGGCCCAGGTGAGAGCGCAGGTTCTTATCGTGAAATCGAAGTCAAAGACGGCATGAACACCACTGTGCGTTTCCGCTGATCCCACGCTTTAGGATCCATCTAGCACCGAACAGCCCGGGTTTTGCCCGGGCTGTTCCAAATTTGAAAGCCATAAAATAATGGCAGGGGATGAAATGATATGATCGTCGTCGAGGACTTGCACAAGCACTTCGGCGGGTTCCACGCGGTTGACGGCGCTTCGCTTGAAATCGCCAAGGGCTCCATAACCGGTTTGATCGGGCCAAACGGCGCGGGAAAAACCACTCTTTTCAATGTGATCGCAGGCGTTCTTCCACCCACATCCGGGCGTGTAACCATGGATGGGGAAGATATCACTGGCCTGGCGCCGCATGAGTTGTTTCACAAAGGCTTGCTGCGCACGTTCCAGATCGCGCATGAGTTTTCGTCGATGACCTGCCGTGAGAACCTGATGATGGTTCCCGGCCAGCAGTCGGGTGAAAGCCTGTGGAACACCTGGTTTGGCCGCAAACGGATCGCCGAGGAGGAACGCGCCCTGCCGCGCCAAGGCCGATGAGGTGCTTGAGTTCCTGACCATCAGCCATATCGCTGATTTGCGGGCAGGCGAAGTCTCTGGTGGGCAGAAAAAACTGCTGGAACTGGGCCGGACCATGATGGGGGATGCCAAGATCGTCTTTCTCGACGAGGTTGGTGCCGGTGTGAACCGCACCCTGCTCTATACCATTGCCGATGCCATCAAGCGCCTCAATGAGGAGCGTGGCTACACCTTTGTGGTGATTGAGCACGACATGGAATTCATCGGTCGCCTGTGTGATCCGGTGATCTGCATGGCCGAGGGCAAAAAGCTGGCCGAGGGGTCTTTGGCTGAGATAAAAGCCAACGAGCAGGTCATCGAGGCCTATTTGGGCACTGGTCTGAAGAATAAAGACAAGTTGGAGAAGACCTGATGCAGGCCCCAACGACGATGGGGGGTCTGCCACACTCAGGGGCTCTGCCCCCGCCGCTGCGCAGCTCCCCCGAGGTATTTTTTGCAAAATGAATAAGGGAGGCGCGCATGTCTGAACCCTTTTTGATCGGCGACAGCATGACCGGAGGATACGGCAAGGGGCCGGATATTCTGCATGACTGTACCATCGCTGTGAATCCCGGTGAGATTGCCGTGATCGTAGGCCCCAACGGGGCTGGAAAATCCACCGCCATGAAGGCCGTCTTTGGCATGCTGAATGTGCGTTCAGGTTCCGTGCGGCTGGGCGGTGAAGACATCACCAGCCTCAGCCCGCAGGACCGGGTCATCAAGGGCATGGGGTTTGTGCCGCAAACCAGCAATATCTTTACCTCGATGACGGTGGAAGAGAACCTGGAGATGGGCGCCTTTATCCGCACCGATGACATCCGCGAGACCATGGAGCAAGTCTATGACCTCTTCCCGATCCTGCGCGACAAACGTAGCCAGCCCGCCGGAGAGCTGTCTGGCGGCCAACGCCAGCAGGTTGCCGTGGGGCGTGCGCTGATGACCAAGCCGAAGGTTCTGATGCTGGACGAGCCCACTGCGGGGGTTTCGCCCATCGTGATGGACGAGCTGTTTGACCGCATTATTGAGGTCGCCCGCACCGGGCTGCCCATTCTGATGGTGGAACAGAACGCCAAGCAAGCACTTGAGATCGCAGACAAAGGCTATGTCCTGGTGCAGGGGCGCAATGCCTATACTGGCACCGGAGAAGAGCTTTTGGCGGATCCCGAAGTGCGCAAATCATTTTTGGGGGGCTGATCAATGGATTTCCTCAACGCCCTTGTGGCGCTTACCAACTTTGTCATGATCCCGGCGGTGGCCTATGGCAGCCAGCTGGCGCTTGGCGCCCTTGGGGTGACGCTGATCTACATCATCCTGCGGTTTTCCAACTTTGCCCATGGTGACACTATGGGCTTTGGCACCATGATGACCATCCTGGTCACCTGGTTGTTCCAGGACTGGGGGATTGGCTTTGGCCCGCTGCCCACCGCCCTGTTGGCGCTGCCCTTTGGTATCCTGGCAACCATGGCGCTGGTGCTTGTCACGGATCGCGCGGTTTACAGGTTTTACCGCGAGCAAAGGGCTAAACCCGTGGTCTTTGTCATGGTCTCCCTTGGTGTGATGTTCATGATGAACGGTCTGGTGCGGTTTATCATTGGGCCGGGCGATCAACGCTTTACCGATGGCGAGCGCTTTATCATCAAGGCCCGCGCCTTTAAGAAAATGACCGGCCTCAGTGAAGGTCTGGCGATCAAAACCACCCAGGGCATCACCGTTGTGACCGCCATCATTGTTGTGGCTATCCTGTTCTGGTTCCTGAATAAAACCCGCACGGGTAAATCCATGCGGGCCTATTCCGACAATGAGGATCTGGCGCTGCTGTCGGGGATCAACCCCGAACGGGTGGTGATGTATACCTGGCTGATCGTGGCAACACTGGCGACCATTGCCGGGGTGCTTTATGGCCTCGACAAGAGCTTCAAGCCCTTCACCTATTTCCAGCTGCTGTTGCCGATCTTTGCCTCCGCCATCGTGGGCGGGCTGGGCAGTCCGCAGGGGGCGATTGCCGGCGGCTTTATCATCGCCTTCTCTGAGGTGACAATCACCTATGCCTGGAAAAAAGTGCTGGGCTACCTGATGCCGGAAGGCCTGCAGCCTGACAGCCTGGTGCAGGTTCTCAGCACGGACTACAAATTCGCGGTCTCCTTTGCGATCCTGATCATTGTCCTTCTGTTCAAACCAACAGGGCTCTTCAAAGGGAAATCGGTATGACTGACACTATGAAACACAGCCTGATGTTTGTTGCAGTGGGGGTCCTGATCCTGCTTGAAGGCCTGACGGACTGGAGCTTTTTCTCCGGGTCGTGGAACTCCTCGCTGGTGATCCTCAATATGGGGCTGATTTCGGCCATCATGGCGCTGGGGGTCAACCTGCAGTGGGGCTTTGCCGGGTTGTTCAACGTGGGCATCATGGGCTTTACCGCTCTTGGTGGCCTTGCCGTTGTTCTCACCGCGACAGCGCCGACGCCCGGCGCCTGGAGTGCGGGTGGGCCCGCAATCCTGATGGCGATGGTTATGGGGGCCTTGACCGTTGTCTCGGCTGTTGCGGCCAACCGTATGGTGCCAAAGGGCCGCCTGCGCGCGCTGGTCACCCTTGCGATCCTTGTGGTTGGCTTTGTTATCTATCGGGCGCTGTTTGACCCGGCGGTTGAGGCGGTTGAATCCATCAATCCAGCCATATCGGGCAATATCGGTGGGCTAGGCTGGCCGGTGCTGCTGTCCTGGCCTGTGGGAGGCCTTCTGGCTGCCGGTGCCGCCTGGTTGATTGGCAAGACTGCACTGGGGCTGCGCTCTGACTATCTGGCGATTGCCACGCTGGGCATTGCCGCAAATCATCATCGCTATCCTCAAGAACGAGGACTGGCTGTCGCGCGGCGTGAAAAACGTCGTGGGCCTGCCGCGTCCCCTGCCCTTTGAGGTCGATTTGCAGAATGATCCCGGCTTTGTCGAGCGCGCGTCCGGCTTGGGTTTGGATCCCGTGCTTGCCTCTACGCTCTACGTGAAACTGGGCTATGCGGCACTGTTTGCTGTGGTGTTGATTACGCTGCTGTGGATGGCGCAGATGGCGCTCAAAAGCCCCTGGGGGCGGATGATGCGGGCGATCCGCGACAATGAGGTGGCCGCACAGGCCATGGGCAAAAACGTCACCAAGCGGCATTTGCAGATCTTTGTTCTGGGCTCTGCCATCTGTGGCCTGGCCGGTGCCATGATGACCACATTGGACGGGCAGTTGACGCCGGGAACCTATAATCCGCTGCGGTTTACCTTCCTGATCTGGGTCATGGTGATCGGTCGGGGGCTCTGGCAATAACTTTGGCTCTGTGCTGGGCGGCATCCTGATCTGGTTCCTCTGGATCAAGGTCGAGCCCATGAGCCTGGGCTGATCACGCTGCTGACCTCTGGTATGGGCGAAGACAGTGCCCTGAAGCTGCACCTTATGGAGAATGCGGCCCATATGCGGCTCTTTACCATGGGGTTGATCCTGCTGCTGGTTCTGCGGTTCAGTCCGCGCGGATTGATCCCGGAAAAATAGTCCGGACATGCCAAACACAAAACGCCGCTCCAAATCCGGGGCGGCGTTTTTCGTTGTAAATCTGTGATTTATTAGCGACCTTTAAACAGCCCACCCAGAATGCCACGCACAAGACGGCGTCCCGTGGTGCCTTTTAATTCCTTGATCACCGCCTCTGACATGGCCGAGGCAAAGGTTTCTTTTGGCCGGTAGCTGCGCGAGGTGGACCGCGGAATGCGGGAGCCTGAATAGCGCCGTGCGGCGTTGAATTCCCGTGCCATTTGTTCCGGCGCCTCTTCGGCCTTGTTTTCCGCAATTTCAGCGGCTTGCGCGGCCTCTTGCGTGCGTTGGCTCAGGATTTCATAGGCCGAGTGACGATCAAGTGGCTTGTCATATTTCCCCGCCATATCAGAGGCTTTCAGGATCGCAGCCCTCTCAGCTGCTGAGATAGGCCCCAACTGGCTGCTGGGGGGTCGGATCAGCGTGCGCTCGACAATGCCGGGCACGCCCTTCTTTTGCAGCATCGAGGTTACGGCCTCACCAACACCCACCTCGCGAATGGCCTCCATGGTCGAAAACCGGGGGTTCTCCCGGTAGGTTTCGGCCGCCAGTTTGAGGTTCTTGCGGTCGCGCGCGGTAAAGGCGCGCAGCGCGTGCTGAAACCGGTTGCCGAGCTGGCCAAGGATGTCTTCGGGAACATCCGCAGGATTCTGTGTGATAAAGTAGATACCGACGCCTTTGGAACGGATGAGACGCGCCACTTGTTCAACCTTGTCGATCAGGGCCTTGGGGGCGTCCTCAAATAGCAGATGTGCCTCGTCAAAGAAAAACACCAGCTTTGGCTTTTCCGGATCGCCCACTTCGGGGAGTTCTTCGAACAGCTCGCTCAGCAGCCAGAGCAGGAAGGTGGCATAGAGTTTCGGCGCCGCCATCAGCTTATCTGAGGCGAGGATATTCACCATGCCGCGCCCCTGTGCGTCTTGTCGCATCAAATCACTAAGTTCCAGCGCGGGCTCGCCAAACAGATCGGCACCGCCCTGGTTTTCCAGCACCAGAAGCCGTCGCTGGATGGCACCAACCGAGGCAGGAGACACATTGCCATAGCGCAGGGACAGCTCGCCCCTGTTCTCACCAATCCAGACCAGCAGCGCCTGCAGGTCTTTCAGGTCCAACAGCGGCAAGGCCTGCTCATCCGCAAGACGGAAGGCGATATTCAGGATGCCTTCCTGTGCCTCGCTCAGCTCAAGCAACTGCGCCAGAAGCAGTGGCCCCATTTCTGCGACCGTTGTCCGTACGGGATGGCCCTGTTGGCCAAAAAGGTCCCAGAAGGTCACCGGGCAGCTGTGGTAGTGATAGTCACCAAATCCAATTTTTTCGGCCCGCGCCATGAAGGCATCATGCAGCTTATGGGTCGCTGTGCCGGTTTTTGCCAGACCGGAGAGGTCGCCCTTAACATCCGCCATGATCACCGGAACACCGGCCTGAGAAAAGCTCTCGGCGAGGATCTGCAGCGTTACGGTTTTGCCGGTCCCGGTGGCCCCGGCAATCAAGCCGTGACGATTGGCATATTTAAAGCTCATCTCCTGAGCTGTGGCATAGTCTTCGCCACCACCGCCTATGAAAATCTTATCCGTCATTGTCTTCCTTTGCCCATTTCGGGCTGCTTCGGACCATATGTTAAGGTCATGCTCTGTGGTGATCGTGGGGATGTTGTGCGCTATTTGATCAAAACCCCCTCTTGAACACCGATCATTAACCTTTATATGCGATCTATGACATGCCCGTCCTCTCTTAATCGAGATGTCGACGGGCATTTCCTCCCTGTCAGACTGGCCGTGCCTCGTGCACGGCCTTTTTTTTGCCGCACAGCCCTTTTTTCATCCAGTTTTACCTGATGCTTTTGCCTCTTTCATGGGCACGAACCCCAAAAGGCACCCAGGATCTGCGTGTCAAACGCACAAATTTCAGGAAAGAGGCGTGTTGTCACATTTTTTTGTTATTGCTTATTGACCAACGCACAGCCCTTTCGTAATCTCAACGCAATAACTAAGTCGGCCAGTCCGACGGGGAGAAACGACACAAAAAAGGAAGCCGCAGAGCTTCCTTTTTTGCTTTCAAACCAAGGTTTTCACCTGTGAATTTTTGCTTCAACAATTCCCCGCCTATTGGGGAATTGTGACCTGACACCTCTGATGTGACATGGTAAAGCCTATACAAACGACCTGAGACAAATGAGGCATTCATGATCAAGTCCCTTTCGCCGATCACTCTGGCAGCTCTGCTGGCTTTGACCACTTCTCTGTCCGCTCAGCAGAGCGACACAGTTGACGCAGGTTCTGCAGAGCCCGCGACACAAGCTGGCGAATCAGCCGCTGACCAGGTTTTAGATCTGGGCCAGCCCGTTGATGATGGCACCCCAAAGCTGGGAGATCGCTATTCAAAATCCACCCATGGCGACTGGGAACTGGCCTGTGTCAAAACCGAAGCTGAAACGGATCCCTGCTCTTTGTTGCAGATCCTGTCAGATCCTGCGGGCAACCCCATGGCCGAAGTCTCGCTGTTTCGCATAGACCAGCCAGGTGGGCAGGCGGTTGCCGGCGCCACAATCATCGTGCCTTTGGAAACTCTGCTGCCTGCGGCCCTGACCATTTCTGTCGATGGCGCCCCTGGCAAACGCTATAACTACTCCTTCTGCAACCCGCTTGGCTGTGTGGCACAGATCGGTTTGACACAGGCGGATGTGGATACCTTCAAACAGGGTAGCGAAGCCTCGCTGTCGCTGCGTCCGGCCCCCGCACCCGATCAGCTGGTTGAGATGAAGATGTCCCTCAAAGGCTTCACCGCCGGCTATAATGTGGTGGATGTGGTCAAACAGTAAGGCAACCGTTTCTAGCCGCCCTGGGTCTGCTGAGACCTGAGGCGGTGATCCGCTGTGCAGATATGAACCAGTGCCAGTTTGCTTTGCAAATTTAAAAAGGCCACTGCCGGGATGCGCCCAGCAGTGGCCTTATTTCGCAAATATCACATGGGAGCTGACATAGGCTCTCCTGTCAGAGCAGAATAGTCCCGCGCTGTGATTATACCCGACCCAAAGCCAGCACGGCGTTCATGCCACCAAAGGCAAAGGCATTGGACAGGGCAACCTCAACCCGCACCTCGCGCGCCTCATTGGGAACCACATCCAGCGCACATTCCGGGTCTGGCTCTTCATAGCCAATGGTTGGCGCGACGATGCCGTCCTTCAGGGCCATAATGCAGGCCAACAGCTCTACGGCGCCGGTGCCGCCGATCAGGTGCCCATGCATGGATTTGGTCGACGAGATCATCAAACTGTCCGCATGTGGGCCAAAAACATCTGCCACCGCGGCGCATTCGGTTTTGTCATTGGCCACGGTTCCGGTGCCATGGGCGTTGATATAGCCAACACTCTCCCGGCTCACTCCGGCATCTTTCAGAGCGCCGGCAATGGCCCGCGCGGCGCCCTGTTTGCTCGGCATTACAATATCAGACGCATCCGAGGACATGGCAAAGCCAAGCACTTCGCAGAGGATCGCGGCACCACGGGCGCGGGCATGATCGTAGTCTTCAAAGACAAAAATGCCGGCCCCTTCGCCCTGCACCATGCCATTGCGATTGGCACTGAACGGACGGCAGGCCTCTTTTGACATCACCCGCAGCCCTTCCCAGGCCTTGACGCCACCAAAGCAGAGCATCGATTCAGAGCCCCCCGTCACCATGGCCGGGCTCATGCCGGAGCGCACCATCTGAAACGCCTGCGCCATGGCGTGATTGGACGAAGCACAGGCGGTGGAGACGGTAAAGCTGGGGCCTTTGAGGTTGAATTCCATCGAGACATGGCTGGCGGCCGCATTGTTCATGAGTTTAGGAACAACAAAGGGATGCACCCGGTTCTTACCATCCTCATAGACGGAACGGTAGTTGTCATCCCAGGTTGAGACCCCGCCGCCCGCAGTGCCCAGAACCACGCCGGATTTGGCTGCCAGCTCGCCGTGAAATTCGAGGCCAGACTGGGCAATCGCCTCTTTGGCAGCCGTCAAAGTGAACTGCGTAAAGCGATCATAAAGGCTGATCTGCTGGCGGTTAAAGCGTCCTTCGGCCTCGAACCCCTGCACCTGGCCGCCGATCTTGATCGCAAGCCGGTCAACATCGCGAAACTCCACCGGGCCGATACCGCAGCGCCCCTCGCGCATCGCCTCATAGGTGGCGTCAGCAGAATGCCCCAGCGCATTGATGGTCCCGGCCCCGGTGATGACAACGCGTTTCATAATGAGTTCCCCTGGGAGTCAGGCGCTGATATCACGTCTTTTGTGACACAAGCGTATCAATCCCCGCGATGATTGCCGCAACATTTGAGATATCAAAATCGCTGTCCTCAGGTGTGTTGGCATTAAAGGGAATGGTGATGTCGAATTCTTCTTCGATGGCAAAAATGCACTCCACCAGCCCCATACTGTCGATCCCGAGATCTTCCAGAGTGCTGGTCAGGGCTACATCTGATGGCTCTAGCAGCGCCTGTTCGGCGACGATTGCAATGACCTTGTCCTGAGTGCTCATGCTGGCCCCCTGATCTGTGATGTCGTGGAAGATGTACCGGCTAAAACTCTATTTGAAAACAGCCTTTTTAAGCTTTTCGATATCACTCATCAGCCGTGGCAGGCGGCGCTGTGCCTTATACATCTCGGTATGCGTTTCCATCTTTACGGCCGGGTAGCCCATCACAACCCGCCCGGCAGGAACGTTGGAGATGATCTTGGTGGCGCCACCGGCCATCCCGCCGTCGCCAATAAAGATATTGTCGGCGGCGCCACATTGGCCGCCCATCACAACATTGTTGCCGACATTCACCGACCCCGAGAGACCGCATTGGCCGCAGATCAGACAATCGCGCCCGATGCGGGTGTTGTGGCCCACATGAACCTGGTTGTCCAACTTGCTGCCAGAGCCAATTTCGGTGTCGCGAATGGTGCCGTTATCGATGGTACAGTTGGCACCGACCTCAACATCATCGCCAATACTGACCGCCCCCAGAGAGTGAATGCGCAGCCAGCTTTGCGCCCGTGCTGTACCTTGATCACCAACGGTTTTACGCACATTTTCCACGCCAGAGACCTCGGGGGTGACATAGGAGAAGCCATCGCTGCCAATGCGGGCGCCGGGCTGTGCGCGGAGCCGATCACCGATCCGGGCCCGGGCCCCGATAGAGACCATCTCGCGCAGCTGGGCCTCTTCGCCGATTTCAACCTCAGCCCCGATGTAGCAATGCGGCCCAATCTGCGACCCTTTGCCAATCCGGGCGCCGGCCGCCACGATGCTCAGCGGGCCAACAGAGACATTCTCAGCCAGAACAGCGCTAGGATGAATAACAGCTGAGGGGTGAATGCCAGGTTCAAACCCCTGGCCGCGGTCCAGCATGGTAGAGACGCCGCCAAGCGCCATACGGGGGCGCGTGGCAAAAAGGGCAGCCTTTAGCCCCAGCCCCTGCCAATCGGCGCCCTCCCAAAGCAGGGCAACCTCTGCGCGCCCCTGCGACAGGCCCTCGGCATATTTGGCCGATGTGGCCATAGCCAGGTCAGTGGGACCGGCGTCCTGTGGCTCGGCAGCCCGCGTTATGACACGGTCCAGGTCCCCTTGCGCCGCAAGGCCCAGAGCCTCGGCAATCTGGCGAACAGTATACATAATGGGGCCCTTTCCCGGCTCAAATTCCGCAAGCGGGCCCCGAATTTACCCCTGTAGGTCCGGCAGGGCCACCCCGGCCTGCTCCAATGCAGCCCAGACTTTGGCATCACGCCCATAGACATCCCGGCGGAACTCGGCCCGACCTTTGTTGGACACATATGCGGTCCGGTAGATAATGTGAACAGGCACCTGCTGGTCCAGTTCAACCTTGGTCTCTTTGCCGGACTTCAGGATCAGGTTGAAAAACGCATGCGGATCTTCGGTTTGCCTGGCCAAAAGAGCATAGGCAAATTCAAAAGGTTGCGCGAGACGGATGCAGCCGTGCGAAAAGGCGCGCACTTCGCGTTTGAACAGGCTCTTTTGCGGCGTGTCATGCAGGTAAATGTTGTATTTGTTGGGGAACATGAATTTGACCAGCCCAAGCGCATTTCGGCTGCTGGGGGGCTGTTTCATCGCATAGGGAAAGCTGCGGGCGGTAAACTGGGAAAAATCGACCGATCCCCGACTGACCACCCGCCCCCGGTTGTCGGTGATCTGGATATGACCAACGGCATTTGGGTTATTGCGCAGTTGTGGCAGGTATTCCTTTGGTATGATCGAGCGCGGCACATACCAGCTTGGATTGATCACCATATGCTCCATGATGTCCGAAAATTCGGGCGAGCGGCGGTCTGGCTGGTTTTTGCCAATCACAGAGCGGGTTTCAAAGGTCACATCGCCATTGTCCACGATCTTGGCGGTGAAATCGGTCTGGTTCACCCGCACATGCCGCTCACCACGATCAGGCGTCAGCCAACCCGCGTTCCATCGCGATGATCACCGATTTCAGGCGATCACGCACCGGGCGGTTGATCTCTTTCAGCGTGCCAGCGCCTGCGACGCCGTCCACCTCAAGGCCATGATCCGACTGGAACCGCTCAACGGCGCGCTCCATCTCTGAATCATAGCGGGCCGTTGCATTGCGCTGCATATAGCCCTGCGCGATCAGCCGGTTCCTGAGGGCAACAACACTTCGGCCCTGATCACCTGGCTCAAGCTTCTTACCCGGCACGGTGGGTCCCCAGCCGCCAGCCCTGATGCGCTGCTCAAGGCGGATTTTTTCACGCATCAGCGCACGATATTGCGGCGATGCCGGCACAAGAGTGCGCAGATAGGCAAAAGGCTGGCTGTCGCGCATCCCATTGAGGATGGCCGTCCCATCGCTGTCGCGTTTGGTCCGCACCATACCGTCATCAATGGTTGAAGGGCGCAACAATCCGGTCTGCAACATCTCGGCATAGGTAACAAAGGCCGCGCTCAGGGCGGCTTCGACCTGACCAAAATCGCGGGCGGTGCGCGCGGCCCGCATCTGTTCTACCAGATCAGCGGCCGTGCCGGATTGGTCCGGCAGCCCATGATCCGAGGCCTCCTGCAACGCCCGCAACAGGGCTGCGCGCCGCAGGGACGAGGCCTCATCAGCGCCCGTCCAGAGGGCTGCATAGGTATTTTCCCGATAAAACTTCGCAACGTCATCGTTAACTGATGCCTTTTCTGCGACAGCCTGGCGAAAGGCGGTCGACTGCGCTGCCACCTGAGTGCCCAAACCAAAGCTCCCCACACCACATAACGCCAGCGCAAAAAGCCCGTATTTTAGGCGCGTAGCCCGGCTTTGGGTGTCAGAATTGGTCATGTTTTACGGTCCTCAGCAGCGGTGCGCAGAAAATATGGTGGCAGGTCTATGAAGTTTTGGTGAAAGATGGGGGACATTGTCCATTCACGTTTACGAAACCAGCATGTGTCACCTTATGAGTGGTGCGTTGCAGTCGCATAAACAGGCGAATTCTCTTAACTCTTAGGGGAATAATTAACCTTTCGTCCCCGTTTGCGCAAAATTTTGCCGAAAAACTCTGGCGAGGCAAAAGCAGGCGAAACGGAACTTGGTTATTGATTCTGCCTGTGGCATACAGACTGAAAATGCGCAGTAGGCTCGTAACATCGGGCATAGGCAGGATTAAACACGTTCGGGATGGCGTAGTTAAGACATGGCAGAGACAATACAGACGGGCATGACCCGACGGGCACTTCTCGGTGCGTTTGCAGCAACGACTGTTGCCGCAGCTCCGACATTTTCAAAAGCGGTAGGTTTCCTGCGCGGTGGCGGCGATATCCGCCGTATCAGAATGTTCTCCGGTCGCACCGGTGAGCGGATTGATATGGTCTACTGGATTGATGGCGACTACATCAAAGACTCGGTGCGCGAGATCAATCACTTCATGCGCGACTGGCGCAACGATCAGGTGAAATCGATCGATCTGCGCACAATTGACATCATGGCAGCCTCGCACAACCTGCTGGATGTGTCAGAACCCTATATGATGCTTTCCGGCTATCGCAGCCCCAAGACCAACGCCATGCTGCGCAGTCGGTCCCGCGGTGTTGCCAAAAACTCGTTGCACATGCGCGGACAAGCTGCCGATCTGCGGCTCGCCACCCGGTCAGTCGGCCAGATGGCAAATGCTGCCAAGGCCTGCAGGGCCGGCGGCGTCGGCAAATACAATCGCTCCAACTTCGTCCACATGGACTGCGGTATCGTCCGCAGCTGGAACGGCTAGGCATTTCGCCCTGCGGTCCCGCACCGCCTGTACGCGTCGGCTTGCTTTGTGAGCCACGTGCGCTGTCAGGTCGTCGACCATGCGCAGGCGCGCGCGAAACTTTTAGAATGACCCAGTAGAATGGCCCGGTGCAAGCAGCGCTTGCTGGGCCATCCCCCCCCCCATTTGCCAGCGCGAGAGGCACCGCGCCCTTGCGAAATTTCCCCCCTTCCGTTGCAGCCCCTTTTGTATCGCGTGCTTGGCACGAGATGTTCTCAAAGGAGCGGAGCCAAACCCCAACAGAGGTCTATCTCTGCGTAAGGCAACGCCGCGCTGTTGGTCAGAAAACGCCCCAAGGCCAACAGGTCAAACAGAAATATTGTAAAGAATTTCCTGGTGGTACGCTCGGGATGTTGACGCCACCGCGCGCCCATGCGACGCCCACCTATGACAAGAAACGATAGGTGACTGATATGCTGCGACGGCTGTACGATCGAACCATGTCCCTTGCGGATCATCCCCATGCGCTGTGGTGGCTTGCTGTCGTTGCCTTTGTCGAAAGCTCTGTTTTTCCAATCCCACCAGATGTGTTGATGATCCCCATGATCCTGGCGCGCCCATCGCGGGCCTGGCTGATTGCTTTGGTCGCCCTTGTCGCATCTGTCGCGGGTGGCATGTTGGGCTATGCCATCGGCGCCCTGTTCTATGAGGGTCTCGGCCAGCCTATTCTTGAGGCCATGGGGAAAGGTGCCGCAATTGAAGAGTTCAATAGTAAGTTCAACGACTTTGGCTTCTGGGCCGTGTTGGCCGCCGGGATCACGCCCTTTCCCTATAAGGTGATCACCATTATGTCGGGCTGGACCGGCATGCCGCTGATGACGTTCATTGCCACCTCTATCCTGGCCCGTTCGCTGCGTTTTTTTATCGTGGCCGGCTTGCTAAGGGCTTTTGGTGCACCCATTCGTGACTTTATCGAACAGCGTTTGGGGCTTGTCTTCAGTGTCTTTGTTGTGCTCCTTTTTGGCGGATTTATAGTCCTGAGGTACATTTGATATGCGAAGAGTTTTGATCCTGGCCGCCGCGGCAGGTTCTGCCGCGATGATGCTTGGCGCGCTTGGCTTTCAGTACATCGGTGAAATGCCGCCCTGCAAACTGTGCTATTGGCAGCGCTATCCGCATGTGGCCGCCATCGGCATCGGGGTGTTGGCCCTGATGCTGCCCAGCTCCGCCCTGCTCTATCTGGGCGCATTGGCGGCTCTGACCACGGCCGGCATCGGCATCTATCACAGCGGGGTTGAGCGTGGCTTTTGGGAAGGCCCCACCACCTGCACCTCCGGCCCCATTGGTGGGCTGACACCGGAGCAGTTGCTGGAGCAGATCATGGGCGCACCACTGGTGCGCTGTGACGAGGTGCCCTGGGAGATGCTTGGCCTGTCAATGGCCAGCTGGAACGCGGTTGCTTCCCTTGGCCTTGCCTGTGTTTGGATCGCCGCTGCGCGCAGCAAATCCTGACAGGGCGCCGTCCCTAGCCCCCAACTACTCAGGCCCCGACTACTCCGACCTCGGCACCCTGGTCCCGGCACCCTAGCCCCAGCACCCAGATCAAAGCGCTCAGGAATCCTTTTTGGTCGCCAATAAAAGGTTGGTTTCACTGCTGACCACCCCGTCAAATGTGCGGATCTTGGCCAATGCCGCATCCAGGGTCTCAAGCGTTTCGGTGCCGAGCTCAACAATCAGATCCCAGCGCCCGTTGGTGGTGTGGATGGCCCGCACCTCTGACAGGCCCTGAAGCTGGCGAATGATCCGGCTGGCGCCGCGCCCCTCGATCCCTATCATCATCAGCCCACGCACCGGATCCTGCAGGGCATCTTCTTTCAACACCACCGTAAAGCCAAGGATATCGCCCTTGATCTGCAGCCGCTCGATCCGGGCGCGGACCGTTGTACGCGACAGATCCAATTGTAGCGCCAGATCCGAGAGGCTGGCACGGGCGTTGTGCCGTAACGCGGCAATCAATCTCTCGTCCGTTTTATCCATATCAGACCTCCATAATGTTCACTCCCTTTGCATAATGAGCAAAATGTATGGTTTCCTCCACCCCAAATCGGAGGTTTTAAGGGGGGGATAGAGATTTTAGTGGAGCGTCGTGTTGTGATGTCGAAGACATGTTTCCTGATAGGAGCCCCGGTGGACAGTGGTAAGCGGCGCTCTGGCTGCCTCATGGGGCCGGATGCCTACCGCACAGCGGGGCTTGCAGAGGCTCTGACAGGGCTTGGGCATCAGGTTAGGGATCTTGGCAATCTTGCCCCTGCCCCACATCCAGCTGACACCCCGGAGGCGACTGTCTTTGCCCGCAATCAATCCATTGGCTGGACGCAAAGCCTGGCAAAAGTGGCCCGCGAGACCATGCCGCAGGGCTTGCCGGTCTTTTTGGGCGGTGATCATTCGCTGTCGCTGGGGTCGGTCACAGGTGTTGCGGATTACGCAGCTTCGGTGGGGCGTCCCCTGTTTGTGCTGTGGCTGGATGCCCATACCGATTTCCATACGCCGCAAACCTCGGACAGTGGCAATCTGCACGGCACCCCGGTTGGGTATTTCACCGGCCGTGATGGCTTCGAAGGTTTTCCCAAAGTCACCAATCCCGTGCCGGAGGAGAATGTCTGCATGATCGGGCTGCGCTCGGTTGACACCCCCGAGCGTCTGGCGCTTGAGGCCAGTGCAATCCACCGCCACGATATGCGTGATATCGACGAAAGCGGCATTGCGGGACCACTGGCACGCTTTTTGGACCGGGTCTCAAACGCAAACGGACTGTTGCATGTCTCGTTGGATGTGGACTTTCTCGACCCCTCGGTGGCCCCGGCGGTTGGCACCACCGTGCCAGGCGGCGCCACCGTGCGCGAAGGCCATCTGGTCTGTGAAATGCTGCATGATTCCGGGCTGATGACCTCATTGGATCTGGTCGAGCTGAACCCGTTTCTGGATGAACGTGGCCGCACGGCACATTTGATGGTGGACCTCTGCGCCTCGGCTTTGGGGCGTCGTGTCTTTGATCGCCCAACCCGGAGCTACAGTTGACCAAAGCGACAGTTGGACTGGCTCGGGCTAGCCTCTTTCCATTGCACCACTTGAAACACTCCGGGGCCAGCTGCACGGCCTGCAGGCAGGCATCCAGCTTCTGCCCCTCGTAAAAGGATAACCCCATGACCACTCCTTCCCACAAGGCCCTTGTCCCCTTTGTCAGCGTCGACAACATGATGCAGCTGGTACACAGCATTGGCATTGAAACCATGCTTCGCGATCTGGCCGACTATGTAGAAGCGGACTTTAAGCGCTGGGAATTGTTCGACAAAACCCCGCGGGTGGCCAGCCATTCTGACGTTGGGGTGATTGAGCTGATGCCAACATCTGATGGCGAGGCTTATGGCTTTAAATACGTCAATGGGCATCCCAAAAACACCAGCGAAGGGCTGCAGACCGTCACCGCCTTTGGTCTGCTGGCAGATGTCTACACCGGCTACCCCGTGCTGCTGACCGAAATGACCCTGCTGACAGCACTCCGCACTGCCGCCACATCAGCTGTTGCTGCTAAGCATCTGGCGCCAAAGGGTGCTGACACCATGGCGATGATCGGCAATGGCGCCCAATCCGAGGTCCAGACCCTGGCCATGAAGGCCATTTGCGGTCTGAAAACCGTGCGTTTGTTTGACAAGGATCCAGCCGCGACCGAGAAATGTGCCCGCAATCTGGCGCAGGCAGGCCTCAACGTGGTGCGTTGCAAATCGCCCGAAGAGGCCATTGAAGGGGCGCAGATCCTCACGACCTGCACCGCAGACAAGCAAAGCGCCACCATCCTGACCGACAACATGGTTGGAGCCGGTGTGCACATCAACGCCATCGGCGGTGACTGGCCGGGGCAAACCGAACTGGCCGCAGGGATCCTGTCGCGGTCTGACGTCTTTGTAGAATTCCCCCCCCAGACCCGCATTTAAGGTGAAATCCAGCAAATGCCGGACGATTTTCCGGTGATCGAGCTGTGGGAAGTGATCACAGGGCAAAAGCAAGGGCGCCGCGACGACAAGCAGATCACGCTGTTTGACAGCGTTGGCTTTGCAATCGAAGACTTTAGCGCCCTGCGTTACATCCGTGACCGCATCAAGGATACCGCGTTTTATATTGATCTGGACATGTTGGCGGACCCGGATGACCCACGGGACCTGTTTGGTATGTTGCAGCGCTCAAAGGGGTGAGGCACCCATGAGCCCCCACCTGAGGCCCCACCTGAGGGCCTAAGACCGCAACAGCACCTTGTTGGATCCTAACGCGCTGGCGATCTTTGTATATTGATTGCTGCGTTCCTGCGCAGAGGCGGCACTTCGCAACAAAATTGTTGTCGCCTCTTCCAGAATTTGGGCCGCCTGACGGTTCACCTCAAACTGACGGGCCATCTTTACAGCGGTCAGAGGCCGCAGCGTTTTGTCTGCAGGCGCCTGTGCAAGTGACATGTTGATGCGCGCCTTAGAGGTGTCGCGATTATCCCGAACCAGGCGCTCAACCTTGTCAGCGGTCTTCTTCAAAACGGTTCGGACCTCTTCATAGTCGGTGCCCTCGGGAATTTCGCCAGAGATTTTCTCGAGCCTTTCCGCCAGACAATCGACCTTAAAGGACTCGTCCTGCAGCCCGCCACAAAAGGACCTGACAGCATTCAGGCCAGAAACCAGCTCCTTTAAAAATGCGTTCGAGCCAAAGCCATTTGGCGGAATAACAACGGTATAGATCCCGGGCCCAATGCCCTGAGCCGCCACAGGGACTGCCCCCAGACTTAGAATTGCGAGCGCTGCAGCTCCGTTTTTCAGCAAATAAGAAACCATTTTCACACCTATTCATAAATAAAATTTTGCGCTTCACCCCAGAGCTGCTCCTCAGGCTGCCACCAAAAACGGGCATCTCAGGCCTCCGCCACAAACGGGCACCACAAACGGGCGACCTCAGACGGGCACTACGGGGCCGCTGGGGTTAGTCTTCCACTCAAAGAAGACAGTTGCAAGCGAACTGAATCCTTGTCACCTTCAGGGCAGTTAATTGTTTTATTGGTTTGGATACACATTATGCACTTTACCAGCACCAAATTTTTCCTCCCTATGACACTTGTCTTCACTGCGGCACTGCTTTCGGCAAATGCAGGCTACAGCCAGGCATTGCCCCCAGCCCTGAACGCGGCAAAGGCCCGGGTCGCTTGTGGCGCCGGTACGCCAATTTCGGCCGAGTACCTTCCAAACGGCCAAATCAAAGTGACCTGCCGCAGCCCCAGCAATTCCAGCTCAACCGAAGCTTTGCGAAATACCGGTATTAGCTCAGGCGCAGCCGGCGCAGGCGCTGTTCTCACCGCTATCATTCTGGGCGTGGCAGGCGGCGATGACGGCAGCGCAACAACAACATCGACCTCAACGACAACAGCGGGCGGCGACCAATAACAAATCGATGTAGTCGTCTCTTGCTTGGCCTGCCTGACGACAACAGGAAGGCTGGCACCAGAACTGTCGGGAAATGGTGTAAAAACCGTCCAGGCCAACAATCGGACGGGTTATGATTGCTCTAGACGACAAAGAGACAATTCTTGTTCAAGGCGACACAGTGCCAATCGTCAGCAACGTGGTCAGCAACGGTGAGTGGCTCCTGCGAGCGCCTGCTGGACAAACGCCTGCTGGACAATCGCCTGTCCACGCATCGTTTAACCTGATGCAAATGTAGCGGGCCGTATCGCGGCCTATGCCAGAGGTCTCATTTTTCGAGCCGTAAACCGGCCCAGAAACCCAGGGCAGCCTAACAGCGCTGAAGGTGAAAAAAAATCTTGCGTGGGGTGTTTTTCCTCTGGACGCGCAAAAACACCAAAGATATATCAGCCCATATTCCGGCGTAGCTCAGCGGTAGAGCAGTTGACTGTTAATCAATTGGTCGTAGGTTCGCTCCCTACCGCCGGGGCCAAAAACTTCCCAAGCTACTGATTTCAAAGAGAATGCCCCCTACGGGGGTGGTTCCCTTTGTGCACGTGCACAAAACGGTACACGACTGCGGTCACAGACCGGTGCACACGCCCGACTCCGAGATGCCCTGGAACCTGTTTCGGAGGCTACCCGTATGGCCGGAGTCGCACACATCCCCTACCTCGAAAAACGCCCCTCGGGGTACTTCTTCCGACGCCGGTATCCGACCCGACTGCGGGAGATATCGAACGTTGCGCACGGATCTGCAATTTGTCTGTCGATACGGACCGACGTCCTCTCCGAAGCGAAGACCCTCGCGCGCAGCCTCACGGCTTTGAGCGACATGGCCTTCGCGCTGATGTCGGAGAGACCCGTGAATCATTTGAGCGCCCAGGACCTGACCCTGTTGACCGAATTGGCCCGATGCCAGATCGCTGCCCACGAGGCTGCTCGGGCAATTGCCGATCCTCGGTCTGAGGAAGCTGCAAATTTTGCTGCAACATCTGAGCGTGCCGCGCAGGACGTCTTGAAGCGTGCAATTGCACTGGGAGATCGGAGCTTGTCCATTGATCCCCTACGGGCAGTTGCCGCCAGACTCGGCGTTACTCTGAATGAAACAACTGCCGAATGGCGCGCCCTCGCCTTCGAGGCGCTGCGCGTATTGCTTGACGTCGCCCAAGAGCGAGAGCGTCGTGAGGTCGGCCAATACGAAGCCCCAACTCCAGTCTTCCGCTCAGTCATGGCGGAGCGTTCGGACACTCTTGATCAATCGCCGCCTCGGAGCATGGCGCAAACCGTGGCGCCCATCACGGCAGTGGTGCCTGTGTGTGCCGCCGTCCCTTCTGCATCACATTGTATACCGCCATCCGTTCCACCGGCGTCAGAAAAGCCGACATCATCTACTCATGTCATAGATCAACGGGAGGCAGATCTGGCGACCAAATCAGCGGCGCCTGACACGACGAGCCTCCTGGGTACGACCACAAGTGCCTCGGCAAACATCGTTGGGATGGCCGACCAAGCGGACGAAACTGCTTTCCGGATCAAAACGCGTCCGCCGCAGCTTGAAAATATCGACCTGCGGGATCTCACTACGGAAATGCGTCATATCCTCGAAACAAAGCCGCGTGGAATCACTCTGCAAGAAGGCATTGAACTGATGTGGCAATTGAAAACTGCAGGATACGGTGACAACTTCGCGACAGAACAGACAGGTGACGAAGCGGCCGGCAAGAAGTGGAAAAGTGGCAGCGGAAGCAAAGGCCATGTTGCACGTAAATTCTGGGTCGAGTTTATCGGAGATGTCCCGTTCGAAGAAGCCTGTTCAGAAGACATCCGAGATGCCCTGAGATTTCTGCCGCAGCTCCCTCAGCAGCATTCGAAAGGAAAGGAAAAATTCGTCGCAAAGAACGGCTTCAGAGCACTTATTGAGGAAGTCAACGCCGAGGAGGTACATGCGGAAACGATCGGTTTGAAGGCCCTCGAAAACCGCCGTGGCGTGACCGAAGCTGATCGGGAGAAGGTGCGTCTTGAATCGCGGATATCGCGAATTCGAGCAGAAACCCGCGCCAAGCACCGCGGCTACATCAAATCAGTCGGGAAAATGCTCTACGATCTCCAGTTGATTGACCGCAACCCGTTCGAGATCTGCGGCGTAAGCAACAAGGATAAGGCCAAATGGAAAAAAGGTGAGGAGAAGCGCAAGCGGGTTTGCTGGGACGATCGGATTTTCACGTTCCTGCGCTCGCCCGCCTTTCAGGGTCCTTTTGAAGATCAGGGAGCCCCCTTCTATTGGGTGCCATTGATCGCGCGTCTGATGGGGCTGCGGGAGGAAGAGGCCTGCCAACTCGGGCCAGACGATTTCGGAACCGACAAGGGCATTGCCTATGTCGACGTGAAGGTGCTCGACGCGAATAACGTCAAGACCATCGAGTCACAGCGTCGCCTGCCGGTTCATCCGACGCTGATCGACCTGGGGCTCCTTCACCTCGTCGAGCAGCGCCGCCGCGCCAATTCCCATCGTCTGTTTGCGGTCATCCAGGGTGATCTCTCACATAACATCATGGCAGACCAAATCTGGGAAAAATCAGACGTCGAACAACGCGTCCTTGAGGCGGATGATACAGAACGCCAGACGTGGGTCGGCCGCCTGGATAAGCTGTTCCGGAGCTCTGTCTTCCAGGACAAACTTGACGACATCGGGGATCCACTGTTTTGGGCACCGCTTATCGCGGTCCATATGGGCTTCCGCAGCGAAGAAATCTTGCAGTTGAACCTCTCTGACATCGAAACCATCAGCGGCGTTCCGTGCATCTGTCTCAAACAAGGGCCGGGTCAAAACCGGAAGAGCCGTGCCGCCCGCCGTACTGTCCCGATTCATCAAAACCTGATCGACCTTGGTTTTTTGCAGCTGGCCGAGGAGCGGAGGCGTGACGGCGAGGAGTGCCTGTTCCCATGGCTGCAGCGGAGCGCATCGAAAAAAACCTTCACTGAGAACTTCTCGAAAAAGTTCACGCGCTATCGTCAGGATGTTGGCTGCTATGACCCTCAACGCGACTTCCATAGCTTCCGTACGACATTTAACCACTTTTTGATTGAGTCCGGGTGTCAGGATAGCCACCGACGCTACATCATGGGGCACGTCGATCGGGATGTCGGTATCACAAACTACAACCCGGACGGTTTTTCCAAGAAGCTTCTGGTACAGGACGTCAACGCCGTCGAGATCGACATTTCGATGATCCGTAGCCCGTTCGAAGACGCCAAACCGAGCAGCGTGAACCGCGATTGGTCTTGCGGGGCCAGGAGGTCTGTGTCGGCGTGACCAGCTCATTGGCTTCGCCCTCGGCCTCGACCACGGCGATCCCAGCCTCGATATCCTCCAGCGCCAGTTCGAACTGATCGGGATCGATCTTCTCGGATTTGCGCCCGAACATGGCTTGCCTGAGGGCCGCAATCAGAGCCTCCAGCCGCGCGTTCTGTTCGCTCTGGGCCAGGATAATGGCCTTGAGCGCATCCATGTCATCGGTAAGATTTGTCCGCATTCATGCAGCCGATCTATCAACATCAGCCCCAGGACGCCTGCCAGAACGATCCGGTGATTCACTCTGCCGCAGTCGGCGGACGCGCCGTAACTGCCCGCACTTTCCGCCAGTCGAGACCGGAAAACAGCGCCTCGAACTGGGCATGGTTCAACGCCATGACGCCGTCCCGGATCGCAGGCCAGGTGGCACCGATCACGATCTCACCGATGAAACCGGACTCCAAATGGATATCCCGACGATCTCCCATGGAGCCCTCCAAACAAATCTACGCCCGAACAGGGACTCCCAAATTGTCAGGACGACCGGAAGGTGGGGCCGGGAAACCGCTTACTTTCCAAAGCTTCCAACGCAAATATACCGGGGAGTTTTTGCGTCTTTGCGGGGAATTTTTGCGTCGCAACGGGGAACTTCTGCGTCTGTGTGGGGAGTTTCTGCGTCGCAACGGGGAATTTCCGCGTCGCGCCCTCTGTAAGAGTATGATTTCAAATACCTATTCAGCCCCTGAATCAAGAAGAATCATGAATCTATTAGAAAGAGGCGGCACAATAAAAATTGTGCTCGCCGTTTTTCCTTTTCGGGAAAGGACCTCATATACCTTTCGTGTTCAGCAGATGCATCCGCCAAGCGGGACCCTGGGTTGAAGCATTGCGGCGCGCAGCAATGTGACAACTCGGGATCTTGTTTGAAAACACAAACGTCGCCTTGGCGACCATGCGAGTGCTTTTTCCCATGCGGGGCGAAGCGAGTTCGGGGCCTCGTGCCCCATATCGTGGCGAAGTCGAACCGGCCGGAGGCTTTCGGGGGAAACAAGCGTTTTGCGCCCGAAGGCTTCCAAGAAGGCAAAGGGGAACTCAGCCGCGTCGAAGGGGGCCTCAGCAAGCTCAGAGATGGCCTGTTCGATCTCAACCGGGTTCATTCACATTTCCTTTCGCCGCGACGCCTCATCTCAATGCTGATAGCGTTGGCATAAGATCCGGCACCGGACCTCTGTCTGTCTTTCCACGTGTCGTGGGTTGGCTGGCGCGGGTCATAGGTCGGCGTCCTCGACCTGATGGAACTCTGACCATTATTCGAGCGCCAGTTACACGCCTGCCCTGCACTGATGTTATTTTTGTAGCGGCGCAACAGGTGGTTAGCAATCAGGAATGATGGCGAAATCGTGTGACCAATTCGGTAAATGCATTTTGTTCGCAGGCACTGAAAATCACCAGGAGCTCTGAGAGCCGACGGCAAAAGAAAAGGAGTGAACACCTGTAGCTCGCTGGGCCGCCTATCTTACGCCTGCAAATACCTCGACCGACATCTGCGCTACTTTTTGAGGAGTCTCACGGAAATCATTTCCCTGGACCAAAATTCATTCCTACTGGACTTGCCCGGAAAAACTGGAGAGCGCCAACTGAGGAACCAGGAGGTGTTCTATGTCCCACGGAAAACGACAAACGCCGGAGTTCAGGCGCGAAGCGGTGCGGCTGGCGTTAACCAGCGGCCGAACAAGGCGAGAGATCGCGGGTGATCTGGGTGTCGGATTGTCGACGCTGACACGGTGGGTGCGCGAGGATCGTGATGCGGAGGAGCCGCGAGATGAGCAGATCGACCTACATTCGGAACTGAAGCGGTTACGCAAGGAGGTGACCATCCTCAAGCAGGAGCGCGACATCCTAAAAAAAGCCATCGTGGATCCTTTCAGAACATCTCAAATCAAAGATGTTGCGCTGATCGGTTGAAACCACCGCAGCCTTCTTCGCGAAGTACGCAAGTCGATGAGCTTCGACTTCATCGAGGCGGAGAATGCGAGTTTCCCCATCAGTCGGATGTGTCGTGTCCTGGGCGTCAGCCAGAGCGGTTTCTTTGCCTGGCACGACCGACCTGCTTGTCACCGTCAGCGGCAGGACATGGTGTACTTGGCCCTTTTCGCACTGCCTTTGCCCTGGCGAATGGCAGCTATGGCAGTCCGCGTACCATTTCCAGATCCTGCATGTTGCGCCACGGTCTTTGGCGATGGACCAGTTCGGTTTTGTAGAGACTGTTTATCGTCTCGGCGAGTGCGTTGTCATACGAGTCACCGACACTGCCGACCGACGGTTCGATGCCAGCCTCAGCCAAACGCTCGGTGTATCGGATGGACAAATATTGCCCGCAGCGGTCCGAATGGTGAACCAGTCCACTTCTCTGGACGGGCCGTCGATCGTGCAGGGCCTGCTCCAAAGCATCGAAAACAAAGTCCGTTTTGGCGGACCGTGAGACCCGCCATCCCCACTGACCATTGAGTTGCTGGGACGATGTTGCGGTGCAGCCATTTGTGGATCGTACAACATATTTTGCTGGACAAATCGTGACTCGGCGGGCCAATCGGACGGGCCCTGAAGTCAAACCCACCGTCATCGGCAGTCAAACCACGCCATCGCGGTTGCAACTACGTTTCCGTAGTCTCCGGAGAACGCCTCTCGCATGAATTTGTCGCGCTCTGACTTACTAAGACCAGCGTGCTGTGCAGCCGCACGGCAGCTTCTTACGATCGCTGGCGCTGAGCTATCTGCACCGTGAGTTGAACTTGAATATCTGGATACTTCGGGCTCATGTTGACCTTCCTAATTGACGTTGTTGGGCACGCGCCCATTCAAATAAGTGGTGTGTTTCATCACGACAAAAAAATGCGAGGGATGTACAAATCGAGATTTATTTTTTGACACGTTGATTTGCATCGAAAGTCCCGCCCGCGTGTGAGGAATCTATTCGATCAGACAGCTACTTGAAGGCTTCGTCGCCAGCGCGCTCAGAACCGTACTGTCAGAACGCGTGGAACAGCCTTGCAAACTGTTGAGAACCATACGGTTGGTTCCTTGCCCATTTTCTCGTTTCATCTTTCTTGCAAGAGGGTCGTAGAAAAAGGTATCCTTGCCACTTTCGGCTATCCAACATCGCTGAATTTGACGGAGACCTGCCACGTCACTCGCGGCCCAGAGCCGCCTTTCTGCCAAATCCGATCAAATGTCTTGTGTGGATGGCTCCCGCATGGCAAGGCTTAAATGAGATTACGTGACCCTTTTCAGAAGCGGTCTTGTGTCCGGCCTGTTTGCGCGGTCATCACCGCTGGCCCTGATGGGATCCGCAGATCAGGTTCCTATCTGCTTCGCGGGCAAAAGTGCCCGGGACATTCGGCGGAGCGTCCGGATCGTTGCGGCTGAAGGGTACACCATCACATCTTTGGACTTGCTATCTCGTGGGCGCGCGCAGACTTATGCGACGTGCGGCTTGTAGGACTCATCCCTGGTCAAGACGGCCCACATGATCCGTGCCGTCTTGTTCGCCATGGCGGCTGTGGCAAGCCGGGCGGGTTTTCGTTGCAACAGTTTCGTCAGCCAGGGATCTGCGCGCTCGGGATGGTTGGTGACCTGCCGTACGCGCGACGTCATTCCGCCGACGATGAGCTGGCGCAGGTATCGGTCCCAGCCCCTGACGGTAAATGTTGATGGCGTCCCTCTTTGGGTGACCATTCCGTGCTGTGGAGTAAGGCTCGAAGCGTGTTGGCGCGCCGATACGCTTCGAGACATAGCCTTTCTGTCAGGGCTTGTTGCCAAGATGCTCACTTATTAGCTTCGCGAAGGGAGCGATATCGCCTCCAAAACTCGCAGCTCGAGAGCCTGCATATAGCGCCTCCGCTGATCGAGCCGGATCACAGCCCATGGATAGCCCGAACTCGCGAGCACCGCGTTCATCACGAAACGAGCGAGGCGCCCGTTTCCGTCGGGATAAGGGTGGATGTAGCCCAAAAGCCAGTGACCAAGCACCGCGCGCACTCCGGAATGCTCCTCCTCGTCAAGGAGGTCGAAGTAGGTCTCCATCGCATCCATAAGCTTTCGCACGCCGGGGGCACATGATTGGCTGTGCGAATAAATACCGGGTGATTGCGATATCCGATCAGTTGGCCTCGCGTCAGGATGCCTGCGTCGATCGACGGCTCGAAGAGATCCTGATACCAATCGCTTAGATTGTCGCGCACCGAGACCGGGCACCTCGCTCGATGGATGTTTTCACCACCTCGCGGGCAGACTGGAAAACATTCCAGTAGCCCTTTGCGGCCATAGCATCACGAGAGGTGGCGTCCGACTTGTCGGCCTCCGGGTCCCAGCTACCGCTGCGAATCTTCTCGATCATCTCTTCGGAGACCCGATAACCTTCGATCGAGAGCGAGTTCCAGGCATCATGGGTGTAGACATCGTCGATCCGCCCAAGCACCTCGTCGACTTCCACAGGCCCTCCCGGGGCCGGTAGCAGGTCAATGATCGCTTGTCGGTCCCTCTGCATATCGCTCGCAACATGTTAGAGATCGGGGCCGCACCAGCAACAACAGCAATGCCTTCCCCCGTAAAGGGGTTTTCATTCCTCAGATCCATATCTGCGCGGCGCATGCCATCGGCCAGGCGCTTGGCGTGATCGTCCATCCCCAAGTGCTTGAACGCGCCAACCAGGCGGTTACCCGGGCGCCTGTGCGCCCCGCCCACCACCGCGCGCAACAGGACATCGACATTTCGGTAGCTGCCCATCAGTGCTGCCACCGACATAGCCTGCGTATGATAGCAATTCTCTGCCATATGGATCAGCGTGGCCTCCGGAGTGTAAACCCTCAGCCCATTCGGCAGCTGCATCCTCCGTCCCTGCTCAGGAAGCTCCCTGACCCTCAGATCGAAGAGCGACCGCTTGCCAGGGAGTTCGACAGCATTGTTGCCTCCCTTGGGGGCATGCACCATCACCTGGGTAACCGGCACCTGAGATCCAGTATGCAGGCTAAGGCAAATCTCAGGACTGAGAACCCAGTCGCTACCGAAACGATGCTCGCAGTATCTCTGGACAAATGACCAGTAGCTCATCGTCCACGGCGTCGTGTCACCAGGACGCGAACTGGGGTCCGACAGATGATACCAGCCCTTCATGATGGGCTGAAGATAGCCCGCCTTTCTTAGCGCCTTGATCCTCACCGGGTCGATCTCGCCGCTGCGAACAACAAGAAGTCCTTGCTTCTGCAAGGTGGGCAGGGCTTCCATCGCGTCGGCCAAGATCTCCCGTTTGTCTACCATAACCGTCCCGATTCATCACATGCGTCCAATTTCAAGTATATAGCCTTGTCCGTTATCAAGTAAACATCATAGTCCAATTTCAAGTAAATGATGTCGTCCAAGCTCACGTAAATGCCGAGGATACTCGCAGCGAGCCGCTCGGAGCCCTCTCGAAGATATTTTCGAGACTTAACACACTTGCGTTCTCCCTCAGAGTTTCCACAAGAACCTTGTTTCAAAAGCAATGCTGGCCCTTCCGGGGGCAAATGGAAGCGCTCATATCAACATTTTCCGTAAGGGGCTGGGGTATCGGTCCCCCATTTTTGTGATCTTTCCCAACCGCTCCTTACCGCCACTGGAGTGGTTGCGCGGGGTCAAGCGCAGCGCCTACAAAAACGTGCATCAGGAACCTGTCATAACGCCCTATACAATGTTCTTCCTATGGCCGATGGAAACGAAGTAATCTGGCTCGACGCGTCTGGATACGAGCTTGCTCGGTCTTCGGACGAGTTTGGACTATATGGCCGATCCGATCTTGCGAACGATTACGAGCTCAATGCCGGGGTGCAGGCTACCGTTCGGCGGGTATTCGCACGCTTCCGGCGTCGGTGATATCTTCAAAACGACTCCGGAAAGGTGGACTTGGATTTAATTGGCGGCTGCCGGGCAACTTTTCGCAATTATTCCTCGCTGAGCGGATAGGCAAATTAAGCCAAAAGCGGCCCTTGGGCGGTGCCGCCGCGAAGGGCTGTTTTCCGCCCTTTATCAAGGTCTCAGGCTCATCCCAGATCTCTGATAGCCGTGTTTACACGATATTGAAATATTTTCCTACAATCGACCTTTTTTTTGCGGTGTAGCATTTTGCCTACGCAGCCATTGTCACCAGTTCCTTCGAAAGGAGCTGATAAATGGCAAAACAAATCTGCGACGGTTTGGGGAGCAACCCTGACGAGGATATAACATCCAATGCCTTGGCAGGGCATTTGGGCATTTCCAGAAATTCTGTGCCTGCGATCATGGCGAAATTTGCGCTGACGAAAAGGAACAACAGATTTCGCAAGTACGATGTGTTTCGCCAAGTCCACGGGCTGGAACCGTTGTTGATGGACGCTGCTCTTGCCAACTTCATTACGGCACACGGGTGCACCATCGGGGATGGCACCTGCGACGCCGATGATACTGTCGGCCGGATCTGCCTTATTGATGGACTCTCAGGCATCAATAATCTGGCCTCCGCGCTCTGGGATCAGGGCCTGATCCATATCTCAGATCTCGCTGTGGAATACGGATATGCCTACGACACTTTTCGCAAGAAGCTGAAGTCTGGGGACATCAACCTGCCACCGATACAGCCGATAGAGCTGTCATCAAACCGCATCATGTACCGCCCCCTTGATGTCGTACTATGGCGGCGGCACGGCATCGTCATGAACCTTCCGAAGGCTACCGGATCGTCATCAGGTTCTGTTCGCCGGACAACGCTTGCCTTCTGGGCCGTGGTGAGGAAATGGCCCTCTTGAAGCCTGAAACCCTTGCCCGTTTCGGCAAGAAATACGTGCTGGATGAAATGGCGGAAACCGAAGACGGCGAGGAAACCGAGGATACAGGAACTGGCCCAGTGCCCGCGCGCGGTTTGCACGCAAAGGCCTTTATTACGGAACGCTATTCCAGCACCGAGATCACCATGGGGTCCGGCAACGCCACAGCGCCCGCGCTGATTGGCGGCGAGAATGTCGAAGTCTTCGCCACATTGTCAGGACGCACCAGCGACCTTGGCACCGTGGAAGAACAGCTGACGCCTGACCGGTTGGGCCGTTATCTGCGCGAATTCGTGCCCTTCACGCCGGAGGATATCTCTGTCGAACTCGCCGCCGACAGGCGCCTCGACGAGACCCGTCGTCGGTTGGCCGTGGCAGACCCCGCGCTGCACTGCCAAGAGGACCCGGCCGATGAGGAACGTATCCGTTTGTTGCTTGAGTTCCGAAAGTCGACCCAACTGCCCCACGACATCGCCCTGCGGATCTGGCCGCTGGTCCCAGGCAGGGAACATGGCATCAACCTGACAAACATCGACAGGGATGAACGCCTGCTGGCACGGCTCGCCCTGAAGGACGTCACGCGCTGGATCGGCGTGCAATTGCACGACAACGCGACCGGTGTGACGCAGGAATTCTCCCTCGGCACCGAGCTGATAGACCTGCGCGATACCCGCACGGCCGAAATACTGCGATCCATAATCGAAGATCGAGAAAAATTCCTTCGCTATATCCGCATTTTGCTGGGCGACGTGTCAGGGGCCGCCAAGGCGCTTTTCGCGGCCGGTCAGGGCGGAATTTTTTCAGGCATGTTCGGATCCGGTCAGGAATCGCCGATCCTTGAAGACATGGTGCGCGCGCTGTCAGGTGATGGTCGTCAACTGCGCGACATCGAACGGCTGGTGACCCGCCTCAGCGATCCGGACACCGGCCAAAGCGACGTGATCCCGGAAGAGTTTCTCGACCTTTGGGCAACATTTCGACAAGTGCTGCCTAAGTAGCGCCGCAATGACTGAACGTTTCAGTGCCGAGGATGCCCTACGCCCGCTCAAGGCCTTTCAGCGCACGACGGTCGACTATGTTTCGCGCCGCCTGCTGATAGATGCGGATTCCGTGCGGCATTTTCTGGTAGCTGACGAGGTGGGGCTGGGCAAGACGATGGTGGCACGTGGCGTAATCGCCCGCACGATTGAAGCCTTGCAGGACACCGTTCCCCGGATCGATATTGTCTATATTTGTTCAAACGGCGCGATCGCCAAACAGAACGTGGCTCGCCTGAATGTCATGGGCGACGCGAATGCACAGGTTTTGCCGACACGCCTGACGATGCTGGCACAGGAACTGGGCAGCGCTGGCGGAATCAAAGATAAAGGCGTGAATTTCTTCAGCCTGACCCCCGGAACGTCGCTGGACCTCAAACAGGGTGGCGGCATGGCTAAAGAACGCGCGTTGCTTTTGAAACTACTGTGGCCTTTTCTATGCGACAGAGTCGCCGTTCCGCGTATGTTCCAAGGATATTCCCGCCGAAAGGGGTGGCTTCGCACCAGACGGAAATCACCGCGCGTCACTGAACTTGAGCATACAATCGTCGCGCGTTTTCGCACCGCCGTTGCCAAGGAATCGGACTTACTGAAGGCCATGGAAGACTGTGCACAGGTCTACAAGGCCAATCCTGAAGGCAACACCGATCTCAATCGCCGCCGCGAGGCACTGGTTGGCGCGTTCCGCACGATCCTTGCCCGCGAAAGCGCAGAGGCACTTGAGCCGGACCTGATCGTTATGGACGAATTCCAGCGCTTCACCGACCTTCTGCACGGCGAAGGAGAAGCCGCAGAACTTGCCCGCAGGCTCTTTGATGCTGAGGACCCGCAAGGAAACCGGGCCAAGGTCCTGCTGCTGTCGGCCACCCCCTATAGGATGCTGTCGCTGCGTGAGGATGATGCCGATGCCGCGGATCACTACCGCGAGTTTCTGGATGTGCTGGGGTTTCTTTTCGGGGACCGGGGGCCCGCTGTGCGCGCGGAGCTGGAAACCGAGATGCGCCGCTTTCGCAATGCGATGCAGGCCCTGCCCGGCAGTTTTGACACCGCGCGTCAGGTCAAGTCCGGGATCGAAGGGACGTTGCGCCAAGTCATCGCCCGAACCGAACGCGTTTCGGAAACCGAACAACGTGACGCCATGATGCGCGACGTCGACGTACCGATATCCGTAGAACCCGCCGATCTGATCGCGGCCCGCGCCGTCGCCCATGTCGCGGCTGCTGCGGATGCCCCAAACACTGTCGAATACTGGAAATCCGCGCCGTACCTGCTCAACTTTTTGCGCGACTACAAACTGGGGCAGCGGCTGGATCACCTCAAAGACGCTCCATCAGAGGCTTTGACAAATGCCATTCGGGCGGCAAAATCTGCCCAAATTGACGTTGAAGATGTCGAGAATTATCGCCCGGTTTCCGAAAACAATGGCCGGATGCGGGCATTAAAAACGATCGCCTTTCAGGACGACATGGCGAAACGCCTTTGGGTGCCGCCCAGCCTGCCCTACTTCGGGCCGCGCGTTTCGGCGAGCAAACTGTTGATCTTTTCGCAATGGGCCATGGTGCCCGATGCCATCGCGGCCCTGCTGTCCTACAACAGTGAGCGTGCGATGGGGATGGACGGGTTGATTCACCGCTATTCGGATGTGTTTCGCAAACAAAGCCAGCCCTTGAGCTTCCGACGCACCAAAGGCCGTCTGACGGGGCTATGCGAGAGGCGCTGCACAGATGGAAACAGGTCTGATGGCACGGGTTTTTGACCGAGCTGGTGCGATTTGAAATCACAGCATCGGATCATGTGCGCGCCATCGCACCGGAACGCCCCCTTGTGGAAGCGCAGTTGGCGGTTCAACGTGAGCAAAGATCGCTTCATCAAACGCCCTGCTTCCGCCTTGATCTGGACAGTCAGCCCTGAAGTCAAAGTCCTCTCTATGGCAGCCTGGGCCAGGAGAGAGCTGGGCGATCCGTCCGTGAGGGCGAGAAAGTTTGAATATACCTTTTATTTCAATGGACTAACCTAGTATTGACTAGGCCGGATCCAACGCATTTTTCTTACTTGCGTTGCTGTCTAACCTCCTTTATCACACCGATACTGCCGGTGTGGTGGAATGGTAGACACGAGAGATTCAAAATCTCTTGCTCGCAAGGGCGTGCCGGTTCGAGCCCGGCCACCGGTACCAAAACAAAGAGGTCTTTACTGTTGTGGTGAAGATCTCGTTTTTTCTTTTTGGCCAGCGATAATCCTCTTTATGACTGTGAGGAACTGGATCCCCAAACAGCGAAGGGGGCACATTTGTCTGTGATCTTCAGAGCGCCTTGACGCGGATGGTACATGCTCGGGTAAATTGGTGTGACTACGACCTTTGGGGGCGTTAACAAGAGGACGTGATGCCCGATTTCGCCATTCCAGATTTCGCGATGCCTGATTTCGCGATGCCCGATTTGCCCATTCCTGATTTCACCACTGTCACCTTCATTGTTGGCAAGCATCGCGACCAAGCATCGGTGCCAAGACGCACTGCAAACCACATCCAAATTGGGGGGCAGCGCGCCGCTTGAAGATGCCTGTACTAAGCTTATTGGCTGTCTTGCCTACTCCTCCTTTGGGTCATAGCCTACCATCTGAAATCAGCTGTTTGTTCACCCGATTTTTTCGGTTTTTTCCATTGCACAGCATTGGCTTGCCCGCTATATACGCCCTACCCTAAGCACCTGTAGCTCAGCTGGATAGAGCGCTGCCCTCCGAAGGCAGAGGCCAGAGGTTCGAATCCTCTCAGGTGCACCATTACTTCAATGACTTAGCAGATCATGTGTTTCGAGGTTTCTGTTCCACGTAACAGAAACCGCAGAAGATCAGCCTCTGTCTGGCAATTCTTGCATCTGTTAAGTGCCTCAAAAACAGAATCTGGAAGCCCTGCGAAGTCGATCATTTCGTAAGCGTCTGGCGCAGCCGCCCTTATGAA